>NZ_LWSK01000099.1 GCF_001642955.1 Rubripirellula obstinata | reverse complement strand
AATGTTTCACAGAAAGTAGGCCGTAGCGAGCCATAGCGAGTTACGGCGGTGCGCAAATTGCCGTAACTCGCTTTGGCTCGCTACGGCCTACATACTTGCGATCAGGAGAATGTGCCGTTGCCACAATGTTTCACAGCTCACAACAGCCTGCCCAGCTAATCGCTAACAGCTAATCACTCCCCTAGCCCCGTCGAATGATGCTGCCTTTGAACAGGATTCGAATTCGGTAGACCTTCTTTTGGTTGTATTCGATGTCACCGGTTTTCAAATCGAAACGAATCGGCACGTTGTGGCGTGTCAAATCGACGCTGGCTTGGAACCCGCGTTCGGAAAATACGTCGATCAACATTGCCAACGCGTCGGGTTCTTCCCAAATCGGATCTTCGGAATTGATGTTGGCGTAACCGGAAATGGCGTGACGTAGAACGATCGGCATCATCTTTAGCTCGATCAGATCGACGACCTGATGGAACACACCCGGCTGCTCCATTTCGTATTGATCCAACCGGCGAACGAGGTCACGCCGCGCGTGCTGGACAATCTCGCTGGCCAACTTGATCTTTCGCAGTGTGTGAAACGTCTTTGGATCCAATTCCAACGAACTCTGGTATTCCAATTCGTCCAGAATGTTCGCCTGCACCACATCGAGCGACGCTTGCGCGTTGATGAAGTGGTAGTGAAAAATCTGCTTCAGCGAAACCAGCGCGTCGTAGGTCTTCTCTTTGAAAACGCGGTAACGGTTTCGAGCAAGATCTTCGTTAAAATCGGTCGGACGTTCTTCCCACAATTGCCCGACGCCAGTTTTATTGACCTCTTCATTGTGGGCGATCGTTTGCCGGCCACGTTTCAATTGCCGCGCGATCGCTTCGGCTTCGTCAACGAACAACACCATGATATGAAAGGTGGGTTGCTTGAAGTGAACCAATTCGGGTGAATCAGCATACTCGCGACGCAATTGGATCATCGCGTCGTACAGCATTTTCAAACACTCGACCTGCACCTTCGTCCGCGGGAACCCGTCCAAGATCGCTCCGTCGCGATGTTCGGGCTGCAACAGCTTTTGAAAGACCAGTTTGACGACTTCGCGGTCGCCAACCATGCCGCCGCTTGCCTTGATCGCCTGAGCCTCCGGTGTATCCAGTAGCTCGCTGACGACGATCGGTGCAGCCGAAATGTCACGAACTTGACGGATGAAGTCGGTGTTGGTTCCCTTACCCGAACCGGGCGCACCACCCAACAAGATCAGTTCTTTGGGGAAACGCATATTAGGGCGTCCCAATTCGGCTTCCAGTTCCTTCCACGCTGAATTAAAGATCAACTGCGCATCCTTGACCTCCAGGTCCATGGAAACGTCTACTTTTTTCAGATGGCTGGGGTTTAAGTCTGGCACGAGATCACGGGAATAGGCGGTCGTTCTTTGGGAAGCAAACATGGTAATCTAATCATTGCGACCACATTTTTGTAGCCGCCGTGCTGCCCCGTTATCCCTTGTGTTTGGTCCCTCAATTTCATTAAACCGGCCCAACCTGATTCATCCATACGACCCGACCACCGTCCGTCTTTCCCGCGATTCGCATCATGCCCTCAGATTCCGACCAACCATCGTCCAAGCCTGCCCAGCGAATCGAAGAACTACGTCGCGAAATCCGGCGGCTCGATCATCTCTACTACATCGAAGCCACTCCGGCGGTTTCTGACCTGGAATATGACCGGTTGCTCGGCGAACTGAAACAGTTGGAAGACCAGCATCCGCAACTCCAGTCGCCCGATTCGCCGACCATGCGTGTTGGCGACGCACCGGTTGCCCACCTGAATCAAGTTTCGCATTCGGTGCCGATGTTGTCGATCGACAACACCTACAGCCGCGAAGAATTGACCGCCTACTTTGACCGTACCGAAAAACTGCTTCGCGAAACCAGTACCGATGACGAGCCCATTGAATGGGTGATGGAATACAAAATCGACGGAGTCGCGGCATCAATTCGTTACGAGTCCGGCACGATGCAAATGGCACTGACGCGTGGCAACGGATCGGTGGGCGATGACATCACGCATAACATTCGCACGATTCGCGACTTGCCGCTAAAGACCGCGACCGACGACGCGCCGGCGATTTTGGAAGTGCGTGGCGAAGTCTACATGACCAATTCAGACTTGGCCGATTTGAATCTGCGGACCACGGCCGATGGCGGCGAAGCCTACAAGAACACTCGCAACGTGACCGCCGGCACGATCCGTTTGCTGGATCCCGCGATCGCGGCCGAGCGGAACCTGCGTTTCTTTTGTCATGGCGTAGGTGAAACGCAAGGCCTAAAGGCAACCAACCACATCGAGTTTCTTGACGAAGTCGGTGCGTTGGGCATTCCACCGACACCGCATGTGCAACTGTTGAAAAATTCCAAGGCGGCACTCGATGCGGTGGCGTTATTAGAAGAAGAGATGCCGGACTTGCCGTTCGAGGTTGATGGCATCGTGTTTAAGGTCAACGATTTTGCGCAGCGTGAAAAACTGGGCATCCGCAGCAAGAGTCCGCGCTGGTTGATCGCCTACAAGTTTGAACGCTACGAAGCAGTCACAAAACTGGAATCGATTTCGGTTCAGGTGGGAAAAACCGGCACGATCACCCCGGTCGCCCACCTGACGCCAGTGGACATTGCCGACACGACGGTGTCCCGAGCGTCGCTGCACAATGCGGACGAGATCGAGCGGTTGGACGTTCGTGAGGGCGACACGGTCGTCGTTGAAAAAGCGGGGAAGATCATCCCCAAGGTCGTGCGAGTCGAAAAGCACTTTCGCAAAGGCGACCCGCCGAAGTGGGAATTTCCAACCCAGTGTCCTCAGTGCAACACGCCACTGGTTCGCGACGAAGGCGGCGTCTATATCCGTTGTCCCAGCCCGTCCTGTCCCGCTCAACTACGCCAGCGTTTGATCTATTTCGGCAGCCGTCCAGGGATGGATATTGACGGTTTGGGCGAAGAGGTGGTTGATCTGTTGATTAGCCATGACTTGGTTCGCGGGTACGCTGATTTGTACCGTTTGACGTCGCAACAAGTCAGCGATTTGGTCTGGCCCAAAAAACGCAAAGGCAAGGACGGTGCGATGATCGAGGTTGCGTTCGGCAACGCGAACGCTGAAAAGCTGATCAAAGGCATCGACGAAAGTCGCAGTCGTGGTCTGGCACGCGTGTTGTCGTCGATCAGCATTCGCCATGTCGGCCCAAGAGTCGCATCGGTGCTGACGCAGGAATATGGTTCCGTGCCAGAACTATCCAATGCATCGGTAGAAGACCTGGCCGAGGTTCACGAGATCGGCGAAGCGATCGCGATCAGTGTCCACGAATTTTTCGCCAGCGATTTCGGTCGCGAGTTGATGATGCAGTTCGCCGACGCAGGCGTCAAACTGACGGAGCCCAAAGCAGAACGTCCCGACGACGGCCACCCAATCGCGGGCAAAGCGATCGTGGTTACCGGAACGCTAAAGCACTACAAACGCGACGAGATCAAAAAACTAATTCAAAGCTTCGGTGGCCGAGCGTCAGGAAGCATCAGCAAGAAGACGGATTACCTGGTCGCCGGCGAGAAGGCGGGCAGTAAGCTTGCCAAGGCGAAGGAATTGGGGGTCAAGGTTTTGACTGAGGATGAGTTTAAGGCGATGGTGGAGTGAGCGCTGGTCTAAGGAACGTCGGGATCATAGAGGCTGGAAATGACGATTGACAAATAATTAATGAAAAATCCAGCGTAACAAAATTTGTCATTAGTTATTTGTCAATCGTCATTTGTCATCTATTCTCCCCCATGATGACTGAGTAGCCACGATCACAGGCTGGAAGCCTATGCCACCTATTGTTCCGCCGTTTCCGCAGGCAAAAATGACAAATGACAAATGACAGATGACAAATGAGGATTGACAAATAATTAATGAGAAATCCAGCGTGACAAAATTTGTCATTAGTTATTTGTCAATCGTCATTTGTCATCTATTCGCCCCCATGATGGCTCCACCAAACCTTCGCTTGATCGACCGACCAATCGTGATCCAAACGCAAGCGGTCGATCTCGCGTGCCAATTCGGCGACGGTCTTGTAGCGGTCTTCCACCTTCTTTGCCATGCACTTCATTACCATCGCCGACACCTCGGCTGCGATCTCCTCGCCGCGGTGGATTGCGATACCGATGGGCTGTTCGCTTAGGATTAAACTGAACAGCGATTCGGGTTGCGATTCAATGAACGGTGGTCGGCCGGCCAACAGGTAGTAGGCGATGCAGCCGATCGAGTACAGATCGCTGCGTGGGTCCAACTTTGTCGGTTCGCGGAAACGTTCCGGTGCCATGTACATCGGTGTGCCGGACCAAATTGTTTCGGACGTTTGATAGACGTTTGCGTCCGGTTCCAATGGCTTTGCTAATCCGTAATCAAACACGACCACCCAATCGCCGACCGACGGATCCAACGACAGCATCACGTTTTGCGGCTTGATGTCGCGGTGCAGCAAGTTCATGCCGTGTGCTTCGGCCAGCGCGTCGCAGATTTGTCTTAGGATCGTCAGCACACGTCCGACTGGTTGGTAACCGCCGCGGGCGACGACTTCTTGCAACGTCAATCCTTGCAACAACTGCATCACACAGAACGCTTCGCCTTGTGGGCTGTGTCCGTAATCGTAAATCATCACGCTGTGCGGATTCTTCAGCGACGCCGCCAACTTGGCTTCGCGGTCAAACCTCTTTCGATCATCTTCGCTGTGACGATCGCCTCGTAAAAGTTTTAGCGCCACATCGCGTCCCAATTGAAGGTGACGGCCGCGGTAAACCACGCCCATTCCGCCGCTGCCCAATTCGCTGAGCACTTCGTAGCGAGACAGTGGGTGGATCGCGGCGTGTTCGGCGGTGGACGTTCGGGCCAATTTTGCCGCGGCCAAAAACGCGGTCACCGACAACAGGCTGCCCAGTAACAAGAAACTGAATCGGACCAACCGAGAGGGACCGAACGCGACCGCTGCATCCTGTTCAACGATGATGCCGATCTGCCAAGGCGACAACCAACGCCAAGCCCCGACGACTTGTTCACCGGCATAATTGACGTAGGGAACCGTGCGAACATCCTGCATCTCGCTAGTGGCACCGGCGACCGCAACGGTGACCGGACAAACGCTACGACGAACATCGATCGAATTCGCCGCCTCTGAATCCTCAGCATCCTGATGGTCAAATTTGTAGGAGGCAATTTTAAATCCAGGATCCGAAACTCGCAGGTTCGCGGCGATTTCGTCGGACGCATAATCGAAGCGAAATTGAGTCGCCATTGCCACCGCAACCGGACTCTTTGTCACCATCAATCCGTCGCGGTTGATCGCATACGCGTCCAGCGATGACCCGATGCAAATGCGTCGAAAAATACTGTCAAACTGTTCGAACGTCTGCAGTCCTCTGACCAACATCGCAGCTACAATTCGGCCATCGTCGCCTTCGATGGGGACAATCACCGCCATGACGGGCCCCTTGGTTTCAGGCACAAAGCCGTTGCTATGGTTCGTCAAACGTTCGGGGCCAAAGATCACAGTCTCGCCCGCCATCACGCGAGCCAGATTTGCTGCGCCCGACGGATGCACCGGACTGCCCACGTCCGCTCGATCGCTTTGCCAGCTAGCCAGGATCCGAAACGATTGATTCCAGACGACAAACTTGACGTCTTCGCTGCCCGATAGCCTTCGCAATTGTTCATGGATCCGGTCAATCTGTTTGGCAGTTCGCATCGTTTCGATCGGCGGGTCCGTCCGCGATAGCTCTACCAATTCGTTGACCGATTGATTCAGCAAAGGTTGTCTGGCCCAGGATTCGACCAGTTTTGCTTCGTCGGTCAGAAAGCGATCGGTCGTGACCTGCAAGTGATCCACCGCACTGGCCAGCGTCGCTTCGATCGAACTCTGCATCGCCGCGTCAACGCCGCGGTAGGTCCACCATCCGATCAACGCGGTCGGCAACAGAGCCGCCAACCAAAACCATCGAGACGTTCGTCGCCGACTTTGCCGAGTGCGTTCGGCCCAGATCGGCATCGTTGTTGATGAAGCTTTGTTCGGTCGCGGAGTGTCGTTGTAACGCGGAGATGCGTGGGTGCGCAATGCGCCTTGTTGAGTGATCAGGCCGTTTCGCGTCGACGATTTCTGTCGCGATGATCCGCCAACTTTCGGCGTCGCCAGGCTGGAGTCGATCGCTGACCCGGTGCTTGTAACGTTCTTGTTGAATGAGCTTGATGAGTTTGTGTCAGACGCAGAAGCGGAAGCATCGGGACGTGCATCGGGAACGTTGACCGGTTGAGCACATTCGCCTTCGACCTGCGCGGCCTGCGGATCGTGTTCGGCTAATAGCGACACGACTTCTTCCAACAATTCCACGTCGCCGGCCGTCTGCACTTGCAGAAAAGCTTCCTGTTGCCCCGGAGGCAATTCTTCGACCGCTAGGAAAAGTTCGCGGATGCGATTGTATCTCGCCGCGTCCACTCCTTACGCTTCCTCTGACGGTGGACTATCCCCGGACAGGGAATGATCGCCGATCGGGCCTTCTTCGCGGCGTAATTCGCGCCGCATCCAAGCTCGCGACATCGCCCATTCTTTTTCGACGGTGCGTAGGCCCAAGTTCATTTCGGTGGAGATTTCTCGCATCGTCATGCCGCCAAAAAATCGATACTCAACAATCTTGGCTTGCCGAGGATTCAACTTCGCGAGTGATTCCAGAAGATCATCGAGTGCGACGACGTCGTTGTCATCACTGAGCTGGAAAGTGAACTCATCGTTGAGCTGTTTTCGCTCCCAACCGCCGCCGCGTTTGAGCGAACGGACTTTGCGAGCGTGATCGACCAGGATTCGTCGCATCACGGTCGCACCGATGGCGAAGAAGTGAGTCTTGCCTTGCCAGTTGATCCGCGACTGGTCCACCATTCGCACATAGGCTTGGTGGACGAGCGAGGATGAGCTGAGCCGATTTCGCATCGGTTCATTCTTCAGAAACCGACCTGCCAAACGACACAGGTCGTCGTACATCAACGTAAAGAGTTTGTCGGTGTCCTTTTCGCCGCCACTGACCTGCTTGCCATCACTCCTCCGCTGTTTCCCTTCAACGCTGCGTGATAGCAGTTCGGTAATGGAAGTCATGGCACTTTCGCCAAAAAGGCGGTATCGAAAGGTTGGGGTGCCTGGGGAATGGGCATCGCCTCGATGTCTATCCTAGTCGAATAACCGTCAAAGGTGAAACCGGTCAGCCCCCAACGCCGTGAAGGGTTTCTAACTCGTTTAACCGCGTGGGCATCGCCCCGCGCGTCCATGCGGGGCGAAACGCGCGGGGCGATGCCCACGCGGTTAAACGAACTAACCCGTATTTTCTGGGACCAAAACTCTGCAAGGCGTTAAGTGAGCCCCCAAGGGAAGGCAGTATTGAACGGAGCGAATTACGGCCACAGCCATCGTGCTACTTTGCTTGGCGTTTCCGAGCGAATTGGCTTGCCAGATCGACTGTCGCGGCGTGAATCTGCACGATTTCGGCGACGTTTTCTGCGTATCCGCCAGCCATGGCGACGGCGACGGGAGTCTGGTTTTGCTGACACCATTGAAAAACCGCCTGATCCCGCCGTTTCAGGCCCTCCATTGTCAGTTTCAATCTGCCCAACCGGTCGCCCAAGTATGGATCAGCGCCGGCCAAAAAGATTGCCAAATCTATCGGCCCGGCTTCGGACACTTTGGTCAACGAATCGGACAACGCCGACAGATAGCCAGCGTCGTCGGTGCCATCGGGCAAGGCGACGTCCAGGTCGCTGGCGGTTTTACGCGACGGGAAATTCTTTTCGCCATGAATCGACAAGGTGAACACAGACGCGTCGTCCTGAAAGATCTCGGCCGTTCCGTTGCCTTGGTGAACGTCCAAGTCGATCACGCACGCTCGCTGAATGGTTCCCGCTGTCTGCAGTGAACGAATCGCGACCGCTGCATCATTGAACACGCAATACCCTTCGCCAGCATCCTTCATCGCATGATGCGTGCCCCCGGCCAGGTTGACGGAAACGCCATCCGCCAAAGCCGCCAACGACGCCGCCATCGTTGCACCGGTACTGCGCCGCGATCGCTGGACCATTTTTGGTGACCAGGGAAATCCGATCCGACGTACTTCCGCGGCCGACAGTTTTCCCTGACTGACCGCGGCCACGTATCGCGGCGAATGACATCGCAGCAAATCTTCGTCCGTCGCCGCCTTGGGCACCACCAACACATCGCCGCGAAGACGATCACTTTCGACAACCGCTTTCCGCAACAACCGATACTTCGACATCGGAAATCGATGTCCGTCGGGCAGCGGAAGCTCGAAGTGGTCGGTGTAGTAGATTTTCATGAATAGAAGAGATTTGTCATTAGATATTTTTCAATTGTCAATTGTCATTTCTAAGTCCAACTCTTCGCTGCCGGGCACTGCCCATCGCCGTGAAGAGTTTTGGTCCCCGGAAAATACGGATGAGTTCGTTTAGCCGCGTGGGCATCGCCCCGCGCGTTTCGTTCCGGGTGGACGCGCGGGGCGATGCCCACGCGGTTAAACAATTTAGAAACCCTTCACGGCGTTGGGCGTTGCTTACGCGGCTGGTTGTCAAAAAAATGACAAATGACAAATGACAAATGACAAATGACTAATGACAAATGACTAATGACTAATGACTAATGACTAATGACTAATGACTAATGACTAATGACTAATGACTAATGACTAATGACTAATGACTAATGACTAATGACTAATGACTAATGACTAATGACTAATGACTAACGACTAAGGAACGTGCGACTTTTTATAGTCGCCTTTCGCTCCGCGAAAGCAGCGGATTCGCTACTTTCGCGGAGCGAAAGGCGACTATAATTTCCCGCTCGTTTCTAACGACAAATTAAAAAGCCTCCACTATCTCCCCAACCAACCGCGCATCCCATCCCACGCCTTTCCGATCATCCGTCCACTCAGTAATTCGACGGTCCAGGTTTCTCGTTCGGAGTCGAAGTTTTGCCAGACGGCGTCAATGTACGGTGCTGACGAGGTGGACAAGGTTGCGTAGAGACCGTGCTCGTTAATTTCAGCTAACGCGCCGGAATAATGATCAGTAATGTGTTCGTCGAACATGTTGCCTGCGACGCGGACGGTTGACAGAGCGCCGCGAGTCGTCAAGTTGACGCGGTTCATCGCAAACATCGTCATCGTTGTACTGACGTCCCAAAGGCTGGCGTCGGCTTCGGTCGCAGCTCCCTCCATTTCCGTCCACATACGACCGATTTCGGACTGGGGCAACAACCGGCTCGGGTCCACTTTGCCGATTTCTTCGGACAACTCCGCGATCGTTTGCCGCAAGCCGTCAATACTGAACGGCGGCACCTCCATCGCATCGCTTGCACGATCGGACGTGTTTTTCAAAGCGTCAATCAGGTCCGATGCGTGCGCGATCGTGGACGTTTCATCGATCACACCTTCGCGACGCAATTCCTCGCTCAACTTTTCAAGATAGTGGCCTGACCCGTAAGCCAGATCGTTGAACAACGCCAGCACCGTCATCGGCGACAAGTGCAACGTCGCCGCGCCGGCAATGTCCAGTAACCCGCCAACCGCCTTTTGCGCCAGTTTCGCGTCCTGGTCCTTTTCAACGTCAGTCAAATTAAGATTCGTCACGCCGCCGACATCGTGAACCATCATGTCGAGCGATTGCTGGATGAAAACGTTGTAACTCCGCGAAGACCGGAACGCCGCAGGAATCAAACGGTCCGCCGTTTCGCCAATCAAACCACCCACGATCGCCGAAGCACTTCGAGCGGTACGTTCGGGCAACGAGATTCCGTACAACAGCGTGTCGACGAGCGACCCTGAACCGACGGAAGGATCGATTGCAGGTTCGTCTGGTTCGGCTGGTTCGTCTGGTTCGGCTGGTTCGTTGATCTCATCCATTACTCACGGTCTCCATTTTCGACTTTCGGTCCTCAGAGTTACCTAAATTGTTTAACCGCGTGGGCATCGCCCCGCGCGTCGTGCTTACCCGAACGCGCGGGGCGATGCCCACGCGGCTAAACGAACTCATCCGTATTTTCCCTCTTCACGGCGTTGCGAACTGCCCGTAGCTGGTCCCGCCAGGGTTCAGTCGAGCTTGACCCGATCATGGACTGAACGTGGACTGAACGTGGACTGAACGTGGACTGTCCCATGGCGGGATCAGCTACGATTTGCGAACAACCTCTCACCACGGCCTACTTGTCTTGTCACTGCTCAATCGGTTCGACGGCAATTAATTTGATCGGCTTTCCGGCTTTTGCGATTTGTCCGAGCGCGATGATGCGTCCCGCGGGCAAATCGGAATCGAACTGGACCGCCAAACCTCGGTTATCGCCAAAGTCGATTCGCTGAGCACCCTTGGATTTTTGTGACTCACCGATCAGCAGAATTCCGTTCGTCTTTCGGCTCTTAACGCCCGGCCATCGCGGTCCGACGTCCGAGTACATGGATGATAGTTTTTTTGACGATCCAATGGCCTTCATAAGATCGACGACGGATTCATGACTTGCCGTGTCGTCGTCAAGCATCGCCGCGACTTCTGCGACCTTGCGATAAGCGTCTTGAAAGACTCGTTTGTCAATCGCATCAACTTCAAACAAGCCGACCGCTTCGGCGACCGAATCACTCGCACTTGAAATCGCTCTGCCCAGCTCGGGTGAAAGTAAGGGTGGTTGATCAGCCGGTTTTTCAGTCACGACGGGTTCAGGATTCTGCAGCGTTTCGGGGACAAGCGTTTCGGGGACAACGAATGGCGATTTCTCTGGCTTGGCATTCATGATGCCGCCGCCGGTGGGCAATTCGGTCACGCTCGCGGAGTCTTGGATTTCCGACAGAGCATTCTGTGCCGAGTCCAACTCTGAAACTTCATCGACAGCAGGTGCGATCACGCGAGAAGGCGGCGGCGTCCGGGTCGAGGAACCGGACGAAGCATTCGATGGTCCACGAGCGACCATGTCGGGGCGCGGCGGAGCGGTAATGACTCGGTTTTGACGAACACCGGTTCCGTCACCTTGGAACGGAAAGAATCCCAAATCGATTGGCAACGGACGCCCAAGTACAGACAAGATTGCTGCCGCGATCGGAATCGCCATCACGCCGCCCAACGCCATCTTGATCACGCCCCCAATTCCCGACCCCTTTTTCGATCCCGCCCGTCCCCGCGATCCACCGGCCGGCCTCGCCACCGGTGCAATCGCTGGTCCTGCGTCCTGGATTGGATCCGCTAATTGGTACTCGTCAGGATCGGCCTGTTCTCCGAAGGGCTCAAACGCTGAAAACTCTTCGCCGTCCACTGCCGCGACCGAACTATCAACGGCTGCGTCATCCATCCCAATGATTTCCAGCATCGGCGGCAAACAGGACACGACTTCCGAAACTGAAAGCGTTTCAAGACACCAGGGGCATCGAACGGATCCGCCCGACGCTGTTCCGCCACCGATCGTCAAGGTTTCAGGAACCCGTACGTTTTCATCGCACCGCGGGCAGGCTATCACGCTCATGAATCAGCTTCTAAAAAGTGGAAGAGTTGCTTTACAGGATTGTAGCAAGAATGCGGCACTTCCTGGTGACGGTGAAAAGTTCGCACCAGTCAAAAGCTGTTTTAAAGCGATCTCGAACGTCGCCGGCAACCTGCCCGTAGCTGATCCCGCCAGGGTTCAGTCGAGCATAGCCTGATCGTGGACTGATCATGCACTGAACCCTGGCGGGATCAGCTACGGGTTAATGCGCAACGCCGTGAAAAGTTTTGGTCCCGGAAAACACGTGTTAGTTCGTTTAGCCACGTGGGCATCGCCCCGCGCGTTCGAGCCAGCACGACGCGCGGGGCGATGCCCACGCGGTTAAACAAGTTAGAACCCCTTCACGGCGTTGGGTAATGCGGTCTCTCGGAGTCCTAAACCAACCCGTACAACGGACTCAACTTTAATGTCAGATAATTCATCAGCGGTTTGGCGGACAAAGGCTTACCGGTGACTTTCTTGATCAATTGGTCACTCGAATAGCAACGTCCACTTTCATGGACGTTGGTTCGTAACCAATCCGCCAGCGGGCCGAAGTCGCCGCGGCTGATTTGGTCGGGCAAGTCACCGATCGATTGCTCGGCTGCTTCATACAACTGAGCCGACGCCAAGTTGCCGAGCGTGTAAGTCGGAAAATACCCGATCAAACCGGCCGACCAATGAACGTCCTGCAACACTCCGTCCGCATCCGATGGCGGCGTGATGCCCAGGTCACTTTCGTAGCGGGCGTTCCAAGCGTCTGGCAAATCCGCGACTTCGATGTGCCGCTCGATCAACTGTCGTTCCAGGTCAAACCGAATCAAAATGTGCAAGTTGTACGTCGCCTCGTCCGCTTCCACGCGAATCAGACTCGGGCGAATCGTGTTGACCGCGTGGTAGAACGAATCCAGCCCGACGTCATCGATCGATGGCTCAAACGCTGCCTTGGCATCGTCGAGCAACCATGTCCAAAATTCACGACTGCGGCCGACTTGGTTTTCCCACAAACGCGACTGTGATTCGTGCATGCCCAACGATACGTAAGATCCAGGCGGCAGGCCAAACCAATCGGCCCGCAACCCTTGTTCGTACATTCCATGCCCGGCTTCGTGCAAGGTTCCAAACAAACCACCGGGCAACCAATGCTGTTCAAACCGAGTCAGAATGCGAATGTCGTTTGGTCCAAGCGTCGTGCAGAACGGATGCGAAGTCTCATCGAGTCGCCCGCGTTGGAAATCAAATCCAATCGCAGCGGAAACCTTCTTGCTGAACTCACGTTGAGCGTCGATAGGAAAAGACCGCTGCAGGATCGACACGTCACTTTGCTTGGGCGCGTCCTTGATCGCGGCGATCAGTTCGACCAATGGGCCGCGCAGCGAATCGAACGTCGCCTGCAACTGATCGACTCTTGCGCCCGGTTCGTATTCGTCCAACAAGGCTTCGTAACAAGATCGATCGGTCCCGTCGCTGATGCAGTCGCCTGCTTCGCGTTTCAGCTTCACAATGTCGATCAACGAATCACGGAAAAGCGAGAAATCATCGGCCTTGCGAGCCGCTTCCCATTTCTGTTGCCCACGCACCGTCGCCATCGAAGTCGCTCGCACCAAATCCGCTGGCAATCGGCGATTACGATCATAATCGCGATGCAGTTCGATCACGGTTGCGGCGACGTCGCTATGCGGATCAGCATCTTTTACCGTTTCCGCCAACTGGATTAACCGATCGCCGTAACTCGACGCAGTTCGCTTGGCATGGACTTCACCACGCAGCATCGACACTTGGTCGGCCCGGTAATCACCGGCCTTGGTCGGCAAACCAGTTTGCCCGTCCCATTCCATCGTGTCCGCGATTGTCTGCAACAACATCGCCTCGCGAGCGTCGTCGCAAACAGAGTCGAAAAGAGTTTGGTCTGCTTCGTTTAGGATCGTTGTCATGCCCAAAAACTAACGCGATGTCGCGTTGTTTGGTAGGCCGTAGCGAGTGGGCTCGCCCAACAGTTGGCTGACTAAGAAACGAGCGGGAAATTATAGTCGCCTTTCGCTCCGCGAAAGTAGCGAATCCGCTGCTTTCGCGGAGCGAAAGGCGACTATAAAAAGTCGCACGTTCCTAACTCAATTCGGCGAATTGTGGATCGCCGGCCATTTGCTGCATCTTTTCCATCGCACGTCGTTCCAACTGACGCACTCGTTCCTTGGAAATTCCCAATCGATCGGCCAGCGATTGCAGCGTGTGGACGCGGCGATGCGAACCGAGTGCAAAACGGGCACGGATGATGAACTTTTCGCGGCGGTCCAGGTCGCTCAACATCACTGCCAAACGAGCCCGCAATTCGTGCCAACGCTTTTCGCTGATCGCGCTGCTACGCTCTTCCTCGGCGACTTCGATTTCCATGTCTTGAAGACCACCGATCGTCTTCTGGCGGTCTTCTTGGTTGGTGACGACGGTGCGGTAGGAATTTCGGCGGACGACTTGAGTCGCATAGGTACTGAAACGAAAACCGCGGTCGTAATCAAACTTCTCGACCGCTCGCATCAGCCCGACAATTCCATCGCTGAGTAGATCGTCGAAGGTGTTGTTCAGGTTGACGAACTTCTTGACGATTGAAAAAACCAAACGCAAATTCGCTTCCACGATTCGATCACGATGCCATTCGGCCAACGCGACCAACTGCTCGATAAGTTCTAAGCGGATTCGCGACGGGCGGTTCGGATTCAACAAACTGCGATGCACGGATGCTTGGTGAAACAGAAAATTCATTCGGCGAAACAAAATGACTTCCTGTTCGGGCTTCAGCAGCGGTGCTTCGCAAAGACGGCTGAAGTGGATCGGCAAATCGATGCCGCTCTTTCGGATCGCGGCGATTCCGAGTTCGCTCTGACGGCCGGCCAACCCCAGCGTGTCACCGAAAATTTGGTTTCCGATGCCGGATGCCGAGAATTCAGCGTTACTGATGAAGCCCAGTTCTCGTTTCAACCACGCTTTCGTCAGTGCTCGCAGCGTGTCGGAATCGGCTGAGGAAAGGTCGGGCAGGTGAGAAGCGATCTCGTCGTTCGCTTCCGACAGTTCTTTGGACCGAATCCAAGCCGGGAATTTCGCTGGAACCTGGGACGCTGTCACCGTGGGCGAGTTGGGCTCGATATTCGACTTCGCAGACTTTGCAGCAACCATGGGGACAATCCGATTTGAGTGTGTTTCGACAGTGTTTTTGGTGTTAGTTCACAAGGTGAACGTTTTCGGCTCCCAAAACGTTCACTTGAGTTATAGCGGGGCGGTCCAGGCTCGACAATCGTTTTTGTCGAAAAAAGCGTGCTTTATTTTAAATTCCCTGAATTTCGTGCATCGACTTGCCAGAGAAACTATACTTTCACACATACGAAACGTTCAAAACGTTCACGTTGAACGTTTTTGAACCACCTTTTGGATTGAAATCGATCATGGCAACTGAGGCAGTTCATTATTCGCCCAAGCAGGTCGCCAGCGCATTGGCCGCAAGTGAATCGTCGGTCAAGCGTTGGTGCGACCGGGGCATCATCCCGACCGTGCGAACTCATGGCGGCCATCGCCGCATTTCGCTGGACGGTTTGCGTGCGTTTACTGCGGCGACCGGGAAAGAGTTGGTGGATCCGCAGGTGTTGGGTCTGCCGCAATTGTTTTGTGACCGAAAGGTGGACGTGCCCGGTGCCGGCGACCCGTGTCAATCAGGATTCCGCAAGGCGTTGGCTGTTGGCGACGAAGCAACGTGTCGTAACTTGCTGTTTCAAAAAGTCGATTCCAGTTCGCGTCGTTCTTTGACGGCGGCCGCATTGATCTGCGACGCGATGCAGGGAATCGGTGACGCTTGGGATTGCAAGGAATTGGATCCCTACCAAGAACGGCGTGCGTGCGACATTTGCATCCGGCTGATCAACGAACTTCGGTCAACCTTGCCATCGATCTCTGATGACGCTCCGGTCGCCATCGGCGGCGGACTGTGCGGCGATCCTTATCAATTGCCGACGGCGCTGGTGGAATTAACGCTGCGAGAACAAGGCTGGAATGCGATCAGCATCGGGACCGATTTGCCGGCGGAAAGTTTCCTGCAGGCCGCTCATGATTTTCGTCCGCGGATGGTTTGGTTGAGCGTGTCGGCGATCAGCCATCCAGATGATTTTGTCGTCCAACAAAATCGTTTGGCGGATGGCCTGGGTGAAGGAGTTGCGTTGGTCGTCGGCGGCCGAGCGTTGTCGGATGCGATCCGCCCACAACTGAAGTACACCGCATTCTGCGATAGCTTGCAGCATTTGGACGATTTGGCAACGATGATCGCAGGCGCGTAAGCGTTCTCTGAAATCACAACCCGAACGCGTAAGGACCGTCGATACAATTAGTGGCGGGAAAATTGGTAGCGAAAGTCGCCAAGACTTTCGGTTTGTCGAGTTGCCGAAACTCTTGGCGAGTTTCGCTACGACACGTATTGGTTTGTCGGGTTGCTTGTTCGCTGCGCGACTCGCAATTTCGCGCTTCTTGCCCGTGGGTTTCGGCGGACTTCTTCGTCCGTGGGACGCAGAGGTTTTTTTGTCAGGACTTCCCATCGCTCGTCGTCGCGGAAAGCGTTCTTGGTGATCCGATCTTCCAACGAGTGGAAACTGATGACCGCCAAACGACCGCCAGGTGAAAACCAGTCGGCGGCTTTGGAAAGCGTTCGCGTTAGGATTCCCAGTTCATCGTTGACGGCGATGCGCAGCGCTTGAAACGTCCGCGTCGCAGGATGGATGTCGTGGTTTTTGCTGCGCGGGACGCAGCGGCGGCACACGTCCACCAACTGCGACACCGTTTGTACTGCATTCTCTTTGCGTCGCCGGGCAATGATCTCGCGAGCGATCCGGCGGCTGTATCGTTCTTCGCCAAATTGGTAGATCGCGTCGGCGATTTCGTGCTCCTTCTTCCACGCCAACCAATCCGACGCCGGGTGTCCGTTTTCGGGATCGAAACGCAGGTCCAACGGTCCGTCTTCAGTGAAACTGAATCCGCGATCACGATCGGCAAGCTGGTCACTGGATAAACCCAGATCCAAAACCATCGCATCAATGGCGGTGACTTCCATGGCGGCCATCGCCTTGGGAATCTGTTCGTAGCTGCCCAAGAAAACTGAAATTCGCGGGTCCAATTCCTGTTTTCCGACCCTGTTTTCGACCCTCTCGCTGACCGCCGGATCACGATCCAGGCCAATGATCAGGCCGCTGGCGTCGGGTTTTGCTGCGTCGAACTTTGGGATCGATGGCAGCAGCAATTCGCTGTGCCCGCCGCCGCCGTAGGTGCCATCGACGATGACTCTGGGGTTGATTTCAGAAAGCCAATGAACGATTTCGTCTGGCATGACCGAGACGTGACAAGATTCGGTCAACGCTGTCTCTTCATTCGACGCTGTTTCTTCATTCGACGCTGTTTCTTCATTGGACGCTGTTTCTTCATTCAACACGGGCAAGACTTTGGCTGCAAAGAAGGTGAGTTTCCAGGTTTTTGGAAATCTCGGTGAGTCTGGAAATATGACTCGGCCCGAACTCCGCAGCAACCCAACCGCTGAAATTGATCTCGTGAAGCGCATCAACCACCGACGCCCAATCGATATCGCCTTCGCCGATTTTGGTGAACGATTCTTGTGATCGCGAATAACCTTTGGCGTCCAGTTTCTTGATCCGCGGACCCAACGTGCGGATCCAACCAGCGGGATCACCAAACTTTGCCACGTTGCCGATGTCGAACTGAACGCCGACCCACGGCGAATCGAAACGGTCTATGAATTCCGCCAACGCGTCGGCCGTTTGGTCTTGCCCGCCCGCGGCGTCGTAGAACATTCGATTGTGGACATTTTCAATCAGGATCGAGACCTTGTTTTGCTCGGCGACCGGCAACGCGGCTTCGACGGCTTCTTGCGCCCGTTGCAGGATTCGTTCTTCCTTGCCGTCGTTTCCGTGGCCTGGCACGATCAGCATTGAATCGCCACCCATTTCGCCGGTTTGTTTGATTCCGGTTTTCAGATTCGCCAGAGCCTGCTTGCGGACATCGCGATCCGAATCCGTGTGGCGTTGTTTCCAGTGATAGTTGCCGACTGAGCCGTCGATGATCAATCCAGTTTCGCGTGACGCCGCGATCGCCTCGGTGACGTTATCAAGCGGCACGAGCATTTCGACGCCATCAAAGCCGGCTGTCTTGGCTTCGGCAAAATGTTCCGCCAGCGTTTTTTTCTCGGCGTATCGCTGGTCGTAAAACATGTTCGATTTGAACGATTTTCGCAGCCACGGTTTCGCAGCGTCTGCGTCGGTTTCAGCGTGAACTGTCGACGACGATGCGACCAGGCAAGCGGCGGACGAGGCGGCGATAAATTGGCGGCGGTTCGGTTGAGCGGTCATCCGCGAATCCTTTGGTAGGGGATTGGTTGGTAACTAAATCGGGATTGATGATTACATGCGGCCTGCTCGCCCGTGTGAGCCGCGACGCGTAAGCGGCCGGGCCAACGAGCACTTGTGAGCCGCGACGCGTAAGCGGCCGGGCCATCGAGCACTGCGTTCAGCCTCACAGCCAGCCGCACACGTTCTAACGATATTCGGCGTGACATGCATCGCAGCGGGATCGGATGGTGCTGATTCCTTGTCGGACGTTTTCAAAATCGGTTCGTTCCAATGCCATCACCACGTTGCGGGCGGCGTCGGACATTGAATGGCTGAGTTCGTCGTAATCTTCATCGCCGGAACCATCGATTCCGTCTTTGGTGAGCACATGTCCCAGCATCGCCAACAACTCGGCTCGGCGGCGGATATCGCTTTGGTTCGACTGGATTGTCTTCGCATCGCGGCCATCGTCTTCCAGCTTTTCGATCAGCATTTCTGCGTACTCCATCAGCGGCGATCGATCGGCGACGCCGGACCAGTCCTCGGTCGGTTCGCCTCGTCGGCCAGCCAACCCGGTGCCCGAAACCAGATCCCGCAGGTCGCCCTTTCGCAGTTTGGCTTCGTTGTAGACCTGCGTCGAACCGGCTTTGCAGTTTGATGCGGTGCGGCCAAGCAAATCTCGCGCGGCATCGGCGTGCGATTTCCAACGCACCTGTTCGCCGTATTCGGCAATCACGCCGAACAGGGTCGCCAGGATCGTCAATTCCAGCCGCGCCGACAGGTAACCGCCGCTGTTGAATCGGCCCGGCGTCGTGATCAGGGCGTCGTATCGCAACCGCACTTGTTTGATTTCGTCTTCGATCGAAGCGGCGGAGATCAGCGTCGTCCAGAGGTCTGAACCTGAATCGCCACCCGAGTTGGATTTGGACTGATTCGCGATCGCTGTCGTTTGGGCAGCTTTACTGGCGCTGCGAATTGACGACAAGGTTGGACGTTCGCCCTGGAATGCGTCCGAGAGATTCTCGAAGAAGATCCCGCGAATTTGTTCCGCGGAAACGTCCGGCACCGGTGCGCGGCGGTTCTGTGCGGACGCAATTCCGGTCAAGGTAAACAGGGTCAAGGCAACGACGATGACGAGTCGGGTTGCGATAACAAAGTGTTGATGAGTCTTCATGGATTCATTGTAGGGTGTTTCCTGCCGCTGACGCCACTATCATGTGGGCTTGTTTGGTTAGGGGTTACGGTTTGTGTTTGTGGGGATTGTGGGGTGTTGGGTTTAACGTGACGCACGGCGGGGGGCCGCCATGCTACTTTTGCAGTTCGGGAGTAGCATGGCGGCCCTCCGCCGTGGTTGATGTTGCGGACACACGGCGGGGGGCATGGGGTGTTGGGGCTAACATGACGTTTATTCTTTATTTGACAGCGACATTTTTTTACTGCGACATGCGACTATGAAAGTACATCACGCCCGGATTATGGCAGGTTATGCCGCCAGCAATGCATCGCTTTTGCGTCGGTTGGGGGTCGCTCTTGGTGACCCGGCGGCTTGGATCAAATTGGATGATCGCAAAATTGCGTTGGTGCGTGATTTGGAAATGGACCGAGTCCGTGCAGCCAGTAACGCTGACAAGGTGACGTGCCCAGCGAAACATGCCCCGCCAACGGGCCTGAGTGTTGATCGCGAAACGGCGACCGCCGAAGCCGCGACTCAGATTTTTCGTGCCGCGAAGGTCGAAGTCGTGACCACCGATCGGACTCTGCCGTTCATCTTTGCTTGGCATCTGCAGCAGGCTGAAATCATCGTCAAGTACGACGACGATTACGGCGTGATCGATCGTCGCAGTAAAACCGAACACGAAATCGAGTACCTAAAAACCGCTCAGGGGTACACCGAAACCGTCATGCGAACGGTCCTGGAAATGATTGCCAGCGCGGACACGGATGACGAGGGCCAATTGGTTCATCAAGGCGAGGTGATGACCAGCGAATCGGTCAAGCAGTTTGCGGCGGTCGAATTTTTGAAACTGGGGTGCAACTTGCTGCACGGAGCGATCGTGGCAACCGCACCGGAAGTCGCCGATTGCCATCACTCTGGAACCGGGCCGCTTCGCAGCGGAACGCCGATCATTGTCGATCTGTTTCCTCGCGTTGACGCGACAAGATACTGGGGCGATTGCACTCGAACCGTCGTCCATGGCGATGTTCCTGAAACGGTCGGTCGCATGCACGCCGCCGTGGTCGAAGCCAAGAAAGCAGCGATCGATGAACTGGTCGCGGGCAACACGGCGGACGCGGTTCACAAAGCGTCGGACCAAAAACTGATCGACCACGGTTTTGAAATTAGCCGCGGCACGATCACGGACGAACCGAGTATCCAGCACGGAACGGGGCACGGGATCGGTCTGGAATTGCACGAACCGATTTTGTTGGATTACGGCGGCGGCGAAATGCTGGCCGGCGAAGTCTTCACGGTCGAGCCGGGTTTGTATGGCCGGAAAACTGGCGGTGTGCGGATTGAGGACATGTTGGTGGTGACTGAGTCAAAACCGATCAGTTTGAACTCGCTGCCGGACGGTTTGGATTGGCGGAAGTAGCCGTCGTTTACCCAAACATCACATCTTTCCAAAGAGCCATATTTCTTTCTCCCAAAGAACGGTTACGGTGTACATTCCATTAGCGGTTCACCACCGGAATGCCCAATGCCGTAAGGGTTTTGGTCAACACTTACCAGTTCGTTTAGCCGCGTGGGCATCGCCCCGCGCGTTTCGGGACAGTACGACGCGCGGGGCGATGCCCACGCGATTAAACAGTTCAGTACGACGCGCGGGGCGATGCCTGGGCTGATGAAAATGTTTGCGTGGAGGGAAACTGGACGACTTTGGGGGTTTGTGGCTGACCGGCCTCGGTGTTGATTGCAAATTGCAAAATGAACACTGAAAAATGTAAATTGACCAGCAAATAC
>NZ_LWSK01000098.1 GCF_001642955.1 Rubripirellula obstinata | reverse complement strand
AAAGTTGCCGGCGGCGAATACCGCGACGTCATCGTCCGCGGCCAACCGATCTTTGATGATCAGGGTAGGACGGTCGAAGTCTACGGTGTCGTGTTGCCGAAGTAGGCAAAGTAGGCCGTAGCGAGTGGAGCGAGTTACGGCAGGGTCTCAGTCGGGTACAGCTAATCATGGACTGAACCCTGGCGGGATCAGCTACGGGGGACAACCGGGAAGTTATTCCGGGACTGTTCCTTAGTTCAAGCGAGTTGCCTTAGCTCTTCGCCACCAACACCACCACTCGGGCGGCGATTGCGGTGCTGCTGCCGATTTCTCCGACGCCCTCCCCCGTTTTGGCTTTGATACTGACTTGGTCGATCGAGGCATCCAGGTGGCTGGCGATTAGCTCTCGCATCGTGTCGATGTGGGGTGCCATTTTGGGATGCTCGGCCAAGATGACGCAGTCCAGGTTGCCGATCTTGTAGCCTTGGGCGTGGAGTCGTCGGACGGCTTCTTGCAAGAAATCGATGCTGTCCCGGTCTCGGTTTTCTTCGGCGTTGTCGGGAAACAACCGGCCGATGTCCGCTTCGCAAACCGCACCTAAAATCGCGTCGGTGATCGCATGTAGCAGCACGTCGGCATCGCTATGCCCGATCGCGTGAACATCAGAATCAATATCGATCCCGCCAATCCGCAGGGGGCCACCGTTGCCTAGGCGGTGGGAATCGTAACCAAGGCCGACGCGGATATTTGTCATCTGTACTGATCGTTTTCGCTGGTTGTGTTAGCTGGGGATTTCGTGATCGCTCGATGGATCATACCCTCTACGACCACCGTTCATCTATCGCCTGTCCGCAAAGCCCTACCCCGTAACCATTTCCCAGTGACCATTTGCCAGTGACGAATTCAGAGCCCATCATTCAAGTTCGCGGTCTGACTAAGTCTTACCGTGTCTACAAAAAACGCGAAGGATTGGGCGAATCGATTCGTGGGCTGTTCAAGCGTGAATATAAAGAAGTCCAAGCGGTCAAAGGAATCGACCTGGACGTTGGGCAGGGCGAGTTCGTTGCTTTCTTGGGGCCCAATGGTGCGGGCAAAACCACCACGCTGAAATTGCTCTCTGGCGTGATCAATCCGACCGACGGAACCGCCACCGTGATGGGGCATGTTCCGTGGAAGCGAGAAAACGAGTATCGCCGCCGGTTCGCACTGGTGATGGGACAGAAAAATCAGCTCTGGTGGGACCTGCCCGCCAAGGAATCGTACCGACTGCATCAACAGATCTATGGCGTGCCCGCGGATCAGTTCGACAAGACACTCGATGAGCTGACCAGTTTGTTGGACGTCGCGAAGTTGTTGGATCAACCTGTTCGTGAATTGTCGTTGGGCGAACGGATGAAGATGGAACTGATCGCCGCGATGCTGCACAGTCCTGATGTGTTGTTTCTGGATGAGCCCACGATCGGCTTGGATGTCATCGCTCAGCACAACATTCAAGAGTTCCTGAAGTACTACCAAGAAAAACGCAAGATCAC
Source organism: Rubripirellula obstinata (assembly GCF_001642955.1). Taxonomy (GTDB): domain Bacteria; phylum Planctomycetota; class Planctomycetia; order Pirellulales; family Pirellulaceae; genus Rubripirellula; species Rubripirellula obstinata. Next base: position 19,405 of record NZ_LWSK01000098.1, on the reverse strand, counting down.
GATTCTGCTGACCAGCCATTACATGAAAGACATCGCGGCTTTGTGCAAACGAGTCGTCATCATTGCGGGCGGACGAATCGAGTACGACGGATCGTTGTCGGGAATCATCGACAAGTTTTCCAGTCACAAAATCATCACGCTGCAATTTCCAGAAGGCAACCAACCAAGTCTTTCGCATCACGGCGAGGTGTTGGAAGAAACGTGGCCCATGGTGAAACTTCGGATCCATCGGACCGAGGTACCACGAATTCTATCGACGGTCTTGCAACAAAATCCGGTCGAAGATATTTCAGTGGAAGATCTTCCGCTCGAAGACGTCATCGCCGAATTGTTTCGCGAAACATCCCAGTCTCAAGCAAAATAATGTCCCTGATTTCTCTCGACGAACTGTCCATCGGTTTCCGCGGTCCAGCATTGTTGGACAACGTCACCGCGCGCATTGAACGCGGCGATCGTATCGGTTTACTCGGCCGAAACGGTGCTGGCAAAACGACGCTGTTGCGAATGATCGACGGGCAAGTGGTTCCCGATCACGGGGCCATCACCTTGGCGTCGGGCGCGACGATTACTCGACTGACTCAGGATGTACCCAAGGATTTGTCCGGTACGATTCGCGAAGTCGTTCGAGCCGGACAAACTCATTGCGATGACCTGGGCAACGAGTGGGAAATCGAAGTCAACGTCGATTCCACCTTGTCCAAAATGGAACTGGACCCCGACGCCGACGTGCAAACGTTGTCCAGCGGGATGAAACGCCGCGTGCTGCTGGCCAGATCGATTGCAGCAAATCCCGATGCATTGTTGTTGGACGAACCGACCAACCACTTGGACATTCCCTCGATCCTGTGGTTGGAAAATTTTCTGAGCCGTTGGCGAGGCACGTTGCTGTTCATCACTCACGATCGATCTTTCCTGCAAAACCTTGCCAACCGAATCTGGGAAATCGATCGCGGCCGGTTGTTTGATTGGACCTGTGATTACCAAACCTTCTTGGTGCGAAAAGAAGCGGCGTTGGCAGCCGAAGAGAAACAGAACGCTCTGTTTGACAAAAAGCTTGCCGAAGAAGAAGTCTGGATTCGGCAAGGAATCAAGGCACGTCGAACTCGCAACGAAGGCAGGGTTCGTGCGCTGAAGGCGATGCGGAATGAACGTTCCGAGCGTCGTTCAGTGGAAGGCAAGGCGAAGCTGAATTTGCAGGATGCGGCCCGCAGTGGTGCGTTGGTTGCCGAGGTCAAAGACATTTCGTTTGGCTATGCCGACAAGCCGATTTTGAGCGACTTTTCAACGACGCTGATGCGTGGTGACAAGATCGGCATCATGGGCCGAAACGGTGCTGGAAAGACGACGTTGTTGAAGTTATTGCTAGGCCAGTTAAAGCCTGATTCGGGCACGGTGCGAACGGGAACCAATTTGCAGGTTGCTTATTTTGACCAGCTTCGTGACACGTTGGACGATGAAAAGTCGGTGCAAGAAAATGTTGGCGAAGGAAGCGATCGAATCGAGATCGGTGGTGGTGTGAAGCACATCATGGGTTACTTGCAAGATTTCTTGTTCACGCCTGAACGGGCACGAACACCCGTCAAGTTTTTATCGGGCGGGGAACGTAATCGCGCATTGTTGGCGAAGTTGATGACCAAGCCCGCCAACGTGATCGTGTTGGACGAACCGACCAATGATTTGGATGCCGAAACATTGGAAATGCTGGAGGAACAGCTCGCCAATTTCCCTGGAACGTTGTTAATGGTTTCGCACGATCGAACGTTCCTGAACAATGTCGTCACCAGTACGATCGTGTTTGAAGAAGACAACGTGGCCGAGTATTTCGGAGGCTACGACGAATGGAAATCAATCGTTGATCGTCGGGCTGCGGAGGCCGGTAAGGAGGAAACGAAGGCCAAGTCTAAGCCGAGTAAACAGGCACCAGCCGCTTCGTCGCCAAAGAAAAAGTTATCGTTCAACGAACAGCAAGAACTGAAGAAACTGCCCGCAAAGATTGAAAAGCTTGAAGCCGATATCGCCGCGATGCACGAAGCGATGGGAGACCCGTCTTACTTTCAAAAACCAGCCAACCAGATCACCGGCGATGCCAAAAAGTTGAAGACAATGGAAGAAGAATTAGCAAGCTCATTTGAGCGATGGGAATCGCTCGAGGAAGCTTCGTAGGCCGTAACAAGCTTGGTGATTGTTCCGGCAATTGGATGGTAGGTTATTGGATTGCCGGAACTGCGCGGGGCTTGTTCCGGCCTACGGTGAGTATCGCTATTCGAAAATGACTGGCATGCAATGTCTGACTATCGACGCTACTTTGTTCCCGGATCGATGATCTATTTGACGGTTGTTACTTATGGTCGGCGTCCCATCTTGACGACCGATCATGGCCGCTGTTTTCTGCGAAACGCAATCAAGAAAATTCAGCGAAGATTCCCATTCACGTTATTCGCGACATGCCTGCTGCCGGATCATTGGCACTTGATCATGCAATTGCCATCAGGCGATGCTAACTACTCAGTTCGAATCAAGCGAATCAAAGAGGAGTTCACGATCAAATGGCGCGCGTCGGGATTGCCGGAAGCCGAGGTGACCAAAGCTCAGCGAAGAAAAGGCGAACGTGGAATTTGGCAACCAAGAGCTTGGGAGCACACGATTGTTGATGAGAAAGATCTGGAGCGATGTGTTGATTACATTCACTGGAATCCACGCAAACATGGTCTAGTTGCAAGAATTCAGGACTGGAAGTGGTCGTCATTTCACCGTTTCGTTAACGAAGGGCAATACGAACAGAATTGGGGTGGCGAAGAACCGTCACACATTCAAGGTAATGGCCCCTGGGGCGAGTAGTCGTAGGCCGGAACAAGCTTGGCGCAGTTCCGGCAATTGGATGGTAGGTTGCTGGATTGCCGGAACTGCGCGGAGCTTGTTCCGGCCTACGGTGTTGTCGAACTTTGTGTTTGTAGGCCGGAACAAGCTTGGCGCAGTTCCGGCAACTAGATGGTAGGTTGCTGGATTGCCGGAACTGCGCGGAGCTTGTTCCGGCCTACGGTGTTGTTGACCTTCGGAATTGTCCCGAAATAACTTCATGAGATTCGATTCCCCCCCCAAATCCCAACCTGAACGCGTAAGCGAGGGATTTACGCGTCAAACGAGATCCCTCGCTTACGCGTTCGAGTTTTTGTAGGCCGTAACAAGCTTGGCGCAGTTCCGGCAATTGGATGGTAGATTGCTGGATTGCCGGAACTGCGCGGGGCTTGTTCCGGCCTACGGTGTTATCGACCTTTGTAGTCGTAGGCCGTAACAAGCTTGGCGCAGTTCCGGCAATTGGATGGTAGGTTACTGAATTGCCGGAACTGCGCGGAGCTTGTTCCGGCCTACGGTGTTGTCGAACTTAGTTTTTGTAGGCCGTAACAAGCTTGGCGCAGTTCCGGCAATTGGATGGTAGATTGCTGGATTGCCGGAACTGCGCGGAGCTTGTTCCGGCCTACGGTGTTGTTGACCTTAGGATTTCGCGGAAGCTTTCTAGCAACTTGCTTTGGAACCGGTAGGGATTCCAGCAGGCGACGATGGTTCGCGTGGGTTTGGTGCCGGCCAAGGAACGGTAGGATCTTGATTTGCTTTTATCTAGCTTGCGGGCCATCGCGGGGATCATCGACACGCCGTGGCCGAGTGCGACTAGTTCCTGGACGGTTGCTAATTGACTGGTTCGTTCGAGTGCGACTGGTTGGAACGATCGTGATCGACAGAAAGTGACTACGCTGTCCGATAAGCAATGCGCTTCCCCGAGCAACACAAACGGCAGCGTTTCAATGTCGCTGGCGCGGATCTGTTTCTTTTCCGCCAGTGCGTGATCGGCTGGCATCACCAGCAGCAATTCCTCCTCGAATAATGTCTCGACTTGCAGGTACTTTTCCGAAATCGGAAGTGCCATGATCGCGATGTCAATTTCGCCGTGGGTCAGTCGTTTGCTCAGATGCTCGGTCGTGTCTTCTTCGACGCCAACATGGGCGGCCGGAAAACGGGTTGCGAATTTTTTTAATAGCGAAGGCAAAAGGTAGGGGGCAATCGTGGGAATTGCACCGACTCGGATACGACCGGTTTCCCCATCGTCGTTGATCTCGGCCTTGGCGTCTTCGAGGATCGAGAGCACTTGTTGCGCGCGGCTGCGAAGCAGGATTCCGGCGTCCGTTAACGTGACTTGCCGTGTTCCACGTTCCAGCAGCGGCTGGCCAAAGTCCTCTTCAAGCCGGGCGATCGATCGGCTGATCGCGGGCTGAGACATGCCCACCGATTCCGCAGCCATCGTGAAGTTTCCTATCCTGGCGACGGCTAGAAAGTTTCGTAGTTGGTCGACGTCCATGTGATTTTTTAGTATGCGGCGCTTGCATTGGTTTTGATGAAACTATGCACTTAGGTTATGGCCTGGTCAAGGTGTTTTGTGCAGTTCTTTTGCCAACGCTGTGAACCAATTCTATCTTACCGAAAACGGCATTCACTCGATAAGGAACGAGCGGGAAATTAGTGTCGCCTTTCGCTCCGCGAAAGTAGCGAATCCGCTGCTTTCGCGGAGCGAAAGGCGACTATAAAAAGTCGCACGTTCCTTAGCCGCGTGGGCATCGCCCCGCGCGTTCGGTGCCGCACGACGCGCGGGGCGATGCCCACGCGGTTAAACGATTTAGCTGGCGTGGGATGCCGTGTGTCGCAAAACTCCATGTGTCGCAAAACTCCACACGGCCTACAATCCATCATTCTGTTCTGGCCTGTAAATTGAATGATCTTGATGGACCTTGGAATCGCTTGGTTGTGCTTGCTGTTTTTTGCCGTTGCTGCCGTTTATTCAGCGGCGGGTTTCGGCGGTGGTTCAAGCTATCTAGCGATCTTAAGTTTTGCTTTAGACGATTTTCTTGGCGTGCGAACGTTGGCGTTGTTGTGCAACTTGGTGGTTGTCGGTGGCAGCGTTCCTCTTTTTTGGAAGCACGGTTTCTTACCGCCTCGCCGAGCGATCCCGTTGGTTGCGGCCAGCATACCGGCGGCCTTCATCGCGGCGCAGTTGCGATTGGCTGACGAAACCTTCTTGACCATTTTGGGGATGACCTTAGTTGCCGCCGCGATCGTGATGTTTCTTCAGCGGCGAGACAGCGTTGCCGCGGGCGATCGGCAATCCAAAATGATCGATGCATCGATTGGCGGAGGGGTTGGTTTTCTTGCGGGATTGGTTGGCATCGGTGGTGGCATCTTCTTGTCACCCCTTTTGCACCTGACCCGTTGGGATGCGGCAAAGCGTATCGCGGCGGTGGCCGCTTTTTTTATCCTGGTCAATTCGTTTGCTGGCTTGGCCGGTTTGATGGTCAGTCAACAATTCGAGATTGCGCAAACCAAGTGGTTGTGGGTCTTGCCAGCGGTTTTCATCGGCGGCCAAATCGGCGTCAGATTCTGCTTGAACAGCGTCGCCGTCAGGCGGATTCGATTGTTGACGGCAGTGATTGTGTTGATCGCAGGTCTGCGGATTTTGGTTGTAGTGATGTAGGCCGTAGCAAGTGAAGCGAGTTACGGCTTACCATTCAGATTTTCAGGCCTTATTCATCCGTAACGCAGCCTTCGCTGGCGGTCTTGACGCACTTGATGTACTTGTACAGCGTTCCGCGAGTGACTTTCAGCGGCGGGGCGGTCCATGCTGCTTTGCGAGGTTCCAAGTCGGCGTCAACGTCTAGCGAATTCGTGTTCGCGTCGATGGTCACGATGTCGCCGTCTTGCAGCAACCCGATCGGGCCCCCGTCTTGGGCCTCTGGCGTGACATGGCCGACGATGAAACCGTGGCTGCCGCCGCTGAATCGTCCGTCGGTGATCATCGCAACATCGCTGCCCAGACCCGCGCCCATGATTGCACTGGTTGGCGTCAACATTTCTGGCATGCCGGGTCCACCCTTGGGGCCTTCGTAGCGAATCACGACAACGTCGCCTTTTTGGATTTTGTTGTCCTCCAATGCGTGCAGCATGTCTTCTTCGCTGTCGAAGCAACGTGCCGGGCCGCTGAATTCTAGGCCTTCCTTGCCGGTGATCTTGGCGACCGCGCCGCCCGGTGCGAGCGAACCTTTTAAGATGCGGATGTGGCCGCTTGTTTTGATCGGTTTTTCAACGGGTGCAACGATCGTCTGGCCTTCTTTGAGTCCCGGAAGATCAGCGACGTTCTCGGCAAGCGTCTTGCCGGTGACTGTCATGCAGGATCCGTCCATCAAGCCTTTTTCGAGCAAGTACTTCATCACTGCGGGCGTGCCACCGATGCTGTGCAAATCTTCTTGAACGTATTGGCCCGATGGTTTCAAGTCAGCCAGGAACGGGATGCGATCGCTGACCGATTGGAAGTCGTCGATCGTTACATTGACATCGACGCTGCGAGCCATCGCGATCAGGTGCAACACCGCGTTGGTGCTGCCGCCGAGTGCCATCACGGTGACCATTGCGTTTTCAAACGCCGCACGAGTCATAATGTCGCGAGGCTTGATGTCTTTCTTGAGCAGTTCCAACATTGCCTCGCCCGCTTTGTGGCATTCCTCTTTTTTCGCAGCATCTACGGCCGGGATGCTGGCCGAATAGGGCAGCGACATGCCGAGGGCTTCGATCGCGGTCGCCATCGTGTTGGCGGTGTACATACCGCCGCAGGCACCCGCACCGGGACAGCTCTTGCGAATGATCTCGGCGCGTTCTTCTTCGGTGATCTTTCCGGCGACGTATTCGCCGTAGGCCTGGAACGCTGAAACGATGTCCAGTTTTTTGGTGCCGCCATTGGTGCCGCAGACACCGGGTTTGATCGCGCCGCCGTAAACCATGATTGCGGGTCGGTTCAAACGTCCCATCGCGATCAAACAGCCCGGCATGTTTTTGTCGCAGCCGGGAAGTGCGATCAGCCCGTCATACCACTGGGCACCCATGATCGTTTCGATTGAATCGGCGATCAGGTCACGCGATTGCAGGCTGAACGACATCCCATCGGTGCCCATCGAAATCCCGTCGGACACACCGACGGTATTGAATCGCATTCCGACCATACCTGCCTTCGTCACGCCCTCTTTGACTTCGCCGGCCAAATCCAGCAAGTGCATGTTGCACGAATTGCCCTCGTACCAAACACTGCCGATGCCAACTTGCGGCTTGTTCATGTCCTCGCTGGTCATCCCGGTGGCATACAGCATCGCCTGGGACGCGCCCTGTGACTTGGGCTGAGTGATTTGTGAACTGTAGGGATTCAGCGGCTTATTCATCGAGCTACGCAGGAAAGTAGGTAGAGTGCTGGGAACGCAAGTGTGGGGAACGCTAGAATATGATCGCAGAGCTGCTTTCCGGCAAGGAACCCTGATAGAACCTGTCCCGAAACAACTTCCCAATTTTCCTAACCCGAACGCGTCAGCGAGGGATCTTCTTTGACACGGAAATCCCTCGCTGACGCGTTCGGGTTGGGATTCTGTGGAATTCAGTCTCCTGCAGTTATCTCGGGACAATTTCATAACTAAGAAACCTGCGACACCAAGAAACCTCATGAATAAGTTAATTCTGCTATTCGTTTTAGCCTTGCCGCATTCCATTGCATTGGCGGATGACTTCGCGGATTCGTCGGTTCAGCTCTTTGACGGTCAAACCTTGGCGGGGTGGGAAGGCGACGCCTACTGGTTTCGCGTCGAAGACAAATCGATCGTGGCCGGCCGCATTGACCAAGCGATTCCGCACAACGTGTTCCTTTGCACGACGGCAAACTACGACGACTTTGAATTGCGGTTGGACGTCAAACTGGTCAGGGCTGATGAGTCAGAGCCTGGTCCCAATGCCGGTCCCAATGCTGGCGTCCAGTTCCGCAGCAAACGAATTCCTGGGGACACCGAGGTGTCGGGATATCAAGCCGACGCGGGCGAGGCTTGGGGCCGAAGTGTTTGGGGAGCTCTGTTCGACGAATCGCGTCGGAAGCAGATGCTGGCCGAGGGCGATCCTGAACTGGTTGAGCGACTGACGAAGCCCGATGACTGGAATTCGCTGAGGATTGTTTGTCGAGGGCAACACGTTCAGATTTTCCTGAACGGTCAACAGACGGTTGACTACATCGAAGAAGACAAAGACATTCCCGTCTACGGCATGATCGGTTTGCAGATTCACAGTGGGCCAGCGACCGAAGCGTGGTATCGGAACATTCGCATACGACAATTTCAATGATTCAATTTGTATACTTTGACCTGGGCAACATCCTGTGGTCGTTTGACGAAGATCGAGCCTGCCAGAACGCGGCTGATTTATTTGGTGTTGGTACTGCCGAAATTCGCCAGGCCGTTTATGAAAGCGGCTTGCAGGATCGGGCGGAACACGGGCGTGTTTCGACCACTGGGTTTTGCGAACAACTGGTCAGTTCGATCGCTGGCACTAACCAGGTTTCTGATCTGCGAGCAGTAGCGGACGCGCTTAGCGACATGTTCACTCCGATTGAATCCATGGTGTCGGTGATCGAAGCGGTACGTTGCTCCGGTGCAAGGGTTGGAATTCTTTCAAACACATGCGAGCATCATTGGGATTGGATTGGTCGTCAACAGCATCCGATGATGGCCGGGCCTTTTGACGCGATCGTGCTGAGTTATGAGGTCAACTCGATGAAGCCCGATGACCAGATCTACCGCGCGGCTGAATTGGCAGCCGGTGTGCCCGCCGATCAAATTCTGTTTCTGGACGACAAGCCAGAAAACGTGCTTGCCGCCAAGATGCGTGGTTGGCAAGCCGAGCAGTGTTTGGGCGGATCTGAGGCAAACGCTGTGCTAAAAAAACGTGAACTTCTTTAGCGTGGACCTTAGTTCACTCGGCCCCCCCGTTGTTTTTCGGGTGGTGTTCCTCTGACCAGCTTCTATGGTGTGGATCATGCCAGTGTCACGCTTTGTAGGCACATACTTCGTCAAAGTATCGTTTTTTTGGCCAGACGAGGCACTCATTTTAGCTGGGCTTGTCGGTTCCATTGGGGTGAGTTCGGTGCTTGGGTGCTCGTTTTATTTCGGTAAATCAGCCAGAAATTCACGTTGTAGGAGATTTTATGATTTGCATCGGTGCCTCAAGCGGATAGATTTTGTGTAGGCGTAATCCAACTACCACTTCGGCGGACCCCCGTTTTACGGAGCTGATTCCTGGGGACAGCTTTTCGGCGGACTTGGCCCGTGTCGCTTTCAGATCGCGAGAAGTTGATAACACGCTGTCCAGCAATGCTCTCTACTTGAACGGTACTTCTATGATGACGCGAATGCTAACCATCGCCGGTGCGGTGATCTTGATTTTCGGAATGCTTCCGAGCGATGCCAAGGCGGCGTTGACCGTGGGGTTTGATATGGACACATCGACATTTCCTACGGAAACGACTGACGTGTCGAATTTCAGTGCATTGGAAATCGAGACGACACGTACCGTTTCCAACGGTGAAGTCTTCGACGTCGCTGTTTATCTCTATTTGGATTCTGGCACCTACGGTCCTGGAGCCCCTTTTTCGGTCGATGTAACCTACAACACGGACCATTTGATCGTAAATGAGATGCAATCGAACTTTACGATAGACGGACCGAGGCCGTTGCGACCAGCCGTTTGGAGTCAAGGGTTGATGAATCCCCTCAGCTTTTCCTCAGGTGGCACCGGTGAACGCAGCGGGCTAATAAGTTCCTTTTTTGATGAAAACGATTTAAACAATGAAGGCTCACCGCTATTCGCTTGGCTTGGCGTTTTACAGTTTGAAGCTGTCAATTTATCAACAACGGCAACCGATGACGCCGGTTTGACTCTGTTGGGATTTCAGGGCGAAACCAACGTTACACTTAGTGCTCCGTCAGTATCGTCGCTGGTCGTCAGTGCCGTTCCAGAGCCGACAGCAGTTTGGGTTTGTGCCTCGATCGGTTTTGGCGCAAGGCTTTCACGTCGTCGTCGTCGTGTTTGATTTGTTTTTTGATAGAAATTTGCTCTTGGGGATGTGGTGATGAATCGTCAGAAGAATAGAGGCTTCACGCTGGTAGAGTTGTTAGTCGTGATTGCGATTATTGGCGTATTGGTCGGTTTATTGCTGCCCGCGGTCCAGGCTGCCCGCGAGGCAGCGCGACGAATGAGTTGCAGCAACAACTTCAAGCAAATTGGCCTTGCGGTTCACAACTATCATTCGGCCTTCAAACAATTGCCCAAGCATGCCAGTGGCACGGACTGGGATCCGGCGACGACATCTATTTTGGATCACTCGTTTTTCTCCAATCAGTTACAGGCCAGCTACTTGGTCGGTTTGTTGCCATTTGTGGAACAGCAAGGGCTTTGGGAGCAGGTCAGCAATCCTCTGGTCAACGTTTCTGGTGTGGGACCAACCCCATGGAACCCAATGGGGCCGATGGCGCACGGCGGTTACTTTGAATACGAACCTTGGGCTTTGAATGTGCAAACGTTTCGCTGCCCCAGTGACCCAGGCGTCGGTTTGCCGTCACTTGGTCGGACCAACTACGCAGCCTGCTTAGGCGATTCGACCGTTCTTTCGTTTCTCGGCACCACCAGTATGACCGGGAGCGCTGGGGCACCAATGATGGCGTCCGAGGTTCGACGGTATCTAAGAGGTGCTTTCGTACCGAGAAAGAAAATGGCATTTCGAGACATCATTGACGGGCTTTCTAATACGATTATCGCCGGTGAAATTGCGACCGATCTCGGTGACAATGATGTTCGGACTCGAGGGTCATTTGAGAATGGTGCGGCAGTGGTCGATGCGGTTCCCGGTGCTCAACTGTGCCGGAACTCGAATCAGGTGGATCCTACGAGACCCCAGTTTTGGAACCCAACCATTTTCCCCGCTCATGATCCGGGAACTAACGGGACTGCATTTACCGGTGCTTTGTTAGCAGGATCGGGTCGTGGGTTTTGCTGGGCTTCGTCAAACAACGTCCACACTGTCATGACAACGGCTTTGGGGCCAAACTCTGAACTGTGCTTAGCGACTCGGACCCTGAATGCCGAAGGCAACTGGTCGGCCAGCAGTCGTCACCAGGGCGGTGTTCACGTTTTGATGGGTGACGGGGCGATCAAGTATGTGACGGATTCGATCAACGCCGGGAACTCCAGCTTTCCAATGCAAAACATGATCGCCGGTCAAGCGAGTCCCTACGGCGTTTGGGGCGCTCTTGGAACGCGAGCGACTCGTGAAGTCTTTGAAGATCCTTTCTGAGTTTGGACGCAGGTTTAGACTGGAGCTTGGTTTAGGAATTGTCCCGAAACAACTTCATCAGATTTGATTCCCCAAAATCCCAATCCCAACCCGAACGCGTTAGCGAGGGATTTACGCGTCAAACGAGATCCCTCGCTTACGCGTTCGGGTTGGGAAATCGGGAAATCGGGAAGTCAGTTCGGGACAGTTCAGTTCATTAAGCAGCCTCTCATCATGACGCTGCGAACGTAAACGGCATAAGCTTTGATGCCGGTGCTTCCGTCCCGCTGTCGGTTTGTGGGCTTAGGGTTACAATTCAGGGAAATCGTTCTCCTGCATTGGACCTGCGCACCCTATGTCTCAAGCCGCTCTCCGTTCTTTTACTGCACCCAAGGAATCGCCGCGTACGGTTGCGGTGATTGATATTGGGGCGACCAGCATTCGGATGGCGATCGCCGAAATTCGCTCGGGTGAGTCCGGCAGTGGTGGCGAGGTTCGGACGCTGGAAACGTTGCTGCAATCGGTCGAACTGGGCCGCGAAGTATTTCAAAACCGGCGTTTGTCTCGGAAGAATATCGAAAAAGTTGCGTCGGTTCTAATTCGCTACAAACAGACGCTGCGGGAATACGGCGTCACATCGCCGGAAGACGTTTGCGTGGTTGCGACAACGGCGGTGCGTGAAGCAGCCAACCGAGTCGCGTTCACCGATCGCATCTTTATCGCCACAGGATTCCACGTGGTGCCAATCGACGAAGCCGAAGTCAGCCGCATCACCTACATGGGCGTGATGCCGCATATCCTCGGTTCCAGCGAGCTTGGCGAAGGCAAGTCGATCGTGGTCGAAGTTGGTGGTGGCAACACGGAGATGTTGATCATTCGCGGCGGCAATGTCCTGCACAGCCAATCGGTGCGTTTGGGATCACTGCGGCTGCTCAATACGCTCGAAGGAGTGCGCGTCAGCACCGCTCGACGACGAACGATTCTGGAAAGCCACATTCGACGCATGCTGGCCCAATTGATTGACTCGATTCAAACCGATGCGACCATGCACTTGATCGGGCTCGGTGGTGAAATGCGTTTTGCAGCGAATCAATTGCTGGGCGATTGGGATACTGATTCCCTGGCAAAAATTTCGACCAAGCGTTTAGAGCGACTCACCGAAGAAATCCTTGGCTTGGAACCGGATGCCATTGTTCGACGATACGACGCCAGCTTTGTTGAGGCTGAAACACTGGGCCCTTCGTTGTTGGCGTATACGTTGTTGGCGAAGCACTACGAGCTAGAACACCTGTTCGTTTGCGACACCAATCTTCGCGACGGTTTGTTGCACGACATGGCGGCGGGCAAGCAGCTTGACGATGATTTTCGAAACCAGATTGTGCGTTCGGCCATATCGCTTGGACGAAAGTTCGACTTTGATGAAACTCATGCTCGCAACGTCGCCGAATTGGCACGCAAGCTTTTTGAACAGCTTGCGGATGAGCATCAACTCGACAGCCGCAACGAAGTGATCTTGTTTGTCGCTGCTCTTTTGCACGAGATCGGGTTGATCGTTAATGTGCGTAGCAACCACAAACACGCGCTCTATTTGATTCGAAACAGTGAACTGTTTGGGTTGTCCCAGGGTGACCTGATGATGATTGGGCTGGTTGCTCGGTATCACCGTCGTGCGTCACCCCAACCTTCGCACGAAGGCTATTCAACACTCAATCAATCCAAGCGTGTGATCGTATCGAAACTTGCCGCGATTCTTCGTCTGGCGATTGCGTTGGACGACACGCGAAGCGGTCGAATTCGTGACGTTCAATGCAAGCGGGGCACGAAGGAGTTTTTGATCAAAGCGATCGGGGTTGATGATGTTTCGCTGGAACAGGTTGCAATGCGAGGAAGTTCTGGCTTGTTTCGAGATACGTTTGGTTTGCCTGTCCTCTTGAGAGCCGGGAAGTAATTCTCCGCTAGGTTGACTGATGAAAATACAAGTTCAGGTGTTCTTAATGGCGGGCGTATTGTTTCTTGGCGATGCTGGGGCAACTGATCCTTATCGGCAGGCTCGCGACCAATTAGTCAACGATCGAATCGCGACCGCTGGGGTTACCGATGTGCGTGTCTTGGACGCGATTCGCGAAACGCCTCGACATGAATTTGTGCCAAGGTCGCAGCGGTCGCGAGCCTATTACGATATGGCGCTTCCGATCGGTGACGCGCAGACCATCAGCAGTCCCTTCATCGTTGCATCGATGACCGAGGCGCTAGATCCCAAGCCGACCGACAAGGTGTTGGAAATCGGTACCGGCAGCGGATACCAGGCGGCCGTGCTAAGCCCGTTGGTCGAGCATGTTTACACGATCGAGATTGTGCATGATTTGGGAACGCGTGCGAAAGAAACGCTGGAACATCTGGGTTACGAAAATGTTTCGGTTCGGATTGGCGATGGGTTCCTCGGCTGGCCCAGCGCCGCGCCGTTCGACAAGATCATCGTCACCTGCAGTCCTGAATCGGTTCCCCAACCGCTGGTGGATCAGTTGGTCGAGGGCGGTCAAATGATCATCCCCGTGGGCGAACGTTACCAGCAAACGCTCTATCGAATGATCAAGCAAGATGGAAAGCTAAAACGGCAACCGCTGCGTCCGACTCTGTTTGTCCCGATGACTGGCGAAGCCGAATCGACTCGCGAATTAAAGCCGGACCCATCGAATCCCAAAGTCGTCAACGCAGATTTTGAGACGTTTGGAAAGGCACCGTCCCAAAAGGCACCGTCCCAAAACGCATCATCCCGAAACACACCGTCCGGGTCGGATTCCAAACAGGATTCAGGCGGCGGTTCGTCAGGCCAAGTGGATCGCCTGTCGCAGGATGATTTTGTCCCAGGTTGGTATTACGGCCGACAAGTTCGTCACTTGAAGCAATCGGGTGATTCGTTTGTTCGGTTTTCAAATCAGACGCCGGGGCTGAGTTCGCATTTGTTGCAGGGGATTGCGATCGATTCAGACGACGTTTCGATGATCCGATTGGTGGGACGTGTTCGCACCGAGGGTGTTCAAAAGGGCCCCACCCCGGATGCAATGCCGATGGTGGCGATCAGTTTCTATGACAGTCTTCGCCGCGATTTAGGCATGTTCTCGCTAGGGCCATTCCGAGGGACTCGGTCGTGGCGAGAAAGCAGCCGCCTGATTCGGGTGCCCCCCAAAACACGCGAGGCGATCGTCCGAATCGGGCTGTTTGGTGCCACGGGCATCGCCGATTTTGAGAAAGTTTCGATCGACAAAATCGACTAGCCTTGGCTAGGATTGACGTTTTTCGGGGGAAATTCGCCGTTTTGTCTCTTTTGCCCACCCCGCCCGGTTTTCCTGTTGCGAAAAAGCTGCCAAAGCTTCTTGATTGCTGCAATCCGATCGTTATCTTAATTGTGCCTCGGGTTGGGCATGCGCTCGTAGCCCTCTGCACCCGAGCAGGAAAACGACAAACAACGGAGAGTTAGTTCACAATGAAGTCTTTTCAAAAAGCATTTGCGATCGTCACGGTCGTCTCGCTGATGGCGATTCCGCTTGACGCAAACGCGGCTGGATCGTGGGGTGGATCATCTGGAGGTTCGGCAGGCGGTTCTGCTGGCGGCTATGCATCCGGCGGTGGTGCTTCTGGCGGCAGCGGCGGCGGATTCTTCGCACGATTGCGAGCTCGCCATGCAGGCGGTTCCGCAGGAAATGCATCGGCTGGTTCGTCCGGCGGATCCTACGCAGCAGCCTACGCCAGCACAGGTGGCGGCAGTGTAGGTGGCAGTGTAGGTGGCAGTCGCGGCGGCGCTCCTCGAATGGGGCCTCTGCGTCGTTTGGTTGCAAAGATTCACGCTCGTAAAGCAGCTCGTCGGTCCGCTGGTTCCAACGGCGGTTCGTCAGGCGGATCCTCCGGTGGAAGCGTTAGTTACGCGCGCTACAGTGGCGGTTCAAATGGTGGCGGTTCAGGCGGTTCCTCTGGTGGCGTTGCCTCCGCAGCTTACGCAAGCAGCTACTCGGCTCCCGCAGTTCATTCAGTGTCGATGGGCTCGTCAGCTTCCTACGAATCCCCGGTAGTCGAATCGTCCTACGAATCGTACACACCGATGGGTGAAACAATCATCGATGGTGGTTACAACACTGATGGTGGTTACAACACTGGCGAAACCATCATGGACAGTGGTTACGATGCCGGCGGATCGATCATCGATTACGGTGCATCCAATTCTGTTGAATCGTCAGACGGTGTGAGTGCGTCTACGGTTGGCTACAAGACGGAGTCATCGCAGCGTCACGAATCGGCGAAGCCAGCGATCGATCCGGATTCAGCATTGTTGACGGTGAAGGTTCCCTTTGAGGCAACTGTTACCGTGAACGATCACGAAACGGAAAGTGACGGAGAGGTTCGACAATTCATGTCACGTGGGTTGAAGGACGGCTACTCGTACACCTACGTCGTCAAGGTCGTCTACGATGTTGAAGGCGAAACACAGACCGACAGCAAGTCAGTCGTCCTGCGTCCGGGTGATATCGAGCAAGTCGAATTCGATACTCCAGAATCCGCTGCTGCTGATTCCGTTCAAGCACGTAAGGTCCCTGTGGATGACGACGAACCCAGCGAAGACTTGGTCACGGTCGTCCAGCTCTATGTGCCTGCTGATGCCAAGGTTTCCTTGGCTGGCAACGAAACCAACGGTTCAGGTCCGGTACGAACGTTCCGCACCAAGCAGTTGAAGGCTGGCCAGCAATGGACTGACTACACCGTGCGTGTCACCGCGACCGTTGACGGTCAAAGTGTCACCAAGGAACGTACCGTCAACGTCGAAGCCGGTTCGGTGACTGAATTAGATTTCGACTTCGACGATGGCACCATCGCAGTGCGATAAGCAAATCGTCGTTTGTTCTATCAAATGAGCCACGTCGCGAGTTTTTCTCGCCACGTGGCTTTCTTTTTATCTTGCTGGCCCGATCGAGGTTTCAGAAACTCGAGGTTTCAGAAACACATCATTGTTGCTTGTTTCTTCGCTGTTCTAACTTCATTCTTCTAACTTCATTCTTCCAACTTCATTCTTCCAACTTCATTCTTCCAACTTCATTCTTCCAACTTCATTCTTCCAACTTCTCAGCGCAGATCGATTAAGCTAGCGGGTTGCCCGCAACTGCAACTCGTCTGACATCATGAATCATCGCGAACAGTTTGAACTTCGGTCTGATCATCAAGACGGTTTCCCCAGTCGTCGTTGGCGATCAATCGCCAGTGTGATTGTGCTCTTGCACGTTGCCGCAGTCATACTGCCGCCACTAGCGTTTCAAGCACGCGGGCCGTTGGGCGTTTCGCCAGCAATCGAGACTGCGATCACGCCTTTTGAAAAGTACGCACAGTCTTTTTACATCGATCGTGGTTACGCTTTCTTTGCGCCCGATCCAGGGCCAAGCCATCTGATTCAGGCTGCGATCACCGACAGCGATGGGAATCGCGTGGAAGAGTTGTATCCAGATTTGGATCAACAATGGCCACGTCTCTTGTATCACCGGCATTTCATGCTGGCTGAGTATCTGGAAGAGATTTACCATCCGCCCGGACCGCCACGCGAATTGGCTGAGTTGGATCGCGAGGCTGCGGAGTATTGGGTTCGGTCACGGGCTCGTTACGAGCACGTGCGTCAGTCGGTCGTTGATCACTTGAAGCAAAAGCATAGCGGTCAACAGGTTGCCATTCGCCGAATCGAACATTTGATTCCCGACCTTAGCATGTTCATCGAACAGCCCATCGCCTTGGATGACCCGCAGCTTTATCGCGTCCTGCAAGATCAGCCCATTGATGTTTTGGGCGATATCGCCGGCAATCCATCGCAATCAGACGCGGACGTTTTAGTGGCACCAACAAAGCCGCCCGAGACGATTGAACCGCCCAAGGGTGACCCGGTCGAACCAGCGGATAATCCGACAAACGAATCAGCGGAGGTTGCTCCGTAATGGAATCATCTGCATCAACTTCAGCACTCACCCGTCTAAGCGGTTTGGTCGGTGAATGGGCTAGTGGTACCGCGCGAGCCTGGAATCGTTTTTGGTTTCAGCCGCGTTTGCCACACACACTGGCAATCTTGCGGATCATCACTGGGCTGATGCTGCTGTATTCGCACCTTGTCTTAGCCAGTGATCTATCGTCGTTTGTTGGCGAGACGGCTTGGATCAACAACGATACCGCCAAGCAGTTGCACGACGGAGCTTTTGGGTTCTCGGATTGGGGCCGCAGCTATTTGTGGTACTTCGGCAGCCCGGCGTTGCTGTGGATTCACCATGCGTTGACGATTGCGGTAACGATTTGTTTTGCCGCAGGTTTCTTGACGCGGATAACCGCGCCGGCCGCGTGGTTTTTGCAGTTGATGTACGTGCATCGATTGACGGGACATCTGTTCGGGCTCGATCAGATTGTGACCTATTCAGCGATGTATTTGATGCTCGCACCCTGCGGCAGCCTGTTTAGCATTGATGCAAGGCTGCGTGAGAAATTGTCGCAAAGTCATGGCGATCGTCGTTGGTTCAGTTGGTTGTTCCCATCCGCTGAGCCCACGGTGATGTCGAACATCGCGACGCGGCTTTTTCAGATTCATCTGTGTACGATTTATTTCTTTGGCGGCATTGCTAAAGCACGCGGCGAATCTTGGTGGGACGGCACCGCGATGTGGTACTCCGCCGGAAATTACGAATACCAATCACTCGATTTGACTTGGATCGCAGGCTATCCGCGATTGGCATCGCTGCTGACCAACGTCACCCTGTTTTGGGAACTCAGCTATGCGGCGTTGGTGTGGCCAAAATTGACTCGTCCGTTGGTGATCGGATTAGCCGTCGCCGTGCATGGTGGCATCGCATTGTTTCTGGGCATGATCACGTTCGGGGTGATGATGATGGCTGCCAACTTTATCTTTTTACCGCCGACGTTGTTGGTTCCCTCAACAGATGTTGATGACGATTCAATCGATTTAGATGATCTAGAACTAAACGTGACGCCGGAGGACGGCGTTGATTTGATGGGATCATCCCTTTCAGGACTTTCAAGTTCATCCTTGTCGGGAATTGGCAGTGATGATTTGCAGGACCGCCAACAACGTGTCGCTCGCCAAGAAAAACGAGTTCGCGAAGCAAGCGATAAGATCAACACACGAGCAAGAAAGCTGAAAGAACGCGAGCTGAAATATAAAGAACGCGTCGAACGTTTGAAGGAACGTGAATCGAAGTTAAAAGATGTGGTGGACCGAGCGAAAAATCGAAAGAAGAAGTAGGCCGAATGGAGCCAAAGCGACATCCTGCAATAGGATATCGGAAACGCTTCGCGTGGAGTCAGACTCGGGTTTCGGGTTTCAGGGGAAGGGAAAGGTGTCCGACACGAATGGCGTTGTCCACGGTCTTTTTGCCGTTCCGACGTCAAAATATCTTCGCCCGGTGCAGCATCGAAGACCGCAATCTTTTTCCGTGTCCCCCGAATCCGCGAACCGAGGAGTTGCTGCTTGTAGGGTTTTTAAGCTGAAAATCAATCCCGATTCGGATGGAGATTTAGACAAAAAAATTAACGACAAAAAAATTTTAGAACAGCCAATTCGGTTTCAGACACCTTGGTTTCGTCGGCGTTTTGCAGCCCTGCCGTAACTCGCTTTACTCGCTACGGCCTACGAACTTTGACTGGAAAAGCCCGGTGACCGAGCGCACCATTTTTTTGACGTTAATTTTTTTGTCTAAATTGTCCCCCGATGAAGAAGAGGTGACGGGGGTAGTTTCCGTGATACTCATTTATTACTCCCGTCACCTTTTCCGTGCCGATTGGATTGCCTACGACGACCACCATCGCTATTGGAGCGGACTCAATGGAGGCAAAGATCCCTCGACCGCGTATCGCAAGTACGTGAAAGAAACGCTTCGTGTGGGGTCAGCAGGAAACGCTTCGCGTGGCGGGAAACGCTTCGCGTGGGGTCAGACTCGGGTTTCGGGTTTCAGGAAACGCTTCGCGTGGGGTCAGTCTCGGGTTTCGGGTTTCAGGGGAAGGGAAAGGTGTCCGACACGAATGGCGTTGTCCACGGTCTTTTTGCCGTTCCGACGTCAAAATATCTTCGCCCGGTGCAGCATCGAAGGAAACGCTTCGCGTGGGGCAGACTCGGGTTTCGGGTTTCAGGGGAAGGGCAAGGTGTCCGACACGAATGGCTTTGTCCACGGTCTTTTTGCCGTTCCGACGTCAAAATATCTT
>NZ_LWSK01000097.1 GCF_001642955.1 Rubripirellula obstinata | reverse complement strand
CTTCCGTCCCTTCGGGACTATTCACCAGCGTTATGATCGCGGATCGATCAACGACAATTTGCATTGATTTGTTCGACTTCCCTTGGGATGAGTGACGACACCAATCCGGCAGTAATTGATACGTCGTTCCCTGCGAAATGACCCGCGAAAGGCGACACTAATTTTCCGCTCGTTCCTTAGGCGACTTCGTTATCTAGGAATTGACCTAGGTAACGCGACGCTCCTTCGCCCTTCAGCTTGCGAATTGCGGCTCGTTCGATTTGGCGAACTCGTTCTCGACTGAGCGAAAACTCGGCTGCCACTTCTGCCAGGGTGTGGGGAAAGTACGTCCCGAAGCCGTAACGCATGCGAAGGATTTTTTGCTCGCGCTCGTTCAATTTTTCCATCAACTGATTGCAGCGCCGTTTCAGTTCGATCGCGTCAGCCGATTCCGCAGGGGTGTCGAGCGAACGATCAGGCAGCAGGTTCCCGAACTCTTGTTGCGATCCGACGGCCGAACGCTGATTCAAACTGACCGGTGTTTCCGCGACTCGTTCCAGGATGGCCAAACGCTCGGTGCTGGTATTGGTCAGCTTTGCCAATTCATTCTTGGACGGGCGACGGCCTGTTTCCTGAAAGAACTTGCTTTTGTGTCGGCCAATTTGGTTCAGCTCGCTGATCACCTGTGCAGGAACGCGAACGGCGCGGCCCTGTTCGGCGACTGCTCTACCGATCGCCTGTCGAATCCACCAAGTCGCATAGGTCGAAAGTTTGAATCCACGAGTGTGCTCGAACTTCTCAACGGCACGCATCAGTCCAGCGTTCCCTTCCTGAATCAGATCCAGGAACGATAGCCCGCGATTGCGATACTTTTTGGCAACCGAAACGACCAGTCGCAAATTAGCTTCCACCAACACGCTCTTGGAATCGAGGTATCTAGCGTAAGACTGTTCCAGCTTTCGCGTGCGTCGATCAAAACCCTTTCGTGAATGTTGGGCGCGGCTGATCAACGAAAGATACTCGCGTCGCTGATCGCTGGTGTCGCTGTTGCTACGTCGAATCGTTGCGCGAAGACGCTTGACCCGAACGCCGATTTGACGAACGTCTTGAAAAAGTTCTTCCAGCAACGAAAGGCGAATTTCAAACTCTTCGAGCAACGAGATCAAGTGTTCGCGTCGCTTCAGGAAACTGCGGAACGCTTGCTTGCGGCGACGTCGGGAATGCGAGGGTGTGGAAGCGGTGACGAAGTCGTCTTGCACCGCTTTGCGCAGCCCGCGAATGGTGACCAAGTTCGTCGGCAGACACGCAGCCAATTGACGTTTGTTATCAGGATTCGCAACTGAATAATCGAGTGCCCGGTCGGCGCGGCTGGTGCCAGCCGCAACGGCTTCCAGTTCATCGATGACGGCATCGGCAACAAAACCAATCCGTAGCATTTCGCGGCGGAAGGAACGACGATCGTTGTCCATCGCTACGGCGAGCCGGTATTCTTCACTCGGCTTCAGCAGTGCAGTTCTGGCGATTTCCTCCAGGTATAACCCCAGAGAATCCGCCTGGTCATCAGCGTATTTTGTCCGCGCGGGCGAAGCCTGCAAACTGGTTGAGTTCGCGCCGACATCCGCGTTGGCAGGCGGAAGAATCGCATCAGTGTTAAAGAGTGAAACCATAATAAAAAAACCGTGCTTGGGAGGACTCTGTAACTAAAGACGCGAAATCGGGCCAACAAGTTCGATTGAAAACGGCGAAGTTGGTTCCGAAATCCGCTTTGAAGCGTCTTTTTATTTTTCTATTTGGCAGCGTAAGTATAAAAATAAAATGCGTGCAAATTTCGCGCCGATCATTGCGTTTGCCACGCTCCGCGATGCGCCCCTGATATAACACCCGACGTCGCCGTATGGACTTCGTTAAAAAGCTGGGAATCTTGGGAATGGCAAACTTTTTTGTTCCTTTGATGCGAAAATGGCAAACCACTGAAAATGCCCACTTTTGCATCGCGGTTGAAAAAAGTTCCACAGCGGTTTGCATCTGGCATAACCATAGAATGATCGCACGATGTCAAATTCCGCCATCAACGCTCGCAAAATCAGCTTCGCTTGAAGGGGACGCTTCCGCCCCAGCCCAGTTTTTCTCGAAGCGAACGGTAGTCGTTTTGACCTTCCACTGACATCATTTTGAATGTCGTGTCGGCTCTTTCGACTCGGATGCGATCACCGGGCAATAGCTCACTTAGAATTCGTCCGTCAACGACCAATCCGGTTGATGCGTTGGGTTCGGTAACCAGTAACTCGAACACCGTGTCAGCGGAATCGACCAATGGGCGGTAGGTCAATGTGTGCGGGCTGATCGGCGAAATCACAACGGCTTGCAACCGCCGACGCAAGATCGGGCCGCCTGCGGAAAGGTTGTGTGCGGTTGATCCAACGGGAGTCGCGATGATCAAACCGTCACAGCGATATCGGGTGGCTAGCTCGCCATCCGCGTACAGATCGATTTCCAGGATGCGATAAGGAGGCCCCCCTAACACGGCCACTTCATTGAGCACCAATTGGGATGCGACTTCTTCTCCTTTGCGAATCAGCGTCGTCTTCAACATCACGTAGTCGATGATCTCGAAGCAGCCCTGGAACACTTGCGGCCAGGCAGTCAAAAAATCATCAGGCGACAAGGCAGCCAAAAACCCCAGGCGACCGCAATTGACGCCCAACACGGGAACTTGATTCGTCCCCATTTGTCGTGCTGATTGCAGAATCGAACCGTCGCCGCCCAAGACGATGACCAGATCGATTTTGGTGGAGGAAAAATCAAACTGGAAGTTTAGGTCTTCGGCGACGATGTCAGCCTTTTCCGCGATCACGGGTCTAAGCCGTTCCAGTTCAACTCGAACGCGTTGACGATCAGGCACGCCCAAAATCACGACGCGGGGTCGAACCTTCGGATCGGTACCCCATTGCGGTAGCGAAACCTCTTTAGGAGTGCCGGTTCCCATTAGTTACAGCTCATTTAGTTACAGCTCATGAGTTACAAACCGGATTCAAGCAGGCTTGGTCGCGACAGGCCTGCATGATTGCGGCACAACTGAGGCCATGTTGATCGAGCAAATCGCCGCGGTCACCGTGATGGATGAATTCATCGGGCAGAGCTAAGACGGTGATCATTCGAGTGTCCAAGCGTTGCTCGACCGCGGATTCAAGCAAGGCTGAACCAAAGCCACCCATGCGGGCACCTTCTTCAGCGGTGATGACAAAGTTGCCTGATTCCACCACCTGTTTGACCATTTCGTGATCGATCGGCTTGACGAATCTGGCGTTGATCACCTGGATATCCAATTCGCCTTCCAGACGCTGAGCGGCTTCGAGTGCTTGGTCCAGAATCGCACCGAAGGCCACGATGGTTCCGTCCTTGCCTTCTCGCAGCGTTTCGCTCTTGCCAATTTCAACTTTGGCCGGCGCATGATCAAGTTCCAATGCCGACGCTTTCGGATACCGAATACTGGTGGGATGATCGTGGTCGAGTGCAAAGTCCAGCATCGGTTCCAATTCAGACGCGTAACCCGGTGCCATGCAAACCATATTCGGGAACACTCGCATGTAGCCGATGTCGAACAAACCGTGGTGGGTCGGACCGTCGGGACCAGTCAATCCAGCGCGGTCCAGCATGAACACGACCGGCAGATCCTGCAGTGCGACTTCCTGGAAAATTTGATCGTAACTCCGCTGCAGAAACGTGCTGTAGATATCGACGATCGGCCGCATGCCTGTTTTGCATTGTCCGGCCGCAAACGCGACCGCGTGGGATTCGCAAATGCCAACATCGAAGAACCGGTCTGGGAATTGTTCGCGGACAGGTTCCAACTTGTTCCCTTGGCACATCGCCGCGGTGATGATGGTGACCTTGTCGTTGGTCGTCATCTTGCGACGGATCGCATCGCGAGCATGCAAGGTGTAGGGAGGATTACCATCGCTCTTGGGAGCCGTTTCCTCGGTCGCATCAACGTTGGTGAATGCGGGCGGCGTGTGGAAGTACACCGGATCTTCGGCAGCAGGTTTATAGCCGTGGCCTTTTTCGGTCACCACGTGCAACAACATTGGCCCGGAAGACTCTCGAGCCATTTTGAGATACTTTCGCATCAAGCCAACGTCGTGACCGTCGATCGGGCCAACGTAGCGGATGCCGAGTTCTTCGAACAACATGCCGCCTAGCAAACCAGCTTTGACGCCTTCTTTCATCTGCGCCAAAAAACGTTCGGCTGGATCGCCAAACATTGGCACATGGTCCAGCAGCTTGACGACTTCGCTTTTCAAGCCCGAGTAAAACGGGTTGACTCTTAGTTTGTCTAAGTAAGACGCGACCGCGCCGACGCGGTGGCAAATCGACATCTTGTTGTCGTTCAAGACGATCGTTAAATCGTCGTCTAGCTCTCCCGCATTGTTGAGTGCTTCAAAGACGATGCCGCTGGGGAAAGCTCCATCGCCGATGACGGCAACCGATTTGCGCCCCGGCTGTTTCATCAACACGTCACCACTGCGCAGACCGATTGCTGTACTGACGCTGCATCCCGCATGACCGGTCATGAAAAGGTCATAGGGACTTTCGGCCGGATTGGGGTAACCCATCAATCCGCCCTGAGTCCGAATGGACGGGAAATCGTGATAGCGACCGGTCACCAATTTGTGCGGATAGATTTGGTGACCGGTGTCCCAGACCAAACGGTCTTCGCGGAAATCAAATTCACAATGCAGTGCCAGGCAAAGTTCAACGACACCCAGATTCGATGCAAAGTGAGCGGTCCGAGTTGCCAACAGATTGCAAAGCACATCGCGTACTTCCGCCGCAACATCCGTCAATTGATCCTGACTCATCTCGCGCAGCGGCATCGCATCGCCAAGGCTGGCCAACAACGGATGCTGGCCAAGCGAGTGATGATCTGGGTCTGCTGCTTTCCCAGGATTGTGTTGGTTTGATTCGGGCATCTCTTTGCCTGTGTGACGGTCTTTGTTGTCTGGAGCCGGAAAGTCGCTGCTGCTGCTCGTGTCAGTCAATGAGTTCGCTCCAAAACGTAGTCCGCCAACCACAATAATCGTTTGGCGGCGGGACCGAAGAATAAAGCTTCCTGTTTGGCTGATCCGATCAGCGAAACCGCTTTTTCCTTCGCCTGTTGGGCACCCAGCAAACCTGGGTAGGTCAATTTTCCTCGCTCCGCATCCTTACCGGCCCTTTTCCCCAACACAGCAGCGTCAGCCGTGAAATCGAGGTAGTCATCGACGACTTGGAAGGCGAGGCCCAAATGGCTCGCATAACCGGCCAGGGCAGACCTTTGTTCACCGGTCGCGTCTGAAAGTACGGCCCCTAAATCCAATGAGGCGGAGAACAAGGCACCGGTTTTTCGTCGATGAATCGATTCCAACCAATCTACGCTGCGGACTGATTCGGGATGGTGATCATTCTCAGCTTTTAAATCGTCCGCTTGTCCGCCGACCAAGTGCGACGCACTGGCAGCCGACGACAAAATGCTGACCGCTGCGGCTAACTTAACAGGATCGCTCACATGGCAGCATAGATGTTGGAACGCTTCGGCTTGCAAAGCATCGCCAGCCAAAATTGCGGTCGCTTCGTCAAATTCAATGTGGACCGTCGGACGTCCGCGGCGAAGGTCATCGTCATCCATCGCTGGCAGATCATCATGGATCAGCGAATAGGCGTGGATCATCTCAACCGCGACCGCCCCGGGCATGACTTGATTGAGCAGCCGCGTGTTGTCCGCGATCGATTCACCTGTTGAATGAAGGCTGCAAGCCTCGGCCGACATCAGCACCAAAATTGGTCGCAGGCGTTTGCCCGGTGCCAGCAAGGCGTAACGCATTGCTGCGGCCAGATGATCGGGGCAGCCCTGGCCAAAGTCGCACGCTGACTGTAACGCAGTTTCGATCGGGCGACGCAATTCGCCAAGCATCGTCTCACCCGATAATGAAGTGTTACCCGATGAAGCAGATTGAAGATTGGCGGAAGCGTGAGTCAAATCAACTCTCTGTTGACGGGTGGTTGATGAGTTTTGATGGATGGGTTTCTGAAGCGGCACGCAAGTCACGGTACCGAAACCAACTGTACCGAAACCGACTTGCCCATTTCCCAACCTGAACGCGTCAGCGAGGGATTTACACGTCAAACAAAATCCCTCGCTGACGCGTTCGGGTTGGGATTTGTTGGAATCGAATCTGATACAGTTATTTCGGGACAATTACCAACCGGTTCCGGTGTGCCAGTATGGAACAGTCTAAAAAAGTCCCGACGAATCGTCCACGTCACCCACTGTAGAACCGCCGGCAAGGGGTTTGTTGCCCCCTTTGGACGCTCCGCGGAACTTCGTTTCCGGCATCGGCTCTGTCGCAGGATTCCCGTCGGCATCGAATCCAGACAACAGCGTCACCTTCTGTTCGGCCTTTTCCAGGATTTCGTGACACTGCCGAAGCCGCTTGATGCCAGTTTCGTATTGCTCAAGCGAATCCGTCAGATCCAGTTCTCCCGATTCCAGCTTGCCCACGATGGTTTCGATGGTGGCGATCGCTTCCTCAAAATTGGGCGAGTCTTTCGATGATGCTGTTTTTTTCTTAGCCATGGTTCTTGTCGATTGGTTTCAGTTTGACTCTAGCGGGTTTGCGACGTAGAGACTGTATATCGGATCGTCACGGAGTTTAGGATCGCCAAAACTCTGGCATGATCGTAACGGTTGTATCCATTGTTTGCCTCCCACCGGATTCCCCATGGCCCGGAAGTCTCGAAAGAGAAACCGAAACGCCTCTCGCCCCCAGGTCTCTGAGGCTGCGCAGACCGAGACTTTGGTGGATGAGCCCAAATCGGAGACTCCCGTTATCCAAACCGATCCAGTCATCGAAGCGATTGCGGCCAACACGGCATTGATTCAACAATTGCTTGATCAAGTCGGCCACCAGGACCACGAACCAGACTCGATCGCGTCCGATCTTGAAAACGGCATCAGTGACGAGCAGCTTCACGATGAAGTCGCAGAACTGCGTCACCGAAACGACGAACTGTTGCTGGAACTGCAGCGGCGTCAAAGCCGAATCGATGAACTCACCCAACAAACCGAAGACCTGGCTGCCCAAGTCGTCCAGTCGGGTGTCCAGCAAACACTCGCCACACCGCAATCGGGCACCAGCGACGCTTTGTCTTGGGAAGAACGCAAACAGTTGATTCTGCAGCAACTGGAAACGGACACCTTCGACGCTGATGAATTTGTTGAGTCGATCGCCGAAGAGATCAACGCCACCGAGACAATGGCAGCGGAATTGCAATCGCCTAAAGAATTGCTCGACGAATTGGTTTCGCGGTTGCAACGTAGCGAATCGGAATTAGCCGAGCGGAAGATCGAAATTGGCGAGCTACGAATGCTGCTGGACCAACAATCCGAAACTCGCGAAGGCGGCGTTGCGATCGGTGCCGCTGCGATCGCGCAAATGGTCGATTCGGATGAATTGGTCATGCAAGAACGCGAGCGTCTTCAAACGTTGCAAGACCAGTGGGAAGAGAAATTCCGTCAGAGTGAAATCGAAGCTTCACTCGAACGGGCCAAGCTGTCGCGTGAAAGGCAACAGCTCGCGAAGAAAACCGAGCAGCTTGAAGAAGAGCTTGAACATCTTCGTCGCGAAGAAAAACAGAGTTTCGATCCGGCCGAATCCGGCACCTCTCGCCGATGGCTGGCCAAGCTAGGCCTTTCGGACGCCGACTGAATCCTGGCCAGATCAGCTTTTCTTGGGCCGAACCATTTTGGCGGTTCTTGCGTTATCATCCTGTTACGAAGTTCAGGAATAACGAAAGCGAACGATGACATTTTCTGCCGAAGACGCGACAGCCGCCAGCGAACCCTTTCGACGATTGGTCGAAGAAGTCGGCAAGACCGTTGTTGGACAACAACCGCTGATTCGCCGAATGCTGACCGCATTGCTGGCCGGCGGCCACTTGCTGATCGAAGGCGTTCCGGGGCTGGCGAAAACAACCGCCGTCGCATGTTTGGCTCGTGCGATCAGCACCGATTTCCAACGGCTGCAATTCACGCCTGACCTGTTGCCGGCTGACTTAACCGGAACCCAAGTTTACCGTCCACAGGACCAACAGTTCGTCGTTCAAAAAGGCCCGATCTTTTCTAACTTGATTCTGGCTGATGAAATCAACCGTGCACCGGCCAAGGTGCAAAGTGCTTTGCTGGAAGCGATGCAGGAACGCCAAGTCACGATCGGCAGCGAGACGTTTCCGTTGGCCGAACCTTTCTTGGTGATGGCGACGCAAAACCCGGTCGAACAAGAAGGCACCTACCCGCTGCCCGAGGCGCAACTCGACCGGTTTCTGATGAAAGTCGTCGTCGATTATCCGACTCGTGACGAAGAGCTTCAAATTCTTCGCCGCATGTCAAAAACCAAAGCCGAGATTCTGGTCAACGCGGTAACTTCACCTGCCGAAATTCTGCAGGCTCGAAATCACGTTGACCAAATCCACGTCAGCGAAGCGATCGAGGAATACATTGTCGATCTGGTGATGGCAACTCGCAAACCGGTCGCGTACGGTTTGCCGCTTGAAGAATTAATCTCCTACGGCGCGTCACCGCGAGCCACGATTAACTTGACGCTATGTGCGAAAGCGAATGCCTTTCTTGAAGGCCGAGCATTCGTCACACCAGCGGACGTTCAAACGATCGCGATGGATGTGCTACGTCATCGCGTCATCATTACTTACGAAGCCGAGGCGGAAGAGAAAACACCGGAGATGATCGTGCAGACGATTCTTGACGGAGTTCGCGTTCCATGATCATGCCTTGGTTCTCTTGGGGGCGGTCTAAACAGGCCATCGAATCGCCGGCAAACGAATCTTCGACGGCTCAATTGATGCGGCGCATTCGCCGCGTTCAAATCAAGACGTCGCACAAGGTGGATGACTTGTTGGTCGGTCGCTGGCATTCTGCGTTCAAAGGACGTGGGATGGAATTCGAGGAAGTGCGGCCTTACCAAGTCGGCGATGACGTGCGAACGATCGATTGGAACGTCACCGCCCGAGCTGGTGAACCGTTCGTGAAGTTGTTCCGCGAAGAACGCGAAACGTCGGTCATCCTGCTTGTCGATGTCAGCGGATCGCAAAACTTTGGAACTCAGCAGCAGTCCAAAGCCGAATTGGTGACTGAATTCGCAGCGACGATCGCAATGAGCGCGATCAAGAACAACGACAAAGTTGGCCTGACGATGTTTTCAGACAAAATCGAAAAGTCGATTCCAACTAGGCAAGGATCACGGCACGCATTGCGGATCATTCGCGAACTATTGTTCTGGCAAGATTCTCACTCCAATTCTGGACAGGCGGAATCGGCGTTCAACAATCGGACTGACATTCAAGCTGCTTTGGAACATTTAGGCCGTACCAACAAACGTCGCCGCGTCGTTTTTCTGATCAGTGACTTCCAGAATTCGGGATATGAAAAAACGCTTCGAGTCACGCGGCGGAAACACGATGTGATTCCGGTCGTGGTCGGTGATCAGCGCGAATTCCAGTGGCCTTCGGTCGGCATGATTCGCCTGCGAGATCCGGAATCCGGTGGCATGGTCGATATCGATACCAACAGCCGTTCCACGCGAAATCAAATTCAATCGATCATGCGGCAACAGAGCGAAGCGACGGACGAGATGTTTCGGCGAATGCGTTTGGAACCCCTGCGTTTGATGACGGGTGAAGATTTTGTCGATCCACTGGCAAAGTACTTTCAAAAACGACACGCACAAGCATGATCATCAACCAAGTTCGGATGCTTATACGATTGCTTTTGTGCAGCCTCTTGTTGGCGGCCGTTAGCTACGCGGATGGTCCGCCATTGCTAACTTCTGTCCTGCCGACTGAAATAATCGAAGTCGCCAAGCCGTTCGAGCTGCAGCTTGAAGTGGTTTCCAAGGCTCCTGCGTCCGTGCAGTTGATCGATGACTCGATCGAACAGGCCGATGGATTTGAAATCGTGGGCACGCGGTTAATCGGTCCCGTTCCATTGGCTCCATTGGCGAAGGAAGACGCAAATCCAAGCAGTCGTTTTCAAACAACCTTGGTTTTGGTTCTAGAAACCGCACGCCCGGGCTCTCGCACTTTGCCAAGTTTTAAGTTGCAGGTCACCATCGACGAACAGGTTTTCTCGCTCGCTTCAGAAGCAGCCACCGTCGATGTTCAGGGAATCGTCCCCGAAGACTTTGATCCCACTGAATTTCGTCAACTCAAACCACTCGCCGAAATAGAAACGACGAAGACTCCAAAAAGAATCAGTGCTTGGGTCGCGGCAATCGTTGTTGGCCTGATCGGTGGACTGCTGTTTTTCTGGCGCAGATCAAAGAACAGCGACGCGGCGATCCGCCAGCGATGGATTTCCGAGATTGACTCGCTGGAAACCGACGTGCGCAATCGCAAGAGTGGTTTGCCCGAGGCTCACGATGAAACCTGTCATCGAATACGTCAATGGATTCAATCGTCAACGAGGATCCCTGCCACTAGTTTGCCGACTGACCAATTAGTCAATCAACTGCGTTCCCGATCTTGGCCCGAGCCAATGCTGGATCGATTGTCAAAGATGCTTGCCCGAAACGATCAGTTGAAATTCGCTGACGGCGCAACGCCGACCGAACACGCCTCTACTGTCTTCGATGACGCTCGTTGGATGATCGCGAATCCGACAATCGCTCAGTTGCGGGAGCGGAATTGATGAGTCTGTTTTTGCATCCATGGTTTCTGTTGTTGCTGCCCGTTGCGTTTGGGTTAGCGTTTCGAGCTTGGCGTCGTGAAGGCGTTACGGTCGTTTCGTATTCGTCGGCTGCGACCCGGTGGAATTTGCGTCCAAGCCTGCGTCAGCGTTTGGCGTGGCTTCCCAAAATGCTGACTTTGGTGGCGTTGGTGACCATGATCTTGGCGCTCGCCCGCCCGCGAGACGGCAAGGAGAGGACGTCTGTCGATTCCGAAGGCATTGCGATCGAATTGGTGGTCGACCGATCCAGCAGTATGCGAGCACTGGATTTCAAAATTGACGGCGAAAGTGTTGATCGATTGAGTGCGGTTAAAGACGTCGCAACGAAGTTCGTGTTAGGCGATTCAGGAACCAGCTCTGACGATGCAAATGAATTGGCAGGACGTTTGACCGACCGCATCGGCTTGGTGCAATTCGCTGGTTACGCCGATGCCATCACGCCGCCCACGCTGGATCATTCATTTTTAGCCGGACAACTTGACCGCATTCGTATCGCTGACAGCCAGGCGGAAGGTGGCACCGCGATCGGCGACGCGGTCAGTCTGGCTGCGGAACGACTAAGCTCGCTGACCGCGAAAAACGAAAAGCAGATACAAAGCAAAGTGATCATCCTGTTGACCGATGGTGAGAACACCGCCGGCAGTGTTGAACCGATGCAGTCCGCTGAACTCGCCAAGTCGTTGGGCGTCAAGGTTTACGCGATCGGTGTTGGAACCCAGGGCCAAGCACCGTTCCCGGTTCGACAAACCCGCGACGGTCGAATGTTGGTCCGAATGATGGACGTCAGCATTGATGAAGACACGCTAAAGGCGATTGCCGATACGACGGGCGGTCGTTACTTCCGAGCCACCGACACGGATTCGCTGAAACAGATTTATCAAGAGATCGATCAGTTGGAACGGACTAAGTTCGAGGTCAACAGCTACGTTGACTACAAAGAATTAGCCGTGCGCTGGATCCAGACTTCGTGGGGAAAGCTTCCGCCGCTGTTATTGATCGCATTGTTTGCACTTGGAATGAAATTGCTCTTATCCCAGACACTTTTTCGGAGTCTGGCATAATGGATTCTGGCATGATGGATTTCGGCAGTGGCATCCGCGACGTACAAATCGGCAATCCAGCGTACGGTCTGTTTGGATGGTTCTTGGCAGCATGCGTTGCAGTAATTGTGTTCGCTGTTCTTTGGCGGATCAAAGCTCGCCGCTCGCTGGCCACGCCGTCACGCCTACGATCGGTGCTTGGTGAAAACGCAACGCGTGTTTCTTTGATCCGCGCCGTTTTAGTCTTCTTGTCGATTGGATTTTTGGTGATCGCGGCGATGGACATTCGTTGGGGGCGGGTGTCGCGAGAAGTTCCACAACGCGGCATCGAGGTTTTGTTTGCGCTGGATGTTTCGCGAAGCATGCTGGCCGAAGACGTCGCACCGAATCGACTCGAACGAGCCAAGCAGATGATCAAGGACACGCTTGCGGAGATGGCCGGTGACTCGGTCGGCTTGGTTTTGTTTGCGGGCGAGTCCCGGCAAGTGATTCCAATCACCAGCCACTACGACGAATTTCGCCAACGACTCGATAGCGTGCAACCGGCGGACGTTTACCGCGGTGGATCACGCTTGGGCGACGCAATTCGCGTTTCCAAGAAAGCTTTTTTAAATGACGGAGCAACAAGCAAGGCGATCGTGCTGATGACCGACGGCGAAGACATGGAAAGCGATCCCATTGAAGCCGCTAAGACCGCTTTTGAAGAAGACGGCGTCACGATCTTCACGATCGGTTTGGGCGACATGCAACAAGGCGCTCGGATACCCATCCAAAGTCGAACAGGCAAGCAATACGTTCAGTACCGTGGGCAACCCGTCTTGTCGAAGCTCGACGGAAAAGTCCTGCAGCAGATCGCCGACGTCGCGGGCGGCGATTGTATTCTCGCTGGCACAAAACAAGTCAACATGGCCGATTTCTACAACGGCTATCTCGCACCGCTACCTGATTCAATCGTGCAAACCAAATCCGTCGACAACTACGAAGCCCGTTTCCAATGGTTCTTAGCGCCAGCCATCGCCCTGTTACTGCTGGAACTGACAATCGCAGGAAGACGTCAAGGTTAGGCGGCTTTTTGGAAACTCTGTTGAGAAGTTGGGCAAAACGATGGAGGGGCAAAACGATGTTGCTATGCATTGGCTGCGACCCAGTCGGCCATGTTGGTGACTGTGTCGTCATCCTGGTTCGCTTTGGGCAAGTCGCGATCGATGAATCGTCCAATGTCACACAGTTCTGCGATCGATTCGACAATGACGTCGGGGCCAAAGGCGTACTTCCCCAGGTCTTCCCGACGAGTCGATCCGGTTAAGGTCAACACGGATCGAAACCCGAGTTGAACGGCACCCAAGATATCGGTTTCCATCGTGTCGCCGATCATGACGGTTTGCGACGTTGCAAGGTGCAGTTCCTTGCGTGCGGCTCTCATCATGATCGGGCTCGGTTTACCAACGCTAAACGCTTTGCGGCCGGTAACCGTTTCCAAGTAAGCAACCGTCGCGCCCGCGCCGGGCCGCGTGCCGCCCTTGGTTGGACAATTAGGGTCCAAGTTGGTCGCGATTAACTTGGCACCGCCAAGGATCATGTTGACGGCTAGTTCTAACGAGTCCAATGTGATCGTACGTCCTTCGCCAACGACGACGAA
This sequence comes from Rubripirellula obstinata, assembly GCF_001642955.1. GTDB lineage: Bacteria > Planctomycetota > Planctomycetia > Pirellulales > Pirellulaceae > Rubripirellula > Rubripirellula obstinata. The sequence continues at coordinate 7,868 of NZ_LWSK01000097.1, read as the reverse complement.
GTCCGGTTCGTGATCGACGATCGAATAACCATTGAGGTGAAGTGCTTGCAGCAAGCCGCCTTCGCCGATGACATACGCGGTGCCCGATGGTTTTAGTTTTGCCAGGAATCGCGCTGTTGCCATGGCACAGGTGAAAATGTGCCTCTCTTCGACGTCAATCCCCATCCGCTGCAACTTCATGCAAACGTCGCGTCGCGTCCGTTGACTGTTGTTGGTTAGAAAGATGAACGGGATTCGTTCTCGACGGAGCGTTTGAATAAACTCTGCAGCACCGGGAATCAGTTGGCTCCCTCGGTAGATGACTCCGTCCATGTCAATCAATAATCCTGTACGCATCGTAAGCACCGTATATTTTGTCAAGGTACGGGGCGTCATAAAGCATCAGCCCCACGAATGCGTCAGTTATGCAATTGTTGTGCCACCGCATTGCAGGCCAAGCGTCTGCCCTCAATGATCGTTAAGGGCATTTCGGTCCGACGACTGCTTAGAAAACGTGCAGGTCAGCACCGAACTGATGAGAATGTGCTGCTTTTTTCAGGCTGACGGATTTAGGAAACTACGTGTTGCTAAAGAGAAAAGCATGGCCGATTTCTGTGGCGGCTATCTCGCGCCCCGCTACCTGATTGGATCGTGTAAACCAAACCAGACGACAACTACGAAGCCTGTGTCCAATAGATCTTGGCACCAGCAATTGCACTGCTACTGCTGGAGCCAGGCAAGACGATGGCCTACCGAATCCTGGTCACGCGGCTTGTGCGTAGGCCGGTCGGTTGGATCTTGCTGCTTCGCACTGCGTGATCCATTGCTTGATGCGACGCGTGCTGGGCAGACGTCTGCCGCGTAACAGCGATCGGCCCTGAGAACTTTCGGCGAATCGTTGGAGATCGCGATAGAGACTGCCTGGTGTTTCGCTGGCCAGGCCGCGAATCGAGCGACGGTGAACGCTGACCAGCAGCATTGCGTCGCGTGGCATCATTCCGGGGACCGATGCCGCCAAGCGGATCGCGCGGCGGTAATGCCGCAGCATGCTGGCGGCCTTTCGCGGGGCACCAAAGTGTTTGGCCAGTGTTGATGGATCCGCTACCGCCAAGTCACCGGCACTGATCAGATTGAGAGCTGCTAATCGCTTTGCACGTTGAGGGCTACAAATGCCGATGTGAGCAATTTTCATCGACAGCACTCGCTGGCGATGGTTGCCCGCGGGTTGATGTGCGTGTTGATGTGCGTGTTGATGTGCGGTTTGATGCGCGGGCGACTTTTGAATCGACTTTGGCTTGTTTTCCGCCAACGGGACTTTGGCGTAAAGCGTGATGGAACCGCCCGCCATTTCGATGGGCTTAGGTGCCGTGGGCGCGGAGAACAGTCGCAGAAAGGATCGTAGCATTCGAAGGCTCGCGAAAGAGAAGAGGAGAAGTTTCGAGCAGAAATCTCGTTTAACTCATCCAACCTTTTCAACGCTAGATCGATTCTTGGGCAGGCAAAGCAATGTGCGAAGACGCAACCATCGTCTGGAGGCCCTGAAGTAGGCCGTAGCGAGTGGAGCGAGTTACGGCAGGTATGCAAAAATGCCGTAACTCGCTATGGCTCGCTACGGCCTACATCTCTTGGCAATTCCTTTAGTAACCTGCCGCCGATTGATGCAGGCCCGGCCGCTTACGCGATGCCCGGCTCGCTGCTCACTGCTCACTGCTCACTGCTCACTGCTAAACGCCTTACGCCAGCTTCGCTTTCTTTGCTGAGCGTCCGACCAGGTAAAGCAAGATCGGGCTGGCGACGAAGACGGAACTGTACGTTCCCACCATCACGCCGACGACCAATGCGAATGCGAATGCGTGAATGCCGTCACCACCGAACGCGTACAACAGCAGCACAACAATCAAAGTCGTGATCGAAGTCAGCAAGGTTCGGCTGAGCGTTTGGTTGATGCTGAAATTCACCATGTCACCGGTCAACGTTGGGGCCTTCCCCTTCGTTTCGCGGATGCGGTCAAAGACAACGATCGTATCATTGAGCGAATAACCAATGATGGTCAGCAATGCAGCGACGACGGTCAGCGAAATCTTGAATGGGTCGATCAATAGAATTCCCAAGTAGTCCGCAAGCCAATAGCTAACGGCGATTGCACCTAGCGTGATTGTGACGTCGTGAATCAAAGCTGCGACCGCTGCAAAGCCGTAGATCACACGCTGGAATCGGAACCAAATGTATCCGATGATGCACATCAAGCTTGCAAAGAGGGCACCCAGTGCCCGACTGATCATGTCACCGGCAACACGTGAACCAACCGCACTGCTGCTGATCCAAACAGGTTCAGAATCGAGGCCGTTTTGAAAGTCTTCGAGCACCTTGTCTGCCTCAACCGCCGCGATCGGCAGAGCCACTTTCCACCGGGAAAATGTTAACGAGGATTCTTCCTTCCATTCTTCGGTTCCTTCGCCCAGCGGTGTGACTTGAATCGTTCGTTCGGTCAGCGTGACGCCTGTTCGAGCACCGGCCGACATCAGCGACTCTTTCAAAGTCGTCGAATTCATGCGTCCACCGGTTTGGTCGCCATCGACGCTCAATTCGACGATCGCGGTACTGGTCACCTCTGCATCAGAGAATGCTGACGGCAAAACGGCGGCTTCGGAAGGATCGGTTTCTGTATCCGCTGTTTCGGCATCCGCTTGGGCAGCGACCAACATGATTCCGTTATCGCTAGTCACGGGTGAAACACGTGATTGCGGATCACCCGAGGGCGAGATTTTGACGTTGTAGGTGATCAGGTCAACGGAATTATCTTCAGCGAATGCTTCCGCAACCGCTTTTTTCAGCAGGTCTACTTTTTCTTCAGACGAATCAAGTTTGAAGATCGTGTTTTCTCCGGCGCCTTCCATCGTCACGCCATTGACGGTGTAGGGCATTTCTTCGCCTTCGGCGTTGACCATCTTTGACTTGACGATCTCGCGAACTCGGTCGGTTTCGGTTCCTTCGCTAAGCCGGAATTGAACCGATGAACCACCAGCGAAATCGATATCGAAGATACTGGATCCGCGAGCAAACAATGAAACCAGCCCGCCGATCACAAGGATCGCGGAAACGCCTAACATCGCGCGGCCCTTGCCAACGAAGTCGAAGCCTGATTCGCCCGTGATTGAACCGCGAAGCGAGTTGACCCAATCCGACATTCCCAGCGAAAGGAATCCGCGTCGTTCGGCGATGTCGAACAGTGTTCGTGAAACGTAGATTGCCGTGAACATCGAAAACAGGATGCCCAAGATCAACGTGACCGCAAACCCGCGGATTTGGTCGGTTCCGATTGCGTACAAAACGATCGCCGTGATCAGCGTCGTCAAGTTTGCATCGATAATCGTGATCGTTGCTTTGCCAAAACCGTTGCGAATTGCCATTCGCGACGCGGCACCTTTTTTCAGTTCCTCGCGGATCCGTTCAAAGATCAACACGTTGGCGTCAACCGACATACCGACGGTTAGCACCAAGCCCGCCAAACCGGGAAGTGTTAGCGGTTGGTTGATGAAAACCATCGTGGCCAAAATCATCGCCAAGTTCATCATCAATGCGATGCAGGCGATGACACCAATGAATCGGTAATAGACCAGGATGAAAACCAGGACCAGAATCAGCGAAACCGTGATCGCCCAAACCCCTTTAGTGATCGTGTCTTTTCCGAGCGTCGGGTCGATTTGGTTTTCGGCGATCGGTTGTGGAGTCAATGCGGCGGGCAATTGACCGGCCTTCAGGATTTGCACCAAGTCTTCGACTTCTTCGCGAGTAAACCGGCCGGTGATGCGACCTTCTTTGCGAATCGGACTTTGGATACTGGGGGCGGACAACAACTTGTCATCGAGCACGATTCCCAATTGGCGGGTTCGTGATCCGACCGGTGCGTTGTTGGTTGTCAACGCGAAGAAACGGCTTGAACCCGCATCGGTCAGATTGAACGCGACGGAGGGGGCACCGTTTTGATCGAACGTGCTGGCGGCGAACGCTAGGTCTTCACCAGTGATGTCCAGAATTGGATCGACGGCCATCAGGGCTTCGATCGATGACATTTCTTGTGAATCCAACCACGCCGCGACGAGCGATTCGCTGTTTTCGCCACGCAGTTGGGCGGGCAATTGAATGATTTGTCCGGTGTCGGGATTACGAACCAGTGCATTGGCCACGCTGACTCGCAACGGCCCAACTTTGCCTTCGCCTGGAACGATTTCACGATCGACTTCGGCCCAGATTCCATTAACGCGACGTTCACCGCCAATTTCGCGAATGCGTTTCGCCAAACGTTCACCGCGATTTTTGGATTCGGCTTGTTCGGTTGCTGTTGTGATCAGTGTTTGGTGATCGACGCCGTTGGCCAAAATTGCAAATCGCAGAATCCCGGCTTCTTCGACTAGCTTTTTGATTCGATCGACTTCTTGTTGTTCAACCGCAGGAACAATGATTTCGATTTGCGATTCACCGTAGGGGCGAATGACGATTTCTTGGGTACCGCTGGGGTTGATCCGGCGGGTGAGCGGTTCGACGAGGTCTTCGGACGTGATTCTGCTTTGGTTATCCGCATCCATCTTGCTCGTTTTTTCAGGGTCCATTTCGTAGACCAAGATCGTTCCGCCACTGAGGTCAACGCCCAAGCCTGGTCGCGACTTGGCCAGCATGATGCCGCTGGCGGATAACGCGAACAGGATGAAGCCAATCGCGGTGCCGTAGTTTGGCATCTTCAGCATCTTTGCGAAGAAGTTGCCCAGCATGAATGGCACGATCAGCAAAGCGATCACGACTGCGATCGCAATGTACTGGTCGGTTGAGATTCCGTCGGCGACGGCACCTGCCTTGGTTGCCTGGGCTAACAGATTTTGCGAGGCCAAGCCGATCGATGGTGCAAAATCGAAAGGTTGGGGCAGGTGGAATGAAGGGAGGTTGGCTAGCAGGACGTTTAACATCGTGATTTTCGTTCTGTCTTAGGTGCCCCGGGTCGTAGGCGACCGAGGTGATGAATGGGTCAGATGAGTTATTCGTGCTGGCAGACGGATCTTTTGTCTACTCAGCGGATTCTTTTGCGGATTCTTTTTTGGATTCTTTTTTGGATTCTTTTTTGGTGTCTTCACTATTTTTGGGGTCAACAATTTTCGCGATCGCGGACCGGTTTACTTTCATTCGAGCATTGCCGCTCTCGTCAAGTTTCAACGTGATGGGTTCGTCGCCTTCTCCAATCGCAGCAACGATTCCATGGATACCGCCAATCGTCACGACTCGATCATTCTTTTTCAACGATCGCATCAGTGACGCTTCTTCGACCTTCTTTTTGCGTTCTGGCACCACCATCGTCAGGTAGTAAATGCAGACAATCCCAAAGATCAGCGGCAAAAACGAAAACAGCCCCGGTGCTTCACCCGGGGCCGGCGCACCGGGATCTTGAGCCAGGAATAGCCCGCCAAGCGATGACATGACGGGGGTAATAGCGAGAGCGATGGCCGGGATCACGCGGTTGCGAGCTTTGTTTTAAGGAGAATTGAATGCGGCATGATAGGAATCCGCAAATTTCGTCACAAGCCCAAGCAGGACAATGGAATTGGGAATTGAGAGGTGGAGTTCTGTAAATCGAAATTCCTCCCTGGCGTTAAAGTCGCCGTAATCTGTAATTTCCGATCAAGCCTCACCCCTGGTGGGGCCGAAGACAACGGGGCGGGGAAGCTGTTCCCGCCTCCAAAACGAAAATGATGATTCCAAACCAGCAATCCAGCCTCCCCCCAGTAAAGACGACGGGAACGTTTCCATGCGAACGGCCATCACCTGCCTAATCACGACCGCGGTACTGCTTTGTGGCACTGCCAATCTCGCTCAAGCTGAAATCGCTTGGGAATCTAGCCTTAGAAAAGCTCACAGCCGGGCTTCTCAGGAAAACAAGCTGATTCTTTTGCACTTCATTCGCGACAACTGCGTTTATTGCGACAAGCTAGAAGCGGGCGCTTTTCAAGCACCCGAAGTCGAAGGCGCGATCTCAAAGAATTTTGTGCCGCTAAAAATCAACGTCAGCGACAGCAAGGGCAACAAAAAACTTGCCGAAATGTTTAAGGTTGATCGTTTTCCGATGGATGTCGTGGTGACCACTGATGGCGCGGCACTCGCCCACGGCGTCAGCCCTCAGCAACCCGCTCGGTATGCTGGCATGCTGGCTAGCACACTGGCACCGAATGCACCGGCGCTGAATCGAAATCCTGCTGGTCCCGGACCATCAGCTCCCGAGCAACAAATCGCGGCTGCCCCGCAACGCAGCGCACCGCAACGCAGCACAACACCGACCAACACCGTGCCAGGTTACGCTGCGGCTCCCAAGGCACCCGCCGCACAACCTGCGACGCAGCCAGCACCGGTTGCTGCTGCACCAGTTGCTGCTACACCGGCTCCGGCCGCCGCCGTGGCTGCGACTCAATCTCGACCCGTCGCACAGAACAAGCTGGTCAGTGCCCGAACCAATCAAGCCAACGCAGGCATGACGCTGTCGATGCCTGAACAAGTCACCGACACGCCGCCTGCGGCTGTTGCGGAAAAGACCACCGGACAAGAGCCGAAGCTTGCGATGGACGGATTCTGTGCTGTGTCGGTTGTCAACGAAGCTCGCTGGATCGAAGGTCGGCCAGAGTTCGGCGTCGTCCACCTCGGCAAACTGTATCTGTTCGCAAACGACCAAGCCATGAAAACTTTCTTGGCTGATCCGATGCCCTACACGCCTGTCCTAAACGAAATCGACGTCGTTCGATTCTTTGAAGAACGAGTCATCGTGCCTGGCAAGCGAGAATGGGCGATGCAAGATCCATCGAACAAACGCATGTTCTTCTTCGCCGACAAAGCAGCGATGCAACACTTCGAGAACGAATACGCTCGCTACGTTGACGCCGCCATCGCAGTCATGGACAAGGCCGTCAAGGAATCGAATCCCGGAAGCTGATCCGCATTGGGATTGGTTGTTACTGGTTTACAAAAAAACGCGATTCGCTGCAAAGCAAATCGCGTTTTTCGTTTCGATGATAAGTTCTTCATCGTCAAAGCTGAGAACTCAAACGTTTCTAATTCACTCAGGCATCAAGACCTTGTCGATGACGTGAATGACTCCATTCTTGCAATCGACGTCTGGCTTAATGACTTTTGCCTTGTCGATCATCACGGTGCCATCTTTGACTTCGATGTCCACCATTGAACCTTGAACGGTCTTGGCTTCGCTCAACGTCACGACATCTTTTGCCATGACTTTGCCGGACACAACGTGGTAGGTCAAAATCTTGACAAGCTTGTCCTTGTTCTCTGGCTTGACCAGCATTTCAACGGTGCCTTCGGGCAGTGCCGCAAATGCTTCGTCGGTCGGTGCGAAGACCGTGAACGGGCCTTCACCGGAAAGAGTTTCGACGAGACCGCCGGCTTTGACAGCAGCGACCAGGGTGTTGAAAATCTTACCTTCGACAGCGACTTCGACGATGGTCTTTTCGGCGGTTGCACTTGCAGTAGCGGCTTCGTCAGCCTTCGCTGAAGAAACGCCCATCATGGTAACCATGGCAGTCGCCAACAACATTCCACTTAGCTTTCTCATCAGTAGCTCCTCTGAGAATCCGTCGCACTCACCGGTTTGTCGATCACTTCCAAACAACTGCGTTTGGACGAAGAACATGACGACGACCAGGGTGCGTTCCCGTGATCTCAGTTCGGATGATTGTTGGAGCGTGGCAAGGGGCGCTGGAAAAGTTTCGCCAATGTAGGCCGTAGCGAGCCATAGCGAGTTACGGCAATTCGCGCAACGCCGTAACTCGCTATGGCTCGCTACGGCCTACTTTCAAGGGTTGTGGCAAGTTGACAACGACACATTTTCATCACACCAG
>NZ_LWSK01000096.1 GCF_001642955.1 Rubripirellula obstinata | reverse complement strand
TCGCTTCAAAGAAGCTATCCCACAGAGGGCTACGCATGGCGAACACACGGCAGACAAATTGACAGATGAACCGGAAACAACCTTGTGCGGTGCAAAAATTGAACCATTGAGTAGTGCAGCAGTCTCCATAGGGGCACGCCCCGCAATCCGTTGCGCGGTTTGCGAACGTCGCTCCATCATTGGACGGAGTTCATTCACCACGTCAGCCACAATCGCGGCCCGCAGTTCGTCGGGGTCGATGTCCCGCAGAATCAAATCAGGCATGGTCCACCGCCTTTTGGTCATCGATGGACTTGGGTGCGGTTGCCACGGTTTGAACCAGCTTGGCGATGTCACGCCAGCGGAAGCGGATGGAGCCATCCGGTAGAACCAAGTGCGGGAGCTTCCCGCGCCGTGCAAGGCGTTCAGCACGTCCCAGCGGCCACGCCAACCGGCGGTCAACGTCAGCAGTTAAAAGTAACTTCGTCATCGATTCTCCATGAGTTTCGGAAAGTGAATCCCCGTAAACTCATGGGCAACAACGCCACCGCCGGAAGTTTGGCTATGTTTTGAGACCTTTGGTTATGTTTTTCTTCGTCGCTTCACGGAACCAGCAATCTCGGGCACCACTTCGCCCGTCTTTCCATACTTGTAAGTATCCGCAACGGTGGCGGCGGTGCTTTCTTCGTCGGCAAATAGTGCGTCCCACTTCGCCTCCAAGCTAGCCCACCATTCCAATAGTCGCTGGCGATTCAATCTAGGTGAAACTCCCTGTTTCGTCTTAATCGGGCCACCGGTTTCGTCGCTCATTCGTTTGATACGCTTCCGTTCCTCTGCCGTGTCTGGTCGCCCAATTGCATCCATCACTTCCGGCCATCCGATGACATACTCGATTGCTGTCTCGGTGGCATTTTGCTTGCCACGACTGCCCCTCCTCATTCCTTGGTATTTCGTGCGTAATGAATCCGCAATCCTCTGAAATTCTGGAACGAACGCAAGCCGGATCGGATCGAACAGTTCTGACTCGAATGGCTCCGCTGATTTCGATTTTAAAAGCTCGTTGACGACATTGAGAATTGTTTGTTTGTCAGCAGACCATCCCCGTTCATGTTCTCCACAAACTCGTTTTTCGGTCGCGGCTTTTATGATCGCTGCTGTAGTCAAAACTCGGTGATAAGTATCCGTCAGTCCGCCTAGAATTGAATCGCCCTTGATGTTGGAATTTATTGCTTTTGCTGAATGGTGCTTCGCAGCATCGCAAAATTCAGTTAAAAACGCCGCCAATTCTAGATCACAATCAGACTCATTCATCGTCTCACCTTTTCTTGAAAAAAGGGCCGTCCCAGCGGCTCCGCACGAAGGTGAAACGTGGGAGTCGTGGGACGCACGGCGGGAGCAAACCGCCTACCCGGTTCATGGGAATGCGAGTCAAACAACCCACTTTGAGAGGTCGTTTCTCGCGGAAAAATGTATGGGGGGAAGGTTAATGTTCTCTGGCACTCGTTTGGGACTCCACCCCGGCCTCTCGCAAGTGCATTTGCATCAGTAAAACGTTGGCATTCTGTCGGAAAACGGGCGGTGGACTGCAGTGTCACAAACATTGCTGAAACCTTGTCTATCTCACCGCAAATGCTGTTGCCTTCTAAATCTAAGCCAACCGGCCTAAACGCTCGCGTCGCGGTGTGTCGAACCTCGCAAGATCCTTATGCCGTTGGCGTTAAGAAAGAGCCCGATGCGGGACTGATCCCACACCGGACTCCTTCGATCGGGCTGACCGCAGTGCGTGAAAGAGAAACACACTTTGCGGCTTAACTGTCTGAACCCCAGCGCCCAACCGAAAACTAGTGGTCGTCGCGGGAATCCATCAGCTCTGAAAGCTGGTGCCCCATGTCTGCGATCTCACATTCGACTTGTTTCTTGTGAGCCTGCAATTCCTCATTGAGGGTCTTGATCTGCTTGTTCAAGTGAGAAATAGCTTTCTTGTTGGCAATCATCAAATGCTCATCTGAGTGATCTTCCTCTTGTCGATCGTGTTGGCCACCTGAGTCACCGATAGACGTGAGGGCGGCACGAATCCGCATTGCGGCGTCGTCTGCCAATTCGAGCACCAGAGGATCTGCTGGCATGTTCACCAATGCGATCATTGCATCAAGCAGATAGTCGAGCGTCTCGGCCATCTGGGGAGCACCAGCGATCAGCTTGGCATTCGCGCCCACAACCGCGTCTGTTGGTAAGCGTTCGGCAGAACTATTTACGGGCTAGTTTCCGACGGCGAGCTCGGCGGGCTTTGGTTTGGGCGGCGCGGGCCAGGGATTCCGCTTGGCGGTAGCTGCGGACTTTCTCTGGATGAGCCTTCGCCCAGGTGTCGGGAAGTAAGGCGTCCAGGTCCGACTCGCCGCCGGCAAGACGCCGCAGTACGTCATCCAGATAAGCCCACATGTCCAAGTTGTGTCGGTGGGCGCTGGCGGTCAGCGTGTACAGTCGCGCCGCCACTTCACCGCCCGCCTCGCTGCCTAAGAACAACCAGTTCTTGCGACCGATTGTCAGACGACGAAGATCACGTTCGGTGTCGTTGTTGTGAATCGGCAGTCCGCCATCCTCGATGAACACCGTCAGCGGTTGCCACTGGTTCAACGCGTAGCGGATCGCTTTGCCGATCGAGCTTTTGGGCAGCACCCGGTAATCGCCCGCCTGCTCATCAAGCCACAACTTGAATCGCTCCAGAAGTGGCATCGCTTCCTCGCGTCTAACCGCCAAGCGATCCTCGTCACTCAGGTCGGCGCACTTGTCTTCGATGTCGAATAGCTCGCGATAGAACGACAACGCATAGGCCGACCGTTTCGGGTCGTTCGACTTGGCCGCTTCAAACTTACGCCGCACATGCGCATGGCAACAACTCGCCACGATACGATCCCCACCATCTTCATGCACAGCGCCCAGGTAAACGCCATCGTTGACACCATAAGCATCCACGCACACGTAGCCTTCAAAGTCCGCCAAGAACTTTGCCGGACCGTCGCGATCAGGCGTGCCATGTTTGCGAGAAGTTTGAAAATCGAAAACGTTATAAGGAGCATCCGGTCGGCCTCGCGCAAGCCACATCCGTGCCGTTCGCATCTTGCCGGGAAGCGAAGCGTCTTGCATCCGCACCGGCGTGTCATCCATGCCGATGATGTGACTGGCGATCAAGCGATCTTTCATTCGCCCGCACAACGGCTCGATCAGATCAGCCGCGGCGGCCAGTAGATCGACCTGCGTGCTGCGAGGGATCGTGACGCCGGCGCGTGCGAAAACGTCTTCCATTCGGTACAGCGGCAAGTGATCGCAGAATTTTCCCAGGATCGTTTGAACCGTCACGCCAAAGCCGTAGCGTGAACCAGAAAGCAACGAAGCACCGTCTGCGTCACTCTCTGGCGGTGGAGCGACCGTGACGGTCTCTTTGCACTGACCGCAAGCTCGCTTGGGATAGTGCAGTTCATGCACGATCATCTTGGCCGGAACGAACTCCAGTCGCTCGCGAATGTCCGTGTCGATGATCGGCATTTCGTCGCCACAGCACGGGCAGACTCGCTCGGCCTCGAGAACGTCGATCGTTTGAACTTCACGAGGAAGGTGATCGGGGAAACGATCCGACTTCTTCCGCTTGCGGCGACGGTAAGTGATCTCTTCTTCGAGATCATCGTCAGTGCTGGCGTTCTCCGGTTCAGCGTCTTGCTCTTGGTCGAACAGAGTCAACTGCGAATCGTCGCCGGTATGACGCTCGCTTCGCTGGCCGTAGATGTATCGCTTGAGCTGTTCAATGTCTTGGCGAAGCGATTGACAGTCAGACGATAGTGACTCGATGACTTCGTCTTTTTGCCGAAGCAACGCGTGGCACGCTTCGATACTGTCCGGTAATGCGACTTCGCTTGACATGCTTACGTTTTCGCGAAGCCACAAAAAAACGCAAGCCACCGAAGCCGCTTGCGTGTTGATTTTTCAAAAGAATCTTCAGCGGTTTGATTCAGGCCGCGGCGAAACGCTTTCGTCTCTTGGCCGAAGCGATGTCGATGCCCGAAAGCAACATCGACAACTTCACGTGATCAATCTCTAGCGAGGTGCCTTCGCGTTGCAGCGGACTGATTTCAAACGTTCCGCTCTCCAGACGCTTGTACCAGATCGCAAGTCCATCACGATCCCAAGCGAGCACTTTGACGCAGTCACGACGCCGATTGAAGAACAGGAACAGGTGACCTGAAAGCAATTCGACATCGAAGTGCTCGGCGACGATTCCGGACAGGCCATTGAAACTCTTTCGCATGTCAGTCGGCTCGGTGAAGACGAAAATGCGAGAAGTCGAAGCGACGGAGATCATGATGCGTCAGCCTCGCACGTCGCCGCGATCGTTGCGGCCAAGATTTTCCGGATCGCCGCTTCGTCGAGTTGGACGTTGAGCTTGAGGGTCGCTCCGCCGGGCAGCAACAGATCAAGCTCATCGCTGGCCGGACTGGTGAGATTGACCGGGACGAACGCGGGGGCGGCCTGTGTTTGGGCAAGCCTCTTCTTCCACTGGTAGAAACTGGGCACCGAGACGTTCTCGGCTTGGCAAAACGCTTTGACAGTGAGCGAGCTGGCTCGATAGCGATCGAGTCGCTCGGCCCAAACTTGGGCGAGAGTCGGCAACATGTTGACCTCCTGGGTTCGAGAAAACCCGCCAACCTATCACGCCGAAAATTCATCCCCACGCCGAACGCTTACCGACCAACAAGAGTTTCACTATCGAACGACGAGAACGCCGAACGCAATTTACGACGAAGCACTGGCGAAGGCCGGTGCCGACGTTCGTTACAAAGTCTATTCGCGATTCTGGGACTATCGGACGGCGTTGCAGCTGCACTGCAAATTTATGATCGTGGATGAGCGTGAGGTTTTGACCGGATCGCTTAACTGGTCCGAGAATGCTGAGCTGGGAACGTTGGAAAACCTGATTTCTTTAGATGGCGAGATAGTGAGCAAGTACGTCGGCAAGTTTGAGACGATGTGGGCTTACGGCAACGGCAAGCTCTCGGGGTTAAAGTCACGGGTGAAGAAGGCCGATGGCAAGTCGCCGTGTTCATTCAAACCGATTTCGCTATCTGGGCCGGAGCTGGCTGAGCTGCGAAGGCTCTACAAGGCTGGTGCTTGCGAGTAGGCAATCTCTACGCAATTAGTCACTCAATGTCGTACTTACCACTGCCAGCACGCGATGCGAGAAAACCCCGGTATTTACGCCGTGCCGCCATTTATTCGACGTGGTGAGTATTGCGAACAAAAGTTGGTTCGGTCTTTGCACATCGATGCTTTTCACTTGCTAAAATTGTCGGTGGTGGCTTTGTTATGAGGATAGGTCTTTGCGCCCCCGACTGGCCACCGACTACAGATGTAAGGAAGGACGGCGTGCAAACTTGCAAGTCGCCTGACGCGACGTTCCCATTCTAACGAGAGGAAAATCATGCAGTCAATTTCAATGGCAAAACCGTGTCTTGTTGCAGTGTTCGTGTTCTCGGCTTCGCATTGCCCGCTTGTGGCACAAGTGGCTACACGAGTGACAAGGGTAGATTCACCCGCCATTGCGACCCTCCAAGAATGCAGCTACATGAATGAAGAGATGGCTGCACTGGTAAACGGTGAACTCGCGATGGCAATATACTATCTTGAGGGTAAAAGTTACAAAGCAGAATTGGCATTTGATCGTCAGATTCGATTGAGTAATGGAGATCGAGTGCATTCTTACAAAGACAAGGACTCTGAGTTTTGGATTGCGTTCAGCCAAATAGGTAGAAACATAGTTGGATACTCTGGTAGACGATATTTTCTGTATCACTCGTTTGACAATAAGATATTCAATCAGTGGCTGACGACGTCAGGAACGCAAAAGCACCCTGCCTCTTTACGGACGTTAGAAAAGCTCGGCGAACGAAGCGGCACTGGCGACCGAGAATCAATCGGAGGAGGTTCCTCCCGTGGGATAAATGCTGATGATTTTCCGATGACAACCCCCACGGTGATCGACACTAGTGGAAATGCTGAGGTAAAAGTGAGGGCAAAGCTCAGCTTGCGTAGCGAGGGCGGGTATTTGGAGCTGTTTCTCGAAACTAAAAAGGGCGGTTATGGGGGGACGGCTCACGGAGATGGGTATGTGATGATCCTAGATGAGTATGGCAACAACATTTGGCAAATGCCTGCTCCGGAACGACTAACAGTTGGTGCAGACGCAAGCGGGGCTGCGAGAAAGAAGAATGTGCGGGCGATTAACGTACCTCAAGCTGCTTTGCAATTTGGAAAATCTATCGCAGTAGTCGCTCACGTTCAAACGAATGACGGTTTGTGGTCAAGCACAGATGATTTTATCCAGACTCTTCGTGAGATTCGGAAAGTCGCATCAGAGGCAAAAGAAATGGCAGGAGAGGCATACGCGATCTACTCGATGGGTGCGGGAGGTTAAAGTTGCTTGAAGCGGGGCACTTTGTTGCATTTGAAAGCGGCTTCCAAAATGAGAGCCGCACTGCCTTCAAAGCCAAAAGCCCAGAGTGTCGTTGCGTCTCTGGGGCTTTGGTGACGTAAATTTCATTGGAACAAAGCAGCACTATGGAACAGAGCCCTCTACGACTAATTAAACGGTGCGCCGAGTACATCCCGATCGAGGACATAAATACAATTCGCATAGGATTGCGAGGCATCTATGTGCTCTACGACGACAACGAGGTGGTTTACGTTGGCATGACGACCGGAGGTCGTGGTGGAATTCGGGCCAGGCTCAAACGTCACCGTGCGAAGAAAGCTGATCTCTGGACACACTGCTCGATTTTTGAGGTTTGGGACAACATCCGCGACGAGGAAATTGTCGAGCTAGAAGGCCTGTTCCGGCACATCTACCGGCATGATTCTGTCGCCAATAAGTTAAACGCCCAACGCGGGTTCAAACTGATGAAGTCGGTGACGAATAGCGACATTGCAGATTGGTGACGAAGATGCTTGATAGATCTCGCGATCAAGAAAAACGATGGGCAGAAATTCCATGACTGAACTTCACAAGCTTGACAGTAAGAACAGTCGTGCTCCAAAACAACTAGGCGATTTCGGCGAAGGGCTTGTGACTTACACGCTGATCCGAAAAGGGTTCGAGGTTGCTTGTGTAGATCACGTTGGAGCCGACTTGATCGCGCAGAGGGAACACAGCAAGATTGCGGTCTCTGTTAAAACGAGAATGTTTCGTCAGGGAAGCGTCGAATCACGCGGTGTCGTTTTCGAGTTTTCGCACTTAAATAAGCTCGAACACTTTGCTCAACGGTTTGACCTAGATCCTGTATTGGCTCTCGCAGTCTGCATGGCGGACGACGGCACAATCCACCTCTTTATCATGCGAGTTGCAGATATTCGCTTGAAATTGAAGGCCGTTAAGCACGGTTACCGATTTCAATTCAGCAAAAAACACTTGCCCAATACAATTGCTTTGCCGTTCGTCGATTACTCGTGCTGGTCCAACGAACAAATCGGCCAAGGGCTGTTCGATGAATCCAGGGCGACAGCACAAAGTTAAAAAAACAACAGCATTGCTTCAGAGTCAGTACGATGTCCCCGCTAGATGAGCCGCCCGTGTTAATGATCGCAGATTTATCTTGATTGGTGGTGCAAGTTTTCTCGGCTAAGGGTAGATGATGAGTTACGATTTCGGCTTTTGTTGCTTTGGTAGATTTGAAAGCGGACTTCGTTCTAATAACGAGCACATATTCGACCTCCATACCACTAGCTTTCTTGACGCTGTTGGGAAGTCAGCCGAGCAATTCTCGCGACAATTGGAGATAGACGTTCCCTTGCATAGGGCTCAGCACGGATGCGATTACGTTGGCCCAGATGGCGTTCTGGTCAACTGTTTCAACACCGAACGTATGCTGCCTAACGATCGTGTTGGCGATGGACGAGCGAACAAAAAAGGAAAGCCGGTCTTCTATGGGGCAACATTGGAAAAGCTTGCGATTCAAGAAACACGGCCTTGGATTGGCCAGCACGTTTCGGTTGCCGTCTATCAACTTGAACGCCCTAGAAGAATCCTTGATTTGACCTCCCCAGCTTTCGTGCCGGTGACTGAAGTTCTCCATAGGTCTTTTGGTAAAGGCCAATCACCTGTGGAGTCAGTTGAGTACGAGCGAGCTGCCTGGTCCGACATCGCAGGTGCATTTGCCACACCCGTCACGAGAGGTGATGACCCCAGAGACTATCTGGCGACGCAGGTGCTTACAGAGCTATTTCGATCACAAGGCTTTGAAGGGCTAGCTTTCCGAAGCTCACTCAATCAATGCGACGCTGACCTGGATAAAGTTGGGTACAACGTCGTTCTGTTTGACTACGAAAATTTGCTGGAGACATCCAGCAAGGTCGTGGAGATCCTTCAGTTAGATCTTCGCTACAAATCGACATTGGCATAGATGGACAGATCCGCAGTCAAGTAATCAGGCGAGCGGAACTCACTGCCTAACGGCATTGACAACAACCCGGTTCTCAGCGATCGCAGATTTTCGATAGCTTTCGATGTCAATTGCTTCGGTGCGTGCGCCGATTATCGCGGCCCCGAAGTCGTGTAAGAATTGTTCCTTGGTCAGCCCGTTGATGAAGTACTCAGCTTTTCGACTGTTGTACTGGCCAAAGATTGCGTCTGCTTCGCAGGCTGTGAAGTACGAACGGTTGTCAGGCTCGCAAATAGTAAACCAGGAACCGCACCTAAAACGGTGCGGTGGCGGACATGTGACCGGGCACGCATTCTTAAGAGTTGTGAGTTGTTCTGCATCTCGTGCGATCCGGCCCGACTTTGTTGGTTTCTTGTACTGGACCAAAACGTAGGCACGATCAGCAATCTCGTAGTACAGATCAGCACCGGCGATGTCAGAGCATTGAAGCCCTGCTCTGTGCGTCTTCCAGACTTTGATCTCAGCCCCTCCGTGTTGAGACCGAAAGGGTTCAAAAAGTGAGTGCCCGAATGAGTCCTCGTCGATGAAGTGCTCTTCCGTGGGGTCATCGGCACTTTGCTGAATTGAGTTTCGCACGTCGTTTCGCAGTCGCGACGCCAGAGTCAGGCCAGCGATGTCTGCATTAATTGACTTTGCGATTCGCGTCCACTCTGAGAGCTTCATATTTCCTATTTACTCGATCTGGCTATGTATCAAGGGCCGGTGCTCAATTCTA
This sequence comes from Rubripirellula obstinata, assembly GCF_001642955.1. Lineage (GTDB taxonomy): Bacteria > Planctomycetota > Planctomycetia > Pirellulales > Pirellulaceae > Rubripirellula > Rubripirellula obstinata. The sequence continues at coordinate 12,176 of NZ_LWSK01000096.1, read as the reverse complement.
CCCGATTCAACCCGAGACCAACCATGAAAGCTATCGAACTAATTGATCCGACATCCGGCCTGCCCCGATTCGTGGGCACCTGCCATGCCGGTGATGGATCACAGATTTGGGCCAACCGGGGGCGTTTTGAAAATGGTCTGAACAACTGGCTGTGTTCGCTTCCAGAACCGCCGCCGGTTGGGAATTGGCTTCCAAGCATCTCCATGCACCCGAGAGAAATCATCAGCCTGGCCCGGCACCGCATTCGACAAATCATCGACTGGAGTCAGGGACATCCAGATTGGCTGCATGTGCCGAAGATCGGAATGTGGGCTCAGCCGGTAGTCTGGGTTGGAAAGCGCGGTGCGGTCCGCCGCTTCGATTCGCTTGCCGATGGGGCGGAATGGGCCAAAGTCCGGCGGCGAACGGTCATCGACGGTTTGTTTACCGGATCGGCTCAGTCCGGAAGGACCGGGTCGGCGGGGCATTGGATGCTGGATGACATGCGCACCACCTGATCAGCTGCAAGTGGCCGACGGAGATCGTCTGCGGTGCCCGTACAGGCTCCCAGGACCGCCTGTAACAGCCCTCAAATCAAGGCCTCACAATCGTGTCAGGCCGTGCGACATGGCTTCATCGTTGCGACCGGGGCTCGTTGCAGGGTTTCCGCAGGTGTTTACGTCAACTTAATTGGAATTGTCTAAATCGTGAGCTAGAGTTGGATGCCCAAAATTCGATCTCTAGCACGAAAGACAAAATTGACTGACTGTTTTTGGCGACAATTCGCCGTTGCCTGCGCTGACAACACACTTACATCGAAGATGTTTCAAGAGGCTGAGGCCAAGGTCCAAGCCATGGTGCGAGGCGATGATGTGATCGCGTGCGAAACTGCATGGGACAAGGTAGTCGACCTCGCAGTGAGCGGTGTCATGCTCTCGCATGACAACCCGACAGCCCTCGTGAAAACGTCGGTGAGAAACGTGCTGCGAGATCTTGGTCGGAAAATGAAAGTACGTCCTGCGCAAGTCGACATCGAGGTGCTGCACGACGTGGCTGATCGTACAGTCGAATCCTACGAGTGCAGTCAGCGAGTCGACAATGCAATCGAGAAGCTGCCGGACGATCAACGTGATGTCGTCGAGCGAAAACGCGACAACCAATCCGGCAAGGAAATCGCTGCCGAGCTAGGCATATCAGCGGCGAGAGTATCTCAGCGATCGCGGGCGGCAGAAAAATCGCTGATTCTCACTCTTGCTACTTAATTCTGGCGATCTGATACGTCTACTACGTAGGTTGTGACACGTTACGACACGCGCGTACAAATCAGAACTGGTCAGTCGGCGGCACATTTGTGCTGGCCGGTGATCATGGCGGCAGCTCTCGCAGGGCTGCCGCCTATTTTGCCACATCTCCACCATGCGATTCTCGCACATCTTGACCTGCTGACAGCCGATAGGTTGGCTCGCGGTCACACCCGGAAACGGGACACAGACGGGACATGTCCCGTCTCGGAACAGGGACACGGCATACGCCAAAAACCGTGTCCCGTTTTTGGGCAGGACATGTCCTGCCATTGTCCCTCCACCGAAAATGAGATCTACGCGGCAAATTGCAGTGTTTTTTGAGTTTGTCCCGTCTGTCCCTTCATTTTTCAAAGAGTTTTGAGAAATGAAATAGGGTTCTATCTGTAACGGTTGTGAGGGTTATAGCACCCCACCAAACGCCCAGAAAAGTCCTTGAAAAATGAAGGGACAGACGGGACACGACCACATGCTGACGCCTGACGGGGCCTCAGCGCCCATCATCTCACTTGGCTGCGAGGTGATGGGCATTTTTCACCTCGCAGCCATGAGCAGCCAATATGACTGACTACCCCATGTACATCCGCCATCTCGGTGGCGGTACGCCCATCCCACGCCGTATCGACTCCGACGCAGCCCTACAGGCTGAGATCGCGAGACAGCCCCGTGATGGCATGTATGCCACGATCAATCGTGTCCTACGCGACTACACCGGAGACTCTCCCCGAGCCGGTGACATCGCACGACGCAAGGCAATCCTGATCGATATCGACGCTGACCGGCCATCTGGTCACGCCGCGACCGACGACCAAAAATCGTGTGCTGTCATCCTCGCTGAGACCGTCCAATCACGGTTATCTGATCTAGGGGCACCGGAGCCTACTGTGATCGACAGCGGCAATGGTCGCTACCTGATCTACGGCTGTGATCTTGACACATCGGATGCAACGACAGGGCTAGTCAGATCATTCACCTCTGCCGTCGCAACAGACTGCCAAGCCCCCGGCGCTCACGTCGATACAGGCGTCTATGACCTACCACGCATCATCCGCGTCCCCGGCAGCGAAAACCGGAAAGGTACCGACACGTCTCTGCACCGGAGATGCGAGGTCATTGCTCAGTCAGACGAGGTAATGACTCACGAAATGCTCGTCACACTCACGGAGCTACTCGGTGGCACTGTCAGCACTGGCGACCCTGAGGCCACCGCTGAGACAGTCGCGGCGTACCTGTCGACCTATGGCTACTCGACGACTAGTAGCGACGACCACGAAAAAATCACGCTGTCACTCGGCAACTGCCCCTGCTGTGATCGCGAGAAAACCAATCCAGCAGTACTGGTGTGGAAAAAAACGAATCAAGTCGTGGCCAAGTGCTTTCATCCTGAGTGCGGACTGAGCTGGGAGTCGCTACAGACTCTCTGTGACGAGAGCTACGCTGATTACTTGAGAGAGCCACACCTAGTCGATGGCATCCGGTATCCGGTGACCAGTCCGGTCGTCACAGCCAATGAGCTGATTAGGCGACACGACTATCTGTATCACGAGCAGCGATCGTACATCTATGAGGATGGACGGCACCGCGAGTATCCAGCAGAGGAGCTACAGGCAGTCACACTCGGTATCGGCATGGACCTACAGCGCCGCGATTACTTCCGCCGCGCCGCCAAGGGCGACGACGCAAGCCCGAAATCACTGTCTGCTGGACATGCACGCGATGCAATCGCTCATGCTCAGTCGATGCGTCGATCGCAACGTCACGGCGACAAGTTTTGGCTCGGCAAATCGGATTGGGCTGACCGCGATTGTTTCGCATTCGATGGTGGCATCCTCAATGCGAGAAAATTCATTGACGGTGACGCAGACTACCTGCGACCCAGCACTCCAGAGTTTTTTGCCAAGTACCGAACTCCATGTGAGTTTTCCGCCGACGCTCCCAAGCCGAAAGAGTTTTTGAAGTTTCTCGATTCGCTCAACTGGACATCTGAGGAAATCGAATGTCTACAGATGATGCTCGGTTACATCGCGTATCCGATAACGCACGTACAGGGAGTCATCATGTTTGTTGGGGCGACTGGCGGCGGCAAAGGTGTCCTCACCCGATGTGCTACCGGCCTAGTCGGTGGCCTGGAGGCAGTCGCAAGCTTAGACCTATCCTCACTGACCAAGGAGTTTGGGCTTGCCGACATCGTCGGGAAACGACTCGGATTGATTGCTGAGGCGACAGGTGAGGATGAGCGATCGACGCGAGATGACAGGAGAATTGTCGCGAAGCTGAAAGCAATCACAGGCGGCGACCCTGTGGCGGTCAACAAAAAATATCGCGACATCGTAACCACGGTGATCGAGACACCCATTGTGATTTCCACGAATGAGAGGATCAAGCTAGGTGATGACTCAGGTGCCATGACTCGACGTATACGTGTCGCACACTTCCGCGAAAGTTTTGCCGCCAACCCTGACACAGAACTGGACGCCAAATTGACAGCAGAACTGCCGGGCATCGCCCTTTGGGCGTTGGAGGGATTGCAAAAACTCCGTGATCGCAATTGGCAATTCCCATCGCCCCCGCGATGGCAAGAGGTGGCCGACGACATGGCTAGTGAGGCTTCACCTATGCGTGACTTTTTGGCTGAGTGTTTCGTAGTCGACGAAAAATCCTGTACATCACGTGAGCTGATCCAGCGTATCTATGCGGATCACTCGGATGAGAGACCACCAGCGGCCAAGTCATTGGCTGAGTCGCTGGCTGCGACTGAGGCCAAGCTATCGCACAGAGGGCGGATGCAGTCTCCAGAGGCTACTGAGGTAGATGGCCTAGCGGCATACCACACCGGCAGCGAATCGCCAAAGCGCCCATACGTCCTGCGAGGACTTCGACCGAAAGCTGAGTATCTGGCACTCGCGACATGATCCGAGACATTCAATCATATTTTCCAACAACAGCCGTGTGTCCCACTGAGACGCACGGCTGTTTCCACATACGAAAGACACGAAATGAAAACTGACATCACCGTCGCTAACATCCGCGACACATCACTATCGCAGCGAGATCGACTCGCCGCAGCCATGTACCTTTTACTTTTGAAGTTGACCAAATGAAAACCATTGAACAGAAATTAGATGAGTCACAATCCGCGAATCGTGCGCTGGTTTCTCGGATTCACAGAGCTGAGACCATCGCAGCCGCGTACCAACACGGAGCACTCAATCCCGAGCAGGTCGCCGATATTCTCGCAGCGAGAGTTCCAGGCGAGACCGCCTCCGACTCGGTCGCCGAATTTTTGGCTCGGCCAGAAAATGAAAACTTGATCCGTGATCCGAATCAGCCGCTCGACGGAGAGGCTCTACGCGGCATGAGTCACGATGAATACTTGCGGGTACGCCGTGATGCACCGGAGCGTCTCGGATTAGGGCCAATGGGCAGCAGCGTGTCCTCGAATCGCCAGGAGGTCATCATCCATGACGACACTGACAACGACTGATGCGATACAGCGATACCGCATAGCTGAATCTGAAGCTCAGGATCGCGTCGACCAGCTCGCCCAGCTGCCGACGATGCTCGGCGACGATGACCTTGCACTCACAAGATTCCTAGCCGAGCAGGCAGCGGGCTCCAATCCGAGCTTGGCGGCAAAGTTACTTGACACTCTCGCCAAATTATCCGGCGCAAAAATCGAACAGGACAAACGCTACGGGCACCTCGTGCCAAGGTCGCAGGTTATGCAGCTCGCGCGTCTCATCACTGATGCAGTGTGCATCGTTTTTGGTGACCTCACCGATTTCAATGATCGGTCAGATCAACTGAACATTGAGATTCAAAATTCCATCGAAAAATTGAGAGAAGAAATATGAGCGATCAACCTTGGCTTTCACCAAAACAAGCCGCAGAGATTCTATCGGTTCACCCGCAAACAATTAGGCGGGCCATTAAACGCGGTGCCCTACAGGCTACGCACCTCAGTTCTCGGCAAATTCGTATCTCTCGCGAGAGTCTCAATGACTACTTAGGAGGTGCGGCGTGACCTACACCACTTCCGATGGCTTGCCGTTGATCAATGCAACACGCAAGCAGGCAGCAGAGATGCTTGGCATCTCGGTGCGTTACCTAGATACCTTCGTGAAATCAGGCGAGTTGAAAGCACTCAAGCTCGGGCGTCTGGTATTATTTCCTGTCAGCTACCTTGAAACCTGGAACGAGAAACGATTTGGCATCGACAATCAAACGGCCTGACGGTCACAAATGGGTTCAGTTCGTCGACGAAGACAGGAAGCGTCAAACAATTCGTTTGGGCAAGACCAGCAAGAAAGATGCGGACTTGGTTAAGAGCTTGTGCGAGTCACTCTTGAGCTGCCGTAAGCTTGGCACAGAGCCGAGCGAGAAAGTGGTCGGTCTGTTGGCCCAGCACCCGACTATCCGTGAGCATCTCGCCAAACACGGCTTGTGTGAGCTTCCTTCAGAGAAAGCGGAAGCGATAACTCTCAACGCTTGGCTCGACATTTACATGGAGAGCCGAGGCGATGTCGGCGAAGGCACGCGAGAGTCATATCGCAACACAGTTGAGTGTTTGCGGATGCGTCTCGGCGAAACCAAGCTTGATGAGATCACGGAGCAAGACGCTGCGAACTTTCGCACTTGGTTACTGACCAAGGGGAATCGTCGCAGCAAGAAAACTAAACGGCTTGCACCGGCAACGGTCAGCCGCCGAATTCGACATTGTCGAAAGGTTTTCAAATCAGCGATCGCTGCACGAAAGCTGACCGCCAACCCGTTCGAGCCCGTCAAGGGTGGGACGGAGGTCAACACCGACCGGCAGCACTTCGTCAGTCGCGAAGTGATCTCAGATGTACTCAAGCAAGCTGATGTGACTTGGCAAACCATCATTGCCTTGTCTCGATATGGCGGTCTTCGGACGCCTTCAGAGACTCTGACTCTCCGCTGGGATCAGATTGACCAAAACTCAATGACCATCGTTGGGAAAGGCACTGATGGGCAACCGCGAATACGCAAATGCCCCATCTTTCCAGAGCTTCGATCGTTCTTCGAAGCAGCTTCGAAGCACAAAACTGATGAGTTTGTTGTTCCTGGTTTCGCCGGTCGGGTCGACCGAAACCTAGGGACTCAATTTCACCGGCTAATTAAAAAAGCTGGTCACGAAATTTGGGAACGGGCTTTTCACAACATGCGGGCGTCTCGGGAAACTGAGCTTGTTCAAACTTTCCCGGCAAAAGACGTTGCCCAGTGGCTGGGAAACAGCGAGCCAACGGCAATGAAGCACTACGTCATGGCCTTGGATGAGAACTTCCAGCGAGCGTTGGGCGAAGCGGAAAGCGAAGCATCCGAAGCAGATTCGAAGCAAAATCCGAAGCAGCACGCGGCTGCACAGGATTGCATCAACTGGAAAGAAGTGGCCAAGAACCTGCCAAAGACGGTTGGTTCGCAACCGTATGCAGTCACTTGCGTGAGCAAGCTACTAAAGAAAGCTACCCTACTAGGACTTGAACCTAGAATGTCTGAACCAAAATCAGATGTGTTGCCAATTACACCATAGGGTAGTGACTGGGGGATTGCTTGATGCTCTCTCCTGTCTCACCTAAGTTTAGCATGTAGTTTGTTTGCTCTAAAGAGGACATTTGCAGGTTCTTTTAGGTTCGGGCAATTTTGATGGGTTGGACCGCTTTTCGTAGCGGTTGCGAGGGCCGAATCGTGGCCGTTATCGGTTTCGACGTCAGATTTTTAGGTTTTTTGGTGCTGGGTTTGGACGGCGAAGACCAATCGCTGCAATTCGCTTGCCAAATCGACGTTGACGACTGCGACGTTGCCCGGCAGTTTTAACGTGGTGGGTGCGAAGTTCAGAATCCCGTGAATCTGGCAACGTACCAGCGTGGCGGCAATTTCGATTGCGTTTTCTGAGGGGACGGCCAAGATTGCCAGCTCGGGACGCTCCGACCGTAAGGATTGTTCCATCGTTTCCGCATCGTAGATCGGCACGTCGGCGACAACAGCCCCTATCTTGCGGGGGTCGCTATCGTAGGCTGCGACGAGGCGAAACCCGAGTCGCTCGAAGCCGCGATATCGCAGCAATGCGTCGCCCAGTGATCCCACACCGACCAAGACGACCTTCCACTTTTTGCCGCTGCCCAAGACTTGGCCAATCGATTCGATCAAAGTTTCCACTTCGTAACCGACGCCGCGACGACCGATCGTGCCCAGGGCACTGAGGTCTCGCCGCACCACCGCCGGTGACACGTCTACTAATCGGCCGAGTTCCTGGCTGTTGACGTTGGTCGATTCAGAATCTCGCAATCGATGGAGTTCGCGGTAGTACAAGCTAAGCCTGCCCACCGATGCACCGGAAAGTACGGCCGCGGAATTTGCAGCAGAATTTGCCGCAGACGTTGCAGCAGACCTTGCCGGCGTTTTTGAAGTCGCCGCTGTTTCCGGTGTCTCTTCGGAGGGATTGGATGGCTGCATCATATTGCTGGTGACGCGAAGTCAGGGCGACTAAAAAACACCCGCGCCAAAGTTCCCTTCGTCTTGATCGGGATCGATACCGGCTGATTGACGCGACGAGCCAGGGGAGCCGTCGAGAAAGTGCGGACGCGGCGGGCCACCTTCGCTCTTCGCTTTTTTCGGTGGCGGTACATCGCTGGTCGCCGGTTTTGGTTCTGGCTTGCGAACAACTTCGTTTGCAACGGCTGTTTCAATAACGTCACTGTCACCAAAGTCGTCGTCGTATCGCGAGCGGTAATCTGGTTGAGCGGCGCGAGCCAGCTCGGCTTCGAAGCCTTCCAAGACGACACCTTGGATCATTTCGCGACACGCGCTGTTGATTGGATGAGCAACGTCGGCGTACAACTTTTGCGGCGAGTCGTAAGTGTTTTCGCTGTCGCCTTTCTGTTTGGCTCCGCAATGGTTGCAGTACAATGCACGCAGATGATTTTTGTGGTTGCACCGACCACAGTGCCCGGTCAATTTGCGACTGGGCATGGCAACAAAAGGGCCATGGGTGCCGTCGATGATTTTCAAATCACGAATAACGAAAGCGTCGTCAATCGTGATCGAACAAAAAGCCCGAAGCCGATCTTCGGAACCTTCCATCAGCTTGATGCGAATCTCGGTGATTTCCATGGACCGACCCTCCGTAAACGTCGAAACAAACGCCGAATTAGACGTCGAAGTGTAATTTCACACTGTCAAAATCGTCGATACTGTAGCGGAGCGGGAACGCTCCGAACCGTCGTCGCCCTTGCCAACATGCGAGAACTTCTCTTCAAGTCGGCATCCACCTTGGCACCATCGCGGCCAACGAAGTTGCAGCATTTGATCGCTTGCAATCGTTTCGCCATGGTCCGGGCTTCTCTGGCGGAGCCAACAATCGCAAAGCACGCCGACCCGCTTCCCGTCAATTGACACGTTCTAGCGCCAGACCGCCACATGGAATCCAAGATTTCGTCGATTTGATGGCTAAGTTTTCTCGCTGGCTCGGCTAACCGGTTCATTTTACGCAGGCCGAATTCCCGCTGGTCGCCCTGTTGCCAGGCTGCCAAAAAGCCATCGGCACTGGTCGGCGAATCAGGAACTTGGCATCCGGCGTAGACCTTCGCGGTCGAAAGGCTAATGCCAGGAAAAGCCGCAACGATGTGCGGTCGAAACGCAATCGGCACAGGCGTAATCTCGGTCCCACGTCCCTGTGCCCTTGCGGCAAAGCACGGTGCTCTGGCGGCAAAACGCAGGGCTCTTGCCGCAAAACGCGGGTCGGAATCAGTGCTAGCGGCCGCATCGTTGCTAGCGGCCGCATCACTGCTGGCGGCGCCGAGGAAAAACGGTACATCGCTGCCGATTTCGGATGCGATCTCGTAAATCAAAGCGGATTGCGGATCAATCGAACAAAGGGCCGCCGCGCAGAGCAACGCAGATGCAGCGTCGCTACTGGCTCCGCCCATTCCTGCGCCGGCTGGGATCTGCTTTTCCAACCAGCACTCAAATCCGCCCTCGATTGAAAACTTTTCCGAAAACTGATCAAGCGCCCGATGGACCAAATTTGTTTCGCCAGTGGGAATGTCCAACAGCGGCGATTCGGACGCCGGTAAGCCCAATTGTCCGGCCATCGATGCGCGTGATGGCGACCAATCACAATGCAGTTGGACACCAGGATTTTTGGTTCGCCGAATGCTTAGGCGATCACACCAATCGATCGCCGCCATCACGGTGTCGATGTCGTGGTAGCCATCTTCGCGGCGACGAAGCAGTTCCAAAAAGAAATTTAACTTCGCCGGCGGTCGAGTGGTAACAAGGATGCTCGGATCGATTGACAAGGCAGATGCTGATGGGGAAAAGAAGGGCCGATTAGTGTCGTAGTCGTAGGCCGTGTGGAGTTCTGCGACACACGGCATCGGTCTTAAAACCCGTGGGCCCGCAGAACTCCGCATGGCTTACGATCGTCAAGTAACGAGCAGCGAATCCGCTGCTTTCGCGGAGCGAAAGGCGACTATAAAAAGTCGCACGTTCCTAACCCGAATCTTAACCGATTCACGCTGCCTTGCGAACTTCATCAGCGTCAATTGCCAGCCTGATCGATTCATCGTCAACGGCAACCAGGGTAATGCCCGCTGCTTTCGCAGCACGCAGTGTTTCGTCGCGATCGACAATGATCGTTTTTTCTGCTTCGACCACGATTGCTTTGCCGCCGCTGTCGCGCACTCGTTGAATCGTTTGCGGACCAATGGTGGGAACATCGAAACGCATGTCCTGTTCCGGCTTGCTGACCTTCACCATTGTCCAGCCGCCTTTGCGACACAGTTCACCGGTTCTCTCGATGCAAGCATCCGTTCCCTCGATCGCTTCCACGGCTAGCACCGTGCCGTCTTTGATCGTGATCGTTTGCCCGATATCCATGCCGCCCATTTGCTTGGCGATTTGCCAACCTGATTGAATATCCGATTGCAGGGCAGGTCCGATCGTTCCGCCGGTCAATTGAGTACGCTTCACAAGTAACTCCGGTGCCAAGTCGGTGGCAGGTTTGATTTGAATTCCAACGCGGTCATAGGCGTTGACGACCGCCATCAACAAACTGTCATCGCGAGCGTCACGGCGGCGACCAAACAGATGCGGGCCAAACGTACGCAAGCATGTCAGGTCAGGAAAATGACGAAGCCACACCGAACCGCCGTACAGAATTTCTGCTTTGAATAGCTTGCCCGCCATCGTCACTTCGGCAGCACCACTGCGACGAAAATACTTGATGTGCCCGCCCAACTTCCCAACGCCCAACCAAAGAACGTGGTCGCAGATCGATTCCAATTCATTGCTGGCGTGACCACGAATCGCGACACAAGCGACTCGGCGACCGGATCGCACCAACGTCTGCGCGACCTCGACCGGGAATTGTCCCCAACCGGCAACCAGGCCAATGGGCGGCAAGTCCGTCGCGAGCCGACGATGATTTAGGACGGCTGCGGCACCCCGCGGCCAATAACCTTTTGCCATACTCATGCAGCGCTGCGATCGTCGTTTTGACAGGGTTCGTGCTTGCTCAGTTGCGACGTTCCCTCATTGATTTGCTCAGTCAACGCGGCAACTTTTCGAGTCAGCTTTTTGAGTTCGCGTCGCATATCAGGCAGCCGTCGTTCGACCGCCATGATCTGCATTTGATCTCGCTGCGTCGTCGCAGGCGAACCGAGGTAAACATTCTTCCCTGCTAAGTCTTCCATCACTCCGGATTGGGCACAGACAACGGTTTCGTCGCCCAGGGTCACGTGGTCCTTTATTCCCACCTGTCCCGCCAAGATCACGTGGTCGCCAGTCCGTGAACTGCCCGCGATCCCAACTTGGCTGCAAATCAGATTGTGTTTTCCGATTTGGCAATTGTGAGCGATCATGACTTGGTTATCGATCTTGGTGCCTTCGCCCACGCGAGTTGATCCGTAGGTGCCACGATCGATCGTGACGCTGGCACCAATTTCGACATCCGATTCGATCGCAACAAATCCCAATTGCGATGTTGGAACATGCCGGCCGTTTTCTTGTCGGTAACCAAACCCGTGTGCGCCAATCACCGACGAAGCGTGAATGACGACTCGGTCCGCAATTTGAGTGTGTTCATAAATCGTCACGCCCGCGTGCAACACGCAGTCGTCGCCGATGGTTGATCCCGGCATGATGACGACGCCCGGCATGATGCAGGTTCGCTCGCCAACCGTGACGTCCGCAGAAATCACTGCCGACGGATGCACCATCGCAGAACGCGCGACATTCGCAGTGGGATCGGTGCCGACGAAGGGAACCTTGGTCAGGCACGGTGGACGGAAGACGGTAACGATGGCCGCGAAAGCTTCGTGGACATTTTCGACAACAATTTGAGCCATGTCGTCGCGCGGCAGTTCGACTTCTTGGGCGGTGATGACGGCGATGGCTTGGCAATCAACCAAGGACGATGCTTTGCGGGCATCGTCGATCATGGTGATTTCGTTTTCAAGTGCCTCGTCGGGAACGTTCGCTCCGCAGCAATCGGTTGTCGCAAAACTTACAGGTTTGTCGTTTTCAGTTTTGCCGACCAGCAATTCTCCGGATACCAGTTCTGCGATTTCGCCCAATTGCATGATTCTGTCTCGATAATGTTTTTGCTCGCCAACAAAGCTTGGCTGTGCCTGTAATCCTTTTCCTATACATCCAAGTCCAAGCTGCGATCAAGGTGAATTGCCGAAAAGGCTTTGCTAGCGAAGCGTTGGTGGGTGAAAGTCCCAAAGTAGGCCGTAGCGAGTAAAGCGAGTTACGGCACCGCCTGGGCTGATGAAAATGTTTGCGTGGAGGGAAACTGGACGACTTTGGGGGTTTGTGGCTGACCGGCCTCGGTGTTGATTGCAAATTGCAAAATGAACACTGAAAAATGTAAAT
>NZ_LWSK01000095.1 GCF_001642955.1 Rubripirellula obstinata | reverse complement strand
AATCTGACCTTTTCATTTATGAGGGATTAGCGAAACAGCGGTTTTTGCCGTGCAAAAACTCTTCACGGCGTTGGGCGATGCCCACGCGGCTAAACGAACTAACACGTGTTTTCCGAGACCAAAACTCTTCACGGCGTGGGCATCGCCCCGCGCGTCCATACGGCGCGAACCGCGCTGGGCGATGCCCACGCGGTTCGGCGATTCAGTACACATTTTTGCTGGAAACAAAAACCGGGAAGTTGTTTCGTGACCGTTCCTTAACAGAGAACTGAATCGTCATGAACGACCGAACCGTCTCCGGTAACGCAATGGACTCATTCCTTCAATCTTGCTGAAGAATGCAGAGAATTTTGCGGTGGTTGAAAAGCCGCACAACTCGGCGATCCTTGCGATTGAATCCTCTGTTTCTAGCAGCAATTCCTTCGCCTTTTCGACGCGAGTTTTGCGAATCATTTCGGCGGGTGACTGACCGGTGGCTTGGCGAAAACGCCGTTCAAAAGTAACTCGGGATAAGTCCTGTGTTTTTAAAACGTCTTCGACCGAAATCCCGGTCGTTGCGTTTTCTTGAATGAAGTTGGTTGCTAACGCAATCGATGGATGATTGAATTCACCACAGCATGATTCGCGAACGTGTAATTTCGTCGGCGCGATCAAAATTCGCTGGCCCGGTGACGCGGTTCGATCAAGCAGTCGGTCGATTAATCTCGCCGCCTGAAACCCAAGTTCGCGGTTCGGTTCCTCGATCGAGGTCACGCTATGCGTCGGCAGCGAACACTCGCCCGCATCCCGAGTCGAAATGATCGACATTTGTTCGGGGAATCTTACGTCACATCGACTTGCCGCCGCTCTTAAATCAATTGCCAATCGAGGATCTGCGGCAATCACTGCGGTCCGATTCACGCTGCTGACAAAGGTCTCGCAAAACTCTTCCAGTTGCCTTGGGTTCTTCAATTCATTCGCCGTTGACGGTAGCACCCATTTTCGACAAGCCACGTTCATCGACGAAGACGTTCGCTCAACGGCACTCCAGAGGGGATCATCTGAATACCGCGTCGCTAAACAAATTTCGTTGACCACCAATTGATCCCATTGTGATTGAGCTAATTCAAGAATCGCATGGGTGTCGGTTGCGATTGACGACACACCGGGAAGATGGTTCTCAATCAACACGGTGGGGAATGGCTGCTCGGTGATCCAATTGGATGTCCGCTGGCTTGGAGGTGTGATTTGCCGGACTGAGATCAACCCGGCTACCGTGGCAGACCCAGCCAAAAACTGTAATCGAGCCCAATCGCCAATGGCGGTTTCGACGTGCCATTGCCGGCATGTCTTTGCGTAGTCGAACACTCCGTCGATGACCCCCAGTCGATCGATGAACCGGTCGGGAAACCAAACTAGTATTGTTTGTCTGGGCATTCTGATATTTACGTCGCTAGTTTATGTTTTTTGCGTCCTCACTGTGTGAAAGCGTTTTTGTGGCGATAGGGTGACATGATCGAAGAAAATTCTGTCTCGATTTGGATCAGCGCGGTTCGCGAAGGCGATTCCGTGGCTGCAAATGCGTTGTGGAGCCGCTATTTTGAACAGCTTTTGCAACAGGCCCGCCATCGAATGAGTCGGCTGCCGCGGTCGGTTTACGACGAAGAGGATGCAGCGATCAGCACTTTTCGGGTGCTATGCGAAAAGCTGCGAGAGGGGGCTTACCCGGAATTAGCAGGACGCGACGAAATCTGGCATCTGCTCCTGACGATGCTGGTCCGTAAAGTCAATCGTCGCGCGGAATATGAAAAAGCTGAAAAAAGGCAACAGCCGGTCGGATTAACTCACGAGCATGCGGACTCGATTCCCTGTTTGAAATGGAATGCTCTAACGGCCCAGTCGGCGGAAGATTGCCGGCAGCTTTTGTCCTTGCTAGGAGACGAAAACCTCGAGCGGGTTGCGATCTGGAAATTAGAAGGTTTCACCAACGATGAAATCGCAACCAAACTCAATCGCTCTCGGCGAACCGTCCAGCGGATGCTCGGTTTGATTCGAGAAACCTGGTCAGCGGGAATGCCCGATGATGAGAATACGTGCAACTAAGGAATGATCACGAAACAATCCATCCGAAGTGGCGCTGTCCAGCGAACGAACTATCATTCGTCCGCATTCGTTCGTTCAACCTGAGTTCGAGCTAGTTCTAAATCCGACTGCAACTCTTCGTTGTCGGGGTGAATTGTGATCGCTTGTTCAAGAATTGCGATCGCTTCGATCGGTCGCTGGTCGGCTGTTAACGTTTTAGCCAACGACCTCATCAACCAAGCACTTTTGGGAAAAGTGTTCCATGTTTTGCGAAGCGTTTCTTCACTGTCTTTGAACTTCTTTCGCGTTCGTTGCAACTCGCCCAATTCCAACCCGATTGAATGGCTATCAGCCTGGGCGATGGATCGCTTCAACAGATCTTCGGCTGCATCGAAATTACCGTCATCGACTAAGCCGCGGCTGACTTCGACGATCGCATCCCCATCGGCTAGCTTTTCAGTGGTAGCGCTCGGATACAGGGTGACGTGATCGATTGTCAGTAATTCAAAAGCTGTCACAAAAATTAGAAACCCGCCCGTGGTCCAAAGAACGCCGCGTCGGACTCGCCGACGCTTCGTCTGGCTTTGCTGGTAGCGTCGCAAGACCTCCCCAGCATCAGCAGGTCGCTTTTCAGGATCAGTTTGTAAACAATCCAACGCGAGACGTTTTATCGCCCGCCTTGCCTTTGATTGACGGATTTTCTCGCAAGCAACTTCCAGGCGATCCTGCCGTGATTCGCCGGTGGTAGCTTTTTCCGACAGCGGTTCGAACGGGCCGCGGCCGGTTAGTATCGCACAGAGAATTCCACCGAGGGCAAACACGTCCGAGCGTCGCCCGACTTGGTCGATATCGCCGCTTGCTTGTTCCGGCGGCATGAAAGAGGGCGTCCCCATGACGCTGCCAATCTGCGTTGGCTCTTCGGTCAGCATTCGGGACGAATACGGGAAAGCAATGTCATCCGACAAAGCCGAACCATTCGACGCATCACTGTTTTTCGCCGAGGACTTTTCTGGTTCGTTCGCCAAGTCCTTTCCAAGCCCCCAATCCATCACCTGAACCTCACCAAAGTCACCCACCATGACGTTTTGAGGTTTTAGATCGCGATGAATGATTCCTTGTTGGTGCGCGTATGCCGTCGCATCACAGATTCGTTCAAAAACCAGAAGCAATTCATCAAATTGCGATTTTTTGTTGGTTGCCGGACCAGTGTTGTCCACCAAAATTTTGGCAAGCGAGGATCCCTTAATCAGCTTCATTGCGATCATCGGGCGTCCATCCTGAAATCGTCCTAGGTCATAGACCGGAACAATCCCTGGATGTTGCAGGCGACCACAAAGCCTGGCCTCACGTTCTAATCTTGCGATCGCGGTGGCGTGCGGATTCCGATCATGAAGGAACTTTATCGCGGACTCGCGGTGCAGTTGGCGATCATAGACTCGCCAAACTGCCCCCGAACCACCACGATCGATCTCTTCAATAAAGTCATAGCGATCATGGTTAAGCTTTAGTGGCTCCGGTGCAACTTGCTGATAGGATCGATCAATGGATTCGTTCCACAGTCGCCTGATCAAGTTCAAATGACTCGGGAACCGGGCAACATACTGATTAAGTAAATCGTCATGTATCGAAACCGTCAGGTCATCGCCCAAATCGACGGTATCCGGATCGACGGTATCCAAATCGACGGTATCCGGATCAACGGCTTCAAGGTCGTCATCGCCAAGCTTTTTATCAACAAGTTCCTTCGCACCGTGGACAAATTGGTCGGCTTTCCAATCCAATTCAATGCCAATCAGTTCGTCAAACAATCCTCGCTCAGACGTAAGAACCGGATGTGATTCAAGCCAGTCTTCAATCCGTGGCTCGCGGCCGTCGCGAAGCTGTGCCTCAAAGTCCCAGCAAACTCTGTGAAGCCGAAGCTGTTGTTCAAGCTTCTTTTGCTGATCAGGCGTTCGCCAATTTGAATGAGATCTGTCTGAATCAGTATTCACCAATGACCTCGAAATCACGACGTCCGGCGAGCGACCAAAATGTGTGGGAATCGATGCTGTCAGTGATCAATCGAGTCGCTCCGTCGGCCAGCACAATATGAACACCGCCAGCATGAAAACTATAGGGTTGCCAAGCGTTGTTCCCGTTGACGACGCGAGGCCCCATCTTCGTGCTCCCATCCGCGGACGCGGGCAACACATTGACTCCGTAGCTGCCAGCCCACGGTACAAACGCAGCGTCCAGGTCTTCCAGTTCCAGCCCATTCCATTTTCCACTGACGTAATTTTTAGGACGGCCAGCTTGCTCATAAAAAAGTATCGTGTTGGAAAGTCCGTCCAGGCAATCGCTAAAGCTGGAAGTCGTATCCTCGTTCAGCATGGCAAATGGATGACCGGACGGAAACAACCGCTTGTGTCCCATCAACCCAATCGCTTCATTGCCGCGGACGTCGTATACCGCTAAGACGCCGTTGTAATCACTTACCGCCGCCTGGTTCCCACTGGCCATGGGAAGTCCTAGCAGAGCGCCAAAGAAATTTCGGCATTCCACCGTCCGTTGATCGTCGGGCGTTGACGGGCATAGATAGGTCGGAACAGAGGTCAAAACCGAAGCCTGATTGTCATCATGATCAAACCCCAATTCGTAGCTGTAGTTTTGCAGCAGGTTGCCTTGTTCGATGAAAGGCAAAATCGCCACACCCGTTCCATGAATGGCAACCCCCGCACGCGCCCTGGTCGACGCTGATGCAAAATGTCCCGGCGGAATGCGTCGCTGCGTGTCATGGTAATTGTGAACCGCCAACCCCAATTGCCGCATATTGTTGCTGCACGACATCCGCCGTGCAGCTTCGCGAGCCGATTGGACGGCAGGCAAAAGCAGCCCGACCAGCACGCCGATGATCCCAATGACAACCAACAATTCGATCAGCGTGAAGCCGAGCAATTTCTTTGCTCGTGTTTTTATCCGATAACAGTCTGCCCGCGGAACGGAAATAATAAGCGATCGTCGGCTTGCCGTGTTGCGAAGGATCATTGCAAAGGATCTTTGATCATGTGTCGGGACTCTTATTCTGACGTTAGACTTAGCTTAAGGGATGTCAGCAGTGTACTGATTTTTTCCTGATTTCATTACCTGCCTGTCGTCATTTCTGTTCCGTGCAAAACAAACTTCCCACAATCGCAATTAGCGTCGGCGACGTCTCCGGTGTCGGTCCCGAATTGGCGATCAAGTGCGCGGCAGTGTCATCGGTGATCAGTCGATGTCAGCCGGTTCTTTATGGTCCCCAGGATTGCCTGAACCAGATCGCTGAACGATTAGGGATTCCAATCGCGGGAAACGTGAAGGATGTCGGTCATGTCAACCGCGTGATTCCCGGTTCGTTCAGCGCGGAAACCGGGCAGGCTTCGTTCGACGCTTTTGATGCGGCCGTCGCCGATGCGATCAGCGGAACCGTTTCAGCAGTCGTGACCGGACCGATTCAAAAAGAGGCTTGGCATTTGGCTGGGATTCCCTTTCCTGGTCACACTGAAGTGCTAGCCGATCGCACCGGCACGAACGATTTTTGCATGATGCTAACCAGCAAAGAGATGTCGTGCGTCCTGGCGACGATTCATATTCCGCTTGCTGATGTTCCATCACAACTCAGCCAAGCCAAGATCCAGCGGGCGATCCGGTTGGCCGATCAAGCGATGTCACGACGTCTGGTCTCGCAAGGCAAAAGTCGATCGGCAAAGATTGTGGTTTGTGGTTTGAATCCACACGCCGGAGAAAATGGTTTGTTTTCACACGGCGAAGAGGCGAAGGTCATTGTTCCTGCGATCGAAAAATGTGTTGAAGCGGGAATCGACGTGACTGGACCGGTGCCGCCTGACACCGCGTTCACTCCGTCGATGCGGAAAACCACGGATGCTTATGTTTGCATGTATCACGATCAGGGGCTGATTCCGATCAAGGCACTTTCGTTTGACGATGCGGTCAATGTGACGTTGGGTTTGCCGATCGTTCGGACGAGTGTCGATCACGGCACGGCGTTGGATCTGGCTTGGCAAGGAACTGCGAACCATCAAAGCATGTTGGCCGCGATCGAGATGGCGATTGATCTGGCGGCTGTTCGAGCCGATTGATGAACGCTCGTGAATCAAGCATGAATAAGCCGACCCCATGGCGTCTGTTAGCAGAATGGTTTTTGTTGATTGCGTTGATGTTTGTCTACGCTGGCGATGCGCCGCCGATGGTCAACGAAGCTCACTACTTGGTCAAAGCAAAGAATTTTTGGCAGCCCGATTGGTGTGCCGCCGACTTGTTTGCATCGTCTGGAAAAGCACACGTGTTTTTCTATTGGGCACTCGGTTGGCCGACACAGTACTTCTCGCTCGAAACGACGGCTTGGATTGGCCGAATTGTTGGCTGGTCGGTTCTCGCATTCGGGCTGATGCGATTGAGTCATGTGTTTAGCCGCACCGGATACGCATCAATCGCGATTGCAGTACTTTGGATCGCTGGGATTGAGTATGGGAACTTGGCGGGCGAATGGGTGGTTGGCGGAATCGAGGGGAAGGTTCCCGCGTATGGATTTGTGTTGGCGGCGATCGCAGAATTGGCACGCCGAAATTGGAATCGCGTTTGGGTTCTGTTGGGCATTGCGTCAGCGTTCCATGTGCTGACTGGTGGCTGGTCGGTCATCGCTGCGATGTTTGCTTGGGCGGTCACCGAAGCGGGCAAACCAAAGCGGCATCCGCTGTTGACCCGCTGGTTGTTTTTAGGTGGACTAATTTCGCTGGCTGGTATCATTCCCGCTGCTCAGTTGATGATGGGAACCAGTTCAACCGACGCGGCTCAAGCAGCAAAGATCTATTCGCTTTTTCGCATTCGGCATCACCTTCTGCCGAGCGATTTTCTGACTTGGTGGTACATCCGCCACGGGATCGTCATCACGATTCTCATTTGCTTTGCGATTCGCCAACGTGTCGCCAATCGTTTGAAAGAAGACGAAGAAGCTGAGCGTCGCTTTTTGGCCTTTGTCGGCGGTGCCGGTTTGATTGCGGTTGGCGGATTATTGATCGGATTGTTGGTGTCTATCTTTCCAGACCTATCCGCTAGATTGCTGCGGTATTACTGGTTCCGCTTGTCCGATGCCATGATCCCGCTTGGCATGGCGATCGTTGTCGTCGGAACCTTGAGTGATCAAGACAAGCGTTGGCGGGTCGCAGCGAAAAGCTTGCTAGTGCTGGCATTCCTGATGGTCGGTTACGCCAGTGTCGATCGCATGCTGCAGCGAGTTCCGCCGTCGGTGAACAATCGACTGATGGGCTGGGACATGGATTCCGATGCCGCGACAAAGCGAGCGGTGTTTAAAGATTGGTTGGCCGTTTGCAACTGGGCGGCGTTGTCTTCGCCAGAGAACGAAGTCTTCCTAACACCGCGACATCAGCAGACGTTCAAGTGGTATTCAGGTCGATCCGAAGTCGTCAATTGGAAAGACGTTCCGCAAGACGCAATCAGTTTGATCGAGTGGAAGAAACGTTTCCAAGAAGTTTTTCCCGAGCGTTTGGGGGCGATTCGTGTCACGATCAACTACAAAACGCTTCGCAAGTTTCGCGAGCAATACAACGTTCGATACATGATTGTTGATCGCCGCGTTGTTGGTGAACATTTGCCGCTGCTACGCGTGTATCCGACCGAGTCGAGCGATAACGTAAACTATGCGGTTTACGAAACGCCCAAATAGCTTTGTACAGCGTTTCTAGTTTGAACAATGTTTCACAAAGTAATTCGCTGGAAAAAGTTGACGTAGGCCCCCATAAGTTTTAGCCTGAATCGGTTGAGCCGAACGTCAAAGCGAACTGCTATTTCGCTTGGTTCATGGTTTTCTTCCTTCTTTGAAAGTTAAACATGCCAGCTATTTCCACTCAAACATCTCGCATCGTTGTGCAAACCGCCGCCGACATCATGCGTCGGAAACTGATCACCCTGAAACCAAGCGACGACCTTTTCGACTCCGTCGCACGTTTGTTGAAGGATAATATCTCAGGTGCTCCGGTCGTTGATGACGACGGTACCTACCTGGGGGTGTTGAGTGAGAAGTGTTGCATTGCTGCGTTGACTGAAGCAGTGGAATTGGCCAGCGAACTTGGATTACACGTCGTCAAAGTAAGTGAATTCATGACGCGAGATTTGGTGACGATTGGCGGAGACCTTTGCGTCTTCGATGCCATCGATCACTTGCTGAAAAAGAGAATCTCTGGCGCGCCGGTCACCGATTCAGCCGGCCATTTCCGCGGGATTTTCTCAGAAAAAACTGCGATGCAAGTTTTGGCTTCCGCTTTGATGGAAGGCTTGCCTGGAACCAATGTCGAGTCCTACATGAATCTGGATCGCAACCGAATCATTGACGAAAACGATCTGCTTTTGGATATCGCCCACAAGTTTCAAGAAACCCCGTACCGTCGATTGCCCGTGCTGCGTGGCGAACGACTGGTGGGACAGGTGAGTCGTCGTGACGTGCTGAAAGCAGAACTGCGACTTGCGTCGGAGGTTATCTCTAGTTCCGGACACCAAAAAACGCCAAGCGAGCGAATGAAAGCGGTCGGACAATCCCAACGAGTCGGCGACGTGATGGATACTCAGGCATCGACGGCCAGCCCAACCACCGACTTGCTCGGGATCACTCAGCGATTCCTGAATTCACCTTATCGGCGACTTCCGATCATCGAACACGGGAAGCTGGTCGGTCAGATCAGTCGCCGCGACCTGCTGCAAGCTGCTGCGTCCGACATGAGTCCGCGAAAGGAAAGCCGCGGTGCCGAAACGCTCTACCTGAGCGGCAACCATCGATCAGCGCCCGAGTCGATTAGTTAGCAACTGGTCGAAAACAAGTGCTGATTTGGGAAGTCGATGTAAGATCAACACTATTTCCCGTTTACGCGTTTGTGGTCGGCAAAAGTGGCCAACCTGCATCCCACAGCAACGTTTAAAGTGTTCTAATACTCAGACGTTCTCGAGCAATCGAGAGAACTGAGTACGAGCTAAACGAAAGCTACTGGGATCTTGAACACACCATCTGTTGAACCAATCCAACGCAGTCGCCTGTTGCCTCGCGTGACGTTCCGGGCGATGTTTGCGATCACCACCATCGGTGCATTCTTGGCGGCCATCGGTCGCGTGGCGGGTTTGGGCACACCCGGCAACGCGCAAGCGATGGCGACGGGGGTTTTGGTGTCGGTCGGATTTTTGGCGGTGTGCTTGGCCGTGTTTGCGATTTTCTTTTTGATCGCCTGGTTGGTCTCAATCTTGTGGTATCGCCCCGCTGATGAATTAGTCGAAGGCAGCCCCTTTGCGGATGACCAATTGCCGCCACAAATTTTGCCGCCGCGAGATCGACAACCGTGATGGCAAAATTCTGCTCGATCCAAATGGGTTGCTTTCTGCTTTGCGTCTTTGCCGTCGGCCTCGAGAACGTGGCGGCCCAGAATGCAAACGCGATCGCAAACGCGGTCTCGTCATCGGAGTTAATCGGGGCTTCGTTACCAACCGTCCAAAGACCGATACGCGGCGCTGCAGCAACCGCGGCTGGGAATCTAGGTGGTGCCATGGGAACCGGAGGGATGTCGTACCGAATTGAATTCGGACAAGCGTCATCCGCCGGGTATGTCGCGGTCCAAATTGCGATTCAATCGCAAGCAACCTTTGCAGCGGACCGCAACTTGATGTTTCGTTTTCGTGGCGTTGATGACGAAGTCTATCCGCCGGGACGGAATCTAGTGATCGATGTGCCGATCTTTATTTCGCAAGGAACAAATACGCAAACCTTCACCCGATACTTACCGCGATGGGCAATCACACGCGAAGTTGCAATCGACGTTTTAGAAGATGGAAGGTTCATTCCAAACCTTGCCGCCGAAATCGATTTGCAATCCAGCACTGGACCGGTCAACAGCCTTCCGCAAAGCAACAACACCAACATTCGATACACGCGAATTGCCCTGCGCAGCGAATACGAACTGAATGTGTTGAAGGTGATCGGCACGAACCGACCGACAAAAGCGGAATTCATTGCAGATGATTCTCTGTTTAGCTTGGGGCAGATGTCGGTTGAACTGCATCCGTTGGCCAAGATGCCCACGGATTGGCGAGCCTACCAGCGGTTTGACGTCATTATTCTTTCACCAGAGCTGATCACGAAACTTGTTTTGCAGCCCGATGCCTTCGCGGCCGTTCGACATTGGTTAATGATGGGTGGAACCGTCTTGGTGACAGGCGGGACCGAGACAAAAACAATTCTTGCCAATCTTGGCATCAGTGATGTTCCCGAAAAAACTTTGCAGGAACAGGTTACAGAGATCGTCGCCGACCTATCGCCTTTCTGGTCGCAATCGCAAGCGAACACGAAAGGGGTGCTGGCAAGCATCAAAGATGAGCTGGCCGACCCGGCGATGCGTGGTGTTGAAATAGGGTTCCAGCAAACGCTGGGCGACCCCAGCATTTCGCTCGAAGATAGTCTTGTTCAATACCGAATGAAACTCGACTCGCTTCGCCAGGCACAAGCGAGAACGCCCGACGAGTGGGCCGATCGAATTTGGACGCGTTCAATCGCTGCTGGTTTGGTGATCGGAGTACCGACCGAACAGTCAATCGAAGAGCCGGATTTGAGTGTCGTCGCAAAACTGATCAGCTTTCGACGGTCACCGATGCTTCGCCGAGGCGTGGATCCGATGATCGGTGATTCTCGATTTCGCGATTGGCTGATTCCCGGTGTCGCTCAACCGCCTGTGTACACGTTCATCGGGTTGTTGACTGTGTTCGTGATTTTGGTGGGGCCGATCGCTTACCGGCAAACCGCTCGGTATCAACGAAGTCACTTGATGTTCTTGATCGCGCCGGTGCTGGCCATCATCACAACCACGATGATGTTTGCCTACGGCATCGTCTCGGACGGTTTCGGTACGGCGGCTCGAATTCGTCAATTGACGTTGGTCGATGGAGTTTCGGCGACCGGTGTTGAACGGGTTCGCAGCACTTATTTTGCGGGAGTTCGCCCCGCCGATGGGTTGCGATTCGGTGGTGCTGATGAAGTCATGGCGTATCCGGAATCAGATCGCGTTGCTTGGGGCGACCATTCGTCGCAAACGCCCAAGGCCATCGGCAGTGTCACGGTAGAGGAAAACAACCAGCGTTTTGATTCCTCGTTTTTGCCTTCGCGAAGCCAGACTCAGTTTGTCGTCCATCGTCCCGTGCCAAAAATTGGATCGCTTCGCGTCAACGTGGTTGACGATTCAGTCACCGTGATCAATCAGTTCAGTTTTCCACTACGTCGGATGGTGATTCGTCCCAGTGCCAAACAGTATTTCATGGTGGATTTAATCAATCCAGGATCAACATCCAAGGCGACTCCGATCGATGGAAAAGATCTGTCGAAAAAGCTAGGCGGTCTCTACAACGATTTCCGTCCGATTCTTTCCACGACGAACGAGTCCAGGAAATTCCAAAATTCGGGCAAGACGTCCGATCTGCTTCGCGAAGTGATGCAAGAGATTGCACCTCGCAACGCGGCATACGACGGAGTGTTCGAGTTTGCGTTACGCGATCATCTGCAAACGCGATTAGAAATTCCGGTGGGACACTTCGTCGCCTTGTCCGACGTCAGCGATGATGTGATCGCAGTCGCCAATACAGAACAAGTCGGTTGTGTTCGCTACATCATGGGAACGTTCGTGACGCAGGAAACAACGAGTCAGGAAAAACCATGATTCAGGCTACACCGACTGGCGTACACGAATCAGGCGATGCGTGCATCGAATTGCGCCGGTTGCATCGTTTTTTTGGAAAGACCAAAGCCGTCAATGACATTTCATTCTCAGTCGCGCGAGGCCATGTTTACGGATACATCGGTCCCAACGGTGCCGGGAAAACTACGTCGATGCGGATTTTGGCGACATTGGATTTGCCAAGTTACGGCGACGCTTACGTAGACGGATTTTCGGTCGTCAACGATCCCGAATTGGTTCGCGGTCGTTTGGGGTTCATGCCGGATTCCTTCGGAACTTATCGCGACGTCAATTGCCAGGAATATCTGGACTTCTTCGCACGTGCGTACGGGCTAATTGGTCGCCAGCGAAAACAGCGTCTCGATTGGGTGCTAGATTTCACTGGCACCCAGGGCATGGCCGAAAAACCGATTCGGGGATTGAGCAAGGGAATGAAACAGCGACTGTGTTTGGGTCGCGCCTTGATCCACGACCCCGCAGTCATGATTCTTGACGAACCCGCCGCAGGTCTGGATCCGCGCGCGAGAATCCAACTAAGACAAATGATTCGTGAACTGGCTGACCAGGGAAAAACAGTTTTGATCAGCAGTCACATTTTGACTGAACTGGCCGAGATGTGTGACAGCGTTGGCATCATCGAACAGGGAAAACTGCTGGCGACTGGCAGCGTCGAAGAAATCGAACGACAACAAGCTCACACCCGCGAATTGGTCATTCGGATTCTGGCTAACGAAGATCATTCCGAAGTCAGCGTTGCCGATGTGCTGCGCAACAGACCCGAAGTTGACAATCTAGTCGTCGATGGCGAACTGATTCGGTTCGCCTTTGCTGGCGACGTTCAAGATCAAGCGGCGTTGGTTGCGATGTTGGTCAACCAAGGTTTTCAGGTGGCTGAAGTGACGTCGCGAAAGAAGAGCTTGGAAGATGTGTTCTTGCACGTCACCGAAGGATTGGTGCAGTAGCGGTCAATCGATTGCCCAGGACTGATTTCAGAGTCATTTTCCGCTAAAGAGACCATCGACCATGCTGGAAACCGAAGACTTAAAACCGGTCAACGATGCATCTTCCAGGATATGCGACTTGTCGCTCCGCATGATCGCCGCAGCCAAGGGTTTGTGTGATTGCCAGTCCGACAAATCAAATTCCCGAGTATCCACGTAGACGTCCGATAGGTTGTTGCTGATCTTGGAAACCAAGAAAACACCATCTTTGCCATGAACAACGTGATAGTGCATGGCGACAAATAGCAAACCAGCGCCGCAAATCATGCCAAAAAAGAAACGAGACATCGTGTGTAAATCCAGGGAGAAACAAATCAGTTCACGCTCAGGAATACGAAATTATACCGGCTCTCTCAAGACCGATTTTCAAGATGACGAGTTCGGAGATTCGAATCGATTTACGGCGGATACCACCGTGCCGCACTAGGCCGCAGCTTGTGCGTCTGCTGAGACGGGCAAACGGATGATGAATGCGGTGCCGCGTCCAACGGTGCTTTCGACCCGGATTCGACCTTGGTGGGCATCGATGATTTCTTTGCACGCGGCCAAGCCCAATCCGGTGCCGCCTTTGCCCGATTCATCGGGACCATCTTTGGTGCTGTAGTAAGCGTCAAAGATCCGCGGCAGGGCAGATTGTTCGATTCCAGAACCCGAATCACGAACCATCAATTCAACGATTCCGCTGTCATCACGACTGGGCCCCAGCTTGATTAGGATCGTTCCGCCGCCGTCCATCGCTTGCCGTGCGTTGATCAGCAAGTTCAGAAGTACGCGGCTGACCTGGTTGCCGCTGGCGTGGACTCGCGGGGTTGCCGGGTCGATTTGAGTTTCAACGCTGACGCGATATCGTTGCATCTCTCGTTCCAACAACACCATCGAACTGCTGATCAATTCAGAAAGATCAGTCGGCTCGAATGATTCACTGCGATTTTTTGCTTGTGCAAGAATCGTGTTGGTGATCTTCGCCGCTCGCTCGGACGCAGCTAAAATTTTGCTCAGCGCCTTGTCGCGGCTGGCGTCATCGCGGTTGCGAATGCCAAGCTTGGCGTAGTTGATCACCGTCATCAGCACATTGTTGAACTCGTGCGTCGCGGTGCTGGTCAATTCACCCAGCGCGGCCATCGACTGCAATCGTCGCAGTTCCCCCTTCAAGTATTGATTCTGGGCGATCAATTCGGTCGTGTCGGCTGCGTTGGGTTGCGAGCTCATGCGTATCCAGCGTGTGTTGATTTCGAGTTTTGATGGCGAACATCGATGGCGAACACTGATGGCGAGTGTGTCCAGAATGATCTATCGGCGCGATCGTTGAATTTGCTACACCCGGACCATCGCGCGCGTCATTGCTTCGTGGTCCCCTACAAATTCTCAAGCCGTCATTGTTACCGTACTCAACGCCAGCGGATTTCCCCGGAATGTCATCAGGAACTACAAGTAGATCCCCGACGGGCGACAACGTCGTCGTAAGGCTTCGACGAGGCATTCAGCAGGCCAAGGCAGCCGGTTTTGAAGTCCGTATGGAGCATTTGGGCGATGGCGAGGCCGGTTGGTGCCAGATCGGCAGCAAACGCATCCTGTTTTTGGATGCCGCTCAGACTGCCCAAGACCAACTGGAAGAACTCGGCGAAGCTTTAGCTAATTTTCGCCGCGCTGCGTAGCCTTCCCGATCGGGACACTTGCAATCAGAATAGCGTCTAGCTTGAAAAACTGATTTTCCCCGATTCCCGTTGGTAGCGATCTTGTTTGCAAAACGCATGGGACTGAAAGCGGCTGCGAAATTCAGTCACCGCTTTGCGACTTCCCACAAAGCCGGCGTGGATATGGTTCGGCTGCTGGAGACCGAAGCGAAGGCTGGACCTGGCCATCAGCGTATCGCAATGCAACGTCTCGCCGATGAAGCCAAGGCGGGGAACCAGATCCATGAAGCAATGGAAAAGCAACGGCCCTACTTTCCGGTTCTGTTGACCGCAATGACAGCCGTCGGCGAAGAAACAGGCAAGCTGGATCGTGCCATGTTTATCCTGGCGGGACACCTGCAACAGCGACTCGACACTCGCAACAAATTTATCAGTTCGATCACCTTCCCCATGTTGCAATTGGCCGCGGGCGTCGGCGTGTTGTCCTTGGTTATCTACATCATGGGCGTGATGTCGCCGGCCGGCGGCGGTCAGATGGCCGACATTCTCGGTTTGGGACTGCGAGGCGGCAGCGGAGTGTTGTGGTTGTGGTTGTATGTCGGGATCTTTGTCGGATCGATCGCGTTGGTCGTGTGGGCATTCGTGCGCAATGTTGCTGGGCTGCAAAACCTTGCACCCATCCTTTACATGATTCCAAAACTTGGGCCCGCCATTCAAACGATTACGATCAGCCGGTTTTGTTGGACGATGGCGCTTTCGCTTGACGCGGGACTCGATCCTATTCGATCCATTGCCTTGTCGTTGGATAGCACGGGCAGCGATTACTATCGATCGGGCAGCGACAATGCTCGCGATGCGATCAAAAGCGGAGCGACGCTCGCCAACGGGCTAAAAGCAACCTCTGTCTTTCCCGAGGATTTCATCGCACGCGTTGACATTGCCGAACACTCGGGTACCGACGCCGAATCGATGGAGTACTTAGCAAAGGAGTATGACGAACGAGCGAAAGCCGCCGTCAAGTTCATGTCGGGGTTGGCGACGGTGGTCATCCGCGTCACGGTTGCTCTCTTTTTGTTGTTCTTTATCTTTCGGATCTTCGGAATGTATCTCGGAGCGATCAACGACGCTTCCAAACCGATTTAGGAACTTGTGATGATTTATAGTCGCCTTTCGCTCCGCGAAAGCAGTGGTTTCGCTACTTTCGCGGAGCGAAAGGCGACACTAAGTTCCCGCTCTTTGTTTAGGTTGAATTGACCCCACGTGAAAAGAATGCACGATGAAAGCTGATTCCATCAGCGAACTCAAAAAAACGCTCAAGCAGTTGGATCACGATGATCTGCTTGCTGTTTGCCTGAGGTTGGCGAAGTACAAAGTCGACAACAAAGAACTGCTGACCTACCTGCTAAAGAAATCCGCTGATGAACAAGCTTACGTCGCGGAAGTTTGTGACGAAATCAGCCGAGAACTTCCCAGTGAGCGGACGTTGCACAAGAAAACGATGCGCAAGATCGTTCGCTTGATGGACAAATGGATTCGCTATTCAGGCAACAAAGAAACTGAGATCGAGGTGCGAATTCATTTCTGTCAGCTCTTTGTGGATCGTCGAATTGAATTCGGTCGATGCCGTGTCAAGGCGAACATGTACGCCACCCAATTAAAGAAAATCGACAAGGCGATCGAAACCGTTCATCCCGATTTGCAGTTTGATTTCAGGCATCAAATGGACGGGATACAGGAATACTTGAAGTAGGCCGGAACAAGCCGCTTCGGCGCAGTTCCGGCAATCCAATACTGATCCATAAAACCGACCAATGCAATTGCCGGAACTGCGCCGAAGCGGCTTGTTCCGGCCTACATCGACTGAACCCTGGCGGGATCAGCTACGGGCAAGTTCCAGGCATTTTTTACGGCCGTGGGATTTGCAATTGCATTTCAAGTTGCCTTTGTATTTCATTGGTCTGTCGATCACGGCCATCCTCGTCTTCGCCGGACTGTTCGATTTTGTCTTCTTCGGTGACGCCGAACTTAAATATCAATTGCTCGGCTTCTCCGATTTTTACCAGCACTTGATTGCGAGCGGGTTGGACGATCGTTTCGGTTTGCAATTGATTGTTACCCGGCGAAATGTCTTTGCCTAACCGTTCTTTCAAGTTGGCTCCGTCGTTGACATCCAATGCCAGAATGTCCATGTACTTCTTTCGCACTCGCGTCGAAACCGAATTGATGTACGGACTGCGGGTTAGCATCAACAGCGGGGACGCGTAGGCTTGGTTTAGCGTACAACCCCAGGGCGAATCGAATTCTTCGCTCCAACGCAACGCCCCGTCACTTTCATTGATCGCGAAGACTCCATGAACCGTTTGATGATCCTTTCCGCTGGTGGTCGCGACCTCGCGTTCCAAGGCGGTTCGATTGGTGCGTACCAATTTCCGTTTGGGGGCGAGGATGAATTGATCCTTTAAATGAATGGCACTTAGGCCTTGAAGATCCTGATATTCGGGCAACTCTAGCTTGGCGACTTCTTTGCCGCTGGCGATATCCCACACCAAGGCTTTGCCGTCGCTTTGCATTGAGCAAAGATATCGGCCGTTCACTATTTTGCCGTAGGCCAACGGCACCTTTGCCTTGTTGCGATAGATGCCAGTTGATTGCTGTTCCAATAGAACTTGGTCAGTGAACGGATCCACCAACTTGGTTTGGTAGATTCGGTTTTGCAGATTGACGTCATAACTCAAAACATGCCGCCCCGCTGATGTCCAAAGTTTGCCGTGGTTCCAAGCCGTGCTGTTTTGTTGTTGACCGTCACCGATGTTAAAGAAGTCAACTCGCTTGGCAGCATCTGATACGACTGCCACCAACTGTCCATCACTCACAACCTCGCCGTTCTTGGGCGCGTCGGAGTTTCGCCACAAAATTTCGCCTGACAGAATATCTAAGGCGATCAAGTCACCACCTTGCAAGACGAAACATCGATCACCAACGACGGGGCCAACCGCCAGTTCAGGAATTTGGTCCGCCGGCGCAGCGACTCGTGTTGAAAACTTTCGGCGATAGACTTGATCGCCAAAAGGTGTTTGCAACAGCGAACGATTTGCAACGCCATCTCCATCGCCACCCCAAGCGTGACGCCACAGAACCGAAGCGTCACCGGCGAGCATTCGGAAAAGGTCAACACAGACCAAACCAGTGGACATGGTCACCAACATGGTTCCGCCGCTAATGACCGCTTCGTTGTCTCGGCTTTCGACCCCCTGAACACCTTCCATTGAAATGATGCGAGAAAGTCCCATCGTGTTCCGCATCGCAAGTGGAGCCCTGCCTTGGTTGGTGAGTTGCCAGCCGACGAAGTGTTGCCCGGCAAGCACTTTTGTTTCTGACGTCCGTTTGTTCGACTGCCCAATTCGGTTCCCCAGATTGCGTGACGTCCATTCTAGCGAAACGCTATCAGGCCACTGGTACGACAAGATCCTCGATTCAGCGGCGCTGCGAAGTTCCTTGATTTTCTCCAAGTCCATTTTTTCCAGGTCGTCGCTGCCGCTTAAACCCGTCAACACACCGATCGTGTCTTCGGGCATGCGGCCGTCGAGATACACTTTCGCCAAATCGATCAAACGCGAACGCATTGGCGAATCCTCTGCCAACTCTTTTTCGTTTCGCATCGAATCGACGGTGTTGGTGCCTAGCAATAATCGTTCGGCCGCCAGCCATTGTTTGGATTCCAAATAGCGATCTGCAAGCGCTCCGCGTGCGTCGGAAACGCCTTCCCATGGGTGGAAATGCCGAATCCAACGGGCACAGATTTGGTTTGGCTTGTTGATTTGGTCCTTGGCGGATTCGCGAATCAGGTCGTTGATTTTGGATTGTTGCGAAGCGTCGGTACTGGCCAGCATTTCTGACATTCGCGTCGCTAACCAACAATCCAGCGAACAAGACCGGGTGGGATCGTTGATGACGTCTTTTGCTAAGCCTTCGGCCGAGTCGTCGCTAAGCAAAAGATCCGATAACGCCAACGCCTGCTCGGTCGCCTTGACCCATTGTTCTTGCTTCATCGCACCTCTTAATCGAAGCGACAGCAGTTCAACACGCTGCGCCGGGCGATCAATCAGGTCGTCGAGTTCATCAGTATAATCTTCGCCCATTTCGGGATTGTCCCTCAGCATGCCCAGCATGGCAGACACGCTAAGCATGTGGACCTCGTCGTTATCACTTTGTTGTTCACGAGCTCGCCGCAGCATATCCAACGCCTCGCGACGTTGGCCTTTCTGAATTAGCAATTCGCTCTTGCGAACCAACGCGTCAAAGTCGTCTGGGTTTTCAGCGAGCCTGCGGTCCACGATCGGTTCCAGCGTTTTCTCGCCAAAGGCAACAGCAAGCATCGTCGGGCTCTGAACAATAATGTCACCTTCGACCGCGACCATATTCCCAAGCGGGTATCGTGTGCTGCGCCGTTGCAACACGGAACCATCCTTCAGCGAAACACGAATCAATTCGTTGGTGGTTGTGGGGACGATGTAATCGTCTTTGCCGAACACTCCTCGCCCCGCCACATGTTGCCCGGCAGCGACAAAGTCCTGCGGGCTGCTCCAGATTAGATTGCCGGTTGTTAGTTCGTAGGCACGTACTTCGTTGGAACTGACCAGCACAAACTTGTCGTCACGGATCCCGGCCAAGTATTTCATGTTGACTCGGTTCTTGTATTGAAACAAAGGCTTGCCGGTCAGCAGATCGAATCCCAGCAACCGTTCGGTTTCCGGCGGCGTGATCAGAATCCTTGATCCTGAACCGACGGCGACTCCATTGTCCCAACGCTGCATCAACTTGGTGGGTTCCAGACCGCGTCCGCGATTGTTGACTCGCATCATGTCATTGCTGCGATCGTAGACCGCGCCCCAGGCGAGCGTGCGGTCGATCAAGTGGATTGCGACGCAGGCACCTGCGCCGGTGGGGCAAATCAACATGCCTTCGTGAAAAGTCGGCATTGCACCGGACACTCGTCGCAATGCATCGGAATCGATGCCGCCTGATTCAATCGCGACTAGGTGTTGTCGCCAAAGCTGATTGCCGTTGGCTGGGTCTAGGCAACAAAGCAATATGTCGCCCGCAATTTCAGCCAGCACGTAAAGGCGTCCATCGAGCGGTAGCGGAGGTCCCAGGAAAAACGCTTCGGCCAGCGGCGATGTCGGGTCGCCGTTTTGTCCCAAACGCCAAAGCAATTTGCCTTCGGTTTCCATCTCCAGTGCGACCAAAGTGTTGGTGCGATTGTCGGCGGGACGTGTTCCGCCAAACATCAATGTCCGATTGAACGACGCCATTTTGATGTCCGCAAGATCGGTCAGCATAAAGACGCGATCGCCATCACTGGTCACCTGTCCGTAGGGAACATCGTTCCAGATTCGACCACTGATGCGTTCGTCGGTTTCCTCGTCGGCAGACAATTCATCAAACAGAATTCCTTCGTCCTCTGACGGTTCCCATCCGGATTGCCAGGGATAGGTCCAGACACGTTTACCCGTCGTATAGTCCACGCCCACCAACCGCTCGGTCGTTCGCATCAGCAATTGATCACCGACCCGCAGCGGCATCCAACTGGGTGGCGGTAATCGCCCGCTGGTTGCCAGGTCGCCGGTAAACTCTCGCACCATTTTCTCTTGCAGATGACTGGCCGTCGTTGGCAACGCCCATCGCATATTGCTGAGCGGCATTTGGCCGGCCGAGTTCCCGTTGCGATCCGCGGAAGAACCAAACATGGGGTGATTCTTTGGCAAAGGAGTTTGATAACCGGCGACGTCCTTCGATCGATTGTCCAACCAGGTCTTGAGTTGCTCCATCGAAGCAAACTTCAGCGACCGGTCCGATGAATCGTCATCTTCACCAGACAGCTCTTTGTTGAAAAACAAATCTTTGACTGGTGAATTTTCAATGTCTGGGATCGTCTTATCGGAACTGTTCTTTGCCGAATCGTATCGAGTCGCGGCGTGCATCAAGACGATCGACGGGCCGAGGTGTTTTACGGCACGTGGGATTTGTGCGATTTCGTCCAATAAGATGGATGCGGCTAATGGATGGCCGCGGTAGATTTCTCGCTGAGCCAGCAAAGCCGTTGCCTCATAACCGGCCAAGGTATGCAGGTAGCGACGACGGACTTCCGCGACCGCATTCCAATCGCGACTCTCCGACGCCTTGTTCAAAACTCGTGCGGCGATCGGTCCGAATCGAAGCTGATAAGTTTCCCAATCTGATTCGCTTAAACCGCCGATCATTTCGCGGGCAGTTCGAAGCAGACTCTGCGTGGCCGGGTTGCCTTCGCGGACGTCTTGGTTGTCCAGAAAGAAATCCTGGTCCGCCAGATCAGAATCGGCGTAGTCTTCCGAATCACGAGCGACTAAATCGCCCAACGCCAAAATCGCATCGCTTGGTCGATCTTCTTTGATGGCACTTTCGGCTTCCCTTAGCTTTTGCTGCATCGCCCGTGGCGGTTCGATCAATCGGCCAGCCGGCGAATTGGTCGGAGGGCGAAAAAAGCCCTGAGCCATCGCGTTTTGGGGATTGCAAAGAAGCCAGCAAGCCAGCAAGAAGTAGACGGCAAAAAATCGGTAACGAATCACGCTGGTGGAACCTTCGGTCGGATCAAGGAAAAGCCTGTCCAGCGTATTGTACGCGACCGAGAGATTCGGAGAAGATCAGAACTTACCGCCGTAAGCCGTGTGGAACGCCGCGACACACGGTATTTCATACGCTGCCGTGTGTCGCGGGGCGATACCCAACGCCGTGTAGGGTTTTAAACTGTTTAACCGCGTGGGCATCGCCCCGCGCGTTGTGCTGGCCCGAACGCGCGGGGCGATGCCTGGGCTGCGCAACTGAGTGCCTGATTGGGTTGAAATTGGTATTGGTGATTGTGGCGAGATTGGTTCTGTTATTTGCACTTTTTCCCGATCAAGGAGGTGCCCGTCATGCCAGCCAAAGAAATTG
>NZ_LWSK01000094.1 GCF_001642955.1 Rubripirellula obstinata | reverse complement strand
ACTCGCTATGGCTCGCTACGGCCTACATGCTGGCGATCAGGGAAACGTGCCGTTGCCACAATGTTTCACAGCGCTGCAGTTTGTGTTGTCTGCCATGGTGCAGCTTGCCCAATTTGCTGCGTTGCAATGATTTTCATCGGCTAGCGCTGAACTGTCCCCGACTGAACCCTGGCGGGCCCAGCTACGACAGATTTTGCCAAATACGGAATTTGTTTCAGGACAGTTCCTAATCACCAAGAAAGGAAGTCGGATTTGGCAAAAAATGGAGAGCAAAAAATAGAAACCTGTTCTGCGTCTATCTGCCCTCACTCTTCATTTTTTGCCAACCTTCCATCGGCCCAGGACCAGGCCAATGCTTAGCAAATCATAACTTTCCAGCCGACCACGTCATGTCGTTGACCGAGAAGTGGCCGGAAATCAAGGATTTCCCAGATTCGAAGAACGATGAATCTATCCGGTGTTTGACAAAAAAACTCACACTAGGGCCTGGCAATCCGTTAGCTTGGGGGGGCGTTGAAAGGTGGTTCGGGCATGTCCTAACCCAACCTCAGATGCTTTTCGTCCATGAAAACGTAAATAAGGCAATCAAGATGGTTTATCGATTTGTAGTTATCTGCTCATTCTTATTGTGTCTCAGCAGTTCATCGTTTGGTGCTCTGGTCATCAACCTGACACAATCAGGAGCCAATGATGTAGTGATTTCGGTCAGTGGTTCAGGAACGGTAACCGCAGGTGGCAACAATCCAGGTAGCGTCATCGACTTTCAAGACTTTGGTTCCCCGTGGAATTCAAGTGTGGACGCGATATTTTCGCTTACACCAAACAATACGATTAGCTTAGGTCCGGCGACTTACAGCCAAGTAGCTCTCGATATCGTCGGTGGCTCAAGGTTTGACTTTGATTTTCGATCCGGATCATCCAGTATCAACAACGGTGATGACTTCCTCGGTAGCGGAACCGCGACAATTGTCGGTCTTTCTTTTGCGAATCTCACCCCAGGCACCTACACAAGTACGATTGCTGACACCAACGGAAATGATGCTGACAACTTTGGTGGTGTCACCCTAAACATCGTCGCAGTACCTGAACCGTCCTCCGTCGCGTCGTTCGTTCTTGTTGGCGGAATACTAGCCGGACGCCGGCGAAGACGGATCTTCGACGGCAACTAAACCCGCACCGCGAAACACACTTCACACTTGTTCCTAGCCAATTGGCGGACCTTGACCTCGGTGGCTCCCCAGCCGAGGACGGTGGTTCGCCATTTTTCGATTTGGGACGCTTCGTTGTAGTCGCCCAACTTCATTGTGATGATCAATCCTTCGAATTTGGTTTGTTCGTTTTGTACGATGTTGGCGACCGTGGTGAGCGTCTTCTCAGGCTTGACGTTGGAATCGACCAACATCCATTTTGCGCCGCGAAAGGTTTTGCGAGGCAGGTCGCCGGCGCGGGCTTGAAAGTGTTGGTAGTTGGGATGCTCGGATATTTGTGGATCCATTTCGGCGGGGTCGATTCCGATCACTCGCAAGCCGAGTTCCAACAACCGGCCGCATGCGCCGCCGGGCGCACTGCCGATCTCGACCGCTAAATCGCCTGGCTGTAAATCAAAACCGCTCCAGACAATCGCTTCGGCTGCTTTGTAGTAGGCGCGCGAGATTGGTTGCTGTTGCGGATTCATTGGTTGCACGCCGCCCGGCCAACGCGTCGGCCACGTCGTCGCGGTGTGGCATCCGACAAACCAATGCGACGGTTC
Organism: Rubripirellula obstinata; assembly: GCF_001642955.1. Classification (GTDB taxonomy): domain Bacteria; phylum Planctomycetota; class Planctomycetia; order Pirellulales; family Pirellulaceae; genus Rubripirellula; species Rubripirellula obstinata. Next base: position 20,410 of record NZ_LWSK01000094.1, on the reverse strand, counting down.
CACCAAGACAACGTCCAACACGCTCTCATCAGGCCGAGCGATTTGATTGACCTCGCTAGCACGAATTGACTTTTCACCCACCGAAGCAAAGATCTGGTCGGCGACCAAACGCGTGACCTCGTCACCGCCCGGTTCAAATCCGAACCGACCGATCGGCGCACGATCCTTGGGCCAAACATGCAACTGATCAAACCCACGTGCGGCAAGCGGTGACTCGTCGAGCATCTTCACGAGTGCCTCGATTTGCGCACCGCCATCTTCTGACTTGGTTTGGCCGATCGAGCGAGAGGCCGTACGAATGAAGATACCGCTGGGGATCGGTGCCCCTTCATCGTGCTTTCCCGTCACGAAACCGGGACGAGAAAACGCCAACCGCCAACCGTCGGTCGCCATCGTCTCCTTGACGATTTTCTCTGCACCGTAAGCGCAACACATCATTGCAAAAGTGGGCTGAGCTGCCTGAGTTGTTATCGTCACTTAGTATGTTTTCGTGGGTTGGGGTTGGACGTCGAGTGTTCGTAGGCCGGAACAAGCTTTGCGCAGTTCCGGCCTGCATTGCTTTATAGTCGCCTTTCGCTCCGCGAAAGTGTGCTCTGACGTACTTTCGCTGAGCGAAAGGCGACTATTTCGCTAACGTGATTGGAACTTCTGCACCCGCTCGGCGACGCCGGGGATCAGCTTCGCGGCGTTTTCGTGATACATCTTTTTCAAAACGTCGTCTGGTAAGTCGATGCCGTAGATTTTCCAGAACCCCTGTGGCGGTGGAACTTTTTCACTGTAGTCAAACGACTCATCCGACGTTTCAAAGAATCGCCAGTAGATCCGCAGTCGTTGCTCGGGCCAAGGACCGTCGGTGCCGAACAGTAATCGATCAGCGTATCGAATCAAAAACTGACGCGCCGCCCTGGGTTGACGACCAAGTTCCGAAATCCGCGACGCTGGTTCGATATACAGATTCGGATACCGATCCAACCAGCCACCGACAACGCCAAGGTCTTCTGAGTTGTTGGCGATATGAGCACCGATAAAATTGGTGCGGGGATGACGGGCGATGACTCGGTTGCGTGCATCGAGCAATTCTTTTCTGGACGGAAAATCATCTCCGTGGAAACTCCAATCGGGATGACGCGTCAGTTCCTCGTAGCGTTCGTTTTTCTTGTCAATTGGATCGAAGAACGCAGCCGGGTCGGCGGTATGAATGATCACCGGGATGCCCGCCTTGCCGCATGCCTGCCAAATCGGATCCCAACGGGCGTCATCAATCTTGATTAAGGATCCATCCGGGTTTCGATAGCCCAGCCCAAAACGCTTGAAGACTTTCAGCCCGCTAGCACCCTGTTTCGCCGCTTCAGCAATTTGATCGGCCGTGCGAGTGGCGAAACCTGGTCGATGGCAATCCCAGGTTGCCGGGTCATCGGGATTGCCGTCGCCGATCCAGTTCACGTTGATGAAAACCGCGAAACGATCCTTGTACTCTTCCCACAGAAACTTCGTGTGGCTCTCGAAACGGCCGCCCAACTGACCGTCCAGCGAAACGCAGACGGCAATTTTGTTCTTGTCCATGACCTGAACAAAATCGTCTAGCATTTCAGCATTGCCACGAACCCTAAGGTAAAAATGGGTGTGAACGTCCACGACAGTAAACTTGGCGTGGTCTTTTTCCGTTATCTCCGTGACCAGTTTGCTTTGAGGACGGTAATCCTTCAGCAGCAGACCATTCGCCGGCGATGCGTCATCACTGGGGAGAACTTGCTGGCTGTAAGCTTGTTGCGTAGCTGACCCGCAATGGAGGAATCCTATGACGAGCCCCATGAACAGGCGGGCAACGAAACCCGAGTAAATTCGGGCAATGCATCGAACGAAGCTGTTAGAGGTCGAAAGTCGTGTCACAATAAAGTCGGTGCTTGCTTGGTGAATGTGCGAAAACGACAACGCGTCGAATTCGGCAGTAATGAAGAAGGATAACTCAAATGGCCAATAAAGTTGAACAACCCCGATGACTGACGAGCCTACGGAATTTCAAACTGCCGACGGCCAATCGACCAGCAAAAAGCTGTCGATGCGAGCGACGACGCCTCCATCGGAAGTGCCTGGTTATCGATTGAGCCGTTTCTTGGGCTCGGGCGCATTCGGTCAAGTCTGGGTGGGACTGGATCTGAACACGGGCCGCGACGTTGCAGTCAAGTTTTACCTGCATCGCGGCGGCGTCAATTGGTCGTTACTAAGCCGCGAAGTCAAGAATCTGGTCCAGTTGTCCACGGACCGGCAAGTCGTCCAAGTCTTAGAAGTCGGCTGGGATGCCGACCCGCCGTACTACGTGATGGAGTTGATTAACGGCGGATCGCTGGAAGATCTTTTAAAGAAGCGACCACGGTTGCCGGTTTCTGAAGCGACGGAGATGTTTCAGGAGATCTGCGTCGGACTGAACCATTGCCACGCCAAAGGTGTTTTGCACTGTGATTTGAAACCTGCCAACGTGTTGATCGGTGACGACGGGAATCCGAGGCTGGCTGATTTTGGTCAGAGCCGGTTGTCGCATGAACAGACACCGGCACTGGGCACGTTGTTTTACATGGCTCCCGAACAGGCGGATTTGAATTCCGCCCCAAACGCTAGTTGGGATGTCTACGCTGCTGGTGCGATCTTTTATCGAATGCTGACCGGCGATCCGCCGCATCGTGAAGGGAAGTTGATCAAGAACATTGACACCGAAGGATCGTTGCCCAAACGTTTGCAGCGTTATCGCGAATCGATTCAAAACTGCCCGCCCGCCGATGACCACTTAAAGGTGATCGGCATGGATCGAAGTCTGGGCCGGATCATTTCCACGTGCTTGGCAGCCGATCCTGCTGATCGATACACCAACGTCCAGCAGATTCTTGACGACCTGGACGAACGAGAGCGATCCAGAAATCGATGGCCGCTATTAATGCTGGGCCTTGTTGGTCCGCTGCTGATTTTATTGGCGACATCGTTCTTTGGTTATCGCAGTATCCAAAAGGCAACCGAGCGAACGAAGGAAGCGCTGCGAACCGAAGCCGGGGGCAGCAACAAGTTGGCGGCCAGCTTTGCGGCTCAGACTTTGGAAAGCGAGATCAAGGACTATTATGATTTAGTCCACGATGAATCCACACTGAATCGATTCAAATCGCAACTGATCAAGACGCTCAGCGACGAAGTGGTTTCCGAACTGCTAGCGGAAATTGGCGATGCCGAGACGCCCGGCGACACTCATCAGAATGACGAACTTCGCAAAAAGTTTTTAGCCGCAGAAGACGTCGTGAAGTTGACTGAAATTTTACAGGCTCGCCTGGCCCCTTACACCGAAAGCAATTCTGAAAATGGTTTGCCGCGTCTGGCCACCATGTTCGTGACGGATGCTTTGGGAACCATCATCAGCATCGCTTACGAAAATCCAGTCAGCTTCGAGGAAAACAGTGCGGGCAAAAACTTTTGTTACCGGACGTACTTTCACGGAGGCCGTGAAGACCTGGACAAAGATAACGTCACGATTGGCGACATCGAACCGCTCAGGCAGCCCCGATTGTCCGCGGCTTTTTCGAGTACCGCGACTCGCTATTGGAAAGTAGCAGTCAGTACACCGATCTATCTGGGCGAGGATCGAGCAAAACCGGACGCTGTCTTTGTCGTCACGCTCAATTTGGGTGACTTTGAATTGCTGCAAAGCAAGCAGGGTGCGAATCAAGTGGCGGTGCTGGTGGATGCTCGGCAAGGTGCAGCCCGCGGAATGATCCTGCAGCACCCGCTATACGATTCGCGGCGGAAACAAGGCATCGAAGTGAAGGAACAGAGTTACCAAATCGAAAGCGGTTTGATGGATCGTTTGATCCGCGGCGGCGACGTTGACTATCTGGATCCAATCGCAAAGGTTCCCGATGGGGCGGATTATCAGGGACCGTGGATCGCAGCGATGCAGCCGGTGATGTTGCCCAAGTCAGACAACAATCGTCTGGAACCGGCCGAACCTGCGACCCAGCGTTCTGGATCGACCAAGTTGGAAAAGGCTGACTTGCTGGTGCTGGTTCAGTATCGACTCGAAACCGTGATGGCTCCCGTAACACTGATGCAATGGGCACTGTTGATCGAAGGTGCTTCGGCACTCGCGTCGATTCTAGTGGTGATGTTGGTGCTTTGGTACTTTGTTCGCAAAGTCGACCAAATCGAAAATCGAGAACCATCGCAGCCGAAAAAAAACGATCCAGCACCGGCCGAAACGATCGCGGCACCGTAGCAGGGAATGGGCTCTCTGAAACACTGGGCAAAACGATGAAGGGGCAAAACGATGGTGCGCTGCATGCGAGGTAAAAAAGCTAAGGCTTGAAATCCAGCAAAGAACGCCATCTTCTGCAAACCGCGAAATACTTTGCGTCAGTCTTCTGTGGGTTCTGGCGTACTAGGTTCTGAAACAACGGGTTCCAAAACAAAACGATACCCGGCATCACGAATCGTTAGCAAATGGATGGGGGAAGCACTGTCGGGTTCAATGTGTTTTCTTAACCGAGCGATGAACTGATCGACCGCCCGCGTTTGCAAATTACCCGACACGCCCCAAACCTCACGCAACAGTTCGTCGCGGCTAATCACGCGACCATTGTTTTCAACGAAGTACTGCAACAACTTCAATTCCTTGGGCGTCATCCGCACCGAAGTTCCATCAACAGAGACTTCGTGCGTTTGAAAGTTCACGCTGACCAAACCAAAATCAATGTCCGTGATCGCTGCACGTTGCTGCTTGATGCCTCCACTTTTGGATCGACCGCTGACCTGCAACAAATTCTTGACACGGCTCAGCAATTCGTCCAACTCAAACGGTTTGCTCATGTACTGATTTGCCCCCGCATCGAAACCACGGGTTCGGTCTTCCGCCAACGTTCGTGCGGATAGCATTAAGACGGGAATGTCGATACCACCATCACGCAGCGTTTCGCAAACCGTGTAACCACTCATTCCCGGCAACATCAAATCAAGCACGATCAGATCCACACCCTCGCCAGCCCCATCCACCATCCGCAGCGCCGTCGGCCCATCTTCGACCAATGTGACGCGATAGTTTTCAGCTTCCAAGTTGTATTTGATCCCGACCCCAAGATGCTTTTCATCTTCGACGACCAAGATATGTGAGCGTTGGTTTGACACTTCTAGAAATGTTTCCTGATGAGTTTAAGTTTCGTAATCGTTCACCGTCTCGATTTACGATGAGCCTTCATTTTTCAATAGATATTTTTCAATAGTCAATTGTCATTGAAAAAAGAGTCTATTTTCGATGCTCTAGTTTCTGCTTGGCTGTCTTCGCCGATGAGTTCAGTATCCGACAGAGCTGCTGGTTTTCGTCAATCAGCTCTTCCATCAATTTGCATTTCATCAAATCAGCTCGGCAAACCATCTTCAGCCAGACGCTTGTTTCGTTCAGCTCCTTTAAAGCTATTTTCAACTTGTGAACAAAATCAGCACTGCTTTCAGCAGCTCTCGCTTCAGCATAGTTGGGTGCCGGGGATGTTCCGCTTCGCAACAACTGCCTTGCGATATGCTTTGCTGCTGGCGAATTAGGAAGCGCATTTGCCAGTTTGATGATTCGCACTGCAAAATCAATTAGTCGATCTTCTAGCTCGTTGGCTTGGCTCACGGCTCTCACCTTCCATTGACAAATGACTATTGACAATTAATCAGTGATAAATTGTATCCATTGCATTTATTCGATTGTCAGTCGCCATCGATTGCTGGTGCAAACAATAGACAACCGCGATGTATTCCCGTAAACCGTGATCGGTTACCAAGTTTCTACTGCTTAGAGGCAACCGAAGGACTTGTGTTCTTTTTTTCCACCACACCCGGTAACGTCACTTCAAACTGGGTGCCAGTTCCCTCGGCCCGATCGGTAACCCGCACGCTGCCACCGAGTGCTTTGGTAACGGTTCGGACCAAGTACAATCCTAGTCCTGTGCCGGGTGTGCTGCGTTCCAGCTCGCTGCCCAGTCGCACAAAACGACCGAACACTTTGCGTCGTTGGTTAGCAGGAATCCCGGCTCCGTTGTCGATGATCAACACTTTGACACGATCGTCCATTTCTGGATAGGCAAACACTTTAACGTTGGGCGGCGAACCACCGTACTTGACCGCGTTGTCGATCAGATTTCGAAACAGAATCTCCAACTGAACCAATTGACTGCGGACAATAATCTTGGGTGAATCCACTTCCACGGTCGATTCGGGCAAACGGTATCGCAAGCACGCCGCCGCACCGCATTGAACCAACAAATCATCCAAACTAAGCGTCTGTGCGTCACTCGGTTCAATCCCACGTTCGATCCGAGCGGCATCCAACAAGTGGTTGATCAGCGAGTCCAACCTTTCAACGTCCTCCAACATAAATTGATGAAAATCCTTGGTTTGCTGCTCGTCAACGTTGCGCCGATTCATCGTTTGCAGATACAGCTTCAGCGATGCGATCGGACTTTTTAATTCATGGGTGACTGCATCAATAAAATTGGACTGACGGCGATTCAAGTTGAACGCTTTGACGGTCAGGGTCAGGTAAGCGATCACTCCGGCTAGGACTCCCGCCAATAGGACCGTTCCCGTTGCCAAAAATGCGAAAAAATATGTCTGAGACTTCAGTGCTCCGGTTAGCCCAAGAACATTGCCTGTGATCCAAACAATGGCCAAAATGACGACCAACACGATCATCACGACGCCCAGGGCAATCGGAGCCTTCAAGGATCGCCGCTCTAACATGGTTTTCGGGCCGTTGGCGTAGGGAAAGGACGAGACAGAGAGGTGGACAAATGTGACCTTCTTTTGTAGGGAAGATCAAGACAAATTCGAGTTCCCATCGAAGTTCCAAGCAATCATGATGAACCATTCGGGTAACGAACAGAGTTTGGAAACCGAGCAGATCACCGAGTTTTGAAAAATTTGCCCAGGTCGTCACAATTTACAGCGAAGTGCTGATGACGTTGGCAGGCTTTTTCGCAATAATCAAGTATGACAGGCGATGGATTCACCCTAAGGCGGCTGTAAAGAGATCTGATTGATGAGTGCAGACACACGCACACGGCGATTTTGCGAACGAACGATCCGACAGGTTCGTCTGGATTGTAGTCGGGCGCTGCTGCGGGCACGCTTTTGTCCCGACCGTAGTGATGTGATTCAAGTTCGTTGCATCGATGATCAACTTGAGTCCGACGAAAACTTCGGAAGCCAACTGTGGTACTTCGAAGGTACCGGAGTCGATGAACACGATTACCGACATCGCGTCTTCGGCGTGGTCGAGTACTCGATGCAATTTGGGTTGCAGGAATTGGTCGAGGATGGTGTTTTCGATTCCGACCATCAACGCGAACGGTTTCGGAATCTGTACGAACGCGAGATGCATAAGCCGACTTGGCGTCACCCGGCGCACCGCTGGTTACTGGCAGGTTTGATCATGGTGACATTGATCTGGTTGACCTACTTGCTTGTGCGAACGTTGACTGCGTGAATCTGTCACCAGTCGTCGAAGTTTGCGATCTTCGGAAAGCGTACGGACAAGGTTCGCTGTTTCGCCGGCGCGGTCGTGTGGAAGCATTACGCGGCGTTTCATTGAGTGCGAAATCAGGTGACGTCTTTGGATTGCTAGGCCCCAATGGTGCTGGCAAAACAACGCTGATCAAAACTCTGTTGGGCGTCGTCAAACCAAGTTCGGGGACCGCTTTCCTATTCGGACAACCCGCCGGATCCAGTGCGGCACGCATGCGAGTCGGCTACCTGCCGGAAACGCTGCGAGTGGATCGTCATCACACGGCTCGTTCGGCGCTAAAGTTCTATGGTCGGCTAAGCCACATGGACCAAGCGTCGATCAATCGCCGCAGCGACGAATTATTGGAACTGGTCGGCTTGCAAGGTCGTGATCGCGAATCAGTCCGCCAATTCAGCAAAGGCATGTACCAGCGTCTTGGCCTGGCGCAAGCGTTGATGCACGATCCCGATTTGCTGTTTCTTGATGAGCCAACCGACGGTTTGGATCCGGTGGGTCGAAATGAAGTTCGCAAAGTGATCGAGCGACTGCGTGGCTTGGGGAAAACGATTTTCCTAAACAGCCATATCCTGCAAGAAGTTGAAATGGTCTGCACGCGGGTCGCGATCATGGACAAAGGAATGGTTTTGGCCAGCGGTGCCATTGGATCCGGGATTTCGATCGACGATAACGGTCAAAGCGACGCAATCATCGGCTCAGCGATCGGTTCAATGATCGACGGCAAACACGAAAACGCCGCTGTCACCTTTGACCTGCTTCATCCGTCTCATCAGGATTCAAGCAATCAAGCCGACGAAACGATACGAAAGTGTTTTGACCGATTTGAAAATAGCCACGCGGTGATCCAACCGCTGACGTCGCCCATCGCAACCCATCGAGTCGTCGTGACGCCTTCGGACGACCAAGCGGTTTCGCAATCGGACTTGGACCGCGTCGTTGACGATCTTCGAAGCCACAGTATTTCGATCGTGCGTTTGGATACTCGAGTGCCAACGCTGGAAGATACGTTCATGCGATTGATTTCTTCACAGCAAGGTTAACCACGCATGTCGCTGCGGCCCTACCAAGCCATTATCGCTGATTCATTTCGCTCGGCACTTTCGTCGCGAGTGTTATGGATTGCGATGGTCGCAATCTGGTTGTTCCTGATTCTGCTTTCCCCGTTCGGATATCGCGAAGATTACACCACCGAATTTAGGAACCAGGATTTCCACAATGGAACTCGCCTGAAAGGCATGCTGGCCAGTGGTCTTGTCGATCCCGACGTTCGCGAAGAACCACTCGGCCTAATTGCCAGCGCAGTGCCGGAAGACTTACAGCGACAACTACGTCTGGTCGGCAAGGGAGATGAAGTTCGAATCCGTTACTCCGTTTTGACCGATGCGTTGAATGGATTGATCGAAGACGAATCGTGGTACAACGCACAGAGTTGGCAATCGACAACCCGCTTGCGAGAATTGCGTGAACTGGATGAACAAGATGTCGAACAGCTTTCAGATTCGCTTCGCAAGCGGCGAGCTCGGTTGAGGATCGAAGCAGCGTTGCCGGGCGTCTTTGAAGCTCGCGCATCACGATCGATCTTGTTGACCTATGCGGGATTAGACTTTCCCACCGAAGTGACCGTGGACAAGCCGCAGTTCAAAATGCTGGTCAATCAATTTGTGCTGCCGCTGATCATCAATTGGTTGCTGGGTTTCATCCTGATCTTCTTGGGCATTTTGGTAACCGCTTCGATCATCCCCGACATGCTACAACCTGGATCACTGCACTTGCTGCTAAGCAAACCAGTGTCGCGAACTCTCTTGCTGCTGTCCAAGTTCGTCGGTGGTTGCGCCTTTGTCCTGTTGTGCGTCACACAGTTGGTCATCGGCTTGTACCTCATTGCCGGACTCAGGCTGGACATCTGGAACCTACGACTGCTTTGGTGCATACCTGTTTCCGTTTTTCTGTTTTCAGTCTTCTACAGCGTTTCAGTTTTAGCGGGGCTTCGCTGGCGATCACCGATCCTAGCCATCGGCGTCACCGTCATCTTCGGCGGAATTTGCATGCTGGTGGGATTCATCGGTGGCTTGTCCGATGGCTTGGTGACTGGCCCCGATCGGCTGAGCCATCTAGCGGTCGCAGGCGATGATATTTTTGCAACCACGAAAGGCGGAGGCATGGTTCGCTTTGATGCCTCCCAAAATCAATGGTCAGAAATTTACGAGAGCGGACCGGGAAACCGGGATCGCGTGTTGGCTCCGCTGGCGATTAGCTCGGACCAGATTATCACCGCACGAGTGCGTGGCGGACGGATGAACCCGTTCGGCAGCGGTGCTCCTGAACTAAGCCTGCTGAGCCGTAAAAACGACTGGAGTCCCGAACCAAGCCTTCGACTGCCGACCGGAACAACCCAATTGCTGGCTCCAAAGAAGATCGCCCCCGCCAATGATTCTATTTTTGCGCTCAACACCAGCGACCTACTCACCACGACTCGTTCCGAAATCCTGCTTGCCGCTGGCGAGCAAAAGGAAGATGCCCCAACCCCTGAAAGTGACGCTTCCCAAAACACACCGTCTTGGTTTTCGAAGTTGAACAGCTTGATTGGTGGGAAGACCAAGGGATTTGAAAACATCACACCAGAGCGCATGCCACTGACTCAACCTAGGTCGGTCGCGGTCGTCAATGCAAATACCGTCGTTGCGATCAGCGGCGGACGGTTGATGCGAGTCGAAAAAGCCCCGACCGATCGCTGGACGATCGCAAAACAGCGCACGCTTGCAGGCGACAACTCCTTGGACACGCTGTTGGCCGTCACGGGCGATCAATTGATGCTGGCACGCCCAGACGAACCGCTACGAATCATTGATTTGGAATCCCTGCAAGACCTAGCGGAACTCGAAATGCCGACTCGGTCATTTGCGACGCAATTGGTCGGTTTCAGTAATGCCAACGGGGACGACACGTTCTTGGTAGTGCTCAGCGACGGAACTTGCCGGCAAGTCAACTGGAAAGATGACAGCAAGAAACGCCTGAATGACTTTGCAAGGATCGGACCAAACGAAATCGAAACTCTATCTTTTGATCAGCCAGCCAACCGATTGTTTTTCGCGCACAACGTCGATCAGTTAGACGCGATCGACGTCAGCACCGGTGACACAGTTCTGTCGATCCGCCCCAGCGTTACCGGATGGCGACAGGTCGATCAGCTTGTCGTCACGCCGCTGCGATGGCTCACCCCGCAAACCGGCGATTTGGGCGAGACCATCGCGACCATGATCAGCGGAAAATCCGCGTTTAGTTTTAGCAGCGGCGATGGCGAACGTGAAACCATTCGCCGCAAAGTCGCCGGCCCCGTGATCAGTTGCACCGTGTTCACAACCGTCATGCTAATGATCTCATGCGTCTACTTCGCAACTCGCGATTTCTGATCCGCCGATCAACACCGCGTTCTAAATCGTTTAACCGCGTGCCCAACGCGTCCACGCGGAACAAAAAGTAGCATGGCGGCCCCCCGCCGTGGACTCACCCCGCGCACTGTAAGGCCGCACGACGCGCAGGGCGATGCCCACGCGGCTAAACGAACTAACACGTGTTTACCGGGACCAAAACTCTTCACGGCGTTGGGCATCGCCCCACGCGGTTGGCGACGCAAGAAACGTCAGCCGATTAGTTTACCGGCGGTAACAACAGCTTGACTGCCTTGGGGCGAACGCCAATCTCGATCGGCAGCCGTCCTGCGTAGTCTCCATCGACCTGAAAATGCACTCGATCAGTGGCGTGAATCCGAACCGCCGGTGCCCTGAATCGGATCGTGTCGGCAAACTTCAAATGACGTCCGGTTTTAATTCCCGCGACATACCGCAACCCGCTGGCGATCGATCGACCTTGGAACGCGATCACATCAAGCAAGCCGTCATCGCCGATCGCGTCCGGTTCAATCGTCAATCCGCCGCCATAACACGGCAAGTTGTAAACCATCGCCCATCCGCAACGAATCTCTCGTTCGACTTCCCCGTGATCCGATACGGCTTCAATCGTCAGTTCGGGAAACCGATACTGCCGAAGCACCCGAGTAATCGGAACCAGGTAGCTGCTGCGACGAATGTGTCCGCTGCGACGAAGGTGCAAGTTGCGAACGACCTCGGCATCAAACCCGCAGGTCGCCATCGTCAGCATCGGTCGCACGCGTGAATTCGCGGATGACCGGACGCTGCCCAGATCGATCGACTGCTGCGTGCCGGCGACAATGGTGTTGAACACGTGTTCGGCTTCGACGCGATGTCCAAAATGCCGGGCGAGCAAATTTTCAGTGCCCAAGGGCATGGGGACGATCGGGATTAAAGCTTGGTCAACGCTAGAAAGCTTGTTTGATGCAGCCAGCAACTTCGATGCAGCCAATGTCACCGTTCCATCGCCACCCGCAGCGACGACAACGATGCTTTCACCCGATGCCAAAGCTTCAGCCGACAAATGATCCAGATCACTTGGGTCGTGAGTTAACGCTGCCTCGATCGGAGTCGCCGCCAACAGATCCATCAACCGGGGAATCTGAGTTCGATTAGCACCGCTGCCTGCCTTTGGACTGGTCAGCACGACCACGCGACGCCGAACCGGCGAAGGATGGTTTGGAACAGTCGAGGAGGATTCAGGTCGGGGAAGGTTCATCGGTAGCGAGGTTTCTGAGTGGAAAGATCAGTGCATACGTAAAAAGATGAGCCTTTTTCTCGCACGGCGCTTCGTGGTGACCTAGCGTTTTACGTGTCGTCATCGAAATAGCACCCGCCGATTTCTGAGCAGGTCATAACCGTTTCGACCGTCACCATCGTACTGATCCGCATTGGATTAGTGTTGACCGCAGACTTACGACGTTCACCCCTTTCCCAACGTTCACTAGGATCACTCACGTGCAAGCCGTTCGCCGATATTGGGCCGCTGGTTTAATCCTGTTGATGGTTGCCGTACACGCAGCCGTGATTGGATACGTACGCAGTCGCGTTGCCCAGCTTAGCAACGTCGAAACGACTGCGTTCGAGATCGGTAACTTCCGGTTCCAAACAACCGGCGACAACAACACGGTCTACCACTTTCGGTTGCACGCGGTGCTGGACCCATCAAAAATTCACCGCGGTCGCGAACGCTTGACCGTGATGCAGATGGAAATCCACGAAGCCGCCGAGCAATTGCTTCGCCAAGTCGATCCGACATGGCTTGACGATCCGGCTCAGGCACAAATACGCGAACGGTTGATGGAAGTCGTACGATCGCACTTGGACGAAACTCTGGTCCAACGCATCATGATTACCGACTGGCTAGAACTGCCGGTGGAGACGCTTGGCATCTCAATAGCCGGCTAGTGGTCTATCGCAGCTTAATTTTAGGGTAGTGGATCTTGTTAAAGATCCTATCGCGAGAGGATCTTTAACAAGATCCACTACGGCACACCCTAATTCTTAGCTGAGACAAGCCACTAGATCCAGTTTCACGGCGTGTTTGCGTCGTTATGAAAACTGATAATCAGCACATTTTTCTTTTTCGCGTGCGCCAGCATTGAATCTGACTTGTGGCGGTTTGCTTGGCATTGGTAGTTACGGCTGTGTGATGGGGCCCGATTCGATCGAATCCAACGGCCCAACATCACTGCTGTGATTATCCCTACCCACGTTTTCGGTCCGTCTGGCGAATGCCCCTACTGCGAAACTTTGGTCCACGAAACCTCGATCCAAGCAACCGATTCAGCACGCTAGTCATGCTGGCTTTGGTCGTCGCATTCTCGATCGGATTCAGTAATTCGGCGCAGGCTCAAATGGGCGGAATGGGTGGCGGAGGCGGTGCGCCAGGCGGCGGAGGTGGCCCAGGTGGCCCGGCTGAAAAACCAAAATTCAGAGACTTTATCCACGACCGTGGCGGCATCGACGTCCACCGCGAAAAAGGCGATGCCCTCGTTGCCGCCGTTGAAATCCGCGGCAACCGACGCGTCAGCGACCACCGAATCGAACAAGAATTGCGGACTCGTCCCGATCGTTTCTACGATCACGACACCGTGCTAAGCGACATTCACCGCCTAACCGATATGGGCATGTTCGATCATGTCACTTTCGAGACAGAAAAAGTCCAAGGCGGAATGAAGGTAACCTTCCTGGTTACCGAAAGCCCCGTGATTACTCAGGTGATCTATCACGGCAACCAAGGCATCAACGAACGCGAACTCGGTGGACGTGCCGGGATCACCGCGAATGATCCGCTGAGCGTTTTTTCAGTGGAATCCGCACGCAGACGTTTGGTCGATTACTACAAAGAAGAAGGCTTTAACCAAGCCACCGTCGATAGCACCATCGGAACCGATAACTCGCCCGGTGAAGTGATCTTCCGAATCAACGAAGGGCCAAAAGAACGGATCAGCAAAATGCGGATTCTTGGCAGTTCGATTGTCAGTGAATCTCGTCTGAAAAAAATCATTACCAGCCGCGGACCCTTCGGCGGTTTTTTTCCGTATGCAAACAACAAAGCTGACCTCAGCAAGATCGACAAAGATGTCGATGTGCTGGCCGCTTACTATCACAACCTTGGTTTTCTGACCGCAACCGTCGGCCGCCGGTTGGAATACGACCGAAGCGGAAAGTGGTTAAGCGTTACATTTGTCGTCAACGAAGGGCCTCGCTTTCGAGTCAACGAGATTCAGATTCTTGGCAACGAATTCATCCAAGAAGAATCGCTGCGAAATCGCTTGGAACTAAAATCCGGCGACATGTATGACGGAACCCTTCTGCGTCGCGACGTCGGCGAATTGACCTACGGCTACGGCGAACTTGGTTTCATCTACGCCGAAGTCGAACCACAAACGGTCATGCGTGACGAAGAAAACATCGTCGACTTGGTCTACAAAATTTCCGAAGGCGACCGTTGGCGAGTCGGCGAGATTCGCGTCAACATCGATGGCGAGCCCGATTTGATGCGGGAAACAACGATGCTGAATCTGGTTGACCTTCGCGAAGGCTCGTTCATCAATCGCCGACTGCTGGAATTGAATCGCAATCGACTTGAACGGAGCGCGTTGCTGGAAACTAATCCTCAAATCGCTGACCCGCCAGACATCAAGGTCATTCCGCGTGAAGACAATCGCGCCGCGATGCGATCGAGCGGGGGTTCCAATGATTACTAGATTCCAACGTGCCAGCGTCGCTGGCTGTCGGCTTTTTGAAACCTGTTATCTCCTGCTTTGCATTGTCCTCCGAATGAACCTGTCGCAAAAACCAATTCCAAAGCGTTTCTTTGCGACGGGGCTGATTGCGATCACATCAGTGCTGTTCGGGACCGTCGTCGCGCACGGACAAAGCGGTTCGCGTTACTCGATTAGCCCTCAACAAACCAATCCTCAGCAATTCCAACAGGCGCCTAAACAGCTTCCCCAACAGGCCCCTCAACAAACGTTTCAGTCCCCGCCAGTGCAGTCGCTGCCGCCAGCACCGGTCCAGAATTTCCAATCGGATCCTTACGCACAACCGCAAACCTATTCGTCATACCAGGGACCGCAAGTTCGTGATGCCGACTTGGTCATCGATGGATACCCAGCCCGAACCGGCCGAATCATGCTTGGTGGTGCCGTCAACAGTGACGCCGGTGTTACCGGTCAAGTCACGATCGACGAACGCAACTTTGACATCATGCGTTGGCCGCGATCATTCCAAGACTTAGCCAGCGGTACGGCGTTTCGTGGTGCAGGACAAACGTTCCGAATCGAAATGGCACCCGGTACTGAATTCAAGCGTTACACCGCCAGCTTCGTGAACCCAAACATTTTCGGATACCAACCGGTCAGCATGTCGGTCAGTGGATTCCTGTTTGATCGTCGTTTCAATGACTGGAACGAAGAACGATTGGGCGGTCGGCTGGCGTTTGGATATCGAATCACACCCGACCTTTCGGTCAGTGCAGGCATCAGTGGCCAGAACGTCAATATCGAAACCAATCGAGGCGGCCCCGCCGCGTTGACCGACGTGATTGGCGACAACGAAGTCTACAGCGGCGAGATCTCGCTGACCCACGACACACGAAACAGTCCGATTCAAGCCAGCGAAGGTCACTACTTTGAATTCTCATTTGAGGAAGCATTTGGTGACTTTGATTACGCACGATTCGAGACGGAATTCCGACAATACTGGTTGGTCACCGAACGAGCCGATAAGTCGGGCAAGCAAACGATTTCGTATTCAACGCAACTCGGTTTCAGCGGCGAAGAAACACCGATCTTCGAAAACTTCTTTGCGGGCGGTTACGCCACACTTCGTGGTTTCGATTTCCGCGGAGCCAGCCCGGTTGATCCTATCAACGGAGTCGAAACGGGTGGTCGATTTCAATGGCTCAACAGCGTCGAATACATGTTCCCAATCACCGCCGACGACGCCTTCCGCGGCGTTGCGTTTGTTGACTTTGGTACCGTCGAAGACGAAATCAAAATCGACAGCGACAACTTCCGTGTCGCACCCGGTGTTGGCCTCCGCGTCGCCATTCCGATGCTGGGACCAGCCCCGTTGGCGTTCGACTTCGCCATCCCAGTCGCAAAAGCCGAGACCGATGACGAGCGAGTGTTTAGTTTCTACATGAGCCTGATTCGCTAGGCTGCAGGAATAGCATAGGTAGGCCGGAACAAGCCGCTTCGGCGCAGTTCCGGCAATTGCATTGAAACGAGTTGGATTGCCGGAACTGCGCCGAAGCGGCTTGTTCCGGCCTACGTTTGGTTTGTCTCTCTCTCAAACCAATCCCGTCAACGCGCCATCGCCGCAGTAATCTGCGTTGCCGAACGACGTTTCGGGATAACCCATCGCTTCGGTCACGCTAAGCAGCAATCGATTGTGCGGTTGATGATTGAACTGCATCGATCGGCCTGTCTTGAAACCCAAGCCGCCACCGACCATGACAAACGGAATGTCGTTCCGCGTGTGAGAATTTCCTTTGCCCAATTCATTGGTCCAAACAATCGTCGTGTGATCTAGCAAGCTTCCATCACCATCAGGCTCGGGCGTTTCGCGAAGCCGCTTGGCCAGGTGAGCGATCTGTTCGGCATACCAATGATTGATTTTGATTAAGTCCTCGTAGGCTTTTTTGTTGTTGTCGGGTTCATGCGAAATCGAGTGGTGGCCTTCATTGATCCCCAACCAACGCATGCGAGGATTCCCGACGCTGTTGGAAACCTGAACCGTTGCGACGCGAGTGAAGTCGGCTGCCAAACTGTTCACCAACAACTCGGTTTGCATTCGGCTGATCTTGGGCATGTTGTCGTTTTCCTCGGCCACATTCGGTGGCAGATCCGGCACAGCATGACCGACGTCCGCATTTGCCTTGGCATGTTCTAGATCATTCTGAAGCTCTTTTTCAATCGAACGCACCATCCCCAGATGCTGGTCCAGCATTTGACGATCTTCAGCACTAGCCATCGCATGCAGTTTGCGAAAGTCATCCGTCAGATCATCCAACACGCTGGCCATCATCGCCCGATTCTGAGTCTGCCCGTACAGCTTTTCAAACATCTGATACGGATCACTGATCGGCGCGACTGGCTTGTTCGGCCCCGCGTAAGACCAGCGCGTCCAAGTGTCCGCACGCTGCGGAACCATGACGCCGAACTCTAGCGATCCAAACCGCGTCTGAGTCGATGCGTTGGACTGCAGTTTGTTTTTTAAGTGTTGGTCGATTGAAATCCCCATCGACCAACCCGCCGGCGTATCGCTGCCGCCTTGCACGTCGCCGGGAAACAACTCCACACCAGTCAACAAACAACCAATACCTCGCATATGCCCATCACCGTCACCCTTGATTTTGTTGTCGATGCCACGCAACGTCAGCAATTGATCCTTGAACGGTTCTAGCGGTTCCAGGATCCGTTTCAGCTTCGTTGAGTCCTTTCCGATCCCAAAATCCCCGGCTTGATCGGGCCAGAAATGTTCGGGGATGATGCCGTTGGGCGTGAAGACAAACACAACACGCTGCTTTCCAGACGCTTGCACGCCCGAATCAGCCGCCCACCCAAGACTGGGCAACGCGAATGCAAAATTCGCAGCAGCAGAACTAACGCCCATGTTGACGATGAAGTCGCGTCGAGATTTCATGGGGCTTCTCATTGAAACTGCTCGCTTTGATTAGGCAATGGATTAGGCAATGGATTCGATGCGATTTCAGCAATCCAGACGATCAATTGCTGAACGTTAAACTCCGCAGACACGAAACGCTGTGTCAGCTCGCTCGATAAATTTGGTCCGTAGGCAGCAATCGGTTGTTTTACAAAATGCTCAAAAGCCGCTTCGACAAACGCGTGATGACAATCCTGGCTGCCCGCCAAGTAGTCACCCAATTCTCGCACTCCGTCAAAACGAATCGTTTCGTCATCGCGAGTCACGTAGCTGCCGCGGGCATCGACGGCTTGGTCTTTCTCTTCCAATCGAAACCGACCGCTCGCATCAAACTGCTCAAATGCGAATCCCAATGGATTGATTTTGGAATGACAAACCTGGCAACTTCGTTCGTCCGTTTGCAACTGAACACGTTGGCGAGTGGTCAAGCCTGGATGCAAATCCGGATTCAGGGGAGAAAACGCTGCATTGGGCGGACGAAGGACTCGGCCAAGCACATGACGCGTCAGGAAAACGCCTCGATGAATCGGAGACGACGTCCGATGATACGCCAGTTTGCTTAACAAAAACGGATGCGTCAGCACACCAACATGTTCGATAGGATCACTGACGCAGCGCTGGAGACCTGAATCATCTCCATCAACTGGCTGCCAAGCGTTTCCGTAAAACGATTCAATGCGTGGCGTGGTAAACATCCAATCCGCCTGCAACAGTTGCCTGAAATCGCTCGATTCGCTGTAGATCACTTCGTCAATAAACGCGCTGAGCGATTGACGTAAGTCCGCAACCAGGGCTGCGTCAAATCCTGGGTACAGAGATTGGTCTTTGGTGATCTCATCGATTTGATCGAGGTCTAACCAGTGATAAATCAGTTCTTTTGTTTTCGCTCGACATCGATAGTCACCGACCATCCGCCAAGCAGCTTGCGTAATCTGCTTTGGTTTGGCCATTCGGTTGGCTTCCATCGCCTTGACGATCCATTTATCCGATGGCAGCGAATCGTAGAGCGTCAGTGCGAGCCTGGTTCCCACTTGCCGACTCTTCGATCGATCTCGATCCAGCGTCGGATACAAAAACCGCGGTGATTTGATCGTCGAAAGAACGACCAGCTTGATTGCGTCATTGTGGTTTTCGTTATTTTCGATGTGCCGATCAACGAAGTGCTTTTGCATTTGATCGTCCAGCGGACGCCGAAACGCGGTGCTGACCAAACGGACCAGGAACGTTCGCAAGTGTTCTCGGTTGTCGTTTTTCTTTTTCCGATTGCGTTGTAAATACATCGGATAAAGTTCGTCGGTCGCAATGGCCGCAAATTCAATCGCCGCATCTGTCGTTGACTGATCCCAAGACCGGTCGATCGCGGTGCCACGCTTGTACCCATAACTCCGATCGTCCGGCGGCAACTTTGATTGCAGTGCAAAGGTGGCGGGCATTTCATTTGGGATCAAATGGGAAGCGGGAATGATTTCTTGGACGCCGCCCGGTGTCGTCCACTGCAACGAGATCCTCGCTTCGGGCTGATCTGTTTTTCGCTTCCGCTGAAACAGTTGCAATTTAATTGGATAGCAACGCCCGGCCGTCAACTGAAGCGTCTCGCGAAACTCCTCTTTGCCAGCCGACTGGACTGCATTGTCGATCAGGCGTCGTTGGTTGTTTCCAAAATCCAAAGTGAACGCACACGTACTGTTGACGACAATTTCGTAGCGTCCCGTTTCCATCACCAACAGCGACCCATTCCAATTGATATAGAACTGCGATGCATTGATGCCTTCGCCGGGACCGTCGTCCGCAAAGTCAAAGTCGATCGTCGAATCAACTCTTTGAATCTTTAGCTTTTCTTTTTTCCAGTTTTTGTCGTCGAAATATCTTCCCGTCAGGCCTCGCCCATCTTCCGTCCAAGGATCGCCGCCAAAATGCATGTACAGATCAGCCAAACTCTGTCTCAATTGATTCGCCGTCAATCTTGCGAGTGAGATTCGTGGCGGGCGACGGCGAATCTGCGCAGCCTCGCTGTAGAACTCATGATGAACGTATGCCGCAACGGCCTTTGCGTCTTCTGCAACGCAGGCATCCGGATCTTCTTCGGGCATCGTTTCACTGATCAAAGCCGCCAGTTGGCTAACCGTCGCATCGCCCGTTAACGGATCAGGATAAAAGTCCTCGTTGCCTTCACCGTTGTTGCCATGACATGCCAAGCACTGTCGAGCGTAGATCGCGGCACCGCGTCGGCGAATGGTCTCGTCGGTGATGCCGTCGGAAACTCCGTTTGATTCTTGCCGAATCGGCGGCGCAGCATTCACCGCTTGTTGACCGGTTTCCATTGCGAACAGAAACAGAATCAACGATGCGGGAAGAACAGATCGTTGCAAGCGATTCACGTAAAATGGAAGGTTGCAAAGTGAGCGAAAGGAATATGGCGATGCCTGAGTCTAAAGATAGCTCCGCAAATCTGCACTCGCAATGATTCGCTTGGGGGTGCCGGGCAACGCCGTGAAGAGTTTTGGACTGTTTAACCGCGTGGGGCATCGCCTGGGCCGCTAAATCTTTGGTATTGACATAGTATTTTGCAATTAAGAATTTGTTCCGCTTTCAATCCAATGCGGCCATTCGAATCGTAGGAGGCAACTCGATCGATTTCCGTTGCGGGCTTGTCCCGGCGGAATCACAACTGGCGGCTACCAATGTTTCAACGCCAGTTCCAATCTTCTTCAGCCACGATCTCCGCTGCGGGCTTGCCCCGGCGGGATCAACGAATTTCGCTCGATCGCGC
>NZ_LWSK01000093.1 GCF_001642955.1 Rubripirellula obstinata | reverse complement strand
TTGGGAAGCTGTATTTGCTGGTCAATTTACGTTTTTCAGTGTTCATTTTGCAATTTGCAATCAACACCGAGGCCGGTCAGCCACAAACCCCCAAAGTCGTCCAGTTTCCCTCCACGCAAACATTTTCATCAGCCCAGGCAGTGCCGCCGAAAAATGCCGTCACTCGCTACGGCCCACAAAAACCTGCCGATTTGGATGTCTACATCCTCGCTCGCTTTCCAGACGGCTTGCGGCCTACTATGGGCTTCCCACCAAACGCCTTACATTGCTTGATTCAAAGAGAAAAAAACAGCGATATTAGGGTGCGAAAAAGATGAAAGTTTTGGTCGTGGGCGGTGGTGGACGCGAACACGCGTTGGCCTGGAAAATCGGTCTTTCGCCGCGAGTGCAGCAGGTGTTCGTCGCGCCGGGGAACGCTGGAACCGCGATCGATGCCACCAACGTTGACATCGCCGCGACCGATAAGCCCGCGATCATCGCGTTCGCAAAGTCCAACCAGATTGATCTGGTCGTCGTCGGCCCCGAAGCACCGCTGGTTGATGGCTTGGTCGATGATTTGGAAGAAGCCGGAATCCTGACGTTCGGTCCTTCCGCCGAAGCCGCTGAATTGGAAGGCAGCAAAGTATTCTGCAAAAACTTGCTGCACACTGCCAACATTCCGACCGCCGGCTTCCAAGCTTTCCGCCGCGGCGAAGATGCCAGTCGCTACATCAAAGACCGATATCCTGAACCAAGCGAACCCGTCCCAGTGGTCGTCAAAGCCGATGGCCTGGCCGCGGGCAAAGGTGTCATCGTTTGTGATTCTCGCGAAGAAGCTCTCGACGCGATCGAACGGATTTGCGGCGACCGTGAATTTGGTGACGCGGGCAACGAATTGATCATCGAAGAGAAACTGATCGGCCAAGAGGCCAGCGTATTGGCGATCACCGACGGCGAAACAATCGTCACTCTGCCCGCCGCCCAAGATCACAAACCGGCCTACGATGGTGACAAAGGCCCCAACACCGGCGGCATGGGAGCGTACTGCCCAACGCCGATCGTCGATGAAGAAATGATGCAAAAAGTCGAAGAGGAAGTGCTAGTGCCGATCGTTCATGCCATGAAGCGGGCTCGTAAGCCGTTTAAGGGAGTGCTGTACGCCGGCCTGATGCTGACTCCCGCCGGCCCCAAAGTGTTGGAGTTCAACGTTCGTTTTGGCGACCCCGAATGCCAACCGCTGCTGATGCGATTGAAAACGGACCTGTTCGATATTCTCGAAGCCGCCGCGAACGGAAAACTCTCCGAATTGGAACCGCTAGAATGGGACGACCGTCCCAGCCTTTGCGTGGTGATGGCCAGCGAAGGCTATCCGGCGTCTTACGAAAAAGGCCGAGTCATCACGGGACTCGAAGCCGCCGATGCGATCGAAGACGTCAAGGTATTCCACGCCGGTACCACGATGGATGGTGGCAAAGTGGTCAACGACGGCGGCCGAGTGCTAGGCGTTACGGCGATGGGCGACAACATCAATCTAGCCAAACTGCAAGCCTACAAAGCCGTGAAAGAAATCCGCTGGCAAGGTGCCTGGTGCCGGAAAGATATCAGCGACAAAGCAAGGTGATTTGCAAATTCGCGCGAGTCGATCTTTGCCATAATCGCTTGCCGTGGGAACTCGCTGCACGTATCCTAGAACCATGAGCACTGCAGCCCAATTCGAGCCGATTTCCGTTAGCGACTACCTTGTTGGTGAACGGAGCGCAAAACGCAAGCATGAATACGTGTATGGCGTGGTCTACGCCATGGCGGGAGGCAGCAACCGGCACAATCGCATCGCGTCAAATGCAATTGTCTCGCTCGGAGGCCAGCTTGTAGGCGAGAAGTGCGAAGCCTTCAATTCCGATACCAAGGTTCGGGTTCGCCAAAGTGCTGGCACGCGATTCTACTATCCCGACGTCACGGTGGTTTGCGATCCCAACAGCGACGCTGATTCGTTTCACGATCATCCCGTCGTCGTGATCGAAGTCATTTCTGAATCGACGCGGCGAACGGACGAACACGAAAAACGCGATGCCTACCTGTCGATCGATTCGCTGTGTGTCTACGTGCTGATTGAGCAAGCCAACGCAGCGGCGCAGGTGTACCGGCGCGCGGACAGTGGTTTTGATCGCGAAGTCTATCTTGGCCTAGATGCGGTAATTCCGCTGCCCGAAATCGATAGTGAATTGCGATTGGGCGACGTCTATCAGAATGTCGTTTTCACTGATAACAGCGAAGCAGATGAAGATAGCTTCGACACTTGAAAGTAGGCCGTAGCGAGCCATAGCGAGTTACGGCGTTGCGCAACTTGCCGTAACTCGCTATGGCTCGCTACGGCCTACGTTTTACTTCCTTAGCGACAGAATCCGCCGATGGCCTTGCAGGTCTTTGATGAATCGCGATTCCACGAAGTCTGCCTGTTTTGCGATTGCCTGGCATGCGTCGGCGATCATCGGACTTAGTTCGATAATCAAACGTCCGCCTTCGGCCAATCGCTCTTCAGATTCCTCGATGATTCGCTCGATGATCTCGGCACCGTTGGGGCCAGATACCAGCGCTTCCTTGGGCTCGAAGTCTTTCACCGATGGTGACAAGTCTTCGTATTCTGCATCGGTGACGTAGGGCGGGTTGGTGCAGATCACGTCAAACTGCTTTGGGCTCTCAACGGCCGACAGAAGATCTGATTGTTGGAATGCAATGCGATCACTGACTTCGTGCTTATCGGCATTCCATTTGGCGATTTCGAGTGCATGTTCGCTCTGATCAACCGCCACCAACTCAGCTTCCGGCAAGTGCTTGGCAAGCGTCACCGCAATCACTCCGCTGCCGGTTCCGATGTCCGCAATTTGCAGCGGCCGATCCTTGATCTCGGATGCGTTGGCAACATCGAGTGCCTCGATGACCAAGTGTTCGGTTTCCGGCCGAGGAATCAGGACATGTTCATTAACACGAAACTTCATCGAATAAAATTCGCGGTATCCGACCAGTTGCGCCACCGGCGTGCCCTCGCCACGACGACGCACCATTTCGCGAAACGCGACTCGTTGTTCATCGTCAGGTTCTTCGCCAAAGGCCGTGTACAACTCGATCCGCTCGCACCCGCGTGCGTGAGCCAGCAGGACTTCGGCATCCAAACGCGGCGAATCGCTGCCCTTGCGTTTAAAGAAGCCCGTTGTCCATTCCAGTAACCGCATGACCGTCCATGGTTCTTGCTGAGTGTCTGACATGATGCGGTCTAATGAGATGAAAGCGTAGGCCGAGTGGAGCTTGGCGACACACGGCATGAAGGTGAACGCCGTGTGTCGCCAAGCTCCACACGGCCTACAAAAAAATAAACAGAGAACTAATCAATCATGTCGCCACGAAGTTGATCACGGTCGTATTCAATCAACGCGGTCGTCACCGGATCAACGTCACCGTTCATGATTTGATCCAACTTGTAGAGCGTCAAGTTGATGCGGTGATCAGTCAGACGGTTTTGGGGAAAGTTGTACGTCCGAATACGTTGGCTGCGGTCCCCGGATCCGATCAGACCTTTGCGGGTTTCAGCTTGCTTGGCCGCTTCCTCTTCTCGCGTCTTTTCATAGATCCGCGCCTTCAGAACTCTCAGCGCTTTTGCCAAGTTTTTATGCTGACTCTTTTCATCTTGGCACTGAACCACAATTCCAGTTTCGTGGTGAGTCAAACGGACCGCTGAATCAGTTTTGTTGACGTGCTGTCCACCTGGGCCGGATGCACCAAAGAAATCCTTTCGGTAGTCGTCGGGTTTCAGTGTGATTTCGATGTCTTCGGGTTCCGGCATCACGGCGACGGTAGCGGCGGAAGTGTGAACTCGGCCCTGCGTTTCTGTTTCAGGAACTCGCTGCACACGGTGTCCGCCGGATTCGTACTGCAAGTCGCGGAACACACTTTCGCCCTCGAACGTCAGCGTGATTTCTTTGAAGCCGCCCATTTCGGTTGGGCTGGCGTCCATCAGTTCAATCTTCCAGCTTCTTGTTTCGGCATAGCGGCGATACATCTCGTACAAATCGCGAGCGAACAATGCGGCTTCATCGCCACCGGCACCGGCGCGAATTTCCATCACGCATCGAGTTCGGTGTGAATCTTCGCCGCCAACGGTCAGCCCAAGCAGCTCTTCCCAGATCTCTTCGCGAGCCGCCTTTAACGATTCCATTTCCGCTTGAACCATTTCCTTTTCATCCGAATCTTCGGCTGCCTCAGCCATCTCTTTGCACTGAGTGATCTCGTCAGTCATCCGTTTGAATTCGCGATACTTGGTAGCGACTTTGGCCAGGCCACCATGTTCGCGCGCGGTCGCACTCATCCGCTCGCCGTCGGCAGCGATTTCGGGATTCGACATATCGGCTTCGAGTTGCTTGAAGCGAGAAAATTTTTCTTCAAGCGTGTCGCGGATCGTTCCGCTCATAAGTCGGCTTTGTTTGGAGTTGGGCTGATCGGGTTCACGAAAACAGCCGCATCGATTCTTTCTAAATGAACCGTGCGGCTGCTCGAAAATTTGTCGCTTAAAAAGCTACTTCTTCTTTTTCTTCGCTGCGAGTGACCCGTAGGTACCGGCTGCGAACTTCTTCTGGAACTTATCGATTCGGCCCGCGGTGTCAACAAATTTCAATTTGCCCGTATAGAACGGATGACATTCGCTACAGATATCGATCCGCAGCTCTTCTTTGATGCTGCGGGTGGTGAACGTGTTTCCACAACCGCAGGTCACGGCTGTCTCTTGATACTTCGGATGGATGCCTTCTTTCATGGCACAATTCTCACTTCATTAAAATTTCGCGGAGGCTGGCGTTGTCAGGCAATTCGCTTAGGAACTGCGTCGTGACACTGTACAGAAACCGCTTAGGGACACACCCGTCAAAGCGTCAACTTGCACTCGCGGGGGGCCGAAGTGTACGGTCAAATGCCCCTTTTCCACAAGGGACGCCCCCAATTTCCTCGTCAATTACAGAATTCCTTGTCAAAAACAAAGTCCCGCGACCAAGCGTCCATCGACCATCGGCAGCGTGTTTACGTCGATGCCAGTCGGGCGGCAGTCTGGGGACTGGGAGTCAATTTGGTGCTAATGGTGGCCAAATTGGCTGGCGGAATCGTGACAGGGTCATCCGCATTGATCGCCGACGCCGTAAATTCAGTCGGCGATGTTGCCAGTGCTTTGGCGGTTCGCGGAGCCTTGGGAGTCGCCCAAATCGAAGAGGATGAAGACCATCCCTACGGCCACACCAAGGCGGAATCGATTGCAGGGCTTTGCGTTGCACTGTTGGTCGCGTTTAGTGCCGGAATTCTGGCGATTGAAACGTTCAAGCGGTTCGGCGAAGACCTGGAAGTCCCCGGCAAAATCGCTGGCGTCATCGCGGCAGTGTGTGGGATCACCAAAGAAATCATTTACCGATACACCCGCCGAGTCGCCGGCAAACTTGATTCGACGGCGCTGAAAGCTGCCGCATGGGACCACCGCAGCGATGCGATCGGCTCAGGACTGGTGGCGGTTTCGTTATTGTCCGCTCCTTTGCTTGGACCACTGGCACCCTGGGTAGATCCAATTGCCGCGATTTGTGTTTGCGGCGTGTTGGTATTCACCGGCGTGCGTATTTTTTCACACGCCGCTCGCGAATTGATGGACCAACAAGCCGATTCCGAAATGGTCAACTTGGCTCGCCAGATTGCTGGCAGTGTTGATCAAGTTCAGGACGTCGAAAAGCTGCGTATCAGGAAAAGCGGCCTCGAATACTTCGCCGAAATTCATATTCAAATCGACGGAAATCTAAGCGTTTCAACGGGGCATCGCATCGGCCACAAAGTCAAAGACCGGCTGTTGGCTGAGATGCCAAGAGTGCGAGATGTACACGTTCACATTGAACCGTTTGAACCCTAACCTGCGGCGTTAGCAAGGGATTTCCGGGATCCCTTGCTCGCACCGCATGTGTGGTAACAACAGGCACAAAAAATCCTCGCCCACGAACAATGCCGCGGGCGAGGATTCAAGTTCAAAATTCAACCGTGACGCTGACTACTTGTCGTCAGCACATTCAGTGCAAACGCATTTGCCTTCGGTGCAGTCTTCGCAACCTTTGCAATCGTCCGGACAGTCAGCACACTTGCAATCAGCTTTCGACGAAACAAGCGTTCCGCTGTCTTCGCTGCTGACATCTTTTGCGCAGCAAGACTTCTTGTCGTCAGCACATTCAGTGCAAACGCATTTGCCTTCGGTGCAATCTTCGCAACCTTTGCACTCGTCTGGACAGTCAGCACACTTGCAATCATTTTGCGACGAAACAAGCGTTCCGCTGTCTTCGCTGCTGACATCTTTTGCGCAGCAAGACTTCTTGTCGTCAGCACATTCAGTGCAAACGCATTTGCCTTCGGTGCAATCTTCGCAACCTTTGCACTCGTCCGGACAGTCAGCACACTTGCAATCAGCTTTTGACGAAACAAGCGTTCCGCTGTCTTCGCCGCTGACATCTTTTGCGCAGCAAGACTTTTCGCATTCGGTTGTCGAAACCATTGCCATTGATGCTGAGCAAGCTCCAGCCGAACAGCACGATGACTTCTCGCCTTCGGCGGTTAGTGAAGTCAACGAAGTTGAACCGTTGCAGCCGCAAGCTTCGCACTCGCAATCGGTGCAGGTGCATGTGTCGCCGTCGCAGCATCCACAACCTGCTTCGCATTGGCCACAGGGGCAAGATGACGCGCCACCACTAAGGGCAGGCGAAGCGGTAAACGTTGCGGCAGCCAAAAACGGGATCGCCACGTAGGCGACAAGTAACATTCTAAACATAGGTATTTCCTCTTACAGATTCTTAAACTGGTGTTAAATCAAAAAGTCGTGGTAACCACTGACTTCCTATTTCAACCAACAGCAAATCTGGGCGCAGCGAGCCTGCGGTAAAAGGAAACGAGGAGGACCGGTGTCCACGAACTGGGACAACAGAGGCGTTCCACCAGCAAACTGTAACCAATCCTCTTGCGGCAAAAGCGTCGAAAGAATCTCGTCGCTAACCTGAGAAACGGATGGCAGCACAGCCGCAAAATTGCTGTGACAACCAATGCCACACTCGCAAGGTTGCAACGGTTCGCTTTTTTGATCCGGTACCACATGGCAACAATGTTGGCACGCCGGAACCGTCAATTCCTTTGTTACTTCATCGTGCTTGCAGCAGCACGCAGCACTAGCAGCAACCGGCCAAAACACGATCATCAACCCAGCGACTAGCGCGGGCAAGGAGATGATCAGGCGTTTCGGAGCGGGTAATTTCATTTCTCAATAATACACAGGCTGGGAAGACTGATGCAAGGAAGAATTTTTAACCACGGATGGCTTTCGCAGACCCACGGATGAGCATGCCCCTACGCGCCTCATCCGAGGTCCGCGCGAAAGCCATCTGTGGTGAAATCGTTAATCTCAGGCCGCATCCGCCATCGCCGCCAACTGCACCGTCGCCCTGCCCTGCTCTTTATCCAGGTACGGGCGTCCGAATTTGACGTTGACGTGGTCCCAGGGCAATTTGTCCATCATCTCGTATTTGTCGACAAAACAAATGGTCAAATCTCTTTGTTTTACATAGCGGTCCGTCGACTACTGCCACGAGCAAACGATCATGTGCATCATCGAACTAAACAGTTACGCCGTTCGCTTCGCAATAGTCGCATTCACACGGTTGCATCGGCTCACGAGCTGGGAAGACCGAAGACCGAAGACCGGGGTAAGGAGCAAAAAGCCCACGGATGGCTTTCGCAGACCCACGGATTTTTATGCACGTTAATTACCCACAAAATCCGTGGGTCTGCGAAAGCCATCCGTGGGCCAATCAAATGATCAATCCGCGTCCGCCATCGCCGCCAACTGCACCGTCGCCCTGCCCTGCTCTTTTTCCAGGTACGGGCGTCCGAATTTGACGTTGACGTGGTCCCAGGGCAATTTGTCCATCATCTCGTATTTGTCGACAAAACAAATGGTCAAACCTCTTTGTTTTACATAGCGGTCCGCCGACTACTGCCACGAGCAAACGATCATGTGCATCATCGAACTAAACAGTTACGCCGTTCGTTTCGCAATAGTCGCATTCACACGGTTGCATCGGCTCACGGGCGGGGAAGACCGAAGACCGGGGCAAGGAGCAAAAAGCCCACGGATGGCTTTCGCAGACCCACGGATTTTTATGCACGCTTTATTACCCACAAAATCCGTGGGTCTGCGAAAGCCATCCGTGGGCCAATCAAATGATCAATCCGCGTCCGCCATGGCCGCCAATTGCACCGTCGCCCTGCCCTGCTCTTTTTCTAGGTACGGGCGGCCGAATTTGACGTTGACGTGGTCCCAGGGCAATTTGTCCATCATCTCGTATTTGTCGACAAAACAAATGGTCAAACCTCTTTGTTTTACATGGCGGTCCGTCGGCTACTGCCACGAGCAAACGATCATGTGCGTCATCGAACTAAACAGTTACCCGACCGACGACCAATCAAAGAGGTCTGACCCATTTGTTTGTGCGTTGGAGTTCAGGCTTTAGCCGCTTGAGCGCGACGAGAATCCAACGCCCCGATCGGCTAAAGCCTAGACTCCAACGGTTGAATCGGCGAAGGCCTAGACTCCAACTTGCGTTAGAGTTCTGCGGGGTCCCAGTTGTTTCCGTAGTCACTGATTGGATACGATTTCCAAAGGTGCAGTGCCTTTTCTGGCCCGGTGGATTCCAAGTATTCGTTTGCGTTGCAGTAGGGCCATTGCGTCCATTTTTGGACGTAGCCATGCTTGACCGCGTTGTGCAAAACGTAATTGATCGTGGCATAGAAATGCCGTTCGGACTTCATCACCGTTTCCGCAGCGTTGCACCACACCTGACGACCACGCGAGTTGTCTTCGCCGTTCCAGTAGAAAGAACTGCGACCATGAAGCTGACCAAGTGATTTGAGCAGTGCGCTCACATCCGGTGCATCCACCAGACAGTGGTAATGATTCGGCAGAATGGTCCAGGCAAACACTTGGTTACACGATTCGTGAAGCAGTGCCGTCAAGTCTCGTTCAAACGCGCTCATCCGCTCGGGTGATTTACCGATAAGATGACGATGCTCGAAGCAGGCCGCCGTGATCATGTAGTAGGTGGTCGTGTCACTTTCGATATGAGGCACGCTATGCGGAGGTCGATTGTATTGACGCCTTTCGGTCAACACCTGTTCGCGTTGCCGGTCAGTCAACTGCCGCCACCGATACATCGTTGATGGATCCTGAGTCATCGCGACAAGCCTCGCAAAGCAAGTAAGACATCGGCCACCGTTGGAGTCTAGGCTTTAGCCGACCTACGATCAAATCCCATCCTGTGCCGAAACAATTGGGGGGCGCCTGGGTGCCTATTCTGTGAGGAATCGGCTAAAGCCTAGACTCCAACGTTGCATGTGGGAAATCGGCTAAAGCCTAGACTCCAACGTTGGAGTCTAGGCTTTAGCCGACCTACGATCAAATCCCATCCTGTGCCGAAACAATTGGGGGGCGTCTGGGTGCCTTTTCTGTGAGGAATCGGCTAAAGCCTAGACTCCAACGTTGCATGTAGGGAAATCGGCTAAAGCCTAGACTCCAACGTTGCATGTGGGAAATCGGCTAAAGCCTAGACTCCAACGTTGCATGTGGGAAATCGGCTAAAGCCTAGACTCCAACGTTGCATGTGGGAAATCGGCTAAAGCCTAGACTCCAACGTTGCGTCACCAAAACAATCAAAACGGTCCGCGTGCCTTTTCTTTCTCCATCGAGTCCTGGAAATTCCCCTACGCCTTGCGTCTTAGTCGAGCGACGCTTAGTCAAGCGGTGGCATCAAGGGGCTGACGCAGACCAGCGCTTCGCCGGAATTATTGCAGTCGCCGCCGCCCGAACCCAGGAACCAAGATACGCTTTTGGTAGCTCCAACAATTGAACTGCCGCCGTCTGGACTCCAGTCATTACAGTTCTCAGAAACCGCTTTTCCATCGATCGTACTGCCATGCCAAAAACGCTCAAGAGGAATCTCGAGTCCATCGGCGGTATAAACAATCGCTGTTTCGATCTCGCCATCAAAGAAGTCATCTTTACTGACAGCCAAACGCTCGTCTTGCATATTGAATAGTCCGCCTTGAATATCGAGACGATCGTAGGCGCTCTCGGTGGAGTCCGAGATCACTGCCTTGTAGATCACTGAGCTAAAGTCCCAGTCAGGAATCAATCCGGCTCCAAAGGCCTGATCATTGCAGTTAAAATCAGCTCCTGCAATATTACCGAAGCTCCCGGAAATCTGCCCTTGCCCGGTTGTGATGGTCATTGCGGTACCTGTGATAAACACCCGATGAATTCCACTGACTTCAAAGGCGATGCCATTATTGGCGGGCTCGCGAACAATGCCGTCCGGTGTGGTCAGAGACAAGCAGGCGTAGAACGAGCCCGTCCCGATCGATGAGTCGATCGGCGCCGAGTTGGCGGCATCATTGGAGACGGCCTCGTAAACAAAGTCGCCACGACAGCCGGCCTCGCTGCGGATTCGCAGACGATAGCTGACGTCATCGCCATAAGGCTGCTCCCACGAGATCTCCGAGCCAGTAAAGCGAAAGATTTCACCCGGCGAAGTCAGTTGAAACGTGTTCCCGTTGCTGGTACGCGCGAGTTCGTTGATCACACGCAGCGCATCGAGTGCGGTGATCGTTCCATCACCGCTGACATCAAGGAAAGGCGGTGTGTCCTGATCTTCGCCAGGCACTTTATTGTCAGGGTTACGGCTAATCCAATTAATGATCTGCAAGGCATCAAGGGCTGTTGCCTGGCCGTCGTTATTGACGTCGAAGGTATTGAAGAAGTTGGTGAAGGGGTTGAACGATAATTCTTCCGCCTCCGCCGCAGCGGTGTTGTCCGACTCGGCTTCCACCGCAGCAAAACGCAACGGTGGCGATGGGATTTCCTGACGAAAGTAATGATCAGTAGCTTCGATTGCTTCGGCGTCCCAAGGTTGCAACGGCCCGAGGACGGGTGTCGCATTCTGTGGAACGAAATTCGGCAGTTCCGACAAAGCGTGCTGCGTTTGCGCCGCTTCGTCATCGATCAAACTGGCAAGCCAAGCGTCGTCGGGCGGTGTTTGCGAGATGACGGGAATGTCATTGAACCGGTAGGGATAAGCCAGCGAAGTGGATTGTCCGCTGGTCAGATTTCGCTGCGTCAGTTTGCGACCGAATTCATCGACCCGGCTGGCGATGATCTGGCTTTCGGTGATCTGATTCAAGGCGATCGGCGTCTCTTCGTTTACACTGCCCGCTTCGTTGGATGGGTGAGTTTGACTGATTGAATCGGATAACCCCGTGACCTGCCAATACTGAACCCCGTACCGCTGGGTGGCAACGGAGGTTGATGGAGAGGCAGCTTTGTCGTCAGCGGTCAGGACAGCCGCCGGGTCGTAGTAATGCCGTGTGTTGGTACCGTCGGACCTTTGACGTTGTCGAACGGTTCCGTCGGCGTAGTAGGTCGTCGTGGTCGTTTGTGGCAGAGCATCCGTGCTGGCCGTGCCGGGGCCGGTCATGGTCATTCCGGTTAGCTCCATTGTCTGGATCACTCGGCCCGCCGTGTCGTAGTCGGTGGTGGTCAGCGTGTTGTGTGGGTCGATGACGGCGATTTCCCGGTCCAGCGAATCGTAGGCGTGCATTGTTTGCTGGGCCACGCCGGTGGCCGCGTTCTGAACCTGCCGGAAAATCAATCGTCCGCGATCGTCATGGGTTTGGGTTTCCGTCGTCACGACGGTTCCGTTTTCGATCGTGGTGATCGTGTCAACGTAGCCGCGATGGTCGTAGGTCGTGACCGTCTCCCAGACTCGCCGGTCCGATCCACCCAGCACCGCGCCGCCGGCGATTTCCGGTTCGGTGACGCGGACGGTGCGGGGAAGCCGCGGACGATTGGGGGCATAATCGATCACGTCGACCGTGGCACCTTGCGGATTGATCGACAGGTCCAAACGGCCCTGGTCGTCATACGTTCGCGATGTCACCACGTCCGCGTCCACTCCATCGACCGTGCGATGGTCAATCGACAATAGCGGACGCCCGGCGTCGTCATAGGTGTAGGAGCTGCGACGTCCCAGCGTATCGACTGTTTCAGTGATCCGCCCGGCCACCGCCAAACGGGTTCCTTCGCGGCGAGTGATTTCGATCCCCGATGGGCTGTTGGCCAGAAACGGCATTTGACGCACGGGGCCACGGTTCCAAACCAGCCCACCGATATTGGCACCGACCGGATAGGTGTAGTCGTAGGCGATCGTGACCTGACGCCCCAGCGTATCGACCATGCGGACCGGGTTGTCGAGCGCGTCGAAGTTGACTGGGGTCCGCGAGACCAAGACCTGATCGGCGGTGCCACCACCAGCCGGATCGAACAAGCGGTCTTGGACGACGACGTTGCCGCGGCGATCTAGGGCATAAGCGGTGACGTGATCGCCGAACCGGTCCTGGGGTTTTAAGCCTTGGGTTGCAACATTGTCGGCTACCAGTTGTTGTAAGTCGCCGGCCGAAGTGCGCGTCGAAACTTGGGTGAC
Source organism: Rubripirellula obstinata (assembly GCF_001642955.1). GTDB lineage: Bacteria > Planctomycetota > Planctomycetia > Pirellulales > Pirellulaceae > Rubripirellula > Rubripirellula obstinata. Next base: position 9,642 of record NZ_LWSK01000093.1, on the reverse strand, counting down.
AGCCTGGGCCAAGTGCTGAGCATCGCCGGGCAGCATTTGATCGGTGGGCGGATTCGAGATGCCGCGCGCGGTGAAACGATGGTTCCATGCGGTTCGCAGTTCGTGAACGGTCGCACTTTGGGCGGGCGTCGTCGTGGTGGCCGCGACGTCGGCACCTTCGGTAATGACGCTCACTCCGTCGCCATCAAAGGTCCAACTGGTTTGTTGGTCAATTTCGTCATCCGAGCGATGGATCAATTGGACCAGCATTGGCACCGACGTTTGATCGGGTGCGGCTGCGACTGCCGAGTAAGAGAACGCTTGACTGATCGTTTGGTCTGCGACCGTTTGCGTCACTGTGTTCAGCAAGCCTTCCGCGTAATCGAGCGAGATGCGGCGACCGTCGGACAAGTCTATCCGCACGATGCGTTGGTCTGCGTCGTAGCGAAAGGTGACCTGACCGGGCAACCGCGTCGTGCCGCGGAAATGTTTGATCGTGTCGATGCGAATGGAGCCCGCGTTGGGAATGTTGCCTGCGTCAACATGGGTGCCGGCGTTGGGTGTGGCGGTTCCGACATCATCGAGGTAGCCGATACGGACTTCGTTGCCGTCGGGGGACAAGATCGACGTGACTCGAAACTGCGATAGCGGGTCGGCGTCATCGATATTGGGATCGGTCGTGTCAAACCGCTCGAATCGGTATCGTGTTCCATCGCCGGTGGTGTAGTCCAACGCGTTGCCCCGGGTCTGGACCAATGTCCCAAATTCGTCGATGTCCTGGACCAGGAAGTCTAGGTCCACCGATTGGAAGGAACCGCCGCGATCATCGGCCGCAGCAAGCGGCCCGCCAACGGACCCACGAAATACGGATAGCCGGTCGGAACCTGGCGTTTGAATGATGACATAGGCCGAATCGGGTGATGCCGAATTGGATGCGGGGTTTGCAACAGCGTCGCCTAACGTGGTGTCGATAGGATCCACCATCAATTGAGGTAACCCAGCGATTTGCCAACCTGTTCCCAATTCCAAAACGTGCGACTGCGAAGCGTCTGGGGTTAATTCGATTGACGGGCTGTTGTTTTGCTCAACCACCACGACTCGGCCGGCGGTTCGCAGGACATAGGGATTGTCTGGCTGGCCAATTTCAGCGGTTTCAAACTCGGGTGTGACCGCGACGGTGTAATTCAACACGCCGCTGCGAGTCGGTCTGGACATGCGATCGAGCACCGGGACGGTCAATTCATATCGATCCGCCGTGCGGTCAGCGTCGCTGACGGTAATCCGGTGAGAGCGTGTTGAGATGGACGCTGGTGATTGATCTTCCAACGTGACATCGATCTTGAAGCTGGCGATACGCCGAGTCTCAGATTCGGGGCGGTCGACAATGACCTTTGCCAGGCTTTGAGTCATCACGCGCTGAGTGTCGTAAACCAAACCGCCCAGCGGAATCGCCAGATCGTCAAAGACTTCGCCGATCGGTAGTGAGATTCCGGCGGTGGCCGAACCCGTGGTCAAGTCGACTGATACATCGCCGGCCGAAAACCGCAACTGGCGATCATGCCCGGGGGCATACGTATTGGTGGACACTCGCCAATCGTTCCAACGTCGGGCAAAGTCATCGCTGCGAAGGTGTCGATCACCGGCTGAATCGGAGTCTGGGCGATGGGCGTTTGGGCGATGAGCGGCCGGCAGCACCGTGATGCCTCGTGGTTGGAATCCTGGGTTTTGCAGTCCAGCCAATGGGTCTGAGTCAGCGGATCGAAGTGGCAAACGAACTTCGCGACCGGTGGTGCTTTCGGGGTGATCACCGACGCGAAGGGACACCATCGTTTGATCGAATTCATCGCCCACCACGTCGATCAACAGTTGTCGGTCACGGTCCGTCGCTGTCAAAACCAAATCGTTGCTAGTCGAATCTGTTTGAAAGGCTGTCAACAGAATCTCGTCACCGTCGGGATCCGCAAAAAATTCATCAATTTCGACGCTGATTAAATCCTTGGCGGTCACAACCATTGCGGACAGGTTCAAGGCGTCGTCGCTGGCAAATGAAGCGTCGGTGCGGGCGACCGGTTGGGTATTGCTCAGTCGAGGCGTCGCCTGTCGCCGCTCCAAAACGTCAAGCGAGCCAGTATCCGATTGGGCAACCAACGCCAGGGTTCGCGCAGGCCGACTTAGATAAGCGACGCCCGGCAGGTTGGGGTCGTTGAGAAACTCAGCAAATCGATCTTGGTAAAGGTTGGCGATCGGATCGTACGTCAAGACGCCATCGGTGCCGACGCGATACGTTCCGTAACCAGGATCATCCAACGAATCACCCGGTGCGACCGGTTCACCGGACTGATCCAGCAGGGTCGTGAATAACGTTTCGCCAGCGGCATTGACGCCGCTAAGTCGCAGGTCGAACTTGATACCATGACGATGCGACCCCGTGTCGGCAAACACGTGGCTGGCCCCTTGGGTGCCTTGGGTGACCAAGGATGTCGCGACATCGGCCGTCGGGAGATCGGCGCCGAGCGATAGATCCGCGGCGAGCATTTGCCGGGGTTCGAGACGTTGGGTACGCAGTTGGCGTTTGCGCCATGAGTGGGAGCGGAATCGTGTGCGGGACATGGTGGTGAAACGTTGATGAGTTGTCGTTGTTGACGCTGGCGGTAGCCTTGATTTTCCGTAGGAAATGAGAGACGCGAGGGAACCGAGGCTAGCGCCGGCGGCTAACGGCCTGAACAGTGAACTGATACCTTGGGGGGGCAGCTACCTGGATTGTGCCAATTGACCCGTTAGAGATGGTCGAGTCAACAATATTTCTGCGGTTCACGCCGTTAGTTTCGCAATAGTCGCAGTCACTCGGTTGCATCGGCTCACGCCCCGGCAAAACCGGGGCAAGGAGAAAAATAACCACGGATGGCTTTCGCGGGACCACGGATGAGGCGCGTAGGGGCATGCCCATCCGTGGTCCCGCGAAAGCCATCCGTGGTTATCTCTCGTCGCAATGTCACTCCGCGTCCGCCATGGCCGCCAATTGCACCGTCGCCCTGCCCTGCTCTTTTTCTAGGTACGGGCGGCCGAATTTGACGTTGACGTGGTCCCAGGGCAATTTGTCCATCATCTCGTATTTGTCGTGGACGGTCTTTTCGATGTCGATTTCGGCACTGGCGAGGGCATCCCACCAACGTTGAGGGTCCATGTACTCGGTCCATCCGTCCATCCGTGCGCCCGCTCGCCAAGCTGCTTCGATCGCTTTTCCGGTACGGCGGTCGCCGCGACTTAGCACGCCTTCCAGCAGGCTGGTTTCGATATCGTGGCACTTCACGGTCACACTGCGAATGCGACATCGGCTTCGCATATAGCTGTGCGCCCATTTGAAGTATTCACGCCGCTGCATCCCGTTCCATTGATACGGTGTGTGCGACTTGGGCACAAAGTTGGACACGCTGGCGGTCACTCTGGCGTAACGACCTGTTTCCTCTTTGCCCACCGTCGCGATCGCTTCGGCGAGTTCAACGATGCCTTCTAGGTCGACAGGACGCTCGCCAGGCAGTCCGCACATGAAGTACAGCTTGACGCTGTCGAATCCATGGTTGAATGCGACACGGCAACCGTCGATCAAATCGCTGTTCTTGATCTTCTTGCGAATCTGCTCTCGCATGTCATCACGTGCGACTTCCGGTGCCAGCGTCATGCTGCGACGACGATCACTTCCCAGCAAAATCGGCACTGATTTCAGTTGATCGTTGACTCGCAAACTTGGCACGCTGATGTTGACGCCTAGCGGGCGAAACACTTCATGCAATCGCATCACCAGCGGTTCAAAGTGCGGGTAGTCGCTGCTGGAAAGAGACAAAATGCTGATCTCGTTGTAGCCCGTGTTCTCGTAACTCTCGATCGCAGCATCGACGATCGTTTCGACCTCGCGAACTCGCAGCGGACGTTTGATGGCGGTGCTTTGGCAGAACCTGCACAGGTGCGGACAGCCTCGCATGATTTCGACCGCGATTCGGTCGTGAACGGTTTCGATGTAGGGAACGATCGGCGAAGTGGGTAGTGGCATCGCATCCAGATCGCTGATCGTGCTCGGGGCGATCGTTTCGGGAACATCGGCGCGAGTTCGATTGATGGCGGCAATCCGTCCGTCTTTGTATTCTGGTTGGTAGAACCTTGGCACATAGGCGCAATCCATCTTCATTGCGATTTCCGCGAGAGCTTCTTCGCGTTGTTTCTGGCCTTCGACCCCGCTTGCGAATGAACCGTCTTCGCGTGCGTAACGCTCTTTCAATTCGATCCACAAATCGCAAACCGTTGGCAGCGCCGGTTCGCCGTCACCGATGATCATGACGTCAAAATAGTCTGCCATTGGTTCGGGGTTTTGAGTACACGGTCCGCCGGCCAGCATCAGCGGATCGGCCATCGTTCGATCGATGCTGTACAGCGGGATGCCGCCCAGGTCGATCATCGTCAGCACATTGGGCGAACTGATTTCGTATTGAAGACTTAAACCGACAATGTCAAAATCAGAAAGCGCCGTGAAGGTTTCTAATCCGTAAAGCGGAATGTCATGCTTGCGGAGCTGCTCTTCCATGTCCGGCCAAGGACAAAACACTCGCTCGGCCGCCCAATCGGGACGCCGATTCATCATCGAGTACAGCACCTGCAGCCCATGATGGCTCATCCCGATCGTGTAGGCATCGGGAAACCCAAGGCAAACAGTGCCACGCATTTGGGAGTGGTCTTTGACGACGATGTTTCGTTCGCCGCCAACGTATTGTGCCGGAGTTTGAACACGCGGCCAAACTTTGGATTCCAGCAGTTGTCGTCGCTGATGATTGATCATGTTCTCTCATTCCGTGCGGTACAGATATCTGGTCGTCTTGTTAAATTGTGTCGATCCAGAGCGACAAACACAAGACAAATCAACAAAAGGCAGCCGGTGTGAGCGACTTTAAAGTAGTAGGGAAGGTCAGCGATTTCGAGGATAACCAAGGCCAGGCGTTTGAAGTTGCCGGTCGCATGGTCGCAGTTTTTCGCAAAGGCGACGAGTGGTATGCGATCGATGACTTATGCCCCCACATGGGGGCGTCACTTGCGGAAGGACATGTGGAAGAAAACAGCGTCACCTGTCCTTGGCATGCCTGGCGATTCTGCATCAAAGACGGAACCTGGGAAGACAACCCGAGTATCAAGGTGGATTCGTTCGAGGTCAAAGTCGAAGACGATCATGTGATGGTGAAGCCAATCGAATAGCGGGAAGCGAAAGCGACGCCGGGCCTGCCACGCCATCGCGAGGCTTTACGGCCAGCGGTTCAGTATTACCGTTGGAATGTCGATTCAATCGACAGGCCGGTAACGCTGGCACCGAGCTTTCACTGCTCCGCGGCTAGGATCGCCTATGGAACCTGTCCCGAAATAACTTCCCGGTTTTCCCGTAGCTGGTCCCGCCAGGGTTCAGTTCACTAATAGTATTCCATGTCAGCTCAATCTTCGGTTAGGAGGTAGCGGAAGTCGCGTAGACTTTCGGCGTCCCCCTCGTAGCCGAAACTCTTGGCGAGTTCCGCTACCCGAAAATTGAGCTGACATGGACTACTAGCTGTACCCGACTGAACCCTGGCGGGCCCAGCTACGAAAGACTTCGGCAAATATGGAACTTGTTTCAGGACAGTTCCTATGCCGTCACTTCAAAAAGAATCCAGTCAACGCCCAACCATCTTCGGTGGTCTCAAAGAAGCTTCCGTATTCGGGCATGTACTGCTCGATGTCCTTCAGGGGCGGCAGCTTTCTGGCGTTGAGCGGATCGGGTTGACCATCATCTTGCTTTTCGACGATGCGTCGCATCAGTGACGCCACGATTGAATCGCTATCCTTCAATTCGCCTCGGCGTAGCAATTGATATTTTGCACGCAGCGATAGTTCCATTCGTGCGATACGATCGTAAGCAACTGAATCGGCTCCCAACGCCTGCATCGAATCAAAGACACGTTGCACGTTTGCAACATTTGCCAGCCCCGCTGGTGCGCCCTCCATAATTCGCTTGGCGGTTTCGACCAGCAATTCGGGATGGCTGGAAAACATCAGATAAGGCGCGTCGGAGCTGGGGCCTTGTTGCACCAACGCGATTGCCCAGTGGTCCAAAAGCGGTGGTGCGGCATCGACGTCGTCCTCATCGGTTTCTTCAAAATCGTCGAACAGGTCGGCACCAAAATCGTCTTCGGCTTCGCCCTTTTGGACACGCCAGATTTCGACACCGGTTGGGCCTTCCATTTTACTGGCATCCGGTTCAGCTTCCATCGCTTTGCGGATCGAGTCACGAATCACGGTGCCATTCTTGATTCGAATCGCAACGAGTAATCGTTCGGAATCAATCTGGACCGGTTGAGTGTTGTCGGTCAGCATCAGAATGCGATTGTCTAAGTTGGGCAACACATTGTTGGCGATATCGATTTGCGGACCGTCTTCGTCATCGCGAATTCCGTCGATCACTTCGCGAAACAGTTCATCGTCCAAAGCGTCGTTGACCAATGACTCCGCCGCCCAAAACGCTTCCTCGATCTTGACGTTAATCCGAGTCAACGATGCGACATTGTCACCAATCCAATCAGGAATCGTCGCGAGAGGTTCGTTATCGAATTGCAACATACGAGCTGCATTTTCGTACTTGCTCGGCTTGTTCGTCGTGGGCGGAGCCAGGACGAAACCTTTGTGGATCAGATCAAATTCTTTCCCAGCCATCACAGCGATTCCGCCCGCCGCCAAGACAGCGTCAAACCCTTGGTCTTCGAGTAACTTCAGAATGTCTAATTGCGTTCCGCGATCGATGTTGATGGATTCGCGAACGATCCGTCCCATTTGAAACGGCCTCGCGAACCATTCCATTGCAATCGTGCCACCATCGGCAGTAGCGGGTTGGCGAATGGCGCGTGCCGATCGCGTCAACACGGTTTTGAACAAGCCGAGTTGTGAAATCGATGGGCCTTTGGGTTGGCCGGCAACGGCATCCAGCAAATCAGTCACGACCGATTCGCGATCCGACGCGATGATGCGAACGTCGTTCAGGCAGATCGCAATTTGTTCGACCTTCAACTGGCCCGGTTTCGGTTTAATGTTGTAAACGCGAATCGTTTCGTCACGAAATGTTTTGTCGGTTCGGTTCCATCCACCTGCTTTTAAGTCAGCGTCAATTTTTTCGATTGCGTCGAGCGATTCTTTTTTACGACCTCGCACGTCCGCGACTGCGACGACGGCAAAAGGGCGACGACGATCATTGTCAAATCGCAACCATGCCAAAACGGCTTCACCGGAACTGATGTGATAGATGTCATCCAGTTTGACGCCGATTTTGTTGTTTAAAGATTCAAAATAGCTCTTCGCGCGTTCGCGTTGCGATTCAATGAACGGCTGCATGCTGGGGTCTTCTAGCAAGCGGCCAATGTTGGTTGTCTTGAATGCCTCGCAGAACGCTGGCACATCAGGCACACGAACCAGCCCGGCAACGGTATCGGGCAACAGTTTGATGGCCGCCTGGTAGGGAGCAGCTTTTGCACTGGCCTGGTCTGCACTGGCTTGGTCTGTACTGGCCTGGTCTGCACTGGCTTGGTCTGTACTGGCCTGGTCTGCTGCATCACTTTGGGTACCGCCCAGCCGAGTCGGTTTTTGGACTGGGGTTGAGGGCACAGAATCCTGGGCGTTGGCAAAGCTGAATCCACCAAAGCTGCAAACAGCGAGCGAGAGGATCAAAATTCGCAGTCGCGAAGAAGTCAAATTAGACACGTAAATCATTCAAATTCCGATGAAATGGTTCAAACCGACAGCGAAACGATCCCGTCAGATCGGCTCGGATTGGTTCCCTATCGTACCGGAACCGTTTTCCGCCCGAAACGGCATCCCGGTTGGGTAAGCAAAATCGGTTTCAGACGGTACATTCTCTGCCTCAGAAGCTTTAATCACGTCCAACACCCCCGATTTCGGAGAATTTCGAGTGCCGGCCAACGATATACCGAATGTTCTTGCCAGCCGTTACGCCAGCACCGCAATGACCGATATTTGGTCGCCTCGAAACAAAATTGTCCTGGAACGTCAATTCTGGATCTCGGTCATGCAGTCTCAATCAGACCTGGGCGTGCCGATTCCAGACGGTGTGATTGATGCCTACCAAACCGTCGTCGATCAGGTCGATCTGGATTCCATCGACGCTAGAGAGCGGGTGACGCGTCACGACGTGAAAGCTCGGATCGAAGAGTTTAATGATCTGGCCGGACACGAGCACATTCATAAGGGGATGACGTCGCGTGATTTGACCGAGAACGTCGAACAGTTGCAGGTCCGATCGGCATTGTGTCTGGTTCGTGACCGAACGGTCGCGACCTTGGGGCTGCTGGGCGCGCGGGCGGCCGAGTTTTCGCAACTGGCCATCGCCGGCCGCAGCCACAACGTGCCCGCGCAAATCACGACTGTCGGCAAGCGATTCGCAAACATCGCCGAAGAAGCATTGTCGGCTTATCAACGACTCGACGAGCTGATTGCGCGCTATCCGCTTCGTGGAATTAAGGGCCCCGTCGGAACTCAACAGGACATGCTGGATTTGTTCGAGGGCGATGCTGAAAAGTTAGACCAACTCGATCATCGCGTCGCGGGTCGGCTCGGGTTCACGGGCACCTTTGATTCGGTCGGCCAGGTGTACCCGCGATCGCTGGATTTTGACGTCGTATCTTGTTTGACTCAGTTGTCGTCCGCGCCGGCAAACTTTGCACGCACACTTCGGTTGATGGCGGGTGCCGAATTGGCGACCGAAGGTTTTCGACCAGGACAAGTCGGGTCGTCGGCAATGCCACACAAAATGAATGCGAGATCAGCGGAGCGAATTGGCGGATTTGCCGTGATCTTGCGCGGCTATCTGTCGATGATCGGTGGGTTGATGGGTGACCAGTGGAATGAAGGCGATGTCAGTTGCAGCGTCGTTCGGCGTGTCGCCCTGCCCGATTCGTTCTTGGCACTCGATGGGCAAACCGAAACATTGCTGACGGTATTGTTGGACTACGGTGCCTACCCAGCCGTGATCGATCGTGAACTTGCGCGTTACTTGCCTTTCTTAGCGACGACGAAGATCCTGGTCGCCGCAGTCAAGCAAGGCGTCGGCCGCGAAACGGCTCACGAGGCGATCAAAGAACACGCCGTCGCGGCAGCGCTGGCGATGCGTGAACAGGGCCGTGATGACAACGATGTCATCGAACGACTCGCGGGCGACGACCGAATACCAATGGATTTGTCCCAATTGCAATCAGCGATCGGTGCACCAATTGAGTTCATCGGCAATTCACAAAATCAGATCAGCAAAGTGATGTCCAGAATCGAAACCATCACGAATCAGCACCCTGATGCCGCAGCCTATCGTCCAGGATCAATCTTGTAGGGTGCCAATCGTTTAGCCGCGTGGGCATCGCCCCGCGCGCTCGTGCTGGCCCCCAGCCCGCGAGGCGATGCCCACGCGGCTAAACAATTTAGAACCCCTTCCCGGCGATGCCCCAATGGCAGTTACTTTAGCCCCGGATGGCAACGCTATGAAGCATTTTGGCACCGAAAAAATTGGGGTTTTCATTTTCGTGGGAACATGAAAAAAGCCAGATTCCCCCCACACCAACTGAAACGCTTCAGTCAGAAAGGAATCTGGCCATGTCT
>NZ_LWSK01000092.1 GCF_001642955.1 Rubripirellula obstinata | reverse complement strand
CGGCGGTGCGCAGATTGCCGTAACTCGCTTTGGCTCGCTACGGCCTACGTGCTGGCGATCAGGGAAATGTGCCGTTGTCAACTTGTTTCACAGCGCTGCAGTTCGTGTTGTCTGCCATGGTGCAGCTTGCTCAATTTGCTGCGTTGCAATGATTTTCGTCAGGCCAGGCGTGGCCCAGTGCCACGCCGAGCAACCTAAAACTTGTAAAGCAGCAGCAACGAGTAGTACAAGTCGTTGGCCAGCGCGCCTTGTGGCGTGCTGTCGTAGCGGTCGGTTGCGGAGAGTTTCAGGCTGAAGTTTTCGCTGCCGTCCAACAGGATTTCCCAGGACGCGTCGGCGACGATACGGTAGTCTCCGAAATCGGCCCACGACGGGAAGTAGTCGAGCTTGCCCTTCAATTTCTGACGCTCGGTCAACTGTCTTTCGGCTTCAATTCCGAACACGCCTTCCGGAGTCCATTCATCGATCGGCGAACCAAATTCACGCGACGCACCAGCACCGAAGCGGGTTACCAAAGTGGCGGTGTCGCTGCGGATCCAGTGATAACCAAGACCACCGTTCATGTTGACTCGCAAATCGAACGCTTTGAAAGTGTCCCATTCCAAACCGAACTTGCCAAACGCGGCCCACTTGGAGTCGCGAATCATGCGGTCGTAATCCAGATTCAGCCGTCCGTTTTCCTCCGTCGTCACGCCTCGACTTGTCGCTTGTCGGTAATCCAAGTCCAGCGCAAAGGTGTACAGTTCTGTTTTGCGTTTGGTTTCGATTCCCGTTTGAATCGCCAACGTGTCAGCGTTTCCTTCGCTGCCGTCTAAACCAAACTCAGCATGCGAATCCCATCCTTTGGTCCAACGGCGTGGGTACTGGTACCAGCGAATGACTTCTTGATCGAGCGGAGCCGGTCCGTCGAACGCAGCCGAATCTAATTGCGCGTTGAGCTGACTGGAAAGATCTTTCGAGTCGCTGGCGGCTCCGCTTCCGATCGGTGTGTTCGCTGAATCGGGAATTGAATCGGGAACAACCGGAGCGGGAATCTTTGGGTCCGATAAGGATGGGAATGTTAAATCCGGCCCCTGCAAATCGGCGATCTCGCTAGTTGTGTAGCTTGGGATGGGGGGAGGCAAGGTTGGCGAGTTCAGCGACGGGCCTAGGTCGCTATAACCGGCAACCGCTTGGATTTGCTGAGTCGGATCGACCGGCATCGTGTAGGAGCCAGTGTAGGAGCCAGTGTTGGCGGGTGGACTGGCAACGGCATCGGTTTCTGGCAACACGTAGCCGGTCCCGTTGAAGGTCGAAACTCCTTGCTGCCACAAAGGGAGCGGCGAATCACCCGCATTCGCGGAACTGGTCCAAGCAGACAGCACCAACCACAACGTCCAAAGGATCGGGAAATTCGTCCAGTGATTATACGCTCGTTGCATCGGTTCTAAGTCGACTCCGCCATCAAATCATAGAAGTACGTTTATTGCTGCAAATCCTGTGTTAGCAAATTCCAACCCACGATGTCACGTCAGATTTAAGGGGATAAACATTGCGGGATACTGAACTTGTTTTCAGGACAGATCCAAAGTAGGCCGTAGCGAGCGGAGCGAGTTACGGCAGGGCTGCAACGAAATGCCGTAACTCGCTCCACTCGCTACGGCCTACAGAAACGTTGGCGGATTCACGTGACCGCACCAGAATCGCCGTTCGGCGTCCAAGGGCTTTGCTGGCGTCTATAATGCAGAGCCTATTTGTTTAACGGTTGAATCAGGAAATTTCGGCATGAAAGATCAGTACGACGTGGTTGTGATTGGCGGCGGTCCGGCGGGAGCGTCTGCGGCGGCGACGGTGGCGGCGGGCGGTTTAAGTACGCTGTTGATCGAACGCGAATCGATGCCGCGGTTTCACGTCGGCGAATCGTTGATGCCAGAAACCTATTGGCCGCTGCAGCGATTGGGGCTGACCGATCGGATCAAGTCGGCTGGATGGCAGGCCAAGAAGAGCGTTCAGTTTGTGACGCACAATGGTCGTGAATCCGAACCGTTCTTTTTCAGCCAACATGACGATCGCGAGTGCAGCACGACGTGGCAGGTTGAACGAAGCGAGTTCGACAAAATGCTGTTCGATCGGGCAGCCGAGTTGGGAGCCGATTGCTACGACCAGACGCGATTGTTGGACGTTCATTTTGAATCAAGTGCCGAATCAAGTGCCGAATCAAGTGACAGCGCAGACGACAAAGCCACCGGCGTCACCGTCCGTGATTCCTCCGGCACCGAACACAAAATCAATTCCAAAGTGGTGATCGACGGCACCGGTCAGCAATCGTTCATTGCGAACAAACTGAATTTGAAGGAAGTCAATCCTGATCTTAAACAGGCGGCGATTTGGAGCTACTATCGCGGTGCGGTTCGCGGTGACGGTGACAACCAGGGCGCGACGATCATCATGCAGTGCGAAAACCAGAATGCATGGTTTTGGTTTATCCCTCTTTCGCGTGGCATCACCAGCATCGGCTGCGTCGCCAGCAACGATTATTTGTTGAAGGGACGTGGGAAACCCGAACAGGTTTTTCAAGAAGAGCTAGCTCGTTGTCCTGGATTGATTCCACGACTTGAAAACGCGACGCGGCTTGGCGATGTGAAAACTGCGAAAGAGTTTTCGTACACCACACGCAAGCAAGCAGGCGATGGATGGGTGTTGGTCGGTGATGCCAACGGTTTCATCGATCCGGTCTATTCGTCCGGAGTTTACTTCGCACTCGAAATGGGCATCCGTGCCGGCGATGCGGTGGTCGATGGGTTCAAGAAAGACGACCTGTCAGGCGAACAGCTCGGGTCATGGTCCGAATCGTTTGGCGAAGGTGCCAAGTGGATCCGCAAATTGGTGCAAGCTTTCTACACCAAGGAATTCAGCATCGGTCGGTTCATGAAAGAGTATCCGCAGCATCGCGGCAACGTGACCGATTTGTTGATCGGCCGAACCTTTCACGAAGGTGCCGGACGAATGTTCAATGATATGGATGAATCGATTGAGAGAGCGAAGCGGGAAATGATGGCGTAGAGGTTGTTCTAAAATGTAGCTGATCCCGCCAGGGTTTAGTTGATGTAGGCCGGAACAAGCTTTGCGCAGTTCCGGCAATTCAATGCTGTACCATGCAATTGCCGGAACTGCGCAAAGCTTGTTCCGGCCTACGTTTGTTCCGGTCAACGTTGGGTCTAACCCAACAAGGTGGATGCGACACCGTCGGCGAACAAGATTCCACGTTCGGTCAGCGTGACGCGTTCAGCGACGTCGGATATTAAACCGTCTGAAACCATCTTCGCTAGATCTGCACCGCACAGTTCTCGCAAATCGATGCCTGATTCGCGTGACAACTGATCGACATCGACGCCTTCGATCATGCGAACGCCGAACGCAAAACGCTCGCGAGCGTATTGCTGAACCGTGATACGTTCGCTTTCGCTAATCGGTGACACACCCGATTCAACTTTCTTTAAGTAGGTCGTGGTGCTGCGATGATTGACGTTGCGGTAGCCATCGCAAAAATTCGCTGCGCCTGGGCCAGCGGCATACCAACCGCGACCGTCCCAGTACGCTCGGTTGTGGAGGCATTGGCGGTCGGGGCGAGCGAAGTTGGAGATTTCGTAGTGCGAGAGACCGACGGTTTGACTCATCGCGCGAGCGGTCTGGTACATCTCGACCTCCACGTCATCACCAAGCTCTTTCAATTCACCCTGTCGCAAGCGATTCCAAAACGACGTTCCTTTTTCAAAGGTTAACGCGTAGGTTGAAAGGTGATCGATCGGCAACGACAAAGCTAGACGCAGATCTTCGGTCCATTGCTCGATCGTTTCACCCGGTGCGGCAAAAATCAGGTCGATCGAAACGTTCCCAATCCGCTCAGCCGACATCTCGATTGCGTTCACCGCGATCGCTTCGTCATGCCCTCGCTGCAGGATGTTTAACTTCGATTGGTGGAACGATTGCACGCCTAAACTGATTCGATTGACGCCATGATCAGACAAGACGTTCAATGTTGTTGGGTCAATGTCTTCCGGGTTGGCCTCGACGCTGAATTCGACCAATTGATTCAGGTCAAAACGTTGCCCGACTTGGTTCAAGAATCGGTCCAGAACCGGCGGTGGTAGATGAGTCGGTGTGCCGCCGCCGATGAACAGCGTTTCAATGGCTGGACGGTCCAGCGTTTGCAATTCAAGGTCGATCGCTTGAACATAACGCTCAATCAAATCGTCCCGCTGTGCAACGACACTGAAGTTGCAATAACCACATCGGTGACGGCAAAACGGGACGTGAATGTAAGCAGACTTGGGGACCGGCCAACCATCGGTTGGCGTCGCTGGGGCGTTCACGCCGGCTCGATCAGACAAGCTCGACCGCTCACTTTTCGTTTTCGATTTTTGCGATCTTTTCCAGACGCAAACTATGTCGCCCACCGTCAAATTCGGTCTGCAACCACATCATCACCAAGTCGTCGATCGGGCGATCGCCGATCATGTCGCCGGGTAAACACAGTACATTGGCGTCGTTGTGTCGGCGGCTAATTTCCACCATCACTTCGTCGTAACAGGACACGGCCCGAACCGCACGAAACTTGTTCGCGGTGATGGACATTCCAATTCCAGTTCCGCAAATCAAGATGCCTCGATCGGCGTCGCCATTGCTGACCCGCGTCGCGACTGCCATCGCTAAATCGGGATAATCCACCGATTCCTCGGTGTGCGTTCCTGCATCAAAAAGCGCAAAGCCTGCATCGGTCAAACTCTGGACCAAACGAGCTTTGATTTTGACTCCGCGGTGATCGCTGGCGATCGCAATGTTCATCATATTTGTTTAGGAGATCGATTGAGGAAAGAAATCGTCGTCGAGTGCTTCTAGCCAAGCGTCCAATTCTTTTTCCATCTGCTGCGCACACGATTCGTAAACTTCGATGGGCATTCCGACTGGATCGGAAACGTCGCCACCATCGCGCCGCAGCGTAAAGACGCGGTCATGCATCGCTGGCCATGCCGCCAGGATCGCAGCTCGGTGGCCTCGCGTCATGGTCAAAATCAAGTCGGCAACATTCATCACTGAATCATCCAACGACCGCGCCGCATGCCCGGTCAAATCCAGGTTTTTGGCACCCATCACTTCGACGGCTTGGGCTGCCGCACCCGATCCGTCGGCGGCGGCGACTCCGGCCGAAATCACTCGCACGGCGTCTTCGCTGCCCAGTTTTTGTCGCAGCTTTTCTCGCATCAACGTTTCCGCCATCGGGCTTCGACAGGTGTTTCCCGTACAAACCAAAACGATCACTGGTTTGACAAATTGATTCATGGCTGCCCGTTCGATAACGCCTTCGCGAAGAATTTCCATTTGATTGCCCAAAATCCGGGCCACAGTAGAGACTCCACCATAACGAGTCGGGCCGTCGTCGAGCAGCAGTGGGATTGAATCGCCCAATTCCGAATTGACTGCATCGGCGGTCGTCACGTCCGCATCACCGCTGAGGTTGGAGCTGGTCAGCAGCAGCGGGGCTGCTAAAAAGCGGTGAATGTGCGAAATGACACGATGATCAACGACGCGAAAACCGATGCAACCGTGTTCTGAAATGATTCGCTTTTGCACGTTTTCGGGCAATTGCGACGCTGCGGATCGCTTGGGATCACAGGGAACGACCAAGGTCAGCGGGCCGGGCCAGCATCGGTGAATCAGCCGCCGGGTCAGGGGGGATGATTCGCACAGAAAATCCATCGCTGCATCGCGACTGGGCACCGAAATGGCGACCGGCATTTGCGGATCGCGACCTTTGATCTGGTACAGCCGCTCCATCGCCTTTTCAGACAACGCACTGGCCGCCAGCCCATAGACCGTATCCGTCGGCACGCCCACCACGCCGCCTTCGACCAGCGTTTGAACACACGCGTGAATCATATCGCGTGGGTCGTCCGTGGTGCGAAGGTCTAGAATGTTTGCCATACGGATGCAGTGGATGGATGATCGGTTAAGCTGGGGATCGTAACGGTTTGCCCGCGATCATTGTAGGAGTTCCGAGGACGGCTTCACAAGTCGATACGTTTCACCCCATTTTTATGCCACCACTCCCAATCAATCGTCGAAATTTCGCCTGGCTTTCTACGGCAATTGCCATCGGTGGCAGTGTCACTAGCGGTTGCGTGCCGGTCGGCGACGGATCGCAAGCAGATTTGGTTTGGGGCAAGTACGGTTTCAGCGAAGGACGCTTTCGGACTCCACGAGCGATCACGATCGACGATCAAGACCAGCTCTACATCGCCGACAAGACCGGACGGATTCAGGTTTTTGATGGTGATGGAAACCTGTTGCGATTTTGGTCCACTCCGCAGAGCGACAATGGCAAGCCAACGGGACTGTCAATTCAAACCGCACAGCAAGCTGACGACGGTGTGCCGAAATTGCTGGTCGCCGATACGCATTACTATCGCATGCTGGCTTATACTTTGGACGGCGAACTGATCGAATCAAAAACGATCGGCGGCGTTGCCGGTCATGGGCCAGGCGAGTTCGCGTTCGTGACCGATGCAATCAGCGATGACGAAGGTTGTTTTTACGTTGGCGAATATAACGCGTCGGACCGCATCCAGAAATTTGATCCTGACGGAAAATTTATTTCTCAGTGGGGCGGTACCGGCGATCAGCCTGGCAAGTTTGTCAGGCCACAAAGCTTGCTGATCCACAACAACGTTCTTTGGATTACGGACGCGTGCAACCATCGAATTCAACGTTTCGATTTGTCCGTCGGCGACGTTCCTGAATTGATCGACGTTTGGGGAGAACCAGGCGATGCACCGGGGCAATTCTATTACCCGTACGATTTAACGCTGATGCCGGACGATTCAGTGTTAGTGGTCGAATACAAGAACAACCGCGTGCAGAATTTGACGCCCGAAGGAAAACCGATCGGCGTTTGGGGATCGCCAGGAATGCAGGCGGGAATGCTGAACGGTCCGTGGGGCGTCGCGGTTGATTCAATGAACCGCATTTTCGTGATCGATAGCTACAACCATCGCGTCCAGCGAATCGAGATCGACGCATTCCGGCCTGTTGCTTGAGCGGCAAAGTAGTTGACGCGAAATAAGTTCGGTATTTGGCGAAACCTTTCGTAGCTGGGCCCGCCAGGGTTCAGTTGGGTACAGCTCATTGCTGCGAAGAGTTTTGGTCCCCCCCCAAAAAAAAACGTGTTAGTTCGTTTAGCCGCGTTGGGCATCGCCCCGCGCGTCGCGCAAACCCGAACGCGCGTCGCGCAAACCCGAACGCGCGGGGCGATGCCCACGCGGTTAAACGATTTGGAAACCCTTCACGGCGACGGGGACAGCTAAGAATGGACTGAACCCCGGCGGGCCAGCTAGGGGAAAACCGGGAAGATTTTTTTGGGACAGTTCCTAAACGTAACGATGCAGATTCGACGATGGATAACCGTCATAGAAACGACGGATCCAATGTCGGCCGTTCCACTGGGGCATGTGTCGCTGCCATCCTTGTCTTTCCAGCAAACGATCTGAAATTTTGCCGTTGGAAACGTGAGCGACAATGGCTTGCGAGCCGCGGATCTTTGCGACTTCGTTTAGCAAATGGATCGCCGCGATGAAGGATCGATATCCCGCTTGTTTTCCGCTGCGAATGTAGTCCAGCGTTAAAAACGCCGGCATGCCGAACGGTTGATGGTAATCCAGCCAAACCAAATCATCGTCCGTGCGACCATACTTCATCTGCCACCAAACCTGGGCCATCGATGCGCTGCCGCACATCAAACGATGCTCGATACGAATCAGTTTCCCCGCCTGAACCACGATCCGTCCGCAACGCCATCGGCGAAGTTGCGAGTGAGATGATCCGACGTCGGTAATTTTGGAAAGACATAGCATTCTAAAAGTTACCACCAAATTGAACACACCAAGCAACCCATCAAGCGAATGGGCAGGCGGACTTTTCTCGGTAAGGGACCGTAACGATTAGTCCGATCACAACGGCTTGGTGGACGACATTACATCCTGGATCTGATGCTAAGGACCGTCAGAACAATAAGTAACGTAGCGAAACTCGCCAAGAGTTTCGGCAACTCGACAAACCGAAAGTCTTGGCGACTTTCGCTACCAATTTTCCCGCTACTAATTGTTCCGACGATGCTAAGCTGCTGAATCGTTTACAATAACGGCGTACGGGTTATCTATTTCCAAATCAAGTCAGCAAGTCACCATGGCAGATCCCTCCAGTGAAGTCGGTAGTAATGTTGTCCTTGATTCGATCGCCAAGAATCCTGGCAAGGCTGCGGTGAAGAAGGGGAAACGGAAACGGTATCGGAAGCCGCGCAGTTGGCCTGCTAGGATTCTAATTAGTGTCCTGCGGCTTGTGTTTTTTGGGTACATCGCCGTGGTCGTCGCGATGGTTTTCATGGAAGAACGCTTGGTGTACCCAGGAGCCTACCGCGACGATCCATCGGGCATGATTTCATCGCAGCCTGACGATCTGATTCAGACCATTCCAGTTAACTCGACCGGCGATGTCGTCTTGCCAGCTCGGTTGCTCGATCGTCCGGGAGCCCAGAACGTTGTTCTGTTTTTCCATGGCAATGGTGCGAAGGCGAAATGGTTGGATCAGAGACTGCAGCAGCTTTCGGATGACTTGTCCGCCAGCGTGATGGCGGCGGAGTATCGCGGTTACGAAGATGACGTGAAGCCGACTGAAAAGGGAGTCATCGAAGATTGCTTGGCCGCGCGGGATTACCTTTGCGACCGCTATCAGATCAAGCCGTCGGACATCATCTTGTACGGCAGTTCGCTTGGCGGCGGATGTGCGGTTGCGGTCGCATCACGTGGCGGCGCGAAGGCATTGGTTTTGGAACGCACTTTTGATCGAGCCTACGCGGTGGCGGCGAATCGATACTGGTTCTTACCGGTTCGATTCTTGATGCGGAATCGCTACGACTCGTTGGCTAAGTTGACAGTCTATGACGGACCGCTGCTGCAAATTCACGGTGACGCCGATTCATCGATCCCGATCGAGCACGCGGAGCGATTGTTCGCGTCGGCCAGATGTGTGCCCAAGGAATTTATTACCGTTCCAGGAATGGGCCACAACGATCGTCTGCCGCAAGCAGTTCAAAAGCAGATCGCCGATTGGGTTCGGTCTTTGCCAAGTCAAAAGAGTGCCAAGTCTTTATGACTTATCAGTGGCCTATGCGGCAAATTCCTAAGCAAACTGACGCTGCATTGCTTCTAGGAATTCATCGAATTGGTTTGCGGGCAATTGGTTGACACCGGCTGCTGCTTTTCGACCGCCGCCGGTTGGGAATTGGCGGCACAAGTCATCGGCACCCACCTTGGTTGCAAGCGGAGCGCGGACGCTGATTAGATAGTCGCCCGATGGCAACAGGCTCAGCAACGCGTGAGCACGCTGCGGGTTTTCTCGTGCCAGCAAGTTGCTGTAGACGCCGCTGACTCGACGTGAAAACGCATCGTTGGGAAACGAGAACGCGGCGCAGTTCGGCGTTTCTAAAACCGGGGCGATTGATCTTGCCCGAGTCATGTCGCTGTCGAAACCGTCGCGCAGTTTCTCGAATGTTGTGTCGGACTGAATAAATTCAAACGGGTCAGCGTACGGCTGAACCTTTCGATACAACTCATCCGGTGCAAAGTATAGATCGCTTAGTTCGCTGCCGTAGCCGTTGTAGTTCAGCAGCGTGCCGAGAGTTTCCAACTGGTTCAATTGTTCATCATTCAGGTTGAGCGGTTTGGCGGCCACCCGCGCTGCGTCGTGCAGGTTGTCGCCAAACAGAGCAGTCACAGCCCACGGCAAAAATTGGCTCTTCAAATGTCGGTTCACCAGCAGTCCGGTGCAGACGTCGCCGGCGGTGTCGATGTGGGTTTCAAGCAGGGGCGATTCTGGGATGTCGCCAGCGAAATGGTGGTCGAAGTAGGTGACGGGAATTTCAGCGTCGAGCAAACCGGTCAACGCATCTCGATTTTTGTCCAGCGAGATATCCAGGATCGTGACCGTGTCGCCAGGTTTTGCATCGACGCGGCGAACCAGATCGATGTCTCGTTTGACACCAGTAATCAGCGTGCTTTCGCGAGGATCGGCAAGTCGCAATTGGTGCAGGGCACAAATGCCATCGGCATCGCCGTTGAAAACGTCAAAATGAGTCACGAGATTCTCTGGGTTTCAAAATCGAATTTTCACGGCGATCGACAACAGAATCGACCGTATGAAAAGGTGTTTCGCGGAGCCTACCGATGGTAATTGAATGCCGCAAGAATGCGATTCAAATATCGCAGGGTAGCTGACAAAAGTAGCGGGAAGGAAAGCACAACCGCCAGAACCGCGCGTCTGCGGGGTTTAGGGACTTTCGATTAAACCAAATCATGTTAGACTAGATGATGCACCCGAGGTTGTTGTTCTCGGGTGCGTTCATTCTTAGCAACGCAAACCGACAAACAGATTGATTCATGGCAGCCAAAAATAAGAACCGAAACATCATCCGTCTGGACCGCGAAACCCATCCAGGCGGGTTTTTGCTCCGCATGACTCGCAAGGGTGAATTGTGTTCTCAGTATTTCACTGACGAGGAGTTTGGTGGAAAGACGAAGGCTTTGGCGGCGGCTCGGAAAGAGCGTGATAAGTGGGAAGACAGTTGGAAAGGTTTTTCTGCCAAAGAACTCGCTCGCAAAGAACGCACCAACAATACGTCCGGAACCGTTGGTGTACGTTTGGTCGTCGAAAAGGATCCTCGTTGGCCATCGCAACCGGTTTACGAGTACTGGGTGGCTCAGTGGAGTCCAAAAAAGGGCGTTCGCAGGTCAAAACGGTTTTCAGTGAAGAAATATGGCAAAAAGAAGGCTTACGAGATGGCAGTGAAGGCACGAAAAAAGGGCGTTGCCGGAATGAACGCTTAGGGCCTGAGGAGAAGAAGATCGGTTGGCACGGACGGCAAGAACGCTCTATCCTTGCACTATAGGAATATGAAAGCATCACGCTTTTAGGAATGTGCGGTTTTTTATAGTCGCCTTTCGCTCAGCGAAAGCGGCGTCTTCGCTACTTTCGCGGAGCGAAAGGCGACACTGATTCACCGCTCGTTCCTTGGCGTTTTGATTGCTTTCACCGCGATTCACTGCTGCGGCGATATTGATGTCCCAAGCCGATGATCCTCTTAAACCGCGATCGAGTGATCCAGTCACGGGGATTCCCGCTGCGCCGCCGATCTTGCCGCCGCCTGCTGCGGTAGATCCAGCACCCGCGAAGCCGAAACCCGTTCAGCCCGGTGGTGCCGTTCCTCCGCCGCCCCCCCCGCGATCAACCTTGCCGCCCGTTCGCTCGGCCGCAGATCCGGTCGCCTTATCGGGAATCGGATCCGCAAGGATGGGACGCTGGCGTGGCGAGATTGATTCGTCATCGTCGGTGGCTGATCAAGACGATTCACTGCCTGCATCTGAGTCAGCATCAACTGGCACGACTGACCGAGTCGCTCGTTCCGCTCCGCCATGGTTGGTCAGCATGGTGATTCACTTGATTGTGTTATTGGTGTTGGCGTTGTTGACGACTCCCGTTGGCGATCGCCTGGGACGGATCGTGTTGAGCGTTGGGCAGGTCGAACAATCCGATTCGGTTGCGCTCGCCGAGTTTTCGATTTCCTCGGATGACTTTGAAGTCGATTCGGATTCCGACGCGGATTCGATCGTTCCCGTTGAAATGCCATCGGCGTTCGACGCGATCGATTTGGCGGTCAACGAAGCGCCGGTTCCCGTTGATGTGGGGCTTGGGATGCTTGCGTCCGCTGATGTTCGCCCCATGTTTGGTGGACGAACCGGGGCGATGAAAGATGCGTTGATAAAAATCTATGGCGGCACACCTGATACGCGGAACGCCGTCAAGGAAGGGTTGAAATGGCTGCGTCGCAATCAAAACAAACGTGGCGGATGGAGCATGAAAGGGCCGTACCGTGATGGTTCGCACAGCGAGAACGATACGGCGGCGACCGCGATGGCGCTGTTGGCTTTTTTAGGCGATGGTCACACGCACAAAGGTGGCGACTATCAGAAAGAAGTCGAAAAGGGAATGAAGTACCTGATCAAAATGCAGGACCGATCAGGCTTCTTTGCTCACAAGGCGCGGAATCACGAACGCATGTACGCTCAGGCCCAAGCCACGATCGCGATCTGCGAAATGTACGGCATGACCGGCGATTCGTGGCTGCGACCGTACGCGCAATCCGCAATCGATTTCGCGCAGGAATCACAGTCGCCTCAAGGCGGCTGGCGGTACCAACCCAAACAGGATTCCGACACATCGGTCACGGGCTGGTTTGTGATGGCGCTGGAAAGCGGTCGCACGGCTGGCCTTGATGTCAAGATGTCCAAGCTCCGGCATGTCGGTGACTATCTCGACACGGCTCAGCATTTCGGCGGCGCTGCGTATTCGTACCAGCAGGGCGGCGCACCGACCGCTCCGATGACAGCCGAAGGTTTGCTATGTCGGCAATACTTGGGGTGGGCACGAAGCAACGAAAAGTTGGTGCTTGGAATCGAAGCACTGTTAGAAAACGATCCGTTCGACATCAAACAACGCGACGTTTATTACTGGTACTATGCCACGCAAGTGTTGCATCATTTCGGCGGTTCCCCGTGGCGACGTTGGAACGAGGAAATGCGTGAGCAGTTGCCGGCCGCCCAGGTCACCAGCGGAAAAGAGAACGGAAGTTGGGCTCCGCAGATGGACGAATACGGAAACTTCTATGGTCGTCTCTACACGACTTGTTTGTCGATTTACTGTTTGGAAGTCTACTACCGCCACATGCCGCTCTATCAACCCGAAGATCCGGCGGAACAGTAGTGGTCAAGTGAAAGGTGTGCTCTTTTGAATCAGTTCGGGTGGAGTTGCAAATTGCAAAATGAACGTTGCAAATTGTAAAGTGAAGCCTGTAGAGATCTTATGAGAATTTTCAATTTGCATTGTTCAACTTGCAATTTGCAATCGCAACTGTTCAAAACGTCTTCGTTCAAACAGCCTGCCCCCTTGGTTTCACTTGATTTCAAGATCATCATAAGTGCGTGAAATCACTACCAGCTTGAGACCGATTAGGAGACCAGCATGGGCACCATACAGCAGTCACACATCATCGACAGCATTGCTGACAGCTTGCAGTTCATGTCGTACTTTCATCCGCTCGATTTTATTACCGCAGTCAACGAAGCGTACGAACGGGAGGAATCCAAGGCCGCTAAATCAGCGATGGCACAGATTCTAATTAACTCGCGAATGTGTGCCCAAGGTCGCCGGCCCATTTGCCAAGACACCGGAATCGTTACCGTGTTTGTCAACGTTGGAATGGATGTTTCGTGGGACTGTGAAATGCCGTTGACCGACATGATCAACGAAGGCGTCCGCCGCGCTTACACTCATCCGGACAACGTCCTGCGAGCGTCGATTTTGGCGGACCCGGCGGGGGCTCGGAAAAATACTGGCGACAACACGCCTGCCGTCATTCACTACGACATCGTTCCAGGCGACAAAGTCGAAGTGTTCATCGCGGCTAAGGGTGGCGGATCCGAAAACAAGGCAAAGCTTGCGATGTTGAATCCATCGGACAGCATCGTTGATTGGGTTTTGGAAACCGTGCCAAAGATGGGCGCTGGTTGGTGTCCGCCAGGAATGTTGGGCATTGGGATTGGCGGGACGGCGGAAAAAGCAGCAGTGCTCGCCAAGAAATCTCTGATGGATCCAGTAGACATACACGAACTGCGCAAACGTGGGCCAAAGAATCGCGTTGAAGAGTTGCGTTTGGAACTGATGGACAAAGTCAACCGGCTGGGGATCGGGGCGCAAGGTTTGGGCGGGCTGACAACGGTTCTGGATGTCAAGATTTTGGACTACCCAACGCACGCGGCGTCCAAGCCGGTCGCGATGATTCCAAACTGCGCTGCGACCCGTCACGTTCATTTTGTTTTGGATGGTTCCGGTGCAGCAACATTCTCGCCGCCAAGTATTGATGATTGGCCAGAGATCACTTGGGATCCCGGTGCCGACGCGATTCGCGTGGATCTGGAAACGGTCACCGCTGCCGACATCAAAACTTGGGAACCCGGACAAACGATTCTGTTGTCCGGCAAACTTCTCACCGGTCGCGATGCCGCTCATAAACGGATGACCGAAATGCTGGACCGCGGCGAAACCTTGCCGGTCGATTTGAAGGGCCGGTTCATTTACTACGTCGGGCCAGTCAAACCAGTGCGTGAAGAAGCTGTTGGACCTGCTGGCCCAACGACCTCAACACGAATGGACAAGTTCACCAGGCAAATGTTGGCGGAAACGGGACTGGCCGGAATGGTCGGCAAGGCGGAACGTGGCGATGTCGCGATCGATGCGATCAAAGAATTCGGTGCTGTCTACTTGATGGCCGTCGGCGGTGCCGCGTACTTGGTTTCAAAGGCAATCAAGAAATCTCGCGTCGTCGCGTTCGAGGAACTCGGCATGGAAGCGATCTACGAATTCGAGGTCGAAGATATGCCGGTAACCGTCGCCGTCGATAGCCAAGGCGTTTCGGTCCACAACACCGGACCGGCTCAATGGAAACAAGTGATTGAATTGAAAGTACCAGAGAAAACTACCTGATCCAAATTCATGAACTGATTTCCAAGGCAGTTAGGAAAAATTGTCGCCTTTCGCTCCGCGAAAGTAGCGAATCCGCTGCTTTCGCGGAGCGAAAGGCGACGATAGCATGCCGCACGTTCCTTAGTCGCTAGGCGATGGTTTGGGGCCGCGAAACGCGTTATCTTACAGCGTTACGTTTCGGAACCCGAATTTCTTCTAGCAACTGAGCTTATGACTGCCATCAAAAAACTGCTTGTCGCCAACCGTTCCGAAATTGCCATTCGAGTTTTCCGAAGCGCTAGCGAACTTGGGATTCGGACCGTCGCGATCTACTCGCACGAAGATCGCTATGCATTGCATCGTTTTAAAGCGGACGAAGCGTATAAGATCGGGAATCAGGGCGAACCGATCCGAGCTTATTTGGACATTGAATCGATTGTCCGATTAGCAAAAGAAGTCGGTGTCGATGCGATACATCCGGGTTACGGTTTTCTTTCCGAACGAGCGGCATTTGCGAAGGCGTGTGCTGAGGCTGGTATCAAGTTTGTCGGTCCTTCGGTGGAAGCGTTGCAGGGTCTCGGTGATAAGACTTCGGCCAGAGCGATCGCGATTCGGGCAGAGGTGCCGATTTTGGGTGGAACGCAAGGAGCGGTGGAGGATTTAGGCGAAGCGCAGGCGGCGGCCGAGAAGGTCGGTTTCCCCGTGATGATCAAAGCGTCACACGGCGGCGGTGGCCGAGGCATGCGAGTGGTCCGCAACGCAGAAGATTTTGCTCAGGCGTTTGAAAGCGCTCGCAACGAAGCACTGACCGCGTTCGGCAGTGCGGAAGTGTTCATCGAAAAGTTTATCGCTCGCGCTAAACACATCGAAGTTCAATTGCTCGGCGATGAGCATGGGAATCTGGTGCATTTGTTCGAGCGAGATTGCTCGGTCCAACGAAGGCATCAAAAAGTCATCGAGCTGGCTCCTGCGCCGGACTTGGATGGCACGCTACGGCAGGAAATGTTGGATGCGGCGCTAAAGATCGGCCGTGAATCCAATTACAGTTGCGCCGGGACCGTTGAATTTCTGGTCGATGCGGATGAGCAAAAGTTTTACTTCATTGAAGTTAACCCGCGGATCCAGGTGGAGCACACCGTCACTGAAGAAGTGACGGGAATCGATGTCGTCAAGTCGCAGATCTTGGTCGCGCAGGGTTTAAAGTTGTCGGATCCCGAAATCGATATCCCGTCGCAGGAATCAGTCAAGCTGAACGGTTTTGCAATTCAGTGCCGCGTGACGACCGAGGATCCTGAAAACAATTTCATGCCCGACTACGGCCGTGTCGCCCACTATCGTTCCGCCAGCGGGATGGGCGTGCGTTTGGACGCGGGCAGCGCGTTTTCCGGCGCGGTGGTCAATCCGTTCTACGATTCGCTGCTGACCAAAGTCACCGCACGCGGTCGAAATTTTGAAGGCTCGATCACGATTATGAAGCGAGCGCTTCGTGAATTCCGAATCCGCGGCGTCAAAACGAACATTCCGTTTTTGTTGAAGACGCTGTCGCATCCCACCTTCACCAGCGGCAATTGCACGACGCGGTTCATTGACGAAACGCCGGACCTGTTCAAGTTTGACGCTCGCCAAAACCGTGCAACCAAGGTGCTGACGTACTTGGCTGAAACGATGGTCAACGGATGCGACTTGGTGCAAGACCGCCCGGTCGCGATCCGCCGCGAACCCGCTCCGCTGCCCAAAGTCGATTACAACCAGCCGATTCCAAAGGGTTCACGCGACAAGTTCAAGGAGCTTGGTGCAGACGGTTTTTCAAAGTGGATTCGTGATGAGAAACGTTTACTGATCACTGACACCACCTTTCGCGATGCTCATCAATCGCTCTTGGCGACCCGCATGCGGACTTACGATCTGTTGCAGATCAGCGACGCCTACGCTCGCAATTGCAGCGACCTTTTTAGTTTGGAAATGTGGGGCGGTGCAACGTTTGATACGTCGATGCGGTTCTTGAAAGAATGTCCTTGGCAACGTTTGGCCGATATCCGCGCGAAGGTGCCCAACATCCTGACTCAGATGTTGTTTCGTGCCTCCAGTGCGCTCGGCTACACCAACTATGCCGACAATGTCGTGGCTGCCTGCGTGAAGGAAGCCGCCCAGTGCGGGATGGATTTGTTCCGCGTGTTTGATGCACTGAACTACGTGCCGAATATGAAAATCGCGATGGAGTCGGTGATCGAAAGCGGCATGTTGTGCGAAGCAAGCTTGTGTTACAGCGGTGATTTGACGAATCCGCATCGTGACAAGTACGACATGCAGTACTACGTCGGTCTGGCGAAAGAATTTGAAAAGATGGGTGCTCATATTCTGGCCATCAAAGACATGGCTGGATTGTGCAAGCCCGCCGCTGCATCGGCGCTGGTGAAAACGCTGCGTGAAGAAGTCGGCATTCCCGTTCACTTCCACACTCACGACACGGCGGGAATCCAAGCTGCATCGATTTTGGAAGGCAGCAAGGTCGGTTTGGACATTGCCGATTGTGCGATGGCACCTATGTCGGGCGGAACGAGTCAACCGAACTTAAACACGGTCGCGGAAATGCTGCGGTATGGCGACCGGTGTACCGAACTGAATACGGATTCGATCGACGCGGTGGCCGATTATTGGCGGGCGACTCGCGAGTTCTATTCGCCGTTCGAGAGTCAGGTGTTGCCGGCGACTGCGGACCTTTATCAACACGAAATGCCAGGTGGCCAGTATACGAACCTGTTCCAGCAAGCCAGAGCACTCGGTTTGGCGGATCGGTGGGCGGAAGTTTGCAAGGTTTACGCGGGCGTCAATGAGCTGTTTGGCGACATCGTGAAAGTAACGCCGACCAGCAAAGCCGTTGGCGATATGGCGTTGTTCATGGTGGCGAATGAATTGACCAACGAAGACGTATTGAATCCTGATCGAGACATCGCGTTTCCGGCCAGCGTTATCGACCTGATCGGTGGCGGAATGGGGCAACCGCCGGGCGGGTTTCCGCAGGCCGTCAAAGATCGTGTGTTGCTTGGCAAGAAAGAGTTCGAGGGACGTCCCGGCGAAACGTTGCCACCCGCCGATTTCGACGCTGCCGGAGTCAAGGTCGGGGAACTGGTCAATCGCGATCCTTTGGAACGAGAAGTGGTTCAGTGGTTGCTGTACGAACGTGTGTTCGAGGACTTTGCGGCTCATCAGTTGAAGTACGGCGACGTCAGTATCTTGCCAACGCCAAACTTTTTTTACGGCTTGGAACCTGGCGAAGAAATTGCCATCGACATCGAAGAAGGCAAGACTCTGATTATCCGATTCCTAACAATCGGTAACCCGCACGCTGATGGAACCCGAACGGTTTTCTTTGAACTTAACGGTCAACCCCGCGAAGTCACGATCGTCGACAACAGTTTAGAAACCGACATCGTCAAATCGGTCAAAGCGGATCCATCGAATAAGAATCACGTCGGCAGCACCATGCCTGGCATGGTGGTATTGGTTGCGGTCAAACCAGGTGACCGAGTCAAGAAAGGCCAAAAGCTGCTCACTCTTGAAGCCATGAAGATGGAAACCATGATCAACGCCGAACAAGACGGAACGGTGTCCGAAGTCCTGATCAAGAGCGGTGCCCAAGTCGAGACAGGTGACTTGCTAGTCGTAATTGAGTAACCGCCTGTCCCTTTGTCTTCGCCTTTGCCAGGCTCACTGTTTCCTTCTCTTATATTTACCGGTAAGCCCGAACGCGAAATGTGGTCTTGCCAAAATCCAACGCACATGAGCCGTCCCCTTTTACAACGCTTTTCCCTTTGTTTTCTCTGCTAAGATTATCTCGCGGGTCGATGGTGGAGGTTTTCAACGCAAGGTCGCAAAGACGCGGAGACGCAAGGTCTCAATCGTTTTGGAAATAAAGCATCTTTGCGTCGTTGCGGCTTACCGGCTTTGCGTTTCGATTCGTTGAACGCCGACGGACGGGTTGAGGTGACCTGTTTTTTTGGGCCGCGCGCGTCCCGTTTTACAAGCCGTTTTGTTATCGATTGGGACTTGCTTTGCTTTTTTCAAAAAAGCGTCCCAGTGGTCCCGCTAGTATTGCTGGCAGTAAAACTAGGTCACCGATTAATGCCGCTAGCAGCAGAGCGACCATCAGCCATGCAAAGTGCAGGATCGGCACGAATGAACTGACGGTAAAGACCAGTAGTCCGCTGCAGCAAATCAAAGTGGTTTGCATCATCGCACCTGCACATCGCCCATACGCATCAGAGATCGCATCTTTGCGTGAGAGTCCGCGATCAATTCCTCTGCGAAACCAGGTCAGAAAGTGAAGCGTGTCATCGACAGCGATCCCCATCGCGGCACTCGCTGTCATCACCGATCCGATCTGCAACGGAATACCGATCCACTCAAGTCCACCAAAAACCACGACTGCGGGAAATAGATTCGGAACCATGGCGATGAGTGCCGCCGATACACTTCGCAGCACAAAAACAAGGACCAACGCAATGATCGCGAACGCGGCGAGGAAACTGCGAAACAGATCCATCAAGAGCTGACGTTGTGCCTTGTAAATCAGTGGAATAATGCCAGTGTAGGTGCCCCGAGCGCCCTGCTGTTCTAGCAGCGGATCAATCGCCAGTTGCAATTGTTCTGCATAGAGTCCGTAATCTAAATCTCCGATCGCATTGGCTCGTGCCGTAATTCGCCACAGTTGTTCGCTGTCGGTCACAGCCAAAAAGTTTGCGTCAATCAGATGCTGCTTCGTGCTTGGGCGGTTGATGAGTTTGCGTTGGATGACATCCCGAACACGACTTCCGCTTGGAAGGCTTGGCGACAAGTTGATTGCTGACATCGTCGCCACAGGTTCGTCCAAAGAATGAATCTTTTTTTGAACTGCCGCGACTAGTCGCATTTGCTTCACCAAGTCCAGCGGGCTGTCCTTGTCGAAGTGGATGACGATTTCCAACGGAACCATCGGGCCGACATTTGTTTCCAACCACTGGTAGTCGTTGATCGCATCACTGCCATCCAAAAATCGATCCTGTAGACGAACCGTTGACTTGATACTGGGAAGTCCCTTGGCATAGAACGCCATCACGGCCAAGCAGGCGATCACGACCAAGACATTGTGGCGACTGATCGCCGCGACAGCATAATCGCTGAAGCGAATCGTGTTGGCATCGCCGCTGGTGGCCTGTGCGGCTCGATCAATCGGCTCGATCCGCGGCGGGAAAAGATGCAATGCGGCCGGGAGTAAAACAAACAGGACGCCGACACTGCTGGTGACGCCGATTGCCGAGTAGATTCCAAACATCTGAATCGGCTCGATCTTACTTAACGACAACGACACCAATCCGATCGAAGTGGTCGCAGCAGCCAGCACGCAAGGAAGCCAGCCTTTGGCGACTGCAGTTCCCAGTGCATTTGTATGTGCATCCTGAGTCGCCGAATCGCTGGCGGCGTCACGATAGTAGTTCGCCAAATGAACCGCTGACGAAATGCTTAAGATGTAGACCAGGGGTGGCAACATCGTCATCAGCAGGTTCATCTTGCTGCCGCAAACATACAGAATCGCCAGCGAGAGTCCGGTGCTGTATCCAGCGACCACCAAGATCATGATTGCTAAGCGAATGCTCTTTAGACGCATCGATGCAACGAAGAACGAAACGAATGCCGAGATGCCAGCGAGCTGAAACAACAACCGCCGGCTTTCGATGTCGATCGCGGCAGCATCAACGGTCGGGCCCGCCAATCTCAATTCGCTCGCGGGCAACTGACACGTCGCCTGACTCAGACGCTCAATCTCACTGACGGCCTTAACGCGATCCGCTTTTCCGGCGACTGACGTTGAAAGCACCAAGCAAGTGGTTTTTCCATTTGGTCCTATCAAGATCCCGCCGAGACGTCGTCGTGCTTCCGCGCGACTCAAATCCAGTGGCGGTTGCATCAATTGGTCGATGACGCTTTGCCCGGTTCGCACTCGATCGAAAAATTCGGACTCTTCTAAAGATCCAGCAAGACTTGAAACCCTTGGATCATCGAGTTCGCAGCCGGGCCAACTGACGACAGCGATTTCGTCACTTCCAAAGTGCTGCAGAAACCAATCGTATCGACTGGTTTCCGCGAACGATTTGGGGAGCCATTGTCGAGGATCGTTGGACGTGGTTTTCAAGGCGCTGATCGCACCAAAAATCACCAACGGTACCGTCAGAGCGATCAGGAAAAGCGTCGCGCGAGCGTAACGATCTTTTTGTTGTGGAGTTTTTGAGAAAAGTCGATTCATGTTACCGCATCGCGAAACCACGGACGGATGCGGGATCATTGCGGGACAACGACGCAACCCGAACCTTGTCGTTCACGATCAACCAGTACCACACTGGGTCTGAAAACACGAGGGCAGAAACTCTTCCAACAATTCAGCGAACTTGTCTGGTCGTTCCCAGTTGGGTGCATGCCCACACTCATTGATCAGGGATAGCCGCGAACCAGCGATCCGTCGATGAAATTCTTTTGCGACCGATGGTGGCGTGATTTCATCATCACTGCCCCACACGATCATCGTCGGCAGGTCCAATTCTGCGAGTTCATTTTCGACACAGCGATCGCGTGTCGCCCGAGAAGCTCGCAATAGGAAACGAAGGTAGTCTCGATTCGTTAACGCGGCGTGCCACTGGTCGACCAGTTCCTCGGTCAAAAGACTCTCGTTATGCAGGATGCCCGAAATCGTTGACCGAACAAATTCTTTCGTGGGGTGAAGCCGCAGTCCCTTGATCGGACTCCGCTCGAACAACCCTGCACTGCCCGCCAGCACCAAGCCATTGGCGACGTCGGGATGTTGCAGGCAGTAATCAATTGCAACCAAGCCACCCAACGAATTTCCGCAGATGACAAAGGAATCCAGTTCAAGGTCATTCACCATTCGACTGACCATATCAGTTAAATCACCAATCGTCTTCATTCCGTATTTCCGCCGATCCGGATGCGGGTCAATGGGAAGCTGCGGGGCGATGACGCGATAACGATCCGCTAGGCTTTCCATCATCACACGCCAGTGCTCAGGAGCACCGAACAGTCCATGCAGGAAAAGAATGGCGTTTGGCCCTTCGCCCTTATCCACGAGACCAGTATCCGACATCAATGCATATTGATCACGTGGTTGATGTGGGATAATCACAGATGACGGTCCATGTAATCGAGAAAAGCAGCAGTCCAATTCGTTCGCAACAAGACGTCGCTCTCGTTTCAATGAAACGAAATTCGACGGAATGTAGTCGTCATAGGCTAATTGCCAGCCGCCCGCAGTCTACCGAAACCCCTCAGTTTGCCAAGATCTTGTCAATGCATCCGCTCATTTCACGGGAAGAAATTTCTTATTACCCAGCGGGGGGGAACCCGAGCGGCGTGAAGGGTTTCTAAATTGTTTAACCGCGTGGGCATCGCCCCGCGCGTCCACGCTGAACCAAACGCGCGGGGCGAAAAGTAGCATGGCGGCCCCCCGCCGTGGACTCACCCCGCGCACCGTGGGGCCCGCACAACGCGCGGGGCGATGCCCAACGCGGTTAAACGAACTCATCCGTGTTTTCCGGGACCAAAACTCTTCACGGCGTTGTGCACGCGGCTAAACGAACTAATCCGTGTTTTCCGGCAGCAAAACTCTTCACGGCGTTGGGGGAACCCTGGTCCGCTAAAAGTTTGGGGTTGTGGAGTTATCGGCTTGCGCCGTTTTTATCCTGTCTCACCATCGAAGGTCTTAGCCCAGAGGGCGGCAGATCTTTGCCGGTGGCGTCAGCCACCGGTCCAC
>NZ_LWSK01000091.1 GCF_001642955.1 Rubripirellula obstinata | reverse complement strand
ATAACAACGAGGGCTGACGCCACCGGCAAAGATCTGCCGCCCTCTGGGCTAAGACCTTCGATGGTGAGACAGGATAAAAACGGCGCAAGCCGATAACTCCACAACCCCAAACTTTTAGCGGACCAGGGCGATACCCAACGCGGTTTAAATCGTTTAACCGCGTGGGCATCGCCCCGCGCGTCCGGGGCCGCACAACGCGCGGGGCGATGCCCAACGCGGTTAAACATCGTAGGCCGGAACTGCGCAGAGCTTGTTCCGGCCTACGCAGACTTGGTGATGCCCTACCTTCTAACAAGCGTGTAGCGCTGCGACTGAGCCCTGGCGGGATCAGCTACGGGGTTGGTTGCAGGCGATCCCGAAGGTTCTCAACAAGCGTGCTTACAGAAAAAAAGACGCCGAGTGAATGATCACGCGGCGTCCTTTGCGATTCATCCGATAGACAAATCAATAGGGCTGACAGGAATCGAACCTGCACTCCCGAGGGAACTAGATCCTAAATCTAGCGCGTCTGCCAGTTCCGCCACAGCCCCGAGTTTATGAAAACTCGCGTTCTCGAATGCCCCACCTTGCAGAAACTTTAATGTTGGAAAAATGACAGGGGCCTCAGGGGCAGTTGAGGCCCCTGTCGCATCAAACTCAGAGGAAAGGGGCAATTTCCCTCCAAGCGACGCATTCCAACAATTTCGTTTTCTACCTTCCGTTAATCGACACCACAAACTCAGTAGCATTATCTGCGGCGATTCAGGACCATTGGGCCATTGGTGCGACAGAGTAGCGCTTTCTCGAACGCGACACAATAGCTGTCCAGAGGATTAGTGCCATTCCAGCGATTTCCCTGCAACGAAAGCCGCAACTAAAGCCGCCGTTTAAGACGCCGACGACTCGTCGCCAGTAACAGTTGGAACCACCCAGACCTTGACGCTTGCATCAACTTCGCTGTGCAAGTGAACCTTAACCGTGTACAGACCAAGTTCTTTCAAAGGCCCGTCCAGGCGAATTTGGTCGGTCGCCAGAGTGAACCCGGCACCCTTG
This sequence comes from Rubripirellula obstinata, assembly GCF_001642955.1. GTDB lineage: Bacteria > Planctomycetota > Planctomycetia > Pirellulales > Pirellulaceae > Rubripirellula > Rubripirellula obstinata. The sequence continues at coordinate 21,402 of NZ_LWSK01000091.1, read as the reverse complement.
AGTGCATCGACGATCTCGTGAGGACCGACGCTGCCGTACAGGTGGCCTTCGTCGTTGGCGTTGGCTTCGATCGTGATTGATTGAGCCGCCAATTCGTTGGCTTGCTTGCGGTAGCTGCTGAGCTTTTCCAGTTCGATCGCACGCAATTTTTCGCGGTGCTTTTCGACCATTCGCTTGTGGTGATCAGTAGCAACCGTGGCTAGGCCTTGCGGTAGCAGGTAATTCAGTGCAAAGCCAGGCTTGACTTCGATGATGTCGCCTTGCTTGCCCAAATGTTCGACGTTGTGAATCAGCAGCAATTGCACGCCACCGGTTTCGCCCTTGGGAAGGCGTTTGAACATTTGAGATCGTTGTTTGGTTGCCATGTCAGAACTCGGACTGGAATTTAATTCGTTTAAAAGTGTTTTGAAATGTTCTTAGAACGGAATGTCTGGTTCGTCATAGCCCGGTCCGTCACCGGTGGGTTGAGCATCACGCTGCCCTGCTTGATCTTGTGTTGCTTGATCTTGCGTTGATTGATGAGCCGAAGATTCGTGTACCTGCGATGCGTTACTACTGGAAGACATCGTTGCGCCGCTGTCACCGGCATGAGCCATGCTTGCCGAGGATTGCTGAGGCGAACGATTGTCATGCCCGCTGCTACTTGATTGGTTTGAATCAGACCGTCCTGAATCCCCTGGTCCTGTCGTTCCGCTTAGCATTTGCATTCGGTCACAAACCACTTTCAGCTTGCTTCGCTTCTTGCCTTCGCTCTCCCATCGTTCCTGCTTCAATCGGCCCTCGACCAGGATCGGCGACCCTTTGCCGAGATACTCGCTTGCCACTTCCGCCGTTCGCCCCCACATCGTGACGTCGATGAAAGTTACTTCTTCGACCCATTCGCCGCTAGCTGATTTCCGTCGTTCATTGACAGCGATCGCAATATCGGCCACGGCGGTCCCGCCGGGCGTATAACGAAGCTCGATATCACGGGTCAGATTCCCGACCACGATCACTCGGTTGTAACTAGCCATAAACGATTGCTCCGGCAAACCCCAGCGTTAGGCTGGTGCTTCCGCTTCGGTGGAAGCCTCGTCGCCTTCGGTGGATTCCTCGGCCAACGCGGAAACCTTGACAGCTTCGCCGCGAGCGTTCGCCAAAATCGGCTCGATCAATCTTGGCTCCAGCTTCAAAGTCAACTGACGCAAAACGGGCTCGCACAAATGGAAAGCACGGTCGATTTTTGGCAAATCGACACCTTCCATCTCAAAATAAGTCAGCCAGTAGGTGCCTTTTTGATGCTTGTCGATTGGATAAGCAAGCTTTTGCTCCATCCACAAGCGACTGACCAGCACCTCGCCACCAGCTTCCGTGATGATGTCGCTGACCTGGGCACTAACGCCACCAGGATCGCGAGCGTAAAGATTGCTGTCCAGAATCAGCAGCGTTTCGTAAGTGTTTCTTGCCACGATGGGTCGGTCTCTTCGGATAGACGTTGTTCGGTAAACCGTAAATTGATCTGTTTTGCTTCTAGCTTCTTGAAGCGTTCGCTTCGGTGCTCGCAAGGCTGCGGATCAGTCGCATTGGCCTTGCCAGCAATTTTTGATCCGGGAGTTTAGCGATTGAACCGTGTTTCGTCATGCCCAGAAGGAGTCGAATTCAATCTTTATTTCGTTTCGCTGATGATTCGCTTGGATCTGGGGCGTCGGTGGCGTCGTCAGCCGGGTTTTGCTGCTGTTTGGGTTGCGGTCGTTTCACTTTGGGCTTTGGCGGCGGCTTTCCGACCGAATTGTAGTGATTCATCGCCTCGACCACGCCTAAATTCACCCAATCGATGACGGCCTTCGCGGCTGTAGTGGTGATCGTTTCGATCGTTTCAGCTTCTTTGTTTCCAAATCGCCCCAGCACATAATCCGCCGTTTCCCAGCCCGCGGGTGGCCGGCCGATGCCAACTTTCAAACGTGAAAACGACTCGCTTCGCAAGTGCCGAATTGTGTCAGCAATCCCTTTCTGTCCGCCGGCGGATCCATCTTTCTTGAATCGCAAGCGACCCACCGGTAGATCCAGATCGTCACACACGACCAGCAAATCCTGGTCGGCCAGCTTGAAGAAATCGATTGCCTTACGAACGCTCTGACCACTGGCGTTCATGTAGGTTTGGGGCCAAAGCATGACAACTTTCTCACTGCCGATCATCGCCTCAGCAAATTCGCCCTCGAAGCGAGTTTTCGATGGGCTGGCGGAGGTCAATGCGGCAACTTTTGCAACCACATCGAAGCCGACGTTGTGCCGCGTTTGCTCGTATTTTTTGCCAGGATTCCCCAGGCCAACGATCAGCTTCACGACACAACCACAGCGTTTAGTTTTTGTTGCAAAGTGCAATCATTCTCGCACCCCGAACACGCAAACGAAGGATTCCGCTTACATCTCTCGACTAGGCATTCGGGTGATGAACAATCAGGCTCTATGCGTCTGATTCGTCCGAATCGCCACCCTTGGCGATGACTTCGGGCTCAGCACCGATACCCGATTCAGCTTCGTCGTCATCGGATGATCCCTTGGGCTCTTCGATGCGAACAATCACTGCATCAGTCTCGGTGACCAGGATGACGCCCTCGGGCAATTCCAAATCGCCAGCGGTCAAGTGAGCACCCAAGTCCAACTCAGATACGTCCACGTCCAAAGCATCTGGAATCGAACCAGCGGGACAACGGATATCGACTTCGTGCATGTTTTCCAGCAGCATGCCGCCGTTGCGAACGCCTACCGATTCACCACGAGTATGAATCGCGACGGTCACTTCGACTTCTTCTTTCAGGTTGACGCGGATCAAGTCCAGGTGAAGGACTTCGATGCCCAAAGGATCCCAGTGAATGTGGTTAACGAGTGCGGTTTCGGCTACAGCACCCTTCAATTCCACGGTTTTACTATGGTGGCGGATCAATGTGCTGACCTGAACCTTGGGGACAGCCAAGTGTTCATTGCTTTCGCCGTGACCATACAAAACGGCAGGAACTTTGCCTTCACGGCGAAGTCGCGTGGTGGCCGCGGAGCCTACTTTTTCTCGTCGTTCAACTTCCAGCACTTCTGCCATCGGGAAAGCCTTGTCTCAATTAATTGTCTTGGGGGGGAGGAACTCGTCAGAGCCCCAGCATTTTTTCTGGCCGCTAAGTATGGCGGAACGCGGATTGCATACAAGCCCAAAGAGCAATTGTTCGGGGCTAGCTTGGGGCTGGTAGGTTGCAGGCATCCAAATCGGCATCTCTTTTGTAGGCCGTAGCGAGTGAAGCGAGTTACGGCACTTTGCCCGATCACTGCCGTAACTCGCTTCACTCGCTACGGCCTACTTTTGAACTTCCGGCCGATTTGCTTGCCCGCAACACAATCGCTCGCAAGTTCAGGGATTCGGGTTTCGGCAGTTCTCTGCTTTGCCCTACACTCCGTCCCGCTCGATGGTTGGTGGCTGCAATGAATGGTAGCTGGGCCCCAGCGAGCGATCGCCTTCCCCATGGAACGGAGCCAAGACGGCATGGATGCCAGATTTTTTGTTGCCAGTGCGGCGTTTGCCGGACTGATGTTGGCCTTGATTTGCGACGCCAACGGTGCCGGATTTCGCACTCAGAATTTCATCGTTCAGGCCCCCACGCCTGCTCTCGCAAAATCGGTTGGCGAATCGGCTGAACGTTATCGCGACGATTTGGCGACCTATTGGCTGGGAAAACGACTGCCAGCTTGGCCAACGCCATGCCCAATCCGCGTCATCGCTGGGCCCACTTTGGCCGCCCAAGGCGTCACGACTTACAACCGAGCCCCGGTGCGTGATTTCCAAATGGAAGTCGTCGGAACACCCGAGCGAATTCTCGACAGCGTCCTGCCTCACGAAGTCACGCACACGATTTTGGCGACTCACTTCGGTCGCCCGCTGCCTCGCTGGGCTGATGAAGGAATCTGCACAACCGTCGAACATGAAGCCGAACGCAGCAAGCACGAAGCAAAGCTACGCGAATTCCTAAGCACCCGCCGCGGCATCGCGATGAACCAGTTGTTCTTGCTGACGGAATACCCAAACGATGTTCTGCCGATGTACGCCCAGGGATATTCGGTATGCCGATTTTTGATCGCCCAGAAAGACGCCAGAACGTTCATCGCATTCCTGCAAGACTATATGCAGCATCCTTCGTGGACCGAAAACATACGCAAACACTACGGCTATGATTCGCTTGCTGAATTGCAAGATTATTGGCTCGCCTGGGTGTCCGAAGGCAGCGGTCCGGTCGGCAAGTTCGCCAAGGTCGATGCACCGAGTCGAATCGCTCAAGCTTCGGCAGTCGAGGAAATCCCCGCACCTGCTGGAAATCGCGTCCTTCCCGCACCAACCGAGCTAAACGAACCAGCACGCGGCACCGCGCTGGCCTCGCTAGCCGATTCCTCGTCGAGTTCCGATGGATGGTACCAACGCAAGAAACAGGATACCGCTGTGCAACGCGACGACGCGAACGGGCAACTCGCGAACGGGCAACTCGCGATTGGGCAGCTTAGCCCTCGCAGCGCGACACCTGCGGCACCCAAACGGGCTCCAGCAATCACTCCGATGGTCCCACCTTCGGTGCGTAAAAGCGGCCGATACAGCGCGGCTCAAGCTCAGCCAGAAATGGGAATGTCGCGATTGAACGCCCCCTACCAAGGCAGCGGACGAGCTCGCTACTAAGACGACGATCTCGCTATGAAGACGCTGGGCCAGCACGGCGACCAATTTGCGGATCCGCGGGCAGCATGATCAGCGGTCCAGCAGCGACTGTCGCTAGGCCGTAAAAGCTGTTATCCTGTCAAGCTTCCAAAAACAGACGTTTTTCACCAGAAGAGATTTATCAATGGCAAAGCCACAACACAAAATCAAAAAGGCCAATCACGGTCGTCGTCCCGCAAGTGCGAAGGCTCGCAAGGCAAAGCGCAAAAAGATCAAGACTTAGGATCCCAAGATGACGGTAACACCCAAGGGTAAATTCATCATCGACTTGGAGCTACTGGACCTGGAAAACCCGATCGCCGACATCGAAGCGATCCGGGTCCAGAATCCTCAGCGGCACGAGATGGAACAGTTGACGGCGATCCTGTACGAGGATACCGAGCTGAACGTCTGTGCTGCCTTGAAGGAAGTTGGCGAGGATGAATTTTGGGTGCGAGGTCACATGCCCGGCATGCCAATCATGCCAGGTGTGGTTATGCTGGAAGCCGTCGCTCAGCTTTCAAGTTTCTATAGCCAAAAGAATGACCTTCTGGGTGCCGAGATGGTCGGCTTTGGCGGAGTCGATGATGTCAAATTTCGCGGAATTGTGACGCCGGGCGACCAACTGATCCTGATGGTCAGACTACTCAAAGTGCGACGCAGCCGAATGATCGTGGCCGCCTTTCAAGGCGTCGTTGATGGCAGCATGGTGGTGGAGGGCACGCTCAAAGGCATCCCAATCCCAGTCGCCGCCGTCGAAGAAATGCTGGCCCAAAAAAAAGCCACGACCTGACGTGAACTCGTTTGTGGCAAGACGAACGGCAGCCCTAAAGTAGGCCGTAGCGAGCGCAGCGAGTTACGGCAGCGATGCAACTGCCGTAACTCGCTCCACTCGCTACGGCCTACAGAAGCGCTACGGCCTACAAAACTCTGTTCAGCGGACGCCTAGGATTGCGTTCATGATCGGCGGAGCGATGCGGTCTGCGTAGACCAATGCTTTGCCACCTAGACTCAAAATCACCTCGCTGCGACGTGCTTGGATCGCGGCGAGTGTCGTTCTGGCGACCTTTTCAGGCGGCCAGCTTCCGAAACTCTTGGACGATTGCCCAGCTTCGGTGTCGACCAGCGAATCAAAGAACTCGCTGCGGGTTGTGCTGGGGCTGACCAAGGTGACTTGAATGTTATCGGTCACCAATTCCGCTCGCAGTGAATCACTGAAACCGTGCATCGCAAACTTGCTCGCGCAGTACTCACTTTTGTTTGGAACGGCGCGGTGCCCCAGGACGCTGCCGATGTTGCAAATCACTGGCGAGCGACCTTTTCGCAGAAACGGCAAGCAAGATCGGGTCAGCTCTAACGGCGCAAAAAAGTTGACCTCCATGATTTGCCGAAGTCGTTCGGCCGACGCGTCAGCGAAAGGCCCGATCGCGCCGATGCCCGCATTGTTGATCAACAAATCGATGCGCCCGCCATCGACTTGGCACGCGACATCGATCACTTTCCGGCGCACCATCGGATCGGTTAAATCGCCGACAACCGGAATGATGGATCCTGGCCCCAGTGTTGATTTAAGTGTTGATTGGACCAGATCGTCCAGCCGATGCTGTCGCCGCGCTGTCGCCACCACCGTCGCACCGCGAGCAACAAGCAGTTCGCACAAACATTTCCCGATACCACTGCTGGCACCGGTCACGATGGCGATCGAATTCTCTGGTTTGAAACGCATGCAGCCTTCTTACCGGCCTGAATCCAACTAAGCCACGTCACTCGACGAAGTATCCGGTGAAGTATCCGATGAAGTATCCGATGACGCATCCGATGAAGCATCCGGTGACGTCTCGCTTTCGGGTTTGTCGCGATCGAAAGTGACCGGCGTGATTGACTTGGCCGACTTGTGGACTGGCCCCATCGAACCGGCAGGCATGCGAACATGAACGACCGTCATCTGGTTTCCAAATTCTCGCGAAACGACTTCGCCTTTCTCTGACAAATAAGACAACAGCTTGCCGTCCGAAGGATCAACTTCGACTTCGATATCCAGGAACTCGCGGCCCAGTGCTTCGCCGACTGCTTCGACCAGCAATGACAACCCCTTGCTGGCCCGCGCGCTGACTGGGATCGCGTTGGGGTAACGATCCAAAACTCGATTCAGGATCAGCGGATTAGGGATCGCGTCGATTTTGTTCAGGACCAGCAACGTGTCTTTTTCCTCGATGCCTAATTCGGTCAGCACCTTATAGACCGCTGCGATTTGTTCAAACACGGTGGGGCTGCTGGCGTCGGCAACGTGCAGCAACAAATCCGCTTGGCGAGTTTCTTCAAGTGTTGATTTGAAGCTGGCGACCAACGAGTGCGGCAGGTCGCGAATAAAACCGACGGTGTCGGAAAGCAACACCGTCCCCCAACCGTTCAGCGCCCAACGCCGCGTCCGAGTGTCTAGCGTGGCGAACAGTTTGTCTTGGGCCAACACCGACGCATCGGTCAACGCATTCATCAACGTGCTCTTGCCTGCGTTGGTGTAGCCGACCAAAGAAACCGTCGGCGCTTCTTTTCTCGCAGCCACTTGCCGCTCGCGCCGCTCTTCGACTTCCTTTAACTCGCTACGCAAATCCGAAATTCTTTTTTGAGCGAGCCGGCGGTCAACTTCCAATTGCTTTTCACCTGGACCACGCATGCCGACGCCCATCGCTTGGCGAGACAAGTGAGTCCACATGCGTTTGAGTCGCGGCAATTGATACTGAAGTTGCGCCAGTTCGATCGCCAGACGCGATTCGTGCGTTCGCGCGCCGGCGGCAAAGATGTCCAGGATCAGTTCGGTGCGATCGAGAACTTTGGTGCCAACTGATTTTTCAAGATTGCGGGTTTGCGCGGGCGTCAGATCGTTGTCGAAGATGACCATGTCAGCGTCGTGGCGTTCCACCATCAAACGCAGTTCTTCGACCTTGCCCTTGCCCAGATAAGTTGAATGGTCAGCGGAAGATCGGCGCTGGACCAGTTCATCGACGACCTCGGTTCCTGCGGTGGTCGCCAAACCATGAAGTTCCTCCAGCGGATCGATCTCGGGCTTGTCGCTCGGGGTGATCAACCGGGCCAAGACACTTCGCTCGGGAGCGTCGTCAAGGACCTTGTGTGTTTTTTGCACGATAGCGGCGTGGTCTCCCGTGGGCGGGCAGGCGGAAAAGGTTTCGTGGGTCTTATATTATAGTCCGTCACCAAGGAGCACAAAGGCGGACAGGGGGTTCGCTCGGTTTAGTTTTAGCGGGGTTGGCCGGTTTTTCGGATTGCCCGGTTTTCCGGATTCCCCAGTTTTCCGGATTCTATGGGCGAGCAGTGACCAGACGTGTCACAGGGGTAGCGAAGAATGCATGTGTTGTCAGATCACATCACCTTTCGCCCCAGGCAATGCCATGACTCAAATGCTTCTGTTTACCGACACTGCTGTTGCTCCTTTCACTGCCGTCGCCCCTGCCGCATCCCCGGTTTCGGCGACTGCAACCGAGTCGCTTCGCGGAACTGATAATCAAACAGCCATCGAAACCGACATCCCAGAACCTCATGTTCGCGGCCTCAACCGCATGGGCGATCTCGCTCGTCTGGTGCTGCTGCGACACGACTTAATGGCGGCTCAGCGACAAGAGCAGCAACAGAAGCGACAAAGTCAGCGACGATCGAGTCGCCGTGCCAAGTAGTTCGGTGCCGGAATCCTGGCTAGGCCTGTTGAAAGTGTTTTGGGCAGCTCTGTGGAGTCCCCGGGATGATTGCAAATTGCAAGATGAACATTGCAAATTGCCAAATGAAGCACGCAGCCCTGGACGAAAAATTCGCAATTTGCATTGTTCAATTTGCAACTTGCAATCGCTGCCTTATTCGTAGGTGACGACATAACTAAACACGGCTTAGCTTGCCTCTTTCAATGAGCTTTCGTCAGACCTGGTCAGACCTACTGCTCTCCCAACTTACTGGCAGCATCGTCTTCCATCGCGGGTTCAGGCTTTGGGCTGGCCTCTTCATTGGAAGCCGCTTTGGCTTGTCGCTCGCGTTCCTTTTCCTTTTTCCGCCGACTTCGCAGCATGGACACCGTTACCAGTGCCCCCATCAAAAAGCCAATTCCGGTGGTCGCTAGCAGCAAAACCGACAGCGGCATTTCGCGAGTTTCGAACGTGAATAGGCGAATCACCTGCATCCCGTTGTTCTGGACCGCCATCGCGATCATCAAAACGATAGCCAGGATCAAAAAGAACCAGCGGATTTTCTGCATCTGGGTTGCCTCAAAGGCCGATCGAGAATACTGTACACGAGTTCATTTGTTTGCTAGCAAATGAATGCTTCCTCATCCATTGACTTTACTCAAACCGATCAGCCAGGGAAAAGGAGAAATCAGTTTCAATGGCCGTTCAACAGACATTTGGGTTTCTTGCCCCGATAAGGACAACTGCAGCAACGACAACTGCAGCAACAACAACAGCGGTAACAACTGCGGTAGCAAAAGCCGTGATGACGAAAACTGCGGCACCTCAGCTTAGGGCAAAGCCGCAAACGGTCAAAGCAGAGCCCAAGCCAAGGAAAACGGCATCCGCCAAACCTGCGGCAACGAAGCACGAACAATTGCTGCAACAACTGCGTGGCCGAGTTCACGGCATCACGACAGCGGCGAATCACGGCGGAAAGAAAGAGACGTTTTCGACCGGCAGCGAAGCGATTGACCGATTGTTGCCCGGAACCGGATTGCGAGGCGCGGGGTTGCGGGTCGATGCGATCAGCGAATGGGTCGCCGATGGAGACGCCTGTGGAGCGGCCGCCTTGTCGTTGGCAATCGCGTCGCGTCGCGAGAAGAAAGGCACGCTGGTCGTTGTCGCTGACCGCAACCATTTCTACCCGCCCGCCGCAGCCGCCGTGGGCATCGATCCATCAAAAATCATTTGGGTGCGCCCGGCAACAACCGCAGACGCCGTTTGGTCGATTGACCAAGCGCTGCGTTGCACCGGAGTTTCCGCGGTCTGGGCTTCGGTCGGTGCTTGGCTGGACGATCGCGACGCCAGACGTTTTCAACTGGCGGCCGAAGAAGGACACACGACGGGCTTTCTGGTTCGTCCACGTTCGGTTCGCGGGCGACCAACGTTTGCCGAAGTACGTTTTCACGTCGCGATCTCAAAACAAAATCACTCACTTCATTCATCGCTTCCCACATGGACACTTACTCTGGACCGATGCCAAGGATCGCATGCTGGAATCGGCACTGGACGACAAGTGCAGGTAACGATGGACGACGCTGGCCAAATACATACGGACCAAGTACATACGGACCAGTTCAACACGTCCGCATCAAGGATGCCATCTCATGAATCGGCTGCTGTGCGTCTGGCTTCCCAATTGGCCCATCCAACGAAGGCGTCATCAACAGGCGCTGGAATCAATTCGCTGCCTGAACGAAAAAGACGAGCTTGAGCATGACGAAAATAACAGCGAAAAAGCCGAACATGCTCCGATCCTAATTTGGGGAGAACATCAACGGCGTGGACGTCGTGTCTTGGCATGTTGCCCCAAGGCTCGATCGGCGGGCGTGCGAATCGGAATGCCGGTCGCCCAAGCCGGCGAACTCTGTGTGGCTAAACAGGTTCAGGATTCAAAGAACGCTTTGCCAAAAGTTCTGCCGCACGATCCTGGCGAAGACTTAGAAGTGCTGCAGCAACTGGCCGAAAAGTTTCATCACCATGTTTCGCCGTTGGTGTCGATCGAAGCGATCGACAAAAAACCTTGGTCGGGTTACCCGCGTCACCAAAGCGAATCGCTGATCTGCGAAATCAGCGGCATCGCACATTTGCATGGCGGGGAAGCGGAGTTGCTGACGTCGATCACTCAAATGCTTGATTCAATGGGCTTGGCCGCGCGGATGGCGATCGCCGATCACCAGGGAACCGCATGGGCGGTCGCGCATGGCATGACCGACCAAATCAGAACCGCAATCACAAAATCGCAAGATCACCTGCCACCACGATGCACCATTGTGCCGTCGCAGGTCGTGCCGTCGCAGGATGCTGGAACTGCAAAATCGTTCATCGAACCTCTTTGCATCACGACGCTTCGCATTGACGAACCGACTGCGAAGTCGCTCGATCGCTTGGGCATCGCCAACATTGGCCAACTGCTAAGACTGCCTCGCAGCGGATTGGCTTCGCGGCTGGGACCATTACTGGTGCAGCGGATTCAAGAGGTTCTTGGTGAGTCTGATCCGCCGCTGGTGGTTCATCGCGTTCCCATTGAACACTGCGAAAAATGGAAGCTTCAATACCCGACTTCCGACCTCGCGATCCTGCAAGATCGAATCGCTCGATTGATGGAAAAGATCAGGGCGGGCTTGGCGACACGCAAGCGTGGGGCACTACGCATCACATGTCGCCTGGACCTGTTGGTCCACCCGCCACTGATCCTTCAAGTCGGTCTCTTTGCTCCGACGACCGATGCCGATCATCTTTGCGGTTTGCTTTCCAGTCGTTTAGAAACTCTTCGTTTGCCTGCCGACGTTAATTGCATCACATTGACTGTCAACTTAAGCGGGCCAATTCGGACCACTCAAATTTCGCTGCTGGGCGATTCGCTAGAAAGCCGGAAAGCAACCGCCGGCTCTTCCATCAGCCGCCTCGTTGATTCGCTTAGCAACCGTTTGGGTCGCGATCAAGTCGTCCGGGTTCAGTTGCGAAAAGATCCGCTTCCCGAAACGGCCTATCGAACGATCCCGTTAGCCGGCAACCCGATGCCAAGGCAACGCGGTGGGCCAAGGCAACGCGGTGGGCCAAGGCAAATCGCCCAGTATTCTGACAATCAGTATTCTGACAATCAGTACTCTGGTAATTCGGCCCATCATCCTCAGGCAAGCGATGCGATGCGGCGTCCCTTGTCCCTGATGGAGTCACCGCTAACGCTATTGGTCGCCGGGGAAGACGGTTCATTTTGTCACACTGCTTCATCAGTCGATCTGCCTGATCGCTTTCTGTTGCACAATGTTGCTTATCGCGTGCTGCGATCATGGGGCCCCGAGCGAATTGAAACCGGCTGGTGGAGCGGCCCTTCGATAAGGCGTGATTATTTCCGCATCGAAACTGATCGCCAGCAGTGGTGGTGGGTTTATCGCGATTTCTCGCTTTGCAACCAGGATCAGCGTCACCAGCAACCTGGCAACCAGCAACCTGGCCAGTATCGATGGGTTCTGCATGGCCGATTTTCTTAGGCTTCTTTTCATCAAGCGCCCAAGCACTCAACCAGCTAACGAATTCAGAATTACTTTCCAATCGAGTCCCCTAGGAAAACGAACAGGTGCAAGCACGCGAATCGAAAAAAATACGGCAGACGAAAAACGGATACGATGTTCCATTTGGTCTTCAAAAGAGGACGCGGAGAAACCAGCGTGGCACCGCAAAAAAAAAAGATGGCTGCTCTGGGAACGCTACCTTGTCGGCCGTGTGGAACTCTGCGAAACACGGCGTGCCAGCAAGGTTGCCGTGTGTCGCATAAGCTCCACAAGGCCCACAATTTCCGGCTAAAAAAGCGGCCGGTTAAGCATCATGCTCAACCGGCCGTGAGTTTTTGATATCGTATTTTGCCGCAATTCTGTCCCTGAACGGGAACAAAACACAAGCTGAACTAGGTTCAAAACAAAAACAAAAAAGGTGGTCATTCCCTCAACGCAGAAACAAATGATCGAATCTGCCGGCCAAATCCGTTCGGCCCACCCAAGTATTTATCCACGCATTCGTTGCGTGGTTCCCAAAGATCCGACTCATTCGGACCAGCGTGGACGTCAAAAAGCAAACCGATCCGAAAGACTGGGAAAAAAACCCAGACAATGTCTCATCGATTTGCAACAAAAGAACGTGGAAAGTTTCAATTTCAACTTGCCTAAATCCCAACGACAGAACTCTAGCGACAGAATTCTAGGATCGTGACTTCAACAGTGGCGCGATGGACGGTCAGGTCAACCGAACCGAGCCAGAAACGTCACCATGGTCCAGGCGGCGTTTCGAAGTCGAGAAAGAGCAATTGACACGTGGTCAGCGGGTTGTTGGGAACACACAAAACAGTGGGTTTCAAACGGCGCATAACACGCGTCTCCTGAAGGCTCGAAAATTGACAAGCCGCGAAAAAAAAGCTCGCAAACTCGTCTCGTTGAATCGTCAATGAATGTTGCGTTGACCAACAAAGATGTCAACAACAATCTGAAAGACAATTTTGATTTCTGACATCACACTTGTTCAAAACAAAGTAAAACACTGCGCGATGATGTTGAAAAAAAATTTGTTTCCAAACATCTTGTCGAACATCGCAAACGTACTCAAGAACTGTCAAAAAACATGCCCGATAATCTTCAGCCTCTTCGTGACAACGCAAGCACGGTGTCGCATGATTGGAGCGATGAAGCATTTCAACGAATGCAATCTCAATTGGGACCGAGCGTTTGCCGACAGTTAGCGATTTTTCCTCTGCCAAATAATTTTGTTTTGTCAGTCATCGTTCCTGTTTTCAATGAATGCAAAACAATCGGTTCCGTCGTCGATCGACTGCGAAAAACAGGACTGCCGTTGCAAATGATTCTGATTGACGACGGCAGCGACGATGGAACCGCGGAAGCTGTCAAACCTTTCGAATCCGATGACGATATCATTTTGTTAAATCATCCAGTCAACCAAGGCAAAGGTGCCGCCATCCGCACCGGCATCAAAGTTGCCACGGGTGATGTGATCGTGATTCAAGACGCGGACCGTGAATACGACCCGGCCGACTTTCGCTTGCTGCTGCAACCAATCCTGGCGGGCGAAGCGGACGTGGCTTACGGGACTCGCTACGGCCACTGTGATCGATCGCTTTCACCGTGGTGGCACCAAAGCGTCAACAATGGACTGACGCTGCTGGCCAGCATTGCGATTGGCATACGGCTTAGCGACGTCGAAACCTGCTACAAAATGGCGCGGCGGGAAAGCTTTGAAATGATCTTGGGCGATCTGCAAGAACGCCGCTTTGGCATCGAGATCGAGTTGACGGCGCGGTGGGCACGTGCGGGCCTTGAATTCACCGAGCGACCGATTCGGTATCACCATCGTTGGTACGACGATGGAAAAAAAATCGGCTGGCGAGATGGCGTCAGTGCCATTCGATGCATCCTGAAATACGGTCTCTTTCGGCGGTAACGTTTAGACTCACCGTTTCTTACCGCGTCGGCGTGATCCACGAACCCGAAAACTGCCAATTATGTGCGTTTCGCCGTTGACGATGATTCGGATCACAAGACAATCTGGGATGCAATCAAACTCGGCCTGCAACGAATCATGCAGGAAACCAGCGTAAGCAAACGAAAGTGAACTCCCTTGAAGCAGACGACGAAACACTGGACGACCCAAGACGCATCCTCGTTGTATGGAATTGAACGTTGGGGTGACGGATATTTTTCAATTTCCGATGACGGCAACATTGTCGTCTCGCCGGATCGTTCCGCGGAATCGTCGATCGATCTGAAGAGCATCGTTGACAGCTTGCAAGACCGCGGGTTGGAGCTTCCGGTTTTGTTGCGATTCAACGGAATCCTCAGAGACCGACTGCAACAACTTGATCAGTGCTTTGCAAAATCGATTCAAGATTACGGTTACCAAAATCGCTATCGATGCGTTTTCCCGATCAAGGTGAATCAGCAGCGCGAAGTTGTTCAGCAAATCGTCAGCGAGGGTGCCAAGCTAGGGTTCGGCATCGAAGCGGGCAGCAAACCCGAACTGTTGGCTGCGGTCGCGATGAGCAGCCCCAGCGTTCCAATTATCTGCAACGGTTTCAAGGACGAAGAATTCATTCGATTGGCGATGATGGCCCAGCGTTTCGGGCGCACGGTGATTCCAGTCATCGAAAAAGCCAGCGAGCTGGATTTGATCCTTCGCGTCGCCGCGGAAATCGGTGTGCGTCCAACCTTTGGCATGCGAGTCAAGTTGGCTACTCGCGGTAGCGGACGATGGCAAGCCAGTGGCGGTTACCGTAGCAAGTTTGGTTTGACGGTCGCCGAAGTCCTTGCCGCGCTGGATCGTTTGATCGCGATGGACTTGGCCGATTGTTTTCAGTTGCTGCACTTTCATGTTGGCAGCCAAATCGGAAACATTCGTCAACTGAAATCCGCGATCCTGGAAGCGGCACGAATCTACGTTGATCTTCAGCGGCGCGGTGCGGGGCTTCAGTATCTTGACGTTGGCGGCGGGTTGGGCGTGGACTATGACGGTTCTCGCACTGACACCGAATCCAGCATGAATTACACGATTCAAGAATACGCCAACGACGTGGTCTATCACGTGCAAAGCGTTTGCGACGAAGCCGGTGTGCCGCACCCACAACTGATCTCCGAAAGCGGCCGTGCCGTCGCAGCACAGCACAGTGTGTTGGTGATGGAAACCATTGGCGTGACGTCGCAAGGCAAACCCGTCATCCCTGATTGGGCCGAAGCAAACGACAACGAATCCGGCGACGAAGTCGAAGGCCCACCGGAACACTACGAACAACCCGTTCATGATCTGTGGCTTGGATTCAATGGGCTGACACCGACCAACATGATGGAAACCTTTCACGATGCGCAGGTTTCGCTGGACCTTTGCATGAACTTGTTCAGCGGCGGGTATTTGCCGCTGGAACAGCGCGTTGCAGCGGAGAACCTGTACTTTGCACTCTGCCATCGCATCCGTTCAATTTCGGAAACGCAAGAATCGGTGTCATCCGAACTGAAGCACTTGGACCGAATGCTTTCCGACATCTACTTCGTCAACTTTTCACTTTTCCAATCCATGCCCGATGCATGGGCCATCGATCAACTGTTCCCAATCATGCCCATTCACCGGTTAAGCGAAGAGCCAACTCGGCATGCGGTCCTTGGGGATATCACCTGTGACAGCGATGGCAAAGTTGATTCGTTTGTTTGCGGAGAAGGCCGAACAAAAACCCTGAAATTGCATCCCATTCAATCCGGCGAATCTTACCAACTAGCGGTTTTTATGGTGGGCGCTTACCAGGAAATCCTGGGCGATCTCCACAACCTTTTTGGCGACACCCATGCGGTGCATGTCGAATGCGAAGGCAATGCCGCCAAAATCCGCTCGATTGTAAAGGGTGACACAGTTTCCGAGGTCTTGGGCTACGTCCAGTACGAAGATCGCGAGTTGATGGAACGAATTCAGGAGTCGGTCGAGGACGCGATTTCCGATCAACGGATCAGCCATCAACAAGCCGGGCAAACGATCGCGGCATTTGAAAAGGCGCTTTCGGGTTACACCTACCTGACGCCGTCGCCCAAAGAAGCGGTCGCCCCGCCCGTTTCAAATATTCCGGACCGCGAACAAATTACGGTCATTGCTGAAGCTTAGGAACTGTCACAATACAACTTCCCGATTTTCCCGTAGCTGGGCCCGCCAGGGCTCAGCTCCTGCTCAGTTCCTGCTCAGTTCCTGCTCAGGCCATCATTAGCTGTACCCGACTGAACCCTGGCGGGCCCAGCTACGAAAAATTTCGCCAAATACGGAACTTGTTTCAGGACAGTTCCTTAGCTCGGATCACCTTTCCTCTTTTTCCCTTTACGCCCTTTTTCTTGTTGTGGCTTGCCGCATTTATGGATCTTTCCAACCCCATCGACCACGTGTCGCTTTCAGACACTAGCGATCAAAGCGAACCCGATTTTGACGTATCTGAATTTGAACGAGCGTTAATCGTTCGCCCCATGCGGATTGATGATTACGAAACGCTGGTTGCCATTCAAAAGAAATGCTTTGGCGAGATGGAGCCGTGGGGGAAGGATCAAATTGAAAGCCAATTGGCCCAGTTTCCTGAAGGCCAATTGGTGGTCGAGTGCGATGGTCGCTTGGTGGCCAGCAGCAGTTGCTTGCTGCTGGATTATGACGACGACCTGGAATGGCACGACTGGAAAAAAACAGCCGACTCGGGTTACATCAGAAATCACAAACCCGATGGCGATACGCTTTACGGGATCGAGATCATGGTGGATCCGGATTTCCGCGGCATGCGATTGTCACGCCGCCTCTATGACGCTCGCAAAGATCTTTGCCGAAGCCGCAACGTCGAGCAGATGATTGTCGGCGGTCGTATCCCCGGTTACCACAAGTTCGCTGATAAGCTGAAGGCGTCTGAATACGTTGACCGCGTGGTGAACAAGTCGATCTTCGATCCTGTATTAACTCCACAAATCTCCAACGGTTTTTCGCTGCAAGGACTTCTTAGTAATTACCTGCCCACGGATACCGAGAGCTGTGGGTACGCGACTTTTCTGGAATGGCGGAACCTTGACTACGCACCAGCCAGCAAACGGCGACACCGCCGAACCGTTCGTCCGGTTCGCATCGGCGCGGTCCAATACCAAATGCGTTCGATTGGCGACTTTGATGAATTCGCCAGCCAAATCCGATACTTTGTCGATGTTGCTGGGGATTACAAATGCGATTTCTTGCTATTCCCCGAGCTGTTTTCAACTCAATTGCTGTCCATCATTCCAGCTCTGCGACCAGGCGAAGCAGCACGACGGCTCGCTGATTTCACACCACAAATCCTGGAAATCTTTTCGGACATGGCGGTGAAGTTTGACACCAATATCATCGCTGGATCTCACTTCGTTGTCGAAGAAGAGCGTTTGTTTAACGTCGCGTTTCTGTTTCACCGCGACGGGAAAATTGACAAGCAGTACAAGCTTCACATCACGCCTAGCGAACGAACTTGGTGGGGCGTCGAAGGCGGACCGTCAATGGAAGTCTTCGACACTGATTGCGGCAAAATTGCGATTCAGGTTTGTTACGATTGTGAATTCCCGGAACTAGGTCGGTTGGCCGCCGCCCGCGGCGCGGACATCATCTTTGTGCCGTTCAACACTGACACTCAAAGCGGTTTCCAACGCGTACGAACTTGCGCCGCCGCTAGGTGTGTCGAGAACGATGTCTATGTCGCGATCGCGGGATGCACCGGCAATTTGCCGTTCGTTGAAAATGCGGATATCCACTACGCTCAATCAGCGATCTTCACGCCCTGTGACGTAACCTTTGCGAGAGACGGCATTGGGGCCGAAGCCAATGCAAACATCGAAACCGTCATCATCCATGACGTGGACCTAGAACTTCTGAAGCGGCATCGGCAACGCGGCAGCGTCACAAATTGGAAAGATCGTCGGACTGATCTCTATGAAGTGACGTCGTTGCGGCAGGAATCCGAACCGGCAAAATCCTGAACCAGCGGCACTACCGATCCTTCACCAGAGTGCGGCTGTAGCGGTTGTTCTGGTTTTGCACTGTGTTGCCTTGGCGAAACATTCAGGCTGAACCACTCTAATTTCTTTTTTTTGACGACTGGGTTCGGTTTCCTGGCGTCATTTTCTTCCTGATCGGACTCATCGATCGGTTCTGTGTCGTAGGTTCAATGAGCTGGGATCTTGTTCCGTTTTCATGGACGTGAATTCCGGCTGAATCACCCTTCGTCTGAATACCGTCTTTTAAAACAGAAGCAGAGCTACCGTGAGCCAAGCCAACACCAAACGACGCATCGCCCTGGTCGATCCCGAAGTCCAAGGCGGCGTGCTTAAGAAAATTGCCGTCCACTGGGTCGTGTTTTTCGTCTGCAATGCCCTGGCACTCACGATTTGGATTCGCTTGTTCGAGCAACCCGACGCTGGTTGGGGACAAACCTTTGCAGACACGATGAAAAGGTTCCTGCCTTTCTTCATCATCACGATGGCACTGATCCCAGCATTTGTCTGGGACACACTGAAACTGACCAACCGTTTCGCCGGGCCCATCCTTCGGCTGCGTTCAACACTGGCCGATGCCAGTCGTGGTGTGGCGGTAAAGCCGCTGCATTTCCGAACCAATGATTATTGGCAAGAAATCGCATCGAACTTCAACACAATTCTTTCCAAGCATGGCGTTCCGATGCAACCGGCAACCGGCGAAGACACCGCCGCAACCGACAAGTCGTAAACCGATTTAGATCGATCCCATTATCTTTTCTTTGACCGGTCCATTGTCGATGCGAATCAAACAAAAAAAACATAGCTGTACAGAAACAAGTTCCCCAAACCATGCCCGTCGCCGGCGTGGACTTGCGACCGTCGAATTGGCGGTTTGCTTGCCAGTGTTGGTGATCTTGGTATTTGGTTCGATTGAAGCTTCCAGCTTTATCTTCCTGAAACAGTCGCTTAACGCGGCTGCGTACGAAGGGATTCGCGAAGCCGTTCGAGTTGGGTCAGGCAATACCAATGCGGAGGACCGCGTTAACAACATTTTGAACTCCCGTGGCGTTACGGACTTTAGCGTCAACTTCCCAGGCGGTGATACCGCCAGCTTCGCACGCGGGGAAGAAATAGTGATTGAAGTGTCCGCTCCCACGGCTACCAACAGCCCGCTGGTGGGACAGTTCATTCCAAACCGAGACTTAACCGCCCGCGTCGTGATGCTGAAGGAATAATCGAAACTGATGTCAAATCAACTAAAACAAGTAAACCAAATTTTTGCTCCAGCACGCCAACCTAAAGCAACACGCCCCAAAGCTAGACGCGGAGCGATGCTGGTTCTGATCCTGATCATGCTGGTCGGCTTCATGGTCGCAGTCGCCTTCTCGGTTGACATTGCATTCATGCAATTGACCCGCACCGAATTACGTTCGGCCACCGATGCCGCATCCAAA
Source organism: Rubripirellula obstinata (assembly GCF_001642955.1). Classification (GTDB taxonomy): domain Bacteria; phylum Planctomycetota; class Planctomycetia; order Pirellulales; family Pirellulaceae; genus Rubripirellula; species Rubripirellula obstinata. The sequence continues at coordinate 2,006 of NZ_LWSK01000091.1, read as the reverse complement.
GCTGCTGCGATCGAACTATCGACATCGCTGGATCGCGGTGCAGCGATTCAACGCGGCCAACAAATCGCAGCCGCCAACCGTGTTAACGGCGAACCGTTACTGGTGGATGCATCAGAGTTCACGTTTGGACGTAGCACTGAATTGGTGTCCGGTAAATTTGACTTCAATGCTGGCGGAAGCCCAAGCAATAGTGTCCAAGTCGATGGACGACGCGTTGCTGGATCGCTTTCGGGGCCCGTGCCATTGTTCTTTGGTGGTTTTTTTGACGTCAACGTTTTTGAACCACAAACCAGCTCAACCGCGTCTTACATTGAACGTGATATCGTCTTGGTGGTCGACCGCAGTGGTTCGATGGCTGGACAGAAGTTTAATGAACTGGTCAATGCAATTAATATCTTCATTGCAACGCTCAGCAGCACGCCTGTGGACGAGCAAGTTGGTTTGTCGTCCTACAACGACACTGCGTCCGAGGACGTCGAATTGACGGGTGATTTGACTGAGATCAGCGAGGCGATGGCGGCCCTTCCCGTCGGTGGTTTCACCAGTATTTCGCGTGGAATGCAGGCCGGTTCCAACTTGATGGATCGAAGCCGTAGTCCGGAATTCGTTGAGCGTACTTTGATTGTGATGACGGATGGTCGTCACAATCGCGGTCCTGAACCCGCCGCCGTTGCAACGACACTGGCTGATGACGGCGTCATCATTCACACCATCACCTTTGGTACCGATGCTGATCGGCCTCGCATGATTGACGTTGCCAACATTGGCGGCGGCAGACACTTCCATGCAGACAACGGCGATCAACTGGCCGAAATCTATCGTGAAATCGCGTTAACGCTAAGCACGATGATGACGAAGTAGTTGCGGATCACAAACGATTGAAACTGAGTTCTCTAGAACCTGAGATGACATGATGAAGACAGTAACACAGCGACCAAGTCGCATCCAACAACAACGTGGATCCTCGATTGGAAGCACAAAGCCCAATCGCAAGGGAGCCGCGGCAGTTGAGTTTGCCTTGGTTTCGACGCTGTTGTTCGCTTTGTTCTTTACTTCGCTGGAACTATGCCGAGTGGCAATGATTCGGCACACCGCCGACAACGCGGTTTACGAAGCATGCCGCGTCGGAATCATCCCCGGTGCAACCGTCGCCGAGGTGCAAGATCAGGCTCGCACAGTGATGGCGACTCTTGGGGTTTCCAGCGTTGATGTGAATGTCAGCCCCGCAGCGATCGATCGCGACACCGATGAAGTTACCGTCGTTGTTTCGATTCCGTTGGACGAAAACAGTTACATCCCGAATGGATTTACCGCAGGCGGAACAATCGTTCGCGAATTGACGCTTCGTCGCGAAGGCATTCGTTAGGAAACGGGTTGGCACCGCCACTCTGATCAGCCGCCACGCGATCGCGAACGTCTAGCTCAAATGGTGCCATCAGTGGCGCGCAAACTCGTCAATCTCGTCATACGACACATGGCGAAACCAAAGCAGACTGGCTGGCCAAACTGTGAGCCGCGACGCGTAAGCGGCCGGGCTTACGACACATGGCGAAACCAAAGCAGACTGGCTGGCCAAACTGTGAGCCGCGACGCGTAAGCGGCCGGGCTTTACGACACATGGCGAAACCAAAGCAGACTGCTGGCCAAACTGTGAGCCGCGACGCGTAAGCGGCCGGGCATACCACACTGCCCGAGGCTGGGGTGATGAAAATGTGTCTTTGTCGACTTGTAGCAACCCGACAAATCCGGTGTGTTCCACAATCGATGTCTTCAAAGAGCACCGTTGGTACGACCTACCTTCGTGATCACCTGCATTTTCATCAGAGTCTGCTAGCGACCCTTGAAAGTAGGCCGTAGCGAGCCATAGCGAGTTACGGCAATTTGCGCACCGCCGTAACTCGCTATGGCTCGCTATGGCTCGCTACGGCCTACATGCTGGCGATCAGGGAAATGTGCCGTTGCCACACTTCCCGAGGCCTTACGGCCAGCAGCTGGGCCGCTAAATC
>NZ_LWSK01000090.1 GCF_001642955.1 Rubripirellula obstinata | reverse complement strand
TTGAATGATCTGCGGGCTACCCCTCGTACGATCGAATAGCAGCTTGCGATGCAAATCGGAACTTCCAAAGAAAACCCGAATTTCACCTTGACTAAGATTCCCTCATAGCAGCGAAAGGCGACACTAAGAAGTCGCACGCTCTTAACGATCGAACGAGCGGAACAATTCGTGACACCGGGCAATGTAACGCATTCTTAGAGAACGCGGGTGTGGGACGGCATTTCGGGCTGCAATTTGGACGGCATTTTGGTTTGGCGGGAATCAGCAGAGTTTTTTGATCAGCATTAGTTTTTCGCAGCGACGCAGTTTCCGTGAGCTACTTTTCGACAGACGACGTCTAGCTCGCCCCCCGAAAATCAATCCAACATGGATCCTGGAACGCTCTATGTCACTTTTACCGACTGTATCAATTAATAAACTCGTAGGGTTCTTGCCAATCCTGGCCTGCATCAGCATGGCTGGATGCGGATTCGAGATGCCCGCGATGGCACCCGATTCGATGGACCGATTCGATCTGTCGGATGTCCCCACAGTCAGTTTCCCGGATCGGCCCGATGGTCAATGGATTGCTGACGGCGTGATGGAGTATGCAGTCACCTTGCCAGTTCCAGCGGGACAACCCGGACACGCAAGCGAGATTCGTATTCTGTTGCCCAGTAAAACTGAACAGCAAAGCAATAATCCTGAACAACAAAGTGGCAAGACACCAGCGTTGATTTTCAACGGCCCTGGTGCCTACCTGTTTTCGGGCATGAGTTTGACCGACGACGATATGGAACCCATGATCGCGTACGCGCAAGCGGGCTACGCCGTCATTGGGTACGCCACTGATGGATGCCAACCTAGTTTTGAACGTGAGCCATCCAAAGACGAGATTGCCACGATGGTTCGCGCCTACGTTGCGTCGAAGGCGGGGCTAATCAATGCAACTCGAGCGTTGGATTTCGCGCTGGCAACCTTCCCCGAAATTGATTCCCAACAAGTCTATTCGATTGGTCAAAGTTCAGGTGGAAAGCAAGCGTTGCTGTTGGCTCAGCACGACGACCGAATCCAAGGTTGCATCGCCTTTGCGCCGGCTTGCATGATGGATTTTGCCAGTTGCGTTGAAGTGTCACGGATTGCTGCCGATGACGTCGCTTTCTTGATGAAGGAAGTCAAACGATCGATGCCAATCGCTCACGCCGAAATCAATACCAAACCGACCATGTTGGTTTGTTCGCCCAACGATCGCATCGTCCGAAAATCAGAAGTTATGGCGATGGCACACGCAGTCGAAGAAAACCTAGCCGTCTTTGAGGTCGATTGCGAATCGCATGGCCAGGTTCCAAGTGCTGGGTTCGACGAATCGCTTCAATGGCTATCGCAACAAATCAATCCTCAGGATTTCAACGCATCAATCGCAGTCGGAAAAGCCACCGCGAACGACGTCACTGATGACAATATTGCTGCGTCACCAACCAGCGTCACAAGCAGCTTGCCAGCGGCAGTCGCGACCACGACACCGATTCAATCAAATTCGGCGGCGATGACCAGCACCAGCGAGGCCGACAAGGAAATGCAACGCAAACAACAGCAACAAGAAATGCTGATGCGTGCTGGAATTAAAACGAACCCCTTCTTAACAGGGAACTAAGAACCATGCGTACGCTTTCATCCTGGTTCGTCGTTGGCTGCTACAGCCTGCTGACTCAATTGACCGCATTCATCTTATCCGGCATCGGCCTGGCTGCGTTGCTGATGATGTACACCGGGCTTCAGTTGGAATACTACGCATGGCAAGCGGACGCCTATGGCGCTGACCTGCCCGATTTGATCGCCAGCAGTGGTGCTTCGGTCGAAGACTGGAAAGACTTTGCGGTCTGCTTCACACGGATTGATTGGCATCACGCGATCAGCGGTCCCGATGGCTTGAAGATGGAAGCGTCGCTGTTGGTTAGTAGCGCGATGAAAGCTGTTCCGATCTTAGGCTGGTACGGAGTGGTGGGATTTTTCCTCGGTGGAATTGTTTCGGTTTTTGTCATTCAAATTTCAACTATCTATCATCTCGTTCGGCTCAAAAAGGGTGGCGAAGCGATTGTTGAAGACCTGGGTTGCTTGGAACTGGAATCTTCTTCGCTGGAAGGCGGATTGGAAAACCTGCAGAGTACCGCGGAGGAGCTTGCTGAGACGTTTCAAATTCCGGTGCCTAGAATTTTTGTTTTGCACAAAGAAGAAGGCATCAATTCGTTTGTGCTAGGCCGACGCGCCGAGAATTCTGTTTTGGTCGTCACTAATGGACTAAAACAGTTTGACGATGTGCAAGCCAAAGGCATCCTGGCTCACGAATTTTCGATCATCCGCTCAAACAAGATGGTTCACAGCATGCGATTGCTCGCTGTTTCCATGGCGGCAAACAGCGTGCGGTATTCATCGGAAACGTTGCTCCGCAAAGGCTGGCAAATGTTCTCGTGTCCAGCAAGAAATCACTTTTCGGCAATGTTTACCTTGAAGTGGGGCTTCTGCTTCCTTTGTCTTGGGATGGCTTTGTGGCCGATGGGATTGGCAGGTTCCTTGTTTAGTTCCATGGTCGTCGCAAAGTTGAATCGCAAACGAAAAATGCAGGCAGACCGCTGGGCCGGAAAATCACTCAGGACCTCGGATCCCGTCGCTCAATCGATGCGCCGGATTCTTGGACACCCGCAAGGCAGTCGCGTTCGGTGTCCCCAAGCAAAGCGATTTGCTCAACTGATGTTTGCAAGTGCTAGTGGATATTCGGGTGGAATGTTTTCAACGCACCCCCGGCTGAGTCAAAGAATTATGCTTACTGATCGAACCTGGGATGGCACGCCCTTGGTTAGCAAGGATCGGGTCAGTGAAGAAAGGCTTCACTCGTCAGGCTCGCCATTAGGCAACGATGCGACTGGTACAACCAACGCTGAAAACTTCGTCGATGCAAGTGGAACTGATCCACGGATCGATCCAGCGATTGCGGGCATTGATTCGACCCTGATCGCACTGTTCCAAGACAGCGAAGCTGCTGTATTGACCCTGCCAACGCTTGTTTGTTTTGATCCAGCGAATCGCATTTGCGTCGATCAACTTAGTGATGGTCAATACTCGGGTCCGGTGTCATCGTTGTGGGTTCTGATCGATGATTTTCATCCGGCGCAACGATTCGCTTTGATGGAAACACTACTGCAGAACGTTGGTCCCGACCAATCGGCGTCACTTGCACCCTTGATCAACGAGCTATCGTCATTGGTGTCAGATAAAGACTGGATCGCCCAGGGTTGGCTGCGGATTTTTGCCGACGCAATCGGTAACCCGGTGCCTTTTCCGGCAACACAATACAACAGCTTTAACAACAGCGTCCGACCGCTGCTGGAAGTGACGTCAATCGGCGTCACGCTTGGCGGCTGCGGTGCGATGGCAGAACTGAGAGCCGGTAAGATCTGGGCAGCCGCTCAGCTAAACTCGATGCCAATCTTGACTGTTGACGCTTACCGATTTGAAGACTTGGACGACGCAGTCGAATCTTTGCGTTTGGTCCCACCGGCGGATCGCCAAGCTCTGCTGCTAGCGTTCGCCGATGCCCTGTGCGACGGGCTGCGTTTCGGCGAACAGGAGGCCGGTTTCCTACGCTACCTTGCGCACCGTTTAGGCATTCCCACGTCACTGTTGCCAAACTTGCTTCCGACGATGCAAACACCGGCTCTCGCAATGCAAAGCTAGTGGCTAAGGAACCTGTCCAGAAACAAGTTCCTTGTTTGGTGAAATCTTCTGTAGCTGGGCCCGCCAGGGTTCAGTCGGGAACAGCTAATGATGGACTGAACCCTGGCGGTCCCAGCTACGGGAAAAACCGGGAAGTTATTTTGGGACAATGGTTAAACTGCTTGGTTGAATAGCAATTGGCATTGCTTCATTTCTACCGCTCAACAAACTGACACTTCTACCTTTGGGAGAGGTCGAGCCAAAGCGAGGGAGAGGGTTTACTAGCAACGCTGCCCCCTTCCCGACCGCCCGGCCTCGCCCGCGTTGCGGTGGAGGCTTTCGTCTGCGCTACTAACGCGCTTGATGAAAATGCCGACGCTGACTGCCAGAAACCAGAATCAAGCGACCTTCTTGCCGCCTGGGGCTCGCAAGTCGAACAGACCGAAGATTTCGTCGCGGGTCAGTCCGCCGCCGTGGTTAGGTTTGGCTTGCGTGTCGCCTTCGGGTGAAAACAGCGTGTTGAACATCTCGCGTTTCGCGTCCAGCACCGAAGCAATGCGTTGTTCGATCGTGTTCATCGCCAACATTCGAGTGACCGTTACCGCGCCCTTGGCACCGATTCGGTGAGCGCGATTGATCGCTTGATCTTCAATGGCCGGATTCCACCAGCGATCAAACAAAAACACATACTCACAGAACTGCAGATTTAGTCCAACACTGCCCGCACCGTAGCTCATCAAAATTACGCTACGACTGGGATCGTTTTTGAATTCGTCGATCACCGTTTCGCGTTGTTTGTGCGGGATTTTTCCGTGGTATTCCAGTGGATTGAAACGCTCCAGCGCCGGTCGCATTTTCTGGACCGATCCCACCCATTGGCTAAACACGATCGCTTTCTTTCCACTCGCCGAGACTTCTTCCATGTCGGCGACCAAACGTTCCAGCTTTGCACTCGATCCGGTGACTGGGTCAAAGTTGCAAATCTGCTTCAAACGCAGAACCAGCTCGAAGACGTGCTGGATGGTCAACTGCTGTTCCAGTTCTTCTAAGTGAATGACGCCTTCTTTTTCGGCGGATTCATAGGTTGTCCATTGCTCTGATGTTAAGTCCAGTTCTGCATCGCGATACAGTTTGGGCGGCATGTCTTCCATGACCATTTCTTTGGTGCGTCGCAGGATGTAATCGTCGGCGCGCTTGGCCATTTCTGGCATCGGCATCCCGACGGTCAGGTATCCCGGTTGCAGGTAGTCGAAAATTCCTACCAGATCGTCAGGTGAATTTTCAACGGGCGTGCCGGTGAGCGCCCATGATCGCGTACGAGGAATTTCGCGAACGATCTCGGCCGTTGTGCTGTTGCGATTTTTGATTCGCTGAGCCTCGTCAAGCGTGACTAGGTCGAAGTGCAAACCACTTTCCAGGACAATGTCTTTGTCTCGCATCAGCAGTTCGTAATTGGCGACTTTGACGGGAATTTCAGGGCTGCGCCAAGCCAGTTCTCGCTTGGCCGCGTTGCCTTCGATCGCCATGATCGGAATTTCGGGTGCCCAAACGCTGAATTCACGTAGCCAATTGCTGACCAGCGGTTTGGGGCAGACGAGTAATACGCTGCGAGCCTGGCCGCTGCACAGCAGCAAGCGAATCGTGCTGATCGCTTGCATCGTTTTTCCCAATCCCATTTCATCAGCCAACACGGCGGCGTAGCGAGGGAACAAAAACGCGATGCCATCGAGTTGATAGGGAAACGGTTCAAACGGAAAGTTCAATTGCCCGCTGCCGACCAACAGATCGAGCGGTGGCTGCAATAGATAGAACAATCGATCTTGCAGCTTGACGATGTCGCCGGGCGGCTTGATGCGAGTTCGCTTGATTGACTTCAATCGCTTCTTGACCGCAGCCGGATCGGCGGGCGCGGTTCCGGGGATCTTGGGTGGCAACCATTGTCCGGCTTCTGGAAACAGAAACCCGGTGGTGCGCGTCGTGATCTTGGAGACCTTAATCGGGATCGATCGCGGTGAGATGGTTTCCAAACATAGTTCATGCGTTCCGCTGGGAACCAAGTCGTCCGCGATCCAACTGTTGGCGGAATCGATTTCGGTGGTAAGAGCGGCCGAGGAACTGAGCATGTTTTTCATTGCGTTTGCGTCGGTGATGACGTAGGCCGGAACAAGCGAAGCGAAGTTCCGGCAATGGCATTGTTCGGCTGCATTATCGTGCGTTGGATTGCCGGAACTGCGTTTCGCTTGTTTCGGCCTACGTCTATTTCAAAGATACGTTAAGCCGCTTCCCGCTGGCTCGCTTGTTGAGAGCGTGCGATTTGTGAGTGTGCTTCTTTGATGGCTTCGCGAATTCTTTCAAACGGTTCACTGGCGTCGGCGAGATCTTTCATTTGATCGGCGACCAAGGCTGCCTGTTCGACCTGTTCCATCGGGACCAACAATTGCGTGCCGGCAAGCATGACGTCGCCACAACCGGTGAGCGTGTCGCTGGAAATCGGTCCCTCTTCTTCTTCCGCCGCATCGACCACCAACGCAATCGGAAAGTCGGTGACTCCGTCCATCGCCATCGATTCGGGTTGGTCGCAACAGAGCATCGAAATTGGCGTGCGGCATTTTTTGACCAGCAACGGGCCGATGACTTCACCGATCAAATGCTCACGCAGTGAAACACCGAATAAAATTTCGTGGGCACGCGAAGGGCGAACAGGTAGCGTGCATTGGAATTCGAGCGGACGTCCACCACTGCTAAGCAGCAGCAGTCCTCCGGTCCACCCCGTGCGTTGATCTTCGACGACGGTAAAATAGGCAAGAGCGACAGCACTGACGGGCATGCGTATCCGAACCACAGGGGGAGGGTGAAAAGAAATGGGACCGAGATTTTGCGAGAAGTCCCACTTCCTGTTTCGGCCATCCGGTTGTGCGGACTTTAGCGGTCATCCTGCATCGGCACGAATGATTTCGCCCGTGAAACACGCACGATGATGATTAGAGAAGCAAGGAAAAAGCTGACGTTTCTATCAGTTCTTTCCTGCTTGAGCCAACAAAATGGGAATGTGAGTAACGAATGCTCGACAACGCAATTTTTCGTTGGTTATAGTAAGCAAGCAAGTTGCAGTTTCTGATTTGATCCCGCTGACTCTCAAATTAGCTATTTCCCCAAAGCGCCCGCGAGCATCATTCAATATGTCATACGATCACGAACCTATTTCGCCCATGTTCAGAATCGACGTTTCGCCAGAGACTGATGCGGCTCCACCTGCATCAAACGACCGTGTGGCGGTTGAATTGCTTCGTCAGATCGCCATCGGCCAGCAACAGCAAAACAAATTGCTGGAGAGCTTGGTCCAGCAGAACAATGCCGCTCAGAATCAGCGTTCTAGTGAATTGCAGCAATGGAAGAATGCGAATCCTGAACTCTCAAAGTCCTGTCGCCAGGCCGCCGAGACGCTCAGCAAAGTGCAAACAGAATTTCTTGCAAGTCTGACCGAAGAAATTCAGGACAGCGAAGATCACTTGATCGAAGGTGAATACATGCTGAACGAATTCGTGGATCGGTTCGGACCAAGACTCGCCCACCTCAACGGCGTGCTTCAAGTGTTGGCACAACTGGGCAGCGGCGAACCAGCGTCTGAGTAATCGCGGCCAGTTTCGATCAGCCGGGTATGGGCGATGCCGTGAAAGGTTTAACCGCGTGGGCATCGCCCCGCGCGTCCACGCGCAACGAAACTCGCGCAACGAAACTCGCGCAACGAAACTCGCGTAACAAAACTCGCGGGATGATGCCCCACCGCCGTAACTCGCTATGGCTCGCTACGGCCTACTTTCAAGGGTTGCTGCAAGTTGACAGCGACAAATTTTCATCAGCCCAGGCAGTGCCTGAGCGGGGCGAAAGACGGCAAAGCGAGTGTTATCGCCAGCGTCCACGACGCGTAGTTGTTATTCCTCTTTCGCCAGCGTCATCACCGTGCTGACCGCTTTTCGGTCGGCACAAGTTACGGGGAAACAATCGCCGAGGATTTGGTGATGCGTCTTGATTGCGATTTCGGGATCATTGTTCTGCTGAGACAAATGTCCCAGGCAGGCCCATTTCAATCGCGAAGCTGACGCAAACTTCAGCAGTTCGGCGGAATCTTCGTTCGACAAGTGACCGCGTGGTCCGCTGATCCGATCTTTTAAGAAATCTGGATACGGCCCGTCCCGCAACATTCCCGGGTCGTAATTGCTTTCGATAATGACCGCGTCCAACGATGCCATCGCGTCGCTAAGACCGTCAAAGACATGGCCTAGATCGGTCAATAAACCGAAGCGATGGTTGGTGTCATCAACAATAAAGACCACGCCGTCCACCGCGTCGTGAGGTGTCGAAAGTGTTTCCACTTGGACGCTGCCAAACTGAATCGTTTCGCCAGCAACAAAGTGCCTAACGTCCGACAGCTTGCCAATTTTGATCCGGTTCCTCGCCGCATCAAACGTTCGGCGAGTCACGTAAACGGGTAATCCAAATTTACGATGGAAGGTGCCCATCGCACAAATGTGATCGCGATGATCGTGCGAAATGATTAACGCGTCACAGTCACGAATTTCTTTTCCATGCTCGGCCAGGCGTATTTCGGCCGCTCGTCCGCTGATTCCGGCATCGAACAACAGACGCACACCATCGGTTTCCACGTAAATGCAGTTACCGCTGCTTCCAGATTGCAATGAGATGATTTCCATGTCGCAGAGTGTAGAGCATTTAGGAAGGCTTCGGGAACTCGACGAAGAAAGTCGATCCATTTCCCGGAGTCGATTCCACCCAAATTCGCCCATTCAAGCGTTCCACGATTCGTTTGCAAATCGCCAGCCCGATGCCGGTGCCGGCGTAAGCATCCATGCTGTGCAGGCGTTTGAAGACGCCGAAAATCTGATCAAAATACTGCGGTTCGATCCCGATACCGTTGTCAGCAACCGAGACCACCCAGTTGCCTGACCGCTCTTCGGCAGCGATGTGAATCACGGGCGCAGACGCACTGCGATACTTCAAGCTATTCCCAATCAGATTTTGGAATAGCTGAATGCACTGGCGTTCGTTTGCGATCACCATTGGCAAGGAATCCATGGTGATCTGGGCTTCGGACTCCGAGACTGATTCGGCCAAGTTTTCAAGAGCGAGATTGACTGTCTTGTTCAAATCAACCGACTCATTTTCATCGCGAGCCGAGTCAAGCTTGGAATAGGACAGCAGGTCTTGTATCAACGTCCGCATTCGGCCAGCACCATCAACGACATAGTTCAAATACGTTCGGCCATTGTCATCCAGGATGTCTTTGTAATCTTCTTGAATCAGAGTGCAGTACGACGTGACCTTACGAAGCGGTTCTTGCAGATCGTGTGATGCAACGTAGGCGAACTGTGCGAGTTCTTCGTTGCTGCGTTTGAGTTCTTCGTTGCTAGCCTCCAACGATTCTTTGGCCTGCTTCAAATCGGTGATATCATCGACCACAGCGATCACACCGATCGCCTCGCCGTGATCGTTGAACACGGGAATTTTGTCTCGGTTCGCCCAGCGAACTTCTCCGCTTGGCATCACAATTTCTTCGACAATCGACAGTCGTGGTTTGCCCAGTTTCATCACGGCTTGGTCATCAAGAAAATACTTTTCGTGTTCAACAAAGAAATCACTGGCATGCCGCCCTTCAATTTCTTGCGGTGGAGCACCCATCATTTCTGAAGCCGCTTGATTGACTCGCAGGATTCGATTTTGATCGTCCTTGTAAATCACCATGGCGGGAATTGAATCCAGGATCAATTGCGTTTCGCGTCGCATTTTTTCGTTTTGGCTCTCTTGAATGCTTCGCTCAGTGACATCCACCACGCATGCCAAAACTCCTGGCCCATCGGCCAGCACGACCGGGGAAAGACCAATTTCCAGCGGGACCTTCTTGCCTGTTTTATGAATTCCAAACAGCGACTTTTGGTCCGCCATCGCTCGGTGATGAGGCGCCTTGGCGTAGTTTTGCCGGTCAACACGGTGCTGGTCTCGCAAAGCATTGGGCATGAACATCTCGACCGTTTGGCCAATCACTTCCGCTCGTGAATAGCCAAACATATTTTCGATCGGAGCGTTCACCAGCGTGATGTGGCCGCTTGCATCGGTCACGATAATCCCGTTGGGAACGCTCTCGATGAAGGTGCGAAGACGGCTCTCGCTTTCTTGAAGCTCTGCATTCGAGACGGTTGTTTCAGAAAGCGATCGCAACATCTCGTTAAACGATTCGGAGAGCTGATGAAACTCCAGCGACCCACCTGATTTAACTCGCCGAGTCAGATCTTCCTCTTCGCGAATTTCCGAGACTTCATTTATCAATTGGTTCAAAGGCTGTGTCGCAATTCTTGCCGCTGATAAAATTGCTAGAAACAGCGCAAGCAAGCTAGCTATGATTCCACCGCCCAGGAACACGTTTGCGGAACGAAGCGACGAGAAGGCAATCTTTTCCGATTCAGACAACTCAGCAGCGAGGTGTGGGAATCCGGGTAACGGATCCTTTATAGCGATCCATTGATCAGTTTCCATCGATTCAAAATGATCGCTAAGCGAATCGTAGATCACAGAATCATGCCGTAAAAATCGAAATCGCCCCGAAGCCTTGGTTACTTGAAACTCATCCAGAAAAGATTCAGTTTCATATTCAACAGCGATAGCTGCCGCGATCGTTTCGTTGGCTCGAATCGGTGATGCGATCAAAATCCGATCGCTGCCGATATCTACCAAGGCTTTGGAACGCATCGTCGTTTCGATGAACCGCTCTGGTTCAACAGGTAGTTCCGCCTGGGTAGACGCAACAAGCTTTCCGTCTCGGTCAACCAGCGTCGCCCTGCGGAACGAGGCACTTGGCATGCGCAGCGAACCGAAGAATTCGTTCATCGGCTGATCATGCTGGCGACCATCGGCGATTGAATTGACAATGAAGTCGTTTTTAGCCAGCACATCCACCGACGAACGCAACAGCTTGATACGATCACTCAACAGGGTGGAAGTCAACTGTGCCTTTTCGGTGATTCGTTGATCGACTTCGTTACGAATCGTTTTCTGCAGGTGGTATTGAGTCACCAACCAAACCGCTGATAGTGCGATCAGCGTAGCGGGGATAATTCGATAAAGAATTGTGCGTAAAAGAGAGTGAGGTTCACTCATGTTCGATTCGCGTTTTTGGTTTAGCAAAACGGTGGAGAGATTCGCCAAGGAATTGCCCCGAAACAACTTCCCAATTCCTCCAACCCGAACGCCTCTGCAAGGGAGCTGTTAAGGCGCGGGATTTCCTCGCTGATGCGTCGGGGCACCAAAAAGAACAGTTTCAAACGGCACACACCCGGGTTGGGATTTGGTGGATAGGGATCTGATGAAGTTAATTCGGGACAATTCCTCGGCAAATGACTGCCCAAAAAAGAATTAAGGGCAAAGTTGGCTGAATCGTTGGCTGAATCGTCGGCTGAATCGTCGGCGGAATCACAGCAGAGTAACAAACTGAAGGGTAACCACTTGGACTCCCATCGTAGCGGAGTGTCCATAAGTTAATGTTTCAACCAACTTTGGTAGGAGAGGGCATTAAACGATCGTGAAAAACGAGCTTCGATGGTCGTCAATATCCTTTTCATTTGCTACTATTGGCGTCGAAAGCATCGACGATCTCTGTCACCACCACTGGCAGAGCGGTTCTCGGGAAGGCGGGCAGCATGACGATACCGAAACCAGCGTGCTTTGATAAAACGTGCGGCGCTAAAGGACCGTCCACAAATAAGTTACCGAATTGAAGTTTAGCGGCAGGGCGCACGCCGTTCCGCTAGAACGGTGATTTATTTGTGGACGATCCCTAGGTGGCCGGGCGGTTTTTTATTCCGAAGTTTCTTTTCAATCAAATTTTCAAAGCAGGGCAGTGCGTTGGCGACAATCGAGGCGAAGCCGATAGATATTTTGCTGGTCGAAGACAGTGACGCAGACGCACATCTTACGGAGCGGGCGTTACTGAAGGGCAAGATCGACAACAAGCTTCATCGCGCAACGGATGGCGTCGAAGCGATGGCATTTCTTCGGGGCGAAGCCCCTTTCGCTGATGCACCAAGACCCGATTTAATTTTGCTTGACCTGAACATGCCCCGGATGGACGGCAAGGCGGTTCTGCGAGAAATCGGCGCGGACCCTTCGCTTCGTCTGATTCCGGTTGTGGTCCTGACCACTTCCAACCACGACAACGATATTCTTGAAACCTACGGATTGAATTCAAACGCATACATCGTCAAGCCGGTCGATGTATCGCAGTTTTTTGAAGTGATCCAAAAGACGCATGATTTTTGGTTGCGAGTCGTGAAGTTACCGCCCGCCTAACATGATTCCAATAACGCAGAAACCAATTTAACTTGTTGATTACTGAGCTGGATTATTAGTGTGACTGATGCAACTACGAAGCTTGGTATGGACGCCAGCAATACATCACTCGGGGAATTAGAACCTCGGTTCATTGTCGGGATTGGTGCATCCGCTGGTGGACTGCAAGCGATCGAGTCTTTCTTTGATCACATGCCATCAGACTCTGGTTTGGCGTTCGTCGTTGTCCAGCACTTGTCGCCCGACTTTAAGAGTTTGATGGACGAGTTATTGGCTCGTCACACCAAGATGGCGATCCATAAAGTGACGGATCGATTGCCCGTTCACCGCAATTCGATTTACTTGATTCCGCCTGAACAGAACATGGCGTTGTCGCATGGCAAGTTGTTGCTCAGTGACCAAGATTCGCATCGTGGGCTCAACCTGCCGATCGACATTTTCTTTCGTTCGCTTGCCATCGATATGGGGGCGCAAGCGATTAGCATTGTTTTGTCGGGCACGGGCAGCGACGGTTCGCGCGGCCTCGTTGACGTCAGTGATAACGGCGGCCTGGTCATCGCCCAAAGCTCCGAATCGTCTGGCTTTGACGGAATGCCACGTGCCGCAATTGCGACTGGAAAGACGCACCTGATTTGCTCGCCCGAAGCGATGCCAGCCAAGATTTTGGAGTATGTCCAAAACCCCGATCGGGAAACTCTTACGATCGATGAGGGCGAGAACGACCCGACCACCAGCGACAATGCTCTGCTGGCCTTGTTCCGGCTGTTTCGACATGAATTTGGAATCGACTTTTCGCTCTACAAACCAGCCACGATTCATCGCAGGATCGAGCGGCGGCTGAAATTGACCAAGGTCAACGACTTTGGCGAGTACGCCCGAATGGTGGAGACGGACCGCGAAGAGATGGAGGCGTTGTATCGCGATCTGTTGGTGGAAGTCACTCAGTTTTTTCGCGATCCAGAAGCGTTCGAGGTTTTGCGGAACGAGGTGATTCCCAAAATCGTCAAAGATTCCAAAGGCGAAAATGAGCTGCGAGTTTGGGTGCCGGGATGCGCCACCGGCGAAGAAGCGTTTTCAATGGCGATGCTGTTTCATGATGCTTTACAGGAAGCGAAAAGCAGTCAGGGCTTTAAGGTGTTCGCCACCGATGTCCACAAGCGGTCTTTGGAAACAGCCAGCGCCGCGGTCTATTCCGAAGCAGCTCTCGATAACGTTCCCGAGGAATTTCGTTCGCGTTACTTCACCGTCAACAACGGTTTGGCACACATCAAACGCGATCTGCGTTTGAATGTCATCTTTGCCGCTAACGATTTAACAAGAGACCCTCCGTTTACAAAAATCGACCTGATCAGTTGCCGTAACGTATTGATCTACCTTGAAGGCAAAGTTCAGAAACGCATTCTGTCGCTCTTTCACTTTGGGTTGAAAACCGGTGGCATCTTAGTCCTAGGACCGAGTGAAACTCTTGCCGAGCTGGAGAACGAATTCGAACCGGTCGACCGCCATTGGCGGGTCTACAGCAAATGCCGCGACATCCGTTTGCCCGATTCGACACGCATGCCATTGACGCCGGTGCTAAGCAACATTGTTCACGACACCGCCCCCGGTTTCGTAGCCAGTGCGCCCAGGCCGACCAGTGGACTGCTGGTTTCAAACGCGTACGAAGACCTGCTGCGGAAATACGTTCCGCCAAGCCTGTTGGTGAATCGTTTTTTTGAATTGGTTCATTCGTTCGGCGATGCCCGCAAACTGCTAACGCAGCCGGAGGGCAAGCCCACGATGGACGTGCTGAAAATGATCACGGGAGAGTTGCGTGTGGCTGTCAGCGCAGCGCTTCATAAAGCAAACCAAACCGAAGAACGTGTGGCGTACAAAGATGTTCGTGCAAACATTGACGGCCAGTCAGATCAGCTTTTCACGGTGGTTGTAGAGCCGTACAAGAAGACGCAAGAGCAGATGTTTTTGATTTGCTTGGAGGAAAAAGAGCAAGTTGCCGCGTTGCCTGTCAGCGAAGCTTCTTTCGTTGTTTCGGATGATTCGTCGGATCGAATCACGCACCTGGAACGCGAATTGACCTACACACGCGAAACGTTGCAGGCCACCGTAGAGGAATTGGAATCGAGTAACGAAGAACTGCAATCAACCAACGAAGAATTGATTGCGTCCAACGAAGAACTTCAATCAACCAACGAGGAATTGCACAGCGTTAACGAGGAACTGTACACCGTCAACGCGGAACACAAACAAAAGATCGAAGAACTAATGCAGTTGACCAGTGACATGGACAACCTCTTGAAAAGCACTCAGATCGGTACGATTTTCTTGGATCGGCGTTTCCAGATTCGGATGTATACGCCCGCGATTTCGTCGGCCTTCAATGTCATGTCGCAGGACATCGGTCGCCCGATCGACCATATTGCCTACAAACTTGATAACCCCAACTTGCTTGCACAAGTTGGCAGCGTTTTGGCAACTGAGAACCCGGTTTCGATTGAGGTCAAAGGAAGGGGCGGGAAGATTTTCCTGCAAAGGATTCAGCCCTATCGCTGTGAAGATGGCACAGTGGACGGCATCGTGTTGACGCTGACGGATATCACCGCACTGCGAGAAGCCGAAGCAATGGTTTCGCTGTCATCGATTACCGAAGAATTGCCTTCCTTTGCCTACGCGGTGTCACACGATTTCCAATCGCCACTGCGGCACATCCATCAGTACTGCGACATTCTTAGCGAAGAACTTGCCGGGCACGAATCCGAACCAGTCAGGCGGGCGATCACGATCCTGCAAGCCAGTTCAAAGACGGTTCGCATGCTGATCGAGAGTTTGCTGGAGTATTCCCGGGTCAACACACGAACCGAGGAGTTTTCGCTGGTCGGAATGACATCGCTTATCGAAGATGTCATCTCCTTTCACCAAAAGTCGATCGATCGCCTTGGTGCAACGATGGAAATCAGTGAACTTCCCAGCGTCTTTGGGGATTCCCGTCAGGTCTATGCTCTGTTGAACATTCTGATCGACAACGCAATCAAGTTTTGCGGTGAAGATCCGCCGCATATCAAAGTCAGCACGAGTCGCCAGGGCGAGTTCTGGGAGTTTTCAGTGAGGGATAATGGCATCGGGATCGATGATGATTTTCGCGACGATGTGTTCACGATTTTCCGGCGACTTGGGACCAAGAGTGGTGTGCCTGGCCGCGGGATTGGGTTGGCAATCGCTCGTCGGATAGTTGCAAGGCATGGCGGCCGAATCTGGTTAACATCAGAACCGGGACACGGGACTACCGTCTCCTTCACCATACCGGTCCATCGAGAAGATTGACACGGATTATTGACACCCCCATTACCTGATTGGCGGATCCAGATGGATTCGGCGGAACAAAAGATCAAAGAAAACGATAACGACAACGACTCTTCAAATCGCAATTTGGTTGTCGGTATCGGTGCGTCCGCTGGGGGACTGCGTCCGCTCGAAAAACTCTTTTCGCTGCTCCCCAGTGACACCGGATGTTCGTTCGTCGTGATACAGCATCTGTCGCCAGATTTCGACAGCGTGATGGATACGTTGTTGTCTCGCCAAACTGAAATGCCCATTCGAATCATCGAGGCAGGCATGGCGATGCAACCCAACACGGTTTACCTAAACCCGCCGCGGATGAATGCAGAAATTCATGGAGGCCAGTTTGTTCTGTCACCGTTTGAAAAAGCATCATTGCGTCTTCCAATCAATGTCTTCTTCGAGTCGATTGCACGCGAATATGGGCCGAATTCGGTAGCCGTTGTCCTGTCCGGAACGGGTAGCGACGGTGCCTTGGGCATGAAGAGCGTCCATCAGTGGTCCGGTTTGACACTGGTTCAGTCGGTCGATTCATCCGAGTTTGATGGGATGCCTAAAAATGCCATCGCAACGGGCGAAGCTGATTATGAACTTAACCCTGCCGCCATTGCTGAACTGATTTGTCAGCATGTTGCTGGGGCGGTCCAAGAAAATGATGGCAGTTCATCGAAGGATCCAAATCGTGATTTAGTCGGGATGAATGAAATCCAAGTGATTTTCTCGTTGCTGGCCAAAGAACATGGGATTGATTTTTCGCACTACAAGCCCGGCACCGTTGCGAGGCGGATCGATCGGCGTCTTCAATTGAGCCGCTTTGGTGGACTGAGTCAGTATGTTGAAATTCTGAAATCCGAACCCGATGAACTGTCACGGCTTTACCACGATTTGCTGATCGGCGTCACGAGTTTCTTTCGCGACCCCGCTTCGTTTAGTTCGTTAAGGATCGAGTTGATGTCAGCGGTGGAAGCGGCCAGTAATGACGAACCGATGAGGGTCTGGTGTGCGGGTTGCGCCAGTGGAGAAGAAGCTTATTCGTTGGCGATTCTGATTTATGAAATGTTTGATGACCTCGGTAGGCTCCCGCATTTCAAAGTCTTTGCAACCGACGTTCACGATCGAACACTCGATGTCGCCACACGCGCGGTCTATCCCGCCGAAAGCCTGACGCCCCTGACACAAAAGCAGCGTGATCGGTTCTTTGCAAGCAGTGAAGATGGTCAGTGTCGCGTTTTGCCAAGATTGCGAAATCATCTTGTTTTTGCAAAGCAAAATGTGGTCAGTGATCCGCCGTTTACAAACATGGATTTGGTGATCTGCCGAAACCTGCTGATTTATCTGCAGGACGACGCCCAAGCGGCGGCTATCTCAGGATTCCGGTACGCGATGAAGGACGAAGGTTTGTTGATGCTTGGTCCCAGCGAAACGTTGGGGCGGCTGGCGGAAGGTTTTGTGGTACTCGACAAGACCTGGCGACTGTTCCGAAAACAAGATCATCCATTTGAAAAAAGCGAAACCGATTCTCCCTTAAAAAACCTAGGGGTAGCCAAGCCGGAATCTCGAACCTTTCAGATGGTGGAGGCCCAGTCTCGGTCGCATCGAATCCCGGAAGTCTCTTATCGATTGCTAGCTGATTACCTTCCCTCGGCGCTATTGCTGGATTCGAGCTACTGCATCTTGGAAGCGTTTGGTACTGCGGGTGAATACTTGAAGACATCGCCGGGCAAAGTCGGTGGCGATGTGATGAGTTATTTTGACGACACCACTCGGTCGGCGCTGTACGCCATTCTGGTTCAAGCCGAAGCTGAAATTGGCAGAATCTGTGCGGCAAAGAATGTTCGTCTCACTACCAAATCTGGAACTCGTATCGCTGATGTATTTGTAAAAGCATTCAGCATTTCTGTAGACCAAAAAACAGTATTGCTGCTTCGATTTCAGGAACCGTTCGCTATAAATGGGGCTGAGCGGGCCGAACCAGCCGAATCCTACATCGCAAGTTCAGACACCGTTCTTCAAGAGGAGCTTGACCGCGTTCGTTTGACACTTGGATCCTCGATTCAGGATCTTGAATTTAGCAATCAGGAACTACAGGCAGCCAATGAGGAAATGATCGCATCCAATGAAGAATTGCAAGCGACCAACGAAGAATTGCAAAGCGTCAACGAAGAGCTTCACAGTGTTAACGTCGAGCATCAACGCAAAGTTCAAGAACTGGAAGAGATGACTCACGATTTCAACAATTTGTTTGACAGTTCCAACGTCGGTTTGATCTTGCTAGATGACGAACTGCGGATCCGTAAATTCACGACGGCCGCGAGTCGTTATTTCAACTTGATGCAGCATGATGTGGGGCGACAGCTAAATAATTTTGCGTCGCGAATCTTGCTGGATGATTTTTTTGATCGAATTCACCAAGTCATGCAAACAGGCGAGCGTTTCAACACCAGAGCGCGTGATAAAGATGGAACGCTAGTTTCGGTAGACATTATCCCTTACCGCGCAAACAACCTGATCAACGGTGTCATCGTTAACATGACCGAAGTGCTGATTGCCCAGGAAAAAGATATCGAATAAGGACTTTCGCTTTCATTTTTTTGATTTACAAATCATCTCCACTCATCGAAGCAATCGCAGGCCGAGGTTTTTTAAAGTGCCATCATCCCCCACACCCAAGTCCAGGTCAAAATCAGGTTCTCAACCCTCCATTCGTCAGCTTCAAGATGACGAATTTTTGGTGGTGGGGATGGGGGCATCGGCGGGTGGCGTTGAAGCACTAGAGTCATTTTTCTCGCTCGTGCCGGCCGAGCCAGGTGTGGCGATTGTCGTGGTGCAGCACTTGTCACCCAAGTTTGAAAGCCTGATGCCGCAGATCATTTCGCGGCGTACCCAGTTGACCGTCACCAGCGCCACCGACGGCGACGAAATCAAACCGAATCACGTTTACGTGCTGCCCGCGGGCAAAGAAATCATTTTGTCGGGGGGAAAATTAAGGCTCAAAGACAGGCAGCTAAAAAGTCATGGAAGTTCCACCATTGATCAGTTCTTTCGCTCGTTAGCGGAAGACTTTGGTCAACGCGCCGTTGCAGTCGTCCTGTCAGGCACTGGAAGTGACGGTTCGCAGGGCGTGCTGGATGTCCACGACGCTGGCGGCTACGTGATCGTCCAGAACGAAACCACCGCGAAGTTTAATGGCATGCCCCGGGCCGCAGCGGACTCCGGTATCGCCGATGCAGTGGTGTCGATTGATGAAATCCCAACCGTCATCAATCGGCTTAATGATGCGTTGCGTCGTGAAGTACACAGTTCGGGTGCGAAAGCCAGCATTCAAGACGACGTTGCGGAAGTTTTGCAACTGTTGCGGATGAAGTTTTCGATTGACTTTACTCAGTATCGGGGGTCAATGATCAAGCGGCGAATCGAACGTCGTTTAATGCTCTCTGATGATAGCCACCTAGACATCGCGGCTTATCTAAAAAAACTGGACGAAGAACCCAACGAACTCAACAGCTTGTTTGCGGACTTGTTGATCGGTGTGACTCAGTTCTTCCGGGATCCCGAAGCCTTCGATGAACTCGGCAAGGAAGTCTTGCCAAAGCTGTTGAAAGATAAAGCCGAGTCGGGAACCTTTCGAGCGTGGATCGCACCCACTGCAACGGGCGAAGAAGCATACACATTGGCAATGTTGATTGATGAAGTCATGCAAGATCTTGGCTTGCAGCTTGAAGTGAAAATCTTTGCGACCGATGCACACCAAAAATCGATCGAGTTTGCCAGCCGCGCGGTGTATTCAGACATCAGCATGGCAAATGTTTCCAAGGAGCGAATCAATCGGTACTTTCGTGAAAGCGACGAAGGTTTTCACGTTTGTCGTCACTTGCGGAAAATGGTCGTGTTTGCCGAACACAACGTTCTGTCGGACGCTCCGTTTACCGGGCTGGACTTAATTTGCTGTCGTAACTTGCTGATCTATCTCAAGCCGACGGCTCAGCAAAAAGTATTGTCGCTGTTCAACTTTGGACTCAATGAAGACGGCGTGCTATTCCTCGGTCCCAGCGAAGGCGTTGGGGAATTGGCGGATGAGTTTCAAACGATTCACGAGAAATGGAGGCTCTATTCAAAAGCTGGGAATATACGACCGTCCCGCTTGAGTATGAATTTGAGTCGAAATGCGAAGCCGACCCAAATAATAAAAGGAGACATGGAGCCCGAGTCGGTCAGCGGTTTGGTTGACACCTATGACCAGCTAATCGACCAGTTTATTCCGCCCAGCATTCTGGTCACTGAAACATCTGAAATTCTGCATGTCTTTGCCGGTGCCAGTAAATTTCTTTCCATGCGAGAGGGACGCCCTTCGACAGACGTTCTGCAAATGCTGCCGGACTCGCTTCGGGTCGCAGTCGCAAACGGCATCAAGCGATGCATGGATGAAAAAGACGCGATCGTCTACGCCGGATTGCAATGCGAAATCGAAGGTGAAATTGGGAATTACCGAGTCTCCATTCGTCCCATTCGTAATCGCAGGTCCAGAAGAACCGACATGATGATCTCGTTTGTTGATTCAGAGATTCAGCTCGATCAACCAACGCCAGCCGAATTGACGGCCGACAATGTCAACCTCGAACGAGTTTCCACGCTCGAAACCGAACTTCGTGATACCAGGGAAAGTCTGCACGCTTCTATCCTGGAACTGAAATCGGCTAACGAGGAAATGCAATCGACCAATGAAGAGTTGATCGCGTCCAATGAAGAACTGCAAAGCACGAATGAAGAACTGCACAGCGTCAACGAAGAACTTTATACGGTCAATTCCGAACACCAACGGAAAATCACTGAACTAACCGAGTTGACCGATGACATGGAAAACTTGCTCGACAGCATTCGTGTCGACACCATTTTCCTGGATCGTCACTTAAAGCTTCGTAAGTTTACACTTGGAATCGCGAGAACGTTTCGGTTGATTCCCCAGGATGTTGGCCGGCGGATTGATTCGTTCAACCATGACTTACGAAACCCTGACTTGGTCAACGACATCCAAAGCGTGCTCGATTCCGAGCAACCGCTTGAAAAAGATGTGCAAGACATTTCGGGTGCTTGGTACTTGATGCGATTGCTTCCGTATACTTCACGTGGGCGAGTCGATGGAGTGTTGTTGACGTTGATCGACATCACGCCCATTAAAGCAACCGAACAGCGATTGGCAGAGTTTTCTGAAATTGTCGAAGCTTCTGATGACGCTATTTTCCGAGTCGATACGATCGGCAAGATTCGCACTTGGAACCGCGGTGCAATCGCTCTTTACGGATATTCGTCAAATGAAGTGATCGGAAAACAGATCGGCGATTTGGTAGCCGATCCGAAAGATCGCCAGGCCTTTGAAGATACGATTCGTGGATCTTCTAAATCTGAACCGCTTCGTCATGTCTTGATGAAACACTCGCGGAAGTCGGGCGAAACGATTGACGTCGCAATCACGATCTCACCGATTACTTCGCTGACGGGCGATGCAAGTGGCGCGTCAATCGTGATCCGAGACATCTCAGCCGAAAAGCGGGCCCAAGAAGAAGTCCAAAATGCGGTCAGAAAACGAGACGAGTTCCTGGCAATGCTCTCTCATGAATTACGCAATCCTTTATCGGCGATCCTAAATGCCGACGCGCTGCTAAGAGAAGTTGATATCGATTCGGAAACCGCGGCGGAGGCTCGTGATGTGGCTGAAACCCAACTGCGGCATTTGACGCGGTTGCTGGATGATCTATTGGACGTTGCCCGAATCACAAATGATAAACTGGTGTTGCATCGCGAAGTGCTTGACCTTCGCAAGTCGATGATGGAAGCGACTGAATGTGTTCAGCACCAATTGGACGAAAAGAAACAACAGTTGTTCGTCGAATTGCCAAACGATGCGATGCATGTTTTTGGCGATATCGGTCGTCTTCAGCAGGCCCAAGTCAATCTGCTGGTCAATGCGTCCAAGTACACCCCCAAGGGCGGCGAGATCCGGTACTCGCTGCACGCTGAAGGCGACGATGCCGTGCTGACCTTGGTTGATGACGGCATCGGTGTGTCGCATGACCTTTCGGAGTCAATCTTTGATCTGTTTGTTCAGTCGGAACAAGCGCTCGACCGATCCCAAGGCGGAATGGGATTGGGATTGCCGCTGGTAAAGATGATTGCGTCCGCCCACGGCGGCAGCGTCGATTTGGAGGACAGAAAAGATTCGCATGGGAGCACGTTCACGCTTCGCTTGCCAATGACGGACATGACGCCCGCCGAATCGGTCAAGCTGCCAACGGAAACGCTAACGGAAAAGAAGCTGTTGTTGATCGAAGACAATGCAGGGATCCGCAGCATGGTCGCACGGTCATTGCAACTGAAAGGCCTGGATGTCGAGGCAGCCGAAGACGGAAACGCAGGACTGGAGAAACTAGTTGATTTCAGGCCTGACATTGCGGTGGTTGACATAGGGTTGCCAGACGTTGACGGCTACGAAGTCGCCCGCCGTATTCGACAGCTTCCCTTTGGGCAGGATATCATTTTGATAGCAGTCACGGGCTACGGTCGCGAAGAAGATCGGGCAAAGGCGATCGAAGCTGGATTTGATTCGCACATGGTCAAACCTGTCGATCCATCGGAACTGGTGGCCAACATTGCCGTTCTTGATCGAGAACGAAGTTCGCCTGTTAAAGTAGGGGGGAATCCAGAATGAAAAGCATATCAAATCATCTAAATCTTGCTTTACTCGTTGACAGAGGCTCTCAGTTCAGAGCTAATCCGTCGATCGAAATTTGACTGGATGTCGTCTATTTTCGTAGAGGATTTTCGCACACCGCCGCAACCAACTTCCAATTGAAAAAAACCATGCTTGTTCTTTCAAGAAGGTCCAAAGACAAAGTTGTGTTCCCGCAACTTGGAATCACCATCCATTTTATCCGGGTTCAATCAGGCCAAGTCAAAATTGGTATCGATGCACCTCGTGAAATAAAAATTTTGCGTGATGAGCTGCACACGGATGAGGCCGCATTTGAGCGACAACTAAACCTTTTGCCTCGCGATGTTCGACACGGAATTCGCAATGAACTTCACCAAGTCAGCGTTGGTTTGCACCTCTTCAAGGAATTAATGATTGCATCATTGCCTGAAGAAGCTGATGAAGTTTTCGTCCAGATCCAAGAAGCACTCGGTCGCCTCGACGCTGAGGAGGCATTGAATCCCCCATTGAAAAACGGTCCCAAAAAAAACAATGGCTCGGTGGTCTTGGTCGAAGATCAACCCAACGAACGCGAGATGCTTGCCAGCGTTTTACGGCTAAAAGGCGTTGATGTCGTGGCTCTGACAAACGGCACCGAAACAATTGATTACTTCCGCGACAACCCGGCACCGCGTCACCTTTTGATCGACATGCAGATGCCAGAGTGTGATGGTGCGACCGCTATCAAGACACTGCAGTCGCAAGGGCAACTAGACAGCACCACCGTGTTCGCAGTCAGCGGCGTTTCGCCCGAAGCCTACGGGATTTCAGTCGGCGGCGACGGCGTCGATAGTGTCGATCGATGGTTCCCAAAGCCACTGAACCCAACCAACTTGATTGACGCACTGACGATTGCCGTGGGTTAATCCAGATGCACCAAAGCAGGTGGTATTGAGCGAAGCGGTGATCGATAGTCGCCTTTCGCTCGGGACGTCGCATCAGTTACTGCGCGTTAGGCCCGGAGGGCCGGCAGCTCCCTGCCGGGTGCGCGAGCACCCGGATGGCTGCCCCACATCAATTCTCTGGCTCGGTTTCGCGGCTACG
>NZ_LWSK01000009.1 GCF_001642955.1 Rubripirellula obstinata | reverse complement strand
TAAGCTTGCTCAAGCAAGAGAAAACGGCCAAGTGCGGAGTCAAAAACAAGCGGCTCACCGCTGGTTGGGACGATGACTACATGGAAAAAGTCGTTTTCAGTCGGTAAATCCCCGTGCAATCGCCCTGGGGCTCAAGCAAATGATGCGGTACGACCCCAACTACAATCCTCAACGCCGGCCGTCCCCAACACCCCGTCCAGACTACGCCGTGAAGCAGAACGGCCGCGTTCTGACTTTGCTAGACGCCAAGTACCGTGATCTGTGGCAACGTTCATTGCCACGCGAAATGCTTTATCAGCTTGTTGTCTACGCTATCAGCCAACCGCATCGTCCCATCGCGAGCATCCTGTATCCGACTGCGGAGCGGCAAGCGAAAGAATCGAGGATCAATATTCAAGATCCCGTACGCGGCACCAAGCTGGGCCAGGTCTGCCTGCGTCCGGTCAACTTGCAACGGGTCGAACAAATGCTGAGCACAAACGATCACCAAGGTCGTGCCGATAGATACGCCGAAGCACATAGATTGGCGTTTGGAGAACGGTAGTTTGCCTGATTTGACTATTCGTTCTTGCAGCCAGAAGTGGCGTCATCATCGGGACTCATTGCGAGTACTGGATACCCATGTCGACCCGGTGCTTTCTCGTTCAGCCAACTTGCGAACCGGGTGGTGAGTGGATCGCTGTTGTCAATGATCTTGTGACCAGGTCCGGCCTTAATGAGTCCATGAAATCGTTTTGGGATCAGGATCGCTTTTGTCCCGTAGTACCAAAATTGATCGCAGATCAGAACGTTCTCGCCACTCAGGTCTTTCGCCTGAGACTCTGGTCCATGGAACGGATTTCGCCGCTGCACCCACTCCCCGTCTTCCTTGAAATAACAATTGTCTCCAAATCGTTTCCAATTCTCTCCGCGAAAGAAAGGCTGCTTGTTGGCAAATTCTTCAAGCGAACCATATTCTTCGATTGGAACAACTTGCGAGACGATACCCGCATAAACCAGTCGGTTAGCACCCACTGATTGGGCGGAGCCGGTGCCGACGATCAAATCACCACGATTGGCGTACTTACGGATTCGCGGTTTGCATGTTGCGAGCGTCAAATAACCGCCAAATGGATTCGGCGCGAACCCACAATCGAAGCGAACAACGTAGGAACGAATTTGCATCTGTGCTGGCTTTACTTGTCGCAATTGACCGTCATATCATGGAAATTGTGGCAGCCAAAACCGGCGTTGTCGAGTTTGCTTCGTACAATCAATCCCAAGCATTTGGCGGCGTTGTGGGTCGTAGATGCGAGCCCAGAAAACTTTTCACCGTAGTCCCTTGCTGCTTTGTGCTGATGCGTGAGTATAAGTCCGAGAGACTTGCTTGTGGATCCTAGCTTTTGATCCGCTTGCGTTCTCTGAGTTGTGTCCGAAAACGAAAAACGCCCGCAGTGGATTGCTCCTCCGCGGGCGTTTCGTTGTTTACAGCAAGTTGACGACGCGATCGGCGAGTCCCTTCTCGCCAAGCACGATGTTCATGTTGCCTGCCGATGCGATCTTTTCGAGAACCTCCAGCTCTCGCAATCGCATTAGCGTTGGGTTGTCGGCCAGTAGCTTTGCCGTGTTGGCTTGGCTACGCATGGCCGCCGTTTCTTCGCGACGAGCGATCAAGTTGGCCTCGGCCGCCTTCTTGGCTTCGGTCACCTTGTTCATCAGGTCCTTCATGTCGCCGGGCAGGATGACGTCGCGGATTCCTACCGAGACGACTTCCAAGCCAAGCACGCCGGCTCGGTCGCGAACGTTCTGCTCGAGTTCTTCGATCAGATCGTCTTTGCCCTCGCCATTCTTGCCGCTCAGGAAAACGTCGAGTTCACGACTTCCCACCGACGAACGCAATGCGAGCTGCGTTTCTCGGTAGATCGACTGACGCACGTCGTCCGATGAACTCACCGCTCGGCGAGCATCCTTCACGACGTACGTCACCATCGCGTTGATTCGCAGCGACACCTTGTCCGCGGTCAACATCTCTTGGCCTGACACGTCGACTTGCGATTCACGCATGTCGATTTCGACCACGCGAGCATCACCGGCATCCTTCCAGAACGCATACAACCCCGGACCAAGCTGATCGACATACCGGCCGTCCAAGAACAGCACGCCAATGTGATCGCGGTCGACCTTGCACACGTCAAGGAAACGCAGCGCATCGCCGCCGCGAACGATCGACGCGAGCTGCTTGTGCTCGAGCCGTGCGTTTTCGATCGCGACCGTTTCGATGCGAACATCGCGAACGCCGGTCCAGTAGGCGTACAGACCTGGTCCAAGCACACGGCTGAAGCGACCGTCGATCCACACCAGGGCTCGCTCGTGATCCCGCAGGTCCACGACTTCCGCCTTGTCGGCCAACACGCCGGACTTCACGATCACGTCGAGTTGTTCGTGCTGGATCCACGGATCTCGCTTGCTGACGACTTCGACCTTGGTCTTTCCAAATCGCGTGAACGCGTAGTGCTTGCCCGCGCCGAGCAAGCCAACGAATTCGCCTTCGCGGAACTTCAGTCCGACTTCGTAGCTGCGGATGTGCGTCTTCTTGAACATGATGAATCTTAGGTAGTGGATCTTGTTAAAGATCCGGAGCATGAGGGATCTTTAACAAGATCCACTACGATTGTATTGAGCTGCGTTTCTTTAAGTTGAAAGAAAGAGGCTTTTGGGCAGACGATTGTTCGCTGAATCACACGAAACATTCGCGGAAGTTTGCTCTGAGCCACCCACGCGTGATCGGCGTCTACTGATTCGGGGCTTCGCGTTCGGATCAGTAAGGCGTCGCCGAGGCTTCGCGATACCAATCCATCCATCAAAGGCCGTTGTCAGTTTTGTCCGACGTTGCCGGATGATTCGTCTGCAAACCTGCAGGGCGAAACCATCGTGTTGCCAAACAAACGTGTCACGACCGAGGCCGATCGACGTTTGCCAGCCGATTCGACGAGGCAACCGAATGCCCGCCAGCTTCATGGTGAACACTTTCGTGCTCGCGAGTTGGTTTTCAGCCAACGTTGGTGCGTGACGGGAGTCGAACCCGTGACCGTCAGTTCCCTAAACTGATGCTCTATCCACTGAGCTACTCCGACCGATGCTCATGCAGAACCAGTCTACGGAACACGGTAAACCAATCGCAAAGATGCGAGGACACCGCGCCGCCGGAACTCACATCGGCCAGTCGCATGATGAAAGACATTCTTCTGCGTCTTTGGTTCGCCATTTGACGACCGCGCACGAAAAACGGCTGCATTGGATTTTCCAATGCAGCCGTGGCGTGAATTCAGTTGGTAGAGACGACTATTCTTCGTCGTCTTCGTAGGTTGGCGGCCAGTCGTCGAGGATGCCGGGGTACTTGTACCAGTCTTCGCCCCAACTGCCGGGATGCACGACGGGGTAGTCGGGCATGCCGGGGTACGCGGTACCAGGGTGACCGGGCGGCAGGTTGTCGGGGTAAGAGTGACCGGGCGGCACGTGGTACGGATGATCGGGAGGCAACCGCGGCCAGATGTGCGGCGGCAACGGGGCGTTGATGATGACTGGCGGCTCAGGCTGCGGCGGCCAAAAGTGTTCTTCGGGCCACCATGGTGGGCGCGGGCCGAAATCGGGTGTGCCCGGTGGATAGTCGTCAGGCCACACCGGCTGTTTGGGTTCCGGCGGTGGCGTCAGGATGATTGGGCCGTCGCGTTCCGGTGGTTCGTACGGTGGCTCGTCGGCCGGCGGATCGAAGGGCGGCACGAACGGGTACGGCGGCATGTTGGATTCGTAGGGTCCGGGCATTATTCGGCAGTCCTTTGCAGCGGGTTGGGGTGGACGAAGGCGGTGCGTTTGCTCGGGCACAAGCCGCACTGCGGGATGGCTTTGGTTTGGATGAAGGTGCGAAGTTCATCGTCGGTGGCGGCGGGCGTGATCGCTTTGTAGTCGCGGAAGAGTTGCCACTGCGGGAGATCGTGCAGGTTGAGCTTGGCTTCGAGTTGAGCGAAGTAGGCGAGCGCGGGGCACTTCGCCAGCAAGCCGCCGGCGACGAGTTGCGTGCAAGTCTTCTGCATGCAAACCTTAAACGCGGCGTCCGGTTTGGAATCGAACGGCATCGGTGTGCCGTTCTCGACCTTGTACTGCCGCATCCAACCGCGATGTGATTGGCGAATCTTGATTTGGATACCGGTCATGTCCTCGATTTGCCGCGAGTCAAAACCGGCTCGCCCGAGTTCGGTCATCAGGTTGGCGACCTCGACGGCCGAAAAACTGGTGGTCGCTCCAAGTTGTTTCGCTTTCGCGTTCAGTCGATCGAACGCTGCACCGGTCGCTCCCGTGATCGCACCAACTTGGCGGATCGCGTCGTCGTACTCAGCGAACTTACGGATGCCATCGCCGAGCGGCGCGGCCATCGCAACACCCAGCCCGGTCAGCTTTGCGCCCATCATCGACGTCGATGACGCGAACGAGGACAATTGCTTCTGTGCCGAACGCAATCCCTTCACCATCGCTGAGTTCTTCAGCGTCAGTTCGACGAACGCGGCTCCGGCACGGACTTGGGACATGGGGAAGCGGTTTGCCTTTAGCGGAACGAACGACGTAGCCGACCGGTGGGCGAACTGGGTGGGCTGCCGGGCCGCGACGGGTTCTTGCGTTTGCGGATACTGCGATACGCGGTCTTGCGGATTGCTCCGCCATCGGTAATACCGATAGCGAACCGGACCGCGGTGCGAAACACTTGTGCTCATCGGGCGATGGCAACCACCGCAGACGAGCAACCCCAACAATCCCGCGTGTTTGTGACCACCACGTGCTCGGCGTTCACCTCGCGGGGACTGCTGAGTCCGTCGGCTGCTCAGTTCACTCTTCACCACATCGAATACAACGACCGAGACGATTGCCTGATGTGCCCCCGCATCGTCGCCTTTTTGCAAAAGGTGAGCAAAACTCATAAATATTGCCGCGTATTGCGTTGTGCAGTACAATGGGAACGATGATATTCGCCATCCAAGCCAATAGTGTAGCAAGCCATGCAAAAGAATAGTTCGTTGATGGTCCGGCTCGATGAGCAGTCCAAGGCGTTGCTCAGCGCCGCCGCCGAGATGCGTCGGGTCAGTGTGAGTGACTACGTTCGCAGTGTGGTGGTAAGACAAGCCGAGCGTGAAGTGGCTGCTGCGAAGTCCCAAACCATCGCCATGACGGCTGATGAGCAGTTGCAGTTTTGGACGGCGCTTGCCAAACCACCGAAGCTCACCAAGTCGCAGAAGGCGCTCGGAGCGATCATGCGAGGCGAAGCGTGAGCGGCGTCCGCTATCCCGACGGGTGGCAGATCGAGTTACTGACGAAGTCGCACAACCGGAAAGCATTTCAGTCCGGTCAAGAACAAGTTGATGGTTGGCTCAAACGATCCGCTTTGCAAAGCCAAAAGAAACACCTCAGCTCAACCAAAGTGTTGCTTGATGATGAACGCCGAATCGTCGGCTACTACACCTTGGCATCCTCACAAGTCGATTTTTCTGACTTGCCAACTGACGTAGCGAAATCGCTTCCGCAACGTCAACTTCCCGTCGCGGTCCTCGCGTGGCTTGGCGTTGACCAAACCTTTCAAGGTCGAGGCATCGGTCAACGTTTGCTCGCGACCGCGCTTCGAGACTGCCACGAAGCCTCGCAAACGTTCGCGTTCATTGCCGTCATTCTCGACTGCGTCGACGCCTCCTCCAAAGCGTTCTACCAACGCTTCGATTTCACCGAGCTACCGGGTTATCCAATGCGGCTCTACTTGCCCTTCAAACTCTTGGACAAGCTCGTCGCGGGTTGAACGAAAAGTATTTGAGGATTGAACGATCACATAACCCTACGGTCAGATGCAGTTCATTTTGCCAGCGTTCTTAGACAGACCAAGAATCAAACTCCAATTTCACGGTTCAATCAAAATTCATAACCGCCTGTTAGCGGCCAATGCTCATCCATTCTGCGGCCCTCCATGACCCGCCAGTCGCCAATGAGTCAGCCCAAATTTCAACTTCTCTGTTTGGTTAGGAAACTGACCGCCAGGGGTAAACTCCGAAAGCCGGCGTTTTGCAAACCGCAGAACGCCGGCTTTTTTCGTGGTTTCTAGGCGTTTTGGTGCTGTCTCGAACTCTCTGGGGAGAGAGTTTTTGAGAGGCGTCTTGGGCAAATTTTCGGGGGGTGGGGTTGGTTTGGCCGGCGAATCTCTCGGAGCTCTCTGGGGTGATCGGAGATCTGGGTTAACGGGAGCTGGGTTATCGCACGTTGGGGCCGCTCGGGATGCTCGATCCTTTGCTGGTTGGGCTCGGTCGGGGATGACCGGCGGCAGAATTTTGGCGTTTTGGGTAATGGGGCGCGCGTCGTCGCGGCGGCATAGATAGTTCCGGGAGGGGCCAGTGGTTTGGTCACTCGGATCTTTCTTCGCGACGGAGGTGCCGCTATCTCTTTGAATCTCTCTTCTCCGTCCGCCACCCCGGCGGATGTTCGCCTGCGATCGGTCGCGGCGATTTTGGCCGCCGGCATTCGGCGACTGCACCAATCGGCGGTCGAGTCTGACGACGACACGGCGTCTTCTGAACCTGTTTCGCGAAATCTCGCGGACTCTTTACCCGAGCGGCTTGATGACGTTCGCCCCGGAGGCCTCTCTGTCACCGGCGTCTCTGAAACAACGGGTTTCGAGACCGAACCAGAGTCCCAAGAGATGGAGATGAAACATGGAGAATGAAACCATCGGCAACGAACAGCGGCAACGAGACATCGCCGCCCTGCTGGCCCGCGGGTTGTCTCGCGCGGCACGAACATCCGAGCAAACTGAATCGACCGGCGGCACCGTGGTCGCGGAATCGCAAGAAGTTGGATCGACCATGACCGAAGGAGGTGACCAATGAACGCTCGTGTTACCGCCGAGATCGCTCGGTTGCCGGACATGAAAGTGGCCGACCTTCAAAAGCGATATGAACAGGTCTTCCGCGAAGAATGTCGAAGTCGCAACAAACAGTATCTAGTCCGCCGCATCGCTTGGCGGTTGCAGGCCAACGACGAAGGCGGGCTTTCGACCGAAGCGATCATGAAAGCCGGCGAGTTGGCTGTCGATGCCGAATCGCGTGTGACCGCACCGCGGGAGCATGCCAACACGCAAACGGTCGAACCGAAACCGGCGGCGTTCGTCGATTGGGATCCGCGACTGCCTCCGCCGAACAATGTTCTGGAACGCCAATACAAGGGCGAGATGATCCGCGTCGTCGTTTTACAGGACGGGTTTGAATACGAAGGCGAGCGATTCCGGTCGCTGACGGCGGTCGCCAAGAAAGTCACCGGCACGCACACGAACGGATTCCTGTTTTTCCGACTTGGGAGGCGACCATGAGCAAGCGAGACAAAATTGCGGCGACGGTTCAGACCATCCGCTGTGCGATCTACACACGGAAGTCGACCGAGGAAGGACTCGACCAAGAGTTCAACTCGCTCGATTCGCAGCGTCAATCCGCCGAAGCGTTCATTGCGAGCCAGCAACACGAAGGCTGGGTCGTCAATCCAGAGATGTATGACGACGGAGGTTTTTCGGGCGGTAACATCGAACGGCCGGCTTTGAAGCGACTGATGGATGACATCGAAGCCGGCAAGATCGACTGCGTTGTCGTCTACAAAGTTGACCGGCTAAGTCGCTCTTTGCTGGACTTTTCACAGGTAATGGGGACGTTCGACAAGTACGGCGTGTCGTTCGTCTCGGTGACTCAGCAATTCAACACGACGCATTCGATGGGGCGTCTGACGCTGAATATCCTGCTTTCGTTTGCCCAGTTTGAACGCGAAATCATCGGCGAACGCATCCGCGACAAGATCGCTGGGCAGCGGAGACGTGGCCAGTGGTGCGGCGGCTATCCGGTGCTGGGCTACGACGTCGACCGCAACGAGCGGACGCCGAAGTTGGTAGTCAACGCCGACGAAGCGACGAAGGTGCGACGGATCTATTTGATGTATCTGGAACTGCGATCACTGACGGCGGTTAGCGATGCGTTAGCCGAACGCGGCTGGAACAACAAGCTGTGGATGACGAAGAAGGGGAACGCCAAGGGCGGCCGGCCGTTCGACAAGTGCAGCCTGCACGCGTTGCTGACCAACACGATCTACATCGGCAAGATCAAACACAAAGAGCAAACGTTCAACGGATTGCACGAAGCGATTGTCGACGAAGAAATCTATGAACGGGTCCAGTCGCAGTTGCGGGCGAACAATCTGAACCGCGGCAACCGACTACCAAGTAAATACGGCGGTCTGTTGAAGGGACTGATTCGTTGTCCGCATTGCAACGTCGCGATGGTGCATACGGGGAAAAAGAAAAAGACCGTCATGTATCGCTACTACAAGTGCGTTCGAGCAATCAAACGCGGCAGCCGGGCGTGCGAGCATCCGTCGTTGCCGGCGGGCGAGATCGAAGAAGCGGTCGTTGACCAGGTGCGGGCGATTGCGGGCGACACCGGATTGCGGGACGAGATCATTCGCCAAGCTGACGAGGCATCGCTGCGGCGGAAAGAAGAGTTCGAGACGCAGCGAATGCAATTGACGCGGCAACTGAGTCGTGATCATGCGGAGGTTCGCAATCTGGTTCTTGTCGAGCAAGCCAATAGTTCGACGACCGCTCGGATCGCCGACTTGCAGCAACGGATCGAGACCGCCGAGCGGAGCCTTGCGACGGTTAATCGTCAGCTTGCCGAAGTGGAGAAGGATGACTTGACGGCCGACTTCATCACCGAAGCGTTCGCGGACTTTGATCGCGTCTGGGATGCGCTCAACATTCGCGAGAAGGCTCAACTTCTCGGGCTGCTGGTCGCGAAGGTCGAATTCGACCAGGCCGAAAGCACGATCGAGATTTCATTCCACTCCAGC
Organism: Rubripirellula obstinata; assembly: GCF_001642955.1. Classification (GTDB taxonomy): domain Bacteria; phylum Planctomycetota; class Planctomycetia; order Pirellulales; family Pirellulaceae; genus Rubripirellula; species Rubripirellula obstinata. Next base: position 84,877 of record NZ_LWSK01000009.1, on the reverse strand, counting down.
GGCATCGCATCGTTGGAAGCCCTGCAACAAGAGGAGGTCACTGCGTGATCAAAGTCAAAACGAAACTGAACGTTCAAGTCACCGCCCGCGGCCGGAAGACCATCCGGCGATTTGCCGACGGCGAAGATGAGCAGCAATCACCGGCCAAGCCCGCCGGACGCATCCCGCGGATCGCCCGCTTGATGGCACTGGCGATCCGGTATCAAGCGATGCTGCAAACCGGCGAGGTGTCGGACATGATCGAGTTGGCCCGGATCGCTCATGTCTCGCAGCCGCGGATGACGCAGATCATGGGTCTGAATTTGCTTGCCCCGGACATCCAAGAGGCGCTTTTGAATTTGCCGCCGCAGCGTGGCAAATGCCCGATCCACGAGAAGGGACTACGACCGCTGACCGCGATGTTGCTGTGGGCGGATCAGCGGGCTGCGTGGGCGGTAACCGCGGCCGGGCTGGCACCTTCGACGGAGGATGCGAAGTGATGCGACCCCGGAAATCCGCGCCGCCGGAGTCTCCGTCAACGGGTTTTCCGGATTGTTCCGAAAAAAAGTTTCGCCCCGTTTTTTAGGGCGTTTTCGTCACTTTCGGACTTTTTTACCCAGGCCGCGTGACCAAACGTGTCCAAGCCCCTCTGTTCAATACTCCTGCACATGTCGCATTTGCTAGCAACCGGAATGGCTGGCTTCACCTTTGACAATCTCCAGGGAAGCGAACTCATCAGAGCGGATTTTTTGATCTCAAATGGCAACCTTCAATCCGAAGCACTTCACCGACGCGGAAGTCCTCCGCACCATCAAGCCCGAACACCTTTGCAAGCTCGTCCAGCCACACGCCGCCTACTTCGGCGATCGAGGGTTGTCGCTGCCGTCGGCCCGGCAAGCGGCAACACTCGACGTCGATCGGCTGGCCAAGATTCTGGAGTCGCCTGACGAAGCGATTCCCCAAGATCTGCTTAACGCGATCGGTTACATCGACGAGATGGCGACGCCTGGCGGCATGGATGGGCTGCTGCCCAAAGCCATCGAAGCGAAAATGCCATTCGATCAAGACGAAGACCACTCGCCGGCCGACATCGCGGTTCAGGTTTGGTTGTTCGACCCGATGATTTTGCAACGCGAACACATCTGGCACACGTGGAAACCGCCGCGTCGGATGGATTGTTTTCGTATCGCTCCCGGCAAACATGCGGATCTTTTTGAGATCACCGACGAACGCTGCAAGAAAGCGGCAGCCGATATCGGTTCGTGGTTGGCCGCGAACAATCGCACCGCGTATTGCGATCTAGCCTACAGGGTCACGGAAGAAGGTTTTGACTTTTCGATCCAGCGTGGTGATCCCTTCACTCGCAAACCGACCGTGGAAGAGAACACGATCGGCAATGTCCACTATCGCCCCGCCAATCGAGACAAGGTGGTTTTCAATCACGAAGAATTGATGGTCAAGATCAACACACCAATCCGGCGTGCGTTGCCGATTTATCAGCGTGTGTTCGGAAACCTGTTGTACGACGATCCCGAGTTCTTCACGGACACCAACATCATCTCGCTGCGACCGTTGGAAGAACTCGGTGCCAAGGCTTTGACGTTCGGAGACGTCGGCAGTATCGAAGAGGTGCTGTTCGTCGAATACTGCGTCGATTTGGGCGGCGACCAAGATGCAACGTTTACCTACAAAGCGAAGAACATCATCGAGGACATGAAGCAGCGGAACCGGGAATTGACGTTCGAGGGTCGGCTGAAGAGTGCCACGTTCCGGATTCGGTACCGCGGCAGTCGAACCAGCCGGACGCTGAAGCTCTATGACGGCAACGCGACGTGTTACACCCGCGACGGGAACGCGACGCACGCCGAGCAATGGATGCGGCTTCGCAATTTTGTGATTGAGACCAACGCCCAGGTTGAGAGCGACGTGGAGATTGATGACCAGACTTTGGCGATCCATTGAGGACGCGGTCACGTTGCACGGGGCGGAGAAGGATTGGCGACGACGGCTCGGGACGGAGTTCGAGTCGTTTCGCCGGTTCTTGATTCCCACGGATGGGATCGTGCGACGGCTTGCTGGCGATGATCGTGGCGGGGCGTGGTTGGTCGAGGAGTTTGACGGGCAGTGCTACGCTCGGTGCGAACGGACAATGCTTGTCCGCGAGGTATCACGGGCGGACGTCGTCAGTCTGCAGTTCGACATGCGGCGTTTGTCAACAGAGGTCGCCGCTGCGCTGTCGCTGGCGGGCGGTGTCGAATTCGTCGGTTCAACATTGCACATCGTTCGGGCGGGAGCGTTGCCGGCGAGTTTGAAGAATCTGCCCGTGTATGTCTGCACGCACAAGTGGACCGCGGATCTTGTCAAAACCGTCAACCTGGTCGCCCACCACGCCGGCGGGCCATTCTTGCTGTTGCATCCAACCGGTCAACCGATTGACTCGCAGGTTCGGTCTTGGCTTGCCAAGGTCGACGGACACACCGTTGCGTTGAAGCAACTAATCGACGTGACCGGCGACGGCAAACTTGCCGCCACGAATCGTGCCGAGCGATTGATGCGACAAACCCTGGGTATCGAGTCCGCCGACATGCCGGTCTACCGGTTCCAGAAAGACGATGACTTCTGGTGGATTGCGTTTGATGGAACGCCTCGACCGGTCAAAGACAGCAGTGGAATGCCGCACATCGCCCGGCTGCTGGCCCGCCCACACGTCAACGTAACGGCGATGCACTTGGAAGCGATGGCATCGGGCATCCACGAAGTGGCCAAGTCCGGTGGTCGCGGCGACAAAGTCGATGCACCCACGCTGGAATCTTCGCACGCCCGCCTGCGGCAGATCGCTGGCGAATTGGACCAGGCGAAAGAAGATCAGGACTTCGCCACAGCGATGCGGCTGGAAACTGAACGGGACGAGATCCGGGCCTACGTTCGCAAGGCAACCGGGCTGAACAAAAGGATTCGCGATGACACTGATGCCAAGCGTGCTGGCGACAGCATCGCACGTGCGATCCGGCGCGCGATCAAAGAAATCGACAAGCGTGTGCCCGAGTTGGCCGAGCACCTTCGTTCCGACTTGGACTACGGCATCGACTGCATGTACTCGCCCCGAGAGCCTTTCGACTGGGAACTTTAATTCGGAAATTTCTCCTGCGGACAAGCTTTGTCCGGCACGGACAAAAGTTGTCTTGCCCCATCCCCGGCTGAGGGACGCAACCGTTCGCCTCGCCGCCGCCCGTGTTATTTCGCGACTTTGATTCGCGACACGGTCTTCTTGCGGCGGTGATTGTGGTGACGGTTTGCGAACTCCCCGGCCGGGAGATTCTGTTTTGACCAACCAAGAGATTGCCCCGGAACTGATTGAATTCGCGATGCCGCTGGTCGAGCGAACTGCTCACAAGATCAAGGTCCGCGACGAACTTCGCAACGTGGACGTCGAAGACATTCAGCAGGACTTGATGCTTCACGTTTGCGAGCGAGCCCCCAGCTTTGACCCGGAACTAGGCACCGTCCAAGCGTTCGTGACGCAGGTCGTCGTCAACGGCGTCGGCATGTTGCTGCGGAAGATGTCGCGGCAACGTGACAACCCGAACGACGGCGCGGAGGTCACGTCGCTTTCGGAATACGTCGACAGCCCAGACCAAAAATCCGAACAGCGAATCGTCGGTATGTCTTTGGACGATGGCGACCGGCGACGGCAAACCGAGTCCCGTGATCCGATCGCCGACATCGAGCTTTCTGATGCCGTCGACGAACGGATCGCTACGTTGCCGGAAGACTTGCGACCGATCGCCCGCGAGTTGATGTTCAGCAACCAGAAGGAAACGGCCGCCAAATTGGAACTGTCACGTCGTGAAATGATGGCCGCAATGCGAGCGATTCGGAAGCATTTCGGCGACGTCGAGTGGACCGAGAAATAACTTTCTCGGACCGTGCGCTGACCGGGCGGCATAGATAGTACCGGGGCGGGCAAGTGGTTTTGTCACGCCATCTGTTTTCGCTCCGGAGGACGTCTGTGAATCACTTGGACATTGAAAAGCGAGTGGGTTTGTCGCTCGCGGTCGGTCGCTATCTGCGGTCGTCCGAACGCTTCAACGAAGCCTCTCGCGAATTCACCGGAGCGTGTCGATCGCTCCGCAAACAACTCGGAAGCGAGCAACGGTTTGTCGTCCAAGTCGACTGGAAGCACTACCTCGTGACATCCGATCGCGACGGCAATTTCGATGTCGAACCGATCGCGTCGCTTTAGGGCCAACTACTTACTCACTTACTCAATTAAGGAATCATCGAACCAATGACTAACCTACTCGAAACGATCCAGTCCGGCCGCCAATCGAAGCCGCCCCGTGTCTTGCTCTACGGGGTCGAGGGCATCGGCAAGTCGACGTTTGGCAGTGAAGCACCCAAGCCGATCTTCATTCAAACCGAAGATGGGCTCGACGAGATCAACTGCGATCGCTTTCCGTTGGCGACGACGTTCGACGAAGTCGTCGCCGCGCTGAAGACGCTGGTCAACGAAACGCACGACTACGAATCCGTCGTGATCGACTCACTTGATTGGCTCGAACGTCTGGTCTGGGACAAGTTGTGCCAGCAATACGGCGTCGAGTCAATCGAGAAGGTCGACGGAGGGTATGCACGCGGTTACATGCACGCCTTGTCACTTTGGCGTGAAGTGCTCGACCTGCTTGGGGCGCTTCGGTCACGCGGAATGGTGATCGTTTTGATTGCTCATTCCAAGGTTGAACGGTTCGAGGATCCGGAATCGTCACCTTATGACCGCTATTCGCCACGGCTTCACAAACACGCCGCGGCACTCGTCAAAGAGTGGACCGACGCGGTGCTGTTTGCCACCCGGAAGCTTCGCACCCAAACCGAAGACGGAGGGTTCAACCGCAAACGCACGATCGCTCACGCCATCGGCAAAGAAGGTGGCGAACGTGTCATCCGTGCGTACGGTTCGCCGACCTGCGTGGCGAAGAACCGCTACGGCATCACCGAAGAACTGCCGCTGTCGTGGTCTTCCTTCGTTGGTGCGATGACGACCAGTTAGCCAAACACCGATTCACTCACTTTCCCTTTCTACTCAACCAAGGAACCATCCACATGGCCAACCTCCAAGGCTTTGATGCCAACCAAGTCGAACCCGCCAACGACATGGAACCGATCCCCGACGGCAAGTACGTCGCCGTGATCACCGACAGCGAAATGAAGCCCACGAAGTCGGGGACCGGGAGCTATCTCCAGCTCACGTTTTCCATCATCGAAGGCCCGCATTCCAACCGTTTGCTGTGGGTTCGATTGAACCTCGACAACCCCAACGCCACCGCCGTGGAAATCGCACGACGCGAATTGTCGGCAATCTGTCGTGCGGTCGGCGTGCTGGTGCCGAGCGACTCGACGGATCTTCACAACTTGCCCTGCGTGATCGGCGTGAAGTTGAAGCGTCGCAACGACACGGGTGAGTTGCAGAACGAAGTGAAGGGCTACTTCAAGAAGGACGCCGTAGCCGAACCGAAGCCGGCGTCCGAAGTGGCCGACAACTCCGCCCCCTGGAAGCGATAGCCGCGCGGCCTCTTTTTGATCGCTTCCAGGCCCGACAGCCGGCCGGCACGGATTGCCGGCCGGCTGTTTTTTTACGCACACCATTGAGCCCGCATCTTGTTCAAACTCAACCTTCCATTCCCACCATCGGTCAACACGTACTGGCGGCACGTCGGCAACCGCGTGCTCGTCAGCAAAAAGGGCAGGCAATACCAGGCCGCTGTCAGTTCGTTGCTAAGGCGAAAACGAGTCAAAACGCTCGATGGCGATTTGATTGTCGACATTCGTTTGATCCCGCCCGATCGCCGCCGCCGCGACGTCGACAACTCGTTGAAAGCGTTGCTGGACGCGATGCAGTTCGGTGGCGCGTACGAGGACGACAGTCAAATTGTGCGTTTGACGGTCGAAAAGTTCGCTCCTGAACCCAATGCCGATCGCGCCGAGGTCGTCGTGCAGCGTGTGCCGGCACCGATCGGCCAAGCCGGCTTCCGAACATGCTTGCGATGCGACGAAGCATTTCAAAGCGATGGGCCGGGCAACCGCATCTGCCTGCCGTGCCAACAGATCAACGCGATGTTCAGTTGCAAAGTCGAGGACATGCGTGGCAAGAAGCGGCACAACGGCGAAGTCATCATCGAACGCGAGGAGGATTCGATATGAAGCTTCGTGGTTATCAGCAAGCCGCGGTGGATGCGGTTTACAGTCATCTTCGCAACCGCGACGACAATCCCGTCGCCGTGCTACCCACCGGTGCGGGCAAGTCGCTTGTGCTGGCGAAGATTGCGTCGGATGCTGTGAACCAGTGGGACGGCCGCGTTCTGATCTTGGCTCACGTCAAAGAGCTGCTGGAGCAAAACGCCGACAAGGTGCGGCGGCTTTGCCCCGACATCAACGTCGGTTTGTATTCGGCTGGTTTGAAGAAACGCGACACCAATACGTCCGTGTTGGTCGCTGGCATACAAAGCGTTTACAAGCGTGCGTGTGATCTCGATCCGTTCGATTTGATCGTCGTCGACGAAGCCCACCTGATCTCCAAGAAGGGTGATGGCATGTATCGGCAATTCTTGGCCGATTGCAAAGTCATCAACCCAAACGTGCGAGTCATCGGTTTGACCGCGACGCCGTTCCGTCTTGATTCGGGAATGATCTGTTCGCCGGATCACTTCCTCAACAGCATTTGCTACGAGATTGGAATCAAAGAATTGATCCGCGACGGCTACTTATGTCCGCTGGTTTCCAAAGCCGGCGTGAACCGAGCGGACTTTGGCGACCTACGTGTCCGCGCCGGCGAGTTCGTGACGGCGGATGTTGAACAACTGGCCGGCGACGACGCCCTCGTGTCGGCCGCGTGTGCCGAGATCGTCGAGCTAACGGCCGATCGCCGGGCGGTGTTGATCTTCGCGTCCAGTGTGGCCCACGGGCGGCAAGTCGTCGAAGCGTTGCGAGACAACCACAACATCGAATGCGGTTTCGTGACCGGACAGACGCCCGCGGACGAACGCGACGAGTTGCTGGCCCGATTTCGAGGTGACGCACCAACGTCGCTTTTAGAAACCAAGCCGTTGCGTTTCCTCTGCAACGTCAATGTTCTGACGACCGGTTTCGACGCACCGCGAGTCGATTGCGTCGTGATGCTGCGTCCAACCATGTCGCCAGGATTGCTCTACCAATGCGTCGGCCGCGGCTTTCGCTTGCATCCCGACAAACAGAACTGCCTCGTGCTGGATTTCGGAGGCAACATTGAACGTCATGGACCGATCGACCAGATCAAGCCCAAGGAGAAAGCCGCCCGCCCCGGCCAAGAGCCGCCGGCGAAGGAGTGCGAGAAGTGTCACGCCCTCGTAGCGTGTGGCTACGCGAACTGTCCCGAGTGCGGTCATCCATTCCCGCCACCGGATCGCGAAGCCCACGATGCCAAAGCCAGCGAGGCCGGCGTGCTTTCCGGCGAAGTCACCGACACGGACTATGACGTTCACGATGTGAGCTATCGCATCCATCGCAAACGAGATGCGGACGATGATGCACCACGATGTCTGCGCGTCGACTACATGATCGGACTCGATCATTGGCAGAGCGAGTTCATCTGCATCGAACATTCCGGCTTCGCGCGTCGCAAAGCCGAACAGTGGTGGAGCGAACGATGTCTCGATCCGTGCCCGAACGACGCTGATGAAGCGATGGACATTGCCGCCGCTGGTTTGTTGGCTGGTCCGTCGTCCATCACGGTACGGAGCATCACCGGACAAAAGTACGATCGCATTTTGAACCAATCCCTCGGTGAGATCCCGAACGTTCCGTTGGAAGAGGCTCCGTTCTAAGTGGAAGCCGGCCTCAACATTCGATCGCACGTCGCCGCCTACCTGCAACGTGGTTGGCAATGCGTGCCGCTGCGCCCACGGTCCAAATCGCCATCGCGGCGTGACTGGACCAACTTGCGGTTGGCTCCCGACGTTTTTCCCGAGAACAGCAACATCGGCATCATCCTCGGTGAACCGTCCGGCTGGCTCGTGGACGTTGACCTCGATTGCCCCGAAGCGATCGAACTGGCCGACAGCTATCTGCCGCCGACGCCGGCCATCACCGGTCGCCCATCGGCAACGCGATCGCATCGCTGGTACATCGCAGTTGGCGCGACAACGGAAAAGCATCAAGACCCCAGCGATGGTTCGATGATCGTCGAGTTGCGATCCACCGGAACGCAAACCGTCGTCGGGCCAAGCATCCATCCCGATGGCGAAACTTATGACGTACTTGATGTTGAACCCGCGACCGTTCCTGCGCCCATGCTGGCCGCGTGCGTGAAAGCCCTTGCCGATGCCGTCATCGTCCGGCGTGGCGTGCCAACGTCGAAGCCGCAACCGGTGGCGGCCGGGCCATCAGCCCCGGCCGCCGATGTCGAGATGCGAGCGATCGCTTACTTGAACTCCATGCCGGCGGCGATTTCCGGCAGCAGCGGTCACTCACAGACTTTTTCCGCCGCAACGGCACTCGTTCATGGTTTCGGAATCGGACCTGACCGAGCATTGGCGATTCTGCAATCGGACTACAACCCACGATGTGCGCCGCCGTGGTCCGATCGCGAGCTGCAACACAAGGTCAATCAAGCGGCGACCAAACCACATGACCGCCCATTCGGTTGGCTGCGAGACGACGCCCCAATCGAACCGGTCGGCGAACCGGTTGATCTAAACGGCATCGTCAATCAACCGGCCGCGAAGGTCGTCAAGATCGCTTCTGAACCGCCAAAGCCGATCCCGGAAGATCCCGGTGTTTTGCCGAAGCGTCTTTTGCGATGCCCCGGCTTTGTCGCTGAGGTCATGGATCACTGTCTCGATTGCGCTCCGTACCCCAACACCGTGATGGCGTTTTGCGGAGCGCTTTCGTTGCTGGCGGTTCTCGCCGGCCGCCGTGTGCGCGATCCGGGAGACAACCGAACCAATCTGTATCTACTGGGGCTAGCTCATTCCTCGGCCGGCAAAGACTTTCCTCGCAAACTGAACAAGGAAGTGCTACGCGAAGTCGGCATGGCGGATTGCACCGCCGAAACATTCGCGTCCGGCGAAGGCATCCAAGACTCGCTGTTCATGACTGAGTCGATGGTCTTCCAAACCGACGAGATCGACACGCTGCTGCAGTCGATCAACAAATCACGCGACGCCCGGCATGAACAGATCATGTCGACGTTGCTGACGATGTATTCGTCCGCCAACACCGTCTACCCGATGCGTCGAAAGGCCGGCAAGGACGCTCCCGGTGTCATCAATCAGCCCAACCTCGTCATCTTCGGCACCGCGATTCCGAATCACTATTACGCCGCGCTATCGGAACGCATGCTGACCAACGGACTGTTCGCCCGGATGCTGATCTTCGAGTGTGGCAAACGCGGTGAAGGCCAAGAACCGAAGATCCGGCCGGTGCCCGAGACGATTCTTGAAACCGCTCGCTGGTGGGAAGATTTCCGGCCCGGTTCCGGGAACCTCGTCGATTGGTGTCCCCAACCCACAATCGTGCCGCAGGACAAAGCTGCCGCCAGTTTGTTTGTCGAAGCCCGCCACAACGCCGAACGCGAATACGGCAAAGCCGAAGACGCCAGCGATCCGGTCGGCACCACGGTCTGGGGACGCGTCAGCGAACAGGCTCGCAAGTTGGCGTTGATCCACGCGATCAGTCGAAATTGCCGCGACCCGATCATTGACGCCCAATCCGCCGAGTGGGCGATCGAATTGGTCGAGCACCAAACGCGACGCATGTTGTTCATGGCTGGTTCGCACGTCGCCGAGAACCCGTTTCACGCCGAGTGCTTGAAGCTGGTTGAGAAGCTCCGCAAGGCACCCGAACGAACGCTGCCGCACAGCGTGTTGCTTAAACGAATGAAGACGGACGCCAAGACGTTCGTGCAATTGGTTGACACGTTAATGCAGCAAGGCGACGTCACCCAACTGACCGCCGAGACCGCCGGCCGCCCCCAGCGAGCGTACCGATTGACCGACCAAGCGTTGGTGAATGAAGGGGGTGAATCCGGGGGTGAAAGTGAAAAAGGTTCACGCCGCGAAGGTGAAGGAAGGTGAACCAAGGCGAAAGAAGCGTGAAAGAAGAAATGCGTCAAACCCAGTAAAAACTCACTCTCTCTTACTTCTTTCTCTCTTTCACCCCCACCCACGCACAAACCGGAATTGGATCGTTTTCGTGTGTGTAAGCGAGAGGGGGGTGAAAGAGGGAAAGAAGCCTCACCCCCCGACCCTTTGTCCATCCGTTTCGTCTGACCCAAGGAAACCACCATGTCGTGTTCTCGTTGCAACTTCTATCAGCCCGTTCCAACATCGACCGCTTTACCACGCAACCAACCGTTCGGCGAATGTCGCCGGCATCCGCCCGAAGTTGTCAGCAAGCCCTTCCGTCGCGACGCTTCAACGCAGTCGGCGTTCCCGATCGTTAGCGAGAACGGTTGGTGCGGCGAGTTCGCCGAACGATCGGCCCCGCTCGGCGACCGAGCAACACGGACCGTCAATAGGAAGTTCGACGCGGCGGCCCACGACGACGCGACACGCGGCCCCGTGACGGCCGACGCTGAAAACGTTTAGGTACTCCCGACCAGTGTGTTCTCTGGTCAGGGCCGCGGGAACAGCGGCCGTACTAGGCACAGTTAGTTTCGAGTGTCCGAACAAAATGTTCCGTCCGTCCGAACGCATCGGATCGCCACCCAACCAACGCAACAGCCCAGCCAACCATCTACCCAACCAGCCAACGACCGACCCTTTTCCGTTTCATTCTCTTTGGAAAAGGACTCTGCCATGCAGGTCGAAATGTGGACGCTCGATCGAATCAAGCCCTACGAAAACAACCCACGCCTTAACGACGACGCCGTTGACGCGGTCATTCACTCGATCAACGAATTCGGTTTTCGCCAACCGATCGTCGTCGATACCGACGGCGTGATCATCGTCGGCCACACCCGGTTCAAAGCCGCTATGAAGATTGGGCTGGCGGAGGTGCCCGTCCACGTCGCCGTCGACATGGAACCCGAAGCGGTCCGCGCCTACCGGATCGCCGACAACCGCACCGGCGAGAACGCGGAGTGGGACTACGACCTCTTGCCGCTCGAAATCGGTGCGTTGCAAGACGTCGGCTTCGATTGCGAGATGCTTGGTTTCGACAGCGACGAACTCGCCAAACTGCTCAACCCCGGCGTCGATCAAGGCCTGACTGATCCCGACGAAGTTCCCGAACCGCCCGATGATGCGATCACGCAACCCGGCGACGTTTGGATTCTCGGTGACCACCGACTGATGTGCGGCGACTCGTCGAAACCGGAGGACTTGGATCGGCTGCTAGACGGCCAGCCCATTCATTTGGTTCACATGGACCCGCCCTACAATGTCAGCGTTTCGCCACGGAGCAAGAACGCGATCGCGGCCGGCAACAGCACCTTCGCCGGCGATGGCAAGAAGGCCAAGGGCGAGCAGAAGATGCGGGCCAAGGACCGCCCGCTCGCCAACGACTTCATTTCCGAAGACGAATTCGATCGGCTGTTGTTGGCGTGGTTCGAGAACGCTTCGCGGGTGCTCGTCCCCGGCGGCTGTGCGTACGTGTGGGGCGGCTACGCCAACCTCGGTAACTATCCGGGACCGCTGAAGCAAGCCGGCATCTACTTCAGCCAAGCGATCGTGTGGGACAAGCAACATCCCGTCATGACGCGAAAAGATTTCATGGGGGCTTTTGAAATTTGCTTCTACGGCTGGAAGGAAGGTGCCGGTCACAAGTACTACGGTCCCAACAACGCGACCGACCTTTGGCACGTCAAGAAGGTCAACCCGCAAGCGATGGTTCACTTGACGGAGAAGCCCGTCGAACTGGCCGTCAACGCGATCCAGTACAGCAGCAAGCACGGCCAGAACGTGCTCGACCTGTTCGGCGGCAGCGGTTCGACCTTGATCGGTGCCGAACAAACCGGACGCAATGCGTTCTTGATGGAACTCGATCCGCCGTACTGCGACGTGATCGTCGAGCGATGGGAAAAGTTCACCGGCAAGAAGGCCGAACGCGTCGCAAAGGAGGTGGCGGCATGAACGAGTCTCAAGAAACGTCGGATCCCGTCGAAGATTTGAAAGAACGACTTTACCATTGGCATCGGGATGACTTTGAATGTCGATCGCGCGTTTTGTCCGACTTGGTGGCCAAGGACGACAACTTTGAAGGCTACTCGCTCGAATATCCGAAGACGTCACGATTGGCGGCGGAAGAATTGCGGTGCCGGGGGCTCGACGTCGACATTGCCCCGCGGCTGCTATTAATGGCGATCTTCGGCCAAGAAGATGTCGCCGAATGGACGGCCGATGATGTCGACGACTGGGCCATCCAGGCGGAACTCGAAGGCTCGCTCTCGCGGTCCGCGATGTTTTGTCGCGGAGCGAACGTTCGATTCGGCCAAATGATGGTGGCCTACATGTATCGCTGCGTCCGCAGCGGCGTGTCGTTCGGTCCGCAGATCGACATGGACCGGTTCGAGTACGCAATCGTGCCCGGCGATCCGTACAACCGCGTGCAATTTCTGCCCGTCGGCCGTTTGACCACCGTCATCCGCGAGGCCAACTATGAATAGTCGGCAACTGCTAGATGCGTCCAACCATTTTGATTCATCAGGTAAACATGCTCGGCGTTCAAATACCGCGACAAGGCCGGCAATTCGTCGGCGGACGTTAGTTCGCTGGTTCGCCGGCTGGTTTCAAAGTACTCCGGTGCGTTCGGCCGCGGCGGAAGGCAGCGAAGTTCGCCGGCCTGAATCAGTTCAAGGGCTTCGTCCGGATCGACGTAGCCGCTGGTCAGAATCGGCATCACGTGGTCGGGGTAGCCGTCGAAATGCAGGTACGTCGCCAGGATGGTTTCGTCCGGCAATCGGATGGCGAGGATGGCTCTTGTCGACATGGTTCAGTTTCCTTGTTCTTCGGGAGACGGATGTTGGCCGGCGTCGAGACGTTCGACGCGGTCCGGTGGAATGGAAAGCATCAATGACCGGCCGGTGTCCCAATCGACATCGACTTGCGTCCAACCTCGTTGTGGATACACGCCGGCGACCGTTCCGGTGGTGCCGGCGGGAATTGGGTCGGGGTCGTCGGTCATCGAAACCAGGCGGACCCGGTCGCCCGCCTTGGGGATGGTTGGCATAGCTGCGTTCTCAGTTGCGAGCGCTGTTGGTTTCGTCGACAAGGGCAGCGACTTCGGAAAGCTGAGCGTTGATCAAGTTCAAAGCCCGAACATGCGTCCAACGCAGGGCTTTGTTGTCCGGCTTCAACATGCGATCGAGTTGCAATTCGATGTGTTGCAGCAGGTCGCGTGAAATCTGGTGAGCGTTGTCGTACGCCGCGGCCGGCTCGATCGGCCGCGGGGCCAGGGTTTGAACGTTGGAGTTTTTCATGTCGTTTCTCCGTTTGGGAAAGAATCGTTTCGCGGTTTGCGTGTGACACATGGAGCCATGACGTTTCGCCGGCAGCAAGCGAAGTCCGGCAAACATTTCAAAAGTTCTCGAATGTTTTTCAACGCCGGCGAACGACCGCGACAAACGCCGCGTGTCGGCCGGCTCCGGTGCGCGGCATGGTTTGCCGTCCAACGAAAAAACGCCCGGCAGTCGCGGGCGTTGGGCGTGTGTCGCGAAGCCGTGGTCGCCGGCTAGAAAGGGATGACCGAATGCGGGTTGTCGCCGGTGATTCGGAATTGGTTACCGGTTGTCATCTCGGCGTACAGTTCGTGGTCGCGTCGCGTGACCCATTTCACATCGCCGGGTTCGCGGTCGGCGGTTCCCGGTCGCCAACATTCGTAGCGGCAACCCGGTTCGGGATAAACCTTCTCGCCTTCTTCGAGGTGCGAAAAGCAGCCGATGTCGCTGATGTAGAGTTTGGTGTCCATGTTGTGTCTCCGTTGAAAGAATTTTTTCGGTACGCCCCGTTGGCGTGTGACACATGGAGCCATGACTTTTTCAACGCAGCAAGCGAAGGCCGGCGAACAGTCCGAAGAATGTTGAATGTTTTTCATTGCCGGCGCACGACCGCGAAAACGCCGCGTGTCGGCCGGCTCCGGTGTGTCGAATGGTTTGCCGCACAACGAGAAAACGCCCGACCGTGGCCAACGTCGGGCGTGAGTGGCGAAGCGTTCGCCGGCTAGAAGGAAAGTGGAACCAAGACGTGAGCGTTCGGGCCGGTTACCGCGAACTCGCGTCCGTTGGTTGTCGTGGCGAGGATGCGGTTGCCGCGGCGGGTAATCCCGACCACGGTCCCGCGTTCAAACCGGCCGGGAATCGTCCGCAGTTCGTAACCCGTGTCGGCTTCCGGCTTGGCGGTTTCGCCGTCAACCAAATCCTCGATCTCGCGTATGTCACCAATCGTTTTCATGGCGTCGCCTCCCCTTCAAACCCGAACCGTAAATCGGCCGCGTTCGGTTTTTACAAACCGGCTTTCGTCGCCGCGTTTGAGGTCTCGCAAAATGGCCGAGTACAAAGTCGCGTGCGGGGTTTTGCCGCCAGGGCTTTGCCAAAGGTTTTGTTCCACCATCGCCGTGATCATTTCTTGCGAGTTCATCGGTTCGCCGGCGGTTTCCAAAACCTGCAAGGCCGCTTTGACGCACGAAAGTTTTTTCTTGCCGCCGGCTGCCGTTTCCGTTTTCGCTTTCTTCTTCAACACCCGTTTGGGTTCACCGGCCGCCGGCGTCGTCACCGCGCGGGCCGGCCCTTGAAGCCGGGCGGCGGTTTTGATGCGGACCTTTTTGTTGGTCGCCAAATTGGTCGCGTCCCAGCCGCCGGATGAATTCTCCGCGTCGATCCGGACCGTGACCTTTTTGTTGGTGACCTTCGCGAAGTACTCGCCGCCGATCTTTACGTCTGCCTTTTTCATCTTCGTCTCTCCGTTCGGAATAATTCGTGGTTGGCTGCCATCGTCAGGCGGCGGGCACCAACCCGCCGCGACGCCGGCGTCCGTGCCGGCGTTTCGGCTTTGGTCTACAGCACCTCCCCCAATGCGCTTTGTTTGATCGTGTCCAGCATCTCGCAAAAGATGTAGTGCTCTTCGAGCAGCGGGCCGGCAAGCGCGCCGTCGTCGTAGTCAGCCATTTCAAGGGCGTCTACCAAGGGCCGCAGGTTTTCGGCGATGCGGTAGTACGCTTGCCGCATCTCTTGGGCTTTGTGCTGATCCATATTTCGGAAGAGCGGGCGGAGGGCTTCGGCGCGGGCCTTTTGGGCGTCGGTCATCGGCATGGTTTGGTCTCTCTCGGAAAGGGTTTTGAAAAAGCGTTTCGCCGTTCGGCGTTAACACACATGAGCCATGGGTTTGGAAACACCTCAAGCGAGTTCGGGCAGCTTTTCGCAGCCTTTTCCCATGTTTCTGGAAAGCTGCGATAACTCCCGACACACGGGCGAATTCACACACGCGTGTTTCGGAGAAACTTTGCGGCCAGTCCGTCGATCGCGTCGTGAAGGTCGTCCAGTTCACCGAAATAGCGATCGAACTTTTCCGGGTTGGCCGCTTCGAGGATCGGCATGTTCTTCACGCCCGCGTGCAATTCCTCGATCAGTTCGAGCGCGGCGGTGCGGGCATACAAAAGGTCGGCGGTGGTTGGCCGGTTGGCGGTGTTGGGCATGGGTCGGTTCTCTGGGTTGGGGCGGAATGAATTTTGAATCTTCGTTTTGGTTCGCTACCGAAGCCTTCCTTCGAGTTTGTTCGCGGCGGTCCAAACGGCTTGGTGTAGTTCTTCGGCAGCCATGAAATGGATCTCTTTGGTTTCGTTGTCGCCGGGTTCGATGTCGGTCAAATCTTCCGCCTCCGACATCAGTTGCCGAAGGATGCGAACGGCCGCTTCGACGTTTTCTTCGAGCGTCTCGTACTGCGGCAGCCGCGAGTGGTATTCAAAATTGGTTTGCATGGGTGTTGCTCCGTTTGTGGGAAGAAGAATTCGTTTCGGTGACACACATGAGCCATGGGTTTGAAAACAGCTCAAGCGAAATGGGCAAGCAATTCGTTTGTTTCTCGAATGTTTTTCGACGCCGCCGACGTGGCCGACAAACGCGTCGTGTCGCGTTGTTGGGATTAACCGGCGAACGATGCGGAGACATAGAAAACGCCGCGGCGTTGGGGAACGTCGCGGCGTGTGGTGGGAATACCGAAGGGCCGGCGGTTACTCGTCGGCGTCTTCGGTTTGAATCAATTCTTCCAGGCGGGCGGCGTAGTGGCGAAGCGTGCCGACGTCGTCCCAACCGATCGCGTTGTCGCCCGTTGGCGTGGGTTGATCTTCCAGCATTTGTCGAACCGCTTCGGCGGCTTGGATCGCACGGGCATGGGCGGCGGCGTAGGCGTCTTCGATGGTCTGGTTTTTGGTCATGGTTTGTCCTCGGGTTTGAAAAGAAGGCCGGCGGCGCGGGTCGCGCCGCCGGCCGTTTGGGTTTGGTTTAGCAATCGCGGCAGGTTTCCCACGCCCGTTTGCTGCCGTAGCAGATCTGCCCGCCTTCGACGATGTAGACCATCGCGTCGTCGGCGACGTCTTGGTCGTCGAAGAATTCGCTGGCGTCTTCTTCGCTCGCTTCGTTCATCTCCGCGCCGCTGGTCAGCCCGGCGATGCGGTTTTCAAAGGGCCAGTTCTCTTGCGTCATCAACCGCACTTCGCAGTCGTCGCCGTACGTATCGCGGTACTCTTCCAAAAGCGTCGTCAGTTCGGAAACCGTCATGTTTGTCTCTCCGTTTGGGTGAATGAAAAACCGTCTTTCGATGACACACATGAGCCATGCGTTTCGAGACGCAGCAAGCCGATCCCGGCAGTAATTTGCAGGGTTTTTCCATGTTTTGAGATGTCGCCGACGTGGCCGACAATTGCGTCGTGGCACGACGGAAGAAGCATCGGGCCTCCCTGTACTATCTATGCCGTTGTCGGCGGACATTGCCCAACGTTCCCCTACAAACGAATCAACGCCGCGGGGCAAACCGCGGCGTTGGTGAAGCGGCAAGCCGCCGGCGGCTAGACCGCCCGGTCGTATTTGCGAGCCATTTCGAGAAGCTTCTTTTTGACCGGTTTCCAATCGCAGGTTTGGTCGCCGGCGGTCAGTTCGCCGAACCGTTTGTTGCGAAGGTCGCCCTTGTACCAACCCTTCGTCCAACCGAGCCGGTAGAACAGCCGGTTCAATTCCGTTTCGCCTTCGCCGGCACCCGGTCGGTCCCAGCAGCTCTTCGTTCCCGGTTTCTTTGCGTAGTCCCAACCCGAGCACCGTTTGCTATTCAAGGCGAGTTCTACCAAGCCAAGTACAAGTTGCAGGTAGCCGGCGATTTTGTCTTTGTTCAAGCTGCCAGCGAAGGCCCGAATCTCGATGCGTTGTTTGCCGCGGGCAAGGTGCGTCAGGTTGAGCAAGTGGTAGCGGTCCGATTCGCATTGGCGTTTCGCGGCGTCTTTGTTGCCGTAGTCCTTGATCCGTTTTGCCCATCGGTTTTGTTCGCGGCGTCGCGTGCCGGTCGAAGCGTAGATGGCCCGTTCGTGGTTTCCGATCAGCGAGATGAGTCGCGAAAGGGCCGCGGCGTCGTTACCGAAGCTGACCGTTACGTGAATGCCGGTCGAATAGTTAACCCGGCCGCCGCGGGCCGCGATCGCGTCGACCGCGGTCATGACACTTTGAAGCCCTTCGTACCCGCGGAGGACCGGCGATACAAATTCGCAACCCTTTCGGCCCGGTGCGAGCGTTTGAATGCTGCTGTCGCGTTCGGCTTTCCAACCCGCCGGCAGCCAAGCGACCGGCAATCCGTTGTGGTAGCCGCCGATCGGCGTGGAGTCGTTGGCGGGCATGGTGGTTTCGAGTTCGATACCGAAGGCGATGTCGTTGGCGTGCATGGCGTGTGTCTCCGAAGGGGTGAAGAATTCGTTTCGTTGACACACATGAGCCATGCGTTTCGAGACACCTCAAGCGAAGCTCGGCAGTAATGTTTCAGTAATTCGCAGCTTTCTTTTGACGCCCACACGCGGCCACGTTTGCCCTTGTTTCGCCGGGCGAAACATGCGGCGAACCATGCCGGCTTTCCCACTTTTCGCGACAGTCGCCGGCGTGTTGCCCGAGTCGCCAACCCACCCAAGGAGCCAGCCATGGAAGACAAAAACAACAGCGTCAATCCGAATCGGTTGACGGTTGAACAACTCGCCAAATTGCTGACGAATTCCTATCGGCAGCAAGTGCCGGCCGAGCACATCGCGGCTGACTTAGCCGCCGGCGCACCTACCAACGGGGACGGCACGATCAACTTGGCCCACTACGCCGCATGGCTACTGCAGGAGAAACACCATGGCGATTGATATCCAAAAGATGAAACCGAGCGCGTGCTGCCGAACGCTCAACAGCACGCCGCTAGGGACGGTCATCAATGAACGCCAACTCTATCGCTACCGAACCGAAGCAGGCATTCGCATCGGAGACGGCACGCATGTGGACTTGCTGAAGTTCACCGCATGGCTGATCGAAAAACGTCACGCCCCGAAGCCGCCGGCCGATGAGGATCCGTATGTAAAGGTCAAAGAGAAGGCTCGAGCAAGAAACGCCGCCGTCGCTTTGGCCGGCCGCGACATCGGTGACCTGCCGCCGGTGGAAGACACGGAACGCAAGGCGAAGGCCGCCGGCAGTTTTCAATTCTTTTGCGAAGCGTACTTCAAACTGACGTTTCACCTTTCGTGGTCACCGGATCATTTGAAGGTCATCCGTAAAATCGAAGAGGCCGTCGTTCGCGGCGGGCTGTTTTCGCTTGCGATGGCTCGTGGGTCCGGCAAGAGTTCACTGGCGGAAGTTGCGTGCATCTGGGCGGTGCTAAACGGCTATCGCGACTTCGTCTGTTTGATCGGAAGCGACGAAGGGCATGCGTGCGACATGCTCGATTCGATCAAAACCGAACTCGACGCCAACGAGTTGTTGCTGGCCGACTATCCCGAGGTTTGTTTTCCAATCCAAGCGTTGGACGGAATCGCCAACCGAGCGAACGGCCAGCTCTACCAGGGCAAGCGAACACAAATTGGTTGGACGGCCAAAGAAGTTGTGTTGCCGACGATCGCAGGCAGCGAAGCGAGCGGCGCGATCATCAAGGTCGCCGGCCTGACCGGACGCATCCGCGGCATGAAGTTCAAACGCCCCGACGGCAAGACGGTTCGGCCGTCGCTAGTCGTTCTCGACGACCCGCAAACGGACGAATCCGCGAGGTCACTTTCGCAATGTGCGAACCGCGAAGCCATCCTCGCCGGCGCGGTGCTCGGACTCGCCGGCCCAGGCAAGAAAATTTCGGGAATCATGCCATGCACCGTCATTCGCCCTGGCGACATGGCCGATAGCATCCTCGATCGCGATCAACACCCAGAATGGAACGGCGAACGAACGCGGATGGTCAATTCGTTCCCGACCAACGAAACGCTCTGGGAACGCTACGCCGAGATCCGCAGCGAGGGTTTGCGAGCCGGCGATGGTGGTGCGGCCGGCACCGAGTTCTACCGTGAAAACAAATTGGCGATGGACCATGGTGCCGACGTGGCGTGGAAGGAACGGTTCAACCATGACGAGCTATCGGCCATTCAACATGCGATGAACCTGAAACTCCAGGACGAGGCCGCGTTCTTCGCTGAATATCAAAACGAACCGTTGCCGGCCGAAACTGTCGACGCCGATCAACTGACGCAGGAACAGGTCGCCGGCAAGATCAACAACATGCCCCGCCACCGGCTACCGATTGCCGCGAACCATCTCACGTCATTCATCGACGTTCAAGGCAAGCTCTTGTTCTACGTCGTCGCTGCGTGGGAAGACGACTTCACCGGATACATCGTCGATTACGGAACTTATCCCGATCAACAACGATCGCACTTCACCCTCCGCGACGCCCGCCACACACTGGCGAATGCCACCGATGGCACCGGGCTCGAAGGCAGCATCTACGCCGGCCTCGATTCGCTCACCACGGATTTGCTCGGCCGCGAATGGCAACGCGACGACGGCGCGGCCATGAAGATTGGTCGGTGCTTGATCGACGCGAACTGGGGCCACTCCACCAACGTCGTCTATCAGTTCTGCCGGCAGAGTCCCCACGCCTCGATCCTACTTCCGTCACACGGGCGCTTCGTCGGCGCGTCATCCAACCCGTTCAGCGAATACAAGCGCCGGCCAGGCGATCGCGTCGGCTTGAACTGGCGAGTGCCTTCGATCAATGGCAAACGAGCGATCCGCCACATCATCTACGACACCAACTGGTGGAAGTCGTTCACGCACGCAAGGCTCGCTGTCGCGATGGGCGATCGCGGATGCCTTTCCATCTTTGGCGATCGCGTTGAACAACATCGCATGTTCGCCGAGCAGGTCACAGCCGAGTACTACATCCGAACCGAGGGACGCGGTCGCACGGTGGACGAATGGAAAGCCAGGCCGGAGCAGCCCGATAACCACTGGCTGGATTGTTTGGTCGGTTGTTCGGTCGCGGCTTCCATGCAGGGAGCGTTGTTGTTCGGGACCGATCTTCCGTCGGCACCGAAGCGAGAACGCGTCAGTTTCAAAGACATGCAACGCCGACGGAAAAACAACTGAGAAAACAAAATTGGACCGTGCGCTGATCGGCCGGCATAGATAGTACCGGAAGGGGAAACGCTTTTCGGAGAGTGCCATGCCAAACGACCTTGAAGACGAAATTCGCGAAAACGCGGCAGGGCCGGCGAAGGCATCCGGTGATGCTGGCAGCGTTGAGCAGCACAAGCTGACCGATCAAATCGCGGCCGACAAACACCTCGCCGGCAAGAAGGCCGTTGCCAAGCCGCATCGCGGACTTCGCTTCAACAAGATCGTGCCGCCGTCGGCTGGCTGATCTTTTCTTTTAACTCAACACCACGACCACAGGGCTGCCGGGGACGGCAACAGGAACAGCACGGATGCTGAAACGTTTGTCAGGGATCATCGAGCAATTGCGCGGGCGGAGTCATTTTCCTCCGAACGCCTCTGGACGCTCGCCCCGGCAGCCCTTTTTCTCACGACTGCGAGCGAAGTACGACGCGGCGAACACGACCCTCGACAACATGAAGCATTGGTCGCGGGCCGACGGGCTTTCGGCCTCGTCCGCGAACAGCCCCGAAGTTCGTCGCACGCTTCGCAACCGTTCGCGATACGAAGTTGCCAACAACAGTTACGCTCGCGGGATCACGCTGACGCTGGCGAACGACGTGGTCGGAACCGGTCCGCGGTTGCAAATGCTGACTGCGGATGACGCTGCGAATCGTTTCGTCGAAGCAGAGTTCTTCGCTTGGTGCGAAGCGATCGGTTTGGCTGAAAAGCTGCGAACGATGCGGTTGGCTCGTGTCGCTGATGGTGAATCGTTTGGACTGCTGACCAGCAACGAACGACTGAACACGCCAGTCAACCTCGATCTGCGATTGATCGAAGCCGACCAAGTCGCATCGCCAACCCTTGCGAACGACTCCGCACGCTACATCGACGGCATTCGCTTCGACGCCGACGGCAACCCGACCAGCTATGACATCCTTCGTCATCATCCCGGCGATGACTTCTTCGCGTACGAGGAAGAATACAACACGGTTCCTGCCGCCGCGGTGCTGCACTACTTCCGCTGCGATCGGCCCGGACAGATTCGAGGCATCCCGGACATCACGCCGGCGCTACCACTGTTTGCACAACTCCGCCGCTTCACCCTCGCAGTGCTCGCCGCGGCCGAAACCGCCGCCGAGTTCGCCGGCATCCTTTACACGGACGCGCCAGCCAACGGCGAAGCCGACTCCGCCGAACCGTTCGAGCCCATCGAACTTGAGAAGCGAATGCTGCTCACCATGCCCGGTGGTTGGAAGATGGCTCAGATGAAGTCGGAGCAACCGGCGACAACGTACGCCGAGTTCAAGAAAGAAATCCTCAACGAGATCGCTCGTTGTTTGAACATGCCCTTCAATGTCGCCGCTGGCAATTCGTCGGGATACAACTATGCCAGCGGCCGTTTAGATCACCAAACCTACTTCAAGTCGATCCGCGTTGAGCAGACTCAGCTTGCTCGCGTTGTCTTGGATCGAATTCTGACCGCTTGGCTCCGCGAAGCCATTCTCATCGAGGGCTATCTGCCCAACTCGCTTCGCACGCTCGATTCAACGTTCGAGCATCAATGGTTTTGGGATGGCCACGAGCACGTGGACCCGGCCAAAGAAGCCAACGCCCAAAAGATCCGTCTCGCCAGTCATACGACAACTCTGGCCATCGAATTCGCGCGGCAGGGGCGTGACTGGGAGACGGAACTTAAACAGCGTGCGAAAGAACTCGCACTGATGCGTGACCTCGGTCTGACGATCGAGTCCGACGAATCTGATTCATCCCCCGAAACCGAGGTCACGGAAGACCATGCCGAAGAGTCTCAAAGCCAACAACCCAATTGAAGCCGAAGCCGAATCGGTCCCGAGCAGCCTTCGCATCGTTTGCGATGACGCCGCGACGATTCAACTGGCCGCAGCCAATGAACCGGTCGAAGGCGAAGACAAACCAGCGCTTCGCAAGTTCAGCATGACCGCCTACACCGGCGGCGCGATGCGTTTGGGTGGTTGGCCTTACCCTGTCGTCGTCGACCTCGCCGGTATGCGAGTGACGCGCAAGTCACGGCCGATCCTCAAAGACCATGATCGCGGCAGCATCGTCGGCCACACCGACGACATCACGATCAACGATAAGTCGCTCGTTGTCGCCGGCGTCATCAGTGGCGTTGGCACAACCGCTCAAGAAGTCATCGCCACCAGCGAGAACGGATTCCCTTGGCAAGCATCGCTCGGTGCCAGTGCCGACAAGGTCGTCTTCATCCCCGAAGGCAAGACCGCTCAAGCCAACGGCCGCGAACAAAAAGGCCCGGTCTACATCGCCCGCAAATCAACGCTTGGCGAAGTCTCATTCGTCGCCCTCGGTGCCGACGACAACACCGAAGCTCGCGTGGCCGCCGGCAGCTACGCCGACGTTGAAGACCCAGGTGATGAGCCAGACGAAACCGAAACCACCGACGACCTCGAACCCGTCAACGCAAGTTTGAACATGAGCACGAGACCCAAGACCGAAACGAAACCCGCCGAGAAGTCGCCGGTTGAGGAAATGCGTGCTCAAGCCGCGGCCGAATCTCGTCGCATCGCCGGCATTCGCAAGCTGTGTGCCGAAAACCATCCCGACATCGAAGCCGACGCGATCGAGCAAGGCTGGTCCATCACCAAAACGGAACTCGCCGTGCTGCGAAGCGAACGCCCCAGGGCTCCCGAGCAAACTCAAAACCAACCGCGTCACGATCGCGTCGTCCTCGAAGCCGCCGCGTGTCTGTCGGTCGGCATCGACGAAAAGGTTCTTCTGGCCAGCTACGGCGAGAAAACACTCAACGCCGCCGACCCGTTCCGGCACATCGGTCTGCGAGAACTCGTCGCCGAGTGTGCCCGCAGCGAAGGCATCGACGTGCCGCGAGTCTTCGGTGACGGAACGGCAACGATCCGTGCCGGTTTCAGTTCCATGAGCCTGCCGAGCATCATGGAAAACGTCATGAACAAGACGCTCTTGGCGGCCTACCAAAACACGCCAATCGCCGCATTCGATCTGTGCAGCGTCGGCACGGTCACGGACTTCAAGGAAGTGGCCCGTTATCGCTTGCTCGGAACCGGCGGCTTTGAACAAGTCGCTCCCGACGGCGAATTGAAACACGGAAAACTGTCGGAACAGAAATACAGCAACAAGGCCGACACTTACGGTCAGATCCTCACTCTGACTCGTCACGATATCATCAACGACGACCTGTCCGCGTTCATGGACATCCCGCGTCAGATGGGTCGTTCCGGTGCCGAGTCCATCGACGATCTGTTCTTCACTCTGTTGCTGAAGAACGCTGGCTTCTTCTCCTCGTCGAACGCCAATTTGCTGCAAGGTGCCGACACCAAGTTCGGTCCCGACGCACTCACCGTCGCCAAGACCACCTTCCGCAAACAGAAAGCTGGTCCCGGCGGCAAACCCAAGGACCAAAAGCCGATCAACATTCGGCCCGAGTACTTGGTGGTGCCGGTTGAGTTGGAAACCGAAGCCGAACTGTTGATGGGTTCGTCGCAGTTGATGATCGACGCGCAAGGATCGCCCACCAAGATCCCGGTCGATAACCCCCACCGCAACAAGTACCGCATCATCAGCACGCCGCACCTGTCGGACAGCTACTACCCCGGCGCAAGTGCCGCTGCTTGGTATCTGTTCGCCAACCCGAACGTGCTGCCCGCGTTCGAGATCGTGTTCCTCAACGGTCGACGCACGCCGATCATCGAACGAGTCGAAATGCCGCCGAACACGCTCGGAATGGGCTTCCGATCCTACATCGACTTCGGTGTGAACTCGCAAGACCACCGCGCCGCCGTGAAAGTCGCCGGCGAGTGATCGCGGGCTGACTCATCTTCCTCAAGCCTCACTCCTCAGGTCTCAAGCCTCCCATCATGCAAGCTCAATACATTCACGACGGCAAACAAGTTGACTTCACACCCGACGTTGACGTGCCCGTCGGATCGCTCGTCATTCAAGGTGACTTGGTCGGCGTCACCAAACGCGACCTCAAAGCCGACACGCTCGGTTCCATCGCTGTCGAAGGCGTCTTTGACTTTCCCAAAGACCCCGCCGACGCCGAAACCTACACCGCCGGTCAAAAGGTCTACGCGACCGATGACGGCATCGTCACCGAAGTCCCCGACGGCTCGGTGTTCCTCGGCAAAGTCGTCGACGATGCCGAACCGACCGACAACGTCATCCGCGTTCGTTTGAGCCAGTGATGAACCGCCGTGAGCAATCCCATCATCGCACCCATCGGGGCGACGTTCGTCCACGAGGGCGTGGCGATCCCGATTGTTACCGAAGCTGAAATCCCAGCCGGCAATGTTGTCGTGCTGGGCAAGTTGGTCGGCGTCGCCAAGTACGGCATCTGTCCCAAATCACGCGGCAGCATCACCGTCGCCGGCGTGTTCAACCTCGTCAAAGATCCGACGACCAACATCCCGGCCGGCACAATTCTTTACTGGTCCAAGATCAGTCACCACGTCATCAAGAACGCTTACGAGCATTCGATGATCGGCATCGCCGTCGAAGACGCGCCGCCGAGCACGTTGCGAGTTCTCGTTCGTCTCAAGCAATAGGAAGTGTCGCCGTCATGGAAGACAAACTCAAAACCCTCTTTGAATCGCGACGCTTCTGGGCGGCAGCCGGCGGTGTCGTTCTCGTTCTCTTGCTGCCCTTCGAGGTCAAGCTCTTGGCAACCATCCTCATCGCCGCCTGGATCATCGGCGATTCGATCCGATCCACCAAAGCCATCCTGCTCGCGGTCGCGCTGAGCATGTTCGGCACCGTCGCATCCGCCGGTGACTTGCATGACACCTGCCGCGAAGCCACCGTGCGAATCCGCAACGGCAACTCGATGGGCAGCGGCACGCTATTCCGAGAAAGCGAAGAACACCTCTACGTTTTAACCAACGCCCACGTCGCCGGCACCGGCTTGGGCAACCGCGTCCAAGTCGAGTTTTGGAAAGAAGGTCACCAGTCGCGGCCCATCGAAGCCGAAACCGTCGCGGTCGCGTACATCCCACGAGCCTACCGCGACATTGCCGTCGTCCGCGTCGATCGTCGGGCGCTTGGCAATTACCGCCCGCCGGTCATCCCGCTCGCCGATTCGCAAGACTCGTTCAACTACCAGAACATCTTCAGCGTCGGTTGCCCCAGCGGACGATGGCCCACCGCCTTTGAAGGTTTCGCACTACGCCGGCAAGCCAACGGTGGCGACACGATTCACTTCGTCCCAATGCCAGCGGGCGGCCGTTCGGGTTCGGCGATCTTCGACGTTAATGGAGGCGAAGCCCAAATCATCGGATTGATTGCATGGCGAAGCACCGACTCGGGCGGTCACGGTCTCGACGGCCGAGGTGAAACGCACGGTTACGGCATCGCGATGACGCATCAAGAAGTCTGGGCAGGACTCAGTGGCAAGCAAACGACTTCCTCGGTGTTGCTCGTTCCGCCGCCGGACGCCGTGCCGCTTGGAACCAAGGTTGAACCTTCGTCGGAAGCGAAACCGGATGCGAAACCCGAAGTCGCCGACGGTGAAGAGAACCAAGGCGAATCCGACGAAGTCATTTTGAAGTACTCAGACCCGTTCGCAATTGAACGCGACGTCGAATCCATTCGGGCTCAACGCTTGCCGTCGGGCATCCCCGCGACCGGTTCCGACCGCGACATCATGTTGCTGTACCAAGACTCCGTCACCGAAGGCCCACAATCCAGTCCACCGGCACTCGCATACCAAGGAAGCTGTTGCCAAAACTGCGGCTGTTACCTGACCACGTCCGGCAACTGCCCCAACGGCCAATGCCCGCTTCCCGATCGCCGTCAACAACAACCCCAACAATACGGACAAGACCGTGGCGGTAGTGGGCTGTTCCCGAGCCTGCCACGCAACCGCGAACAAGGCGAACTCGAAAACCACTTGCTCCGTCGTCCCGGCGAACGCTTGCGAGAACTTTGGCCGTTCCCGTCGATGCGAGACATCGTCACCTGGTCGCTCATCGCGTTCTTCGTCCTCTACTTCATCGGTAAGTTCGCCAAGGCAAAGGTCAAACGCATCGTCAACGACCTGGCCGTCAACTTGGCGAACGTCGATGACGAAACGGAACCCGAGCCGCCGGCACCAAAGCCACGAGCAAAGCCGGCCGCGACGCGAACCCGCAAACGCACCGCCGCCAAATGAGCGACATGCTTCACAAAGGTCAGTCTTGGCTCGCCGCCAAGCTGACCCGGTTCGCCTCGCGGATGGTCACCTACCAACGCGATGAAGTCTCCGTCGACTTGCCAGCCACGATCGGCAAGTCCGAATACGAGCAAGACGATGGCGAAGGCGTCATCACCCGCGCCCAAGTCCGCGACTTCCTGATCAACACCAAAGATCTGCTCTCGTCGCCCATCGGCACCTGGCCCCGCCGTGGCGATCGCATCCTCGAAACCGATGGCGACACCACCTTCGTCTACGAACTGATGTCGATCGGCAACGAACCGCCGTGGCGATACAGCGATCCGTTCCGAGTCAAACTCCGCATCCACACCAAACTGGTCGACACCATCACATGACTGCCACCGCCGCCACCCCCGCCACCGTCATCCAAATCGCCGACAGCGTCGTGGCCGAAATCAACGCCGCCGACCTGTCCAAAAAGAACATCAACGCGGCTCGCTTGTACGTTCCCGACTTCGACCTCGAAGATATGAAGGAACTGCGAGTCTCCGTCGTGCCCCGCGAAGTCGAATACCTGCCGCTCGACCGAGCCACCAACAAGTATCACGCCACCATCGACGTTGCCGTGCAAAAGAAGTTCAACAAAGGCGACGCCAAAGAGATTGACCCGCTGGTGTTCTTCGTCGAAGAGATCGCCGACTACTTCCGTTTGAAGCGACTCAATTCCTACGTCGCCGCCCGCTGCATCAAGGTCGAGAACGCCGTTCTGTATTCCACCGAACATTGGACGCAGTTCAATCAATTCACCAGCCTGCTTTCTTTGACGTTTGAACTCGCCAAGTGATGCACATCCGGACGCGAGTTCGCTTCAATGCCAACCGCGTCAAGAAGAAGGTCGACAAGGCGTCGTTCAATTCGCTCGGTCACGCCGGCGGAGCGATCCGCAAAACCGCGTATCGCTCGATCCGCAAACGCAAGAACCCCTCGCGGCCCGGCAGTCCACCGAGTTCACCCACTGGCCGACTACGTCGTTCGTTCCGCTACGAAGTCGACCGTCGCGCCCCCGGCGTCGTCATCGGCCCGGTCAACGAAATCTCCGGCCAACTGTGGCACCTCCACGAGTTCGGCGGCAAGGCGAAGAAACGCCGGCGACTCAAACGCCATCGTTTTCGAGTCGGCCAACACGGTCCGATTCGAGCGATTCGCCCCGGCAAGTTCGCCCGGATCGAACTGCGAACCGCCGCCCAAGCCAACCGCGCCCGCCGGCTGATCGACGAAGAGAACCAACGTCGCGGAGCAACCAAACCCGGACGCTATCCCAAGCGTCCGTTCATGAAGCCCGCCCTCGACACCCACCGCGCCCAACTCCCCAAATTCTGGCGGGACTCCGTCAAGTAACTTTTTCCGATCCACGGATGGAACCAAACCTCAATGTCCGCTGAAGTAAAACTCGGTCTCGACGCCGTCCTGACGATCGACGGTGCCGAGATCAAGAACGTCAAAGACCTGACCGTCACGCTCGAAAAGGCGGAGGCCGATGCATCAACCCGCGACAACAACGGTTGGCGAGCCACCGTCGGCACGCTCAAAGACGCGTCGATCGAATTCACCGTGCTCAACAAGTCCGGCGACACCGCGTTCGGCATGCTGCAAGGACTCTGGTCCAGCGGCTCACCCACCGATGTCGGCATCACCGACGCCGGCGGAGCACTCACGCTCACATGCGAAGTCATGAACTTCAACGTCAACCAAAATCTCGAAGAAGTCGTCTCGGCTGATGTGACACTCAAGCCGACTCAGTCATCGTCCGGCAGCGGAATGAACGTTGGTGGTGGAACGTGATGGTGGACTGATTGACTTAAAGTGCTGAACGCAAATCATGAGGAGGACTTACCGTCCGCATCGTCCGCTTGGCCGATGGCACGGTCACGAAACTCTTGAAACCCATCCCAGCCATCGGTTGATGGATCTTCTAGGTCGATGAATTCGCCTTCGGAAGCATCAACTGCTTTCCAGTCAAAATGCTTGCACATCGCAACTATCGGAGAAACTGCATCACCGCCCCCGCGTACGTGGAGCGTGAAACTATCGACGATGCCGGACTCGCTGAAATTGAATTCGTAAGAAAATGCTTGGCCGTTGAGAGTTCCCCATGCAGGGTCGGACCAATCTATTGCATTACCAAAAAACGATGAAAGCTCCACTCTCAACTGAGCAGCATCGCCCAATGCATGTGGCTTGTAGTCATTTGGCAGGTCCGAAACGGATTTAGCATCGGCTTTCATGATGAAGACGTCCCAGCTCATTTTTCCCGCCGAATTAGTGGAATCTGTGTGACGAGCTGCGATGGAATCGAGACTCGCCTCTTCAACGTTTAGTTTATCTGAAATCGTCTCTCCAAACCACGGAATGGAATCCCATGCAAAAGTTCGTTGACCGGCACGGTCGCGTTTGGATCGTCGACATCGACAACACCACGCTTCGCCGCGTGAAAACGCTCACCGGCGTTCGCTTGCTCGATGCCGTCGACGGAGACCTGATCCCGCAGATGACGCAGGACTTCCTGTTGCTCGGCGAAGTCCTGTTCGCGGTCTGCAAACCACAAGCGGATAAAGACACCGTCGACCAGGAAGTCTTCGAGTCCGGTCTGTCGGGCGACTGTTTGACCGAAGCTCGCAACGCACTGGTCGAAGCGTTGTTGGACTTCCTCCCGGAGGACCAACGCCGTCTGCTGAGCAAAGCGGTGACGCATCAACGCGAGGTGACGGCACGCGGGATGGAGATGCTGCATCGCAAGCTGGACGATCCGACCCTGGCGGACAACATGGTCGCTCAGCTCGAAGCGAATCTGGAGGTGCCCGGCTTGAACGCGAAATCTGTCACCTCGCCGGCATCCTCGGCGTCGACCCCGGACCGTTAACGCTGCGGCAAATGGTCTGGATGATCGACGCCAAACGCAAACACGATTGGCAACTCGCCAGCACGCTTGTATGGATCACCGCCGAAGTCAATCGCGATCGCAAACGCCGCCGCAAACCATTCAAGCCCGACGATTTTAACCCGTGCGTCACAACGCGGCCCGCTCCTGCAAAGGCAAGCGTTGAACAAGTCGCATCGCTTCTGGGTGCCAAGTTCACCAAAGCTAGTCGCTAACCGCTAAAGGCCAATCGCTTCCCCATGTCTCAAGTCCGTGCCGGAGCCGCGTTCGTCGAACTGACGCTGAAGAACTCTGCGTTGGTGAAGGGTTTGCGATCGGCACAGAAACAACTTTCATCGTTCGCGTCATCGACCTCGATGATGGGTGCAAAGCTGACCGGGCTGGGTATCGCAATGGCCGCACCGCTGGGCGATGGCATCCGCAAGTTCGCGGAATACGACGACGCCATCCGCCAAGTCGGTGCGATCACCGGAGCCACGGGCGCCGCATTCGATCGACTCAACGCCAAAGCGAAACAACTCGGAGCGACCACCAGTTTCTCCGCCGTCGAAGTTGCCAACCTAATGACCGAACTTGGGCGAGCCGGTTTTGATCCACGGCAAATCGAAGACATGACCGGCAGCGTGATGAACCTCGCTCGAGCGACCGGCACCGATGCCACGCTCGCGTCGGGCATCTTCGCCGCTGCGATCCGCCAATTCAACATGGAGGCCGGCCAAGCCCCGCGAGTCGCCGACGCACTGACGGCCGCCGCCAACAAGAGTTTCAACAGCGTCGAGTCACTCGGTGAAGCACTGAAGTACGCCGGTCCCGTCGCGGCCGATGCGAACATGAGCCTGGAAGAAACGCTCGCGATCCTGGGGACGCTCGGTAACGTCGGCATCCAAGGCTCATCCGCCGGTAACGCACTGAAACGATTGCTGACCCTGTCGGCCGCCGAATCCGAGAAGTTTCAAAAGGTGTTCGGCGTCGCGACCAAAGACGCAGCCGGCAACGCTCGACCGTTGGTCGATGTACTGGGCGAAGTCGCCGAAGCCACCAAAGACCTCGGTTCGTCCGACCGTGCCGCCAAGTTCAACGAAGTCTTCGGGATGCTCGGGATCACAGCCGCGTCCGCGATCGGCAAAACGGTCACGGACACTCGCGAGCTACTCGGTGAATTGGAAGGTGCCGGCGGCATCGCCAAGAAGACCGCTGACAAAATGGAATCAGGTCTCGGCGGAGCGTTCCGAGTTCTCGCCAGCTCCTTTGAAGCGGTCCGCATCGCGATCGGAGAAGCCCTCGAAAAGCCAATCCAGCGACTGACCGAAAACGTATCGCTCGCCGCGTCATCCATCACCGACTGGATCGGAGAAAACAAACGAGTGGTCCAAGTTGCCGCAATGGTCGCGGCCGGAGTGATCGCCGCTGGTGCCGCTCTGCTGACAATCGGATCGGCCGCGGCGGCAGCGTCCGTGGCGGTTGGCGGTTTACTTGGCATCTTCTCCGCAATCGGTAGCGTCGTGGGTATGGCAGGCGCAGCGGTCGCAGCTTTGCTTTCGCCGATCGGTCTGGTGGTCGCCGGCGTCGCGGGGCTGGGTCTCTACCTCGCCAAGACATCGGGCCTGCTATCGCGAGTCTCCGCGTTCTTCAAAACCGCGTTTGCTCAGATCGCGGTCGATTCGCAAGCCGCGTTCAAAGCCATCGCTGCGTCACTCGCTTCGGGTGACATCACCGGTGCGGCCAAAGTCATGTGGGCCTATCTGCGTGGCTTATGGAAACAAGGCGTCGCGGCACTCGCCGATGCGTGGGATCAATTGTCATCAAGCCTCGATGGTTTTGCCGGCGGTTTGTTATCGGCCGTCGGCAGCTTGCTTCGCAGCACACTGGCGTGGGCGAGCGAAAACCGAACCGCGATCCTGACCGCGGTGGCGGGTTTCGCCGCGATGAAAGTCGCTGCCACCGGCGTCGGTGCCGCAATGATCGCACTCAAGGGCATTACGCTCGGCCTGTCGGTCGCATCGAAAACGCTCGCGGCAACTTGGGCCGTGTTGAAAACGGTCGGTGCAGGCATCAAAGCGGTCTTCATCGGTTTGGCCGCGGTCAAGAAGATCAACATCGCACTTGCTGGCGTGTACGCCGCAGTCACCGCCGGCTTGTCTGGAGCGTTTGGATTGCTGACCGGAGCGATCAGTGCTGCGGCCGGTGCGATGGCGTTGTTGTTCTCGCCATTGGGTCTGGTCGTCGCGGGCGTTGTCGCTCTCGGTGCCTACTTCCTCTACACGTCGGGTGCGATCGGCAGCTCAATCGACTTCCTCAAAGGAGCGTTCCAAAATCTGAAGGCCGACACCATGGCCGCCTTCGGTGCAATCGCCAACGCTCTGCGAGCAGGCGACATCAACGCGGCCGTCGATGTGCTGTGGTCCTACATCAAACTGCAATGGACCAAAGGCACGACCTGGCTGTCCGGCATGTGGTCACGCTTCACCGCTTACCTCTCCGACGCCTGGGGCGACGCAGTCTACAAACTCGCCGACCAACTCATGCAAGGTTTCGGCGGCTTGCGAGCGATCTGGAACAGCACGGTTGCCTACCTCGCCGACGGTTGGACGATCCTCACTTCCGCCGTGCAGAAAGGTTGGAACAACACAGTCGGGTTCCTGAAAAAAGGTTTCCTCAAACTTCACGAACTGGTCGACATCGCCGGCGACGTCGCGATCCAGATCGGCGGTGTGCTGGTCAACGCTCTGGCCGGTGTCGAAGGAGCGTGGGTGGAAACGATCGACTACCTCGCCGACTCCTGGGCGGTGTTCGTCGGCGAAGTCCGCAAGATGTGGAACAGCACAGTCGGGTTCCTGCGCAAGGCATGGGTGAAGTTGAAATCGCTCTTCGACGACGACATCAACGTCGAGGCCGAAGTGCGAAAGATCGACAACGAAACGAACGCCAACAACGCGGAAGAACAACGCAAACGCCAAACCGCGATCGCCGGCCGAGCGGACAAACGCCGCAAACGCAAGTCGGAGATCGAAGCCAACCGCAAGGTGATGCAGGAAGACCTGCAACGCCAACTCGACCAGCGAAAGAAGTCCCGCGAAGGCCAAGACCTCGACGCCGACTTCGCCGCGATCGACGCAGAGACCGATCAACAAAACGCAGCGGTGGACGCCGAACGCGATCGCCAGTTCGACTCCAACGCGAAAGCCAACGGACAACGGACCGCCGACACCGAGGAGTTCACCGCCGGCGTCCGCGACACGCTCGACGAAATGCGACGTCAAGCGAAAGCCGACGCTGCCGCGAAACGAGCCGAACGATCGCTCGCGGAAGCCGATCGTCAAACCAAGGTCGCCGAAGCCGAAGCAGACTTCCAAGCCGCCGTAGACAAAGCCAACGCACTGAAACCAGAAGGCGACGAGCAAACAACAGACACCGAAACCAAATCGCCACAAATCTCGGATGACCTGGCCGCAGCGATCGCCGAAGCCAGAGCGTCACTCGAAGCCGCGCAAGCCGACGCGGGCATCACGGGCGAAGATTCCGCCGGCGATGAGCGTCTCGAAAAACTCAAGGCCGGCATCGCGGCGATGGAAGCCAAGGCGGCCGCGATCACGGATCAAGCCGGCAACGATGGAAAACTCAAACTGCCGCCCGCAGAACTCGATGACGATTCTGTCGCGTTGGAACTCGACCGCGACGCCAAAGCCTCGATCGACAATTTTGCAGGCACCGATGTTGGCGAACAATCCAGCGAATCCGTCACGGGCAAGTTCGATTCGCGTGGTCTGAACATCGGCAGCGGTGCCCGCAAGCTCGAACCGATCGGTCTCGATGCTCCGGCTGAAAAGCTGAAACCTGAACCGCTCGACGATGAACCTGAAGTCATCCTCGCACCGAAGCTGGTCATCGACGACCAACCCGACGACGCGATTGCCCAGCAAGAACCTAATGCTGAAGCCATCGCTGATTCAGGACTGCGGCAAATCAACGATCGCCTCGTCGCCATCGGTCAATACTTGATGAAGTCCAACGAACTACTCGCCGGCGGAAGTGGAAACCTCAGCGAGTCCGGTGAACGTTCCGGCCTTGGGCTCAGCGAAGACGTTCAACGAGCGATCGTCGAGACCGCCAACAACACTCGCAAGCTCGCCGAACGATCCACCGGCGGCGGGTTGGTGTTCAGCTGATGAGCTTTTCATACGGAGGCTACAACTTCGACGTCGCGGCTTTGTCGGAGAAAGCGTCGCGTGGCAAAACGAACTCTGACTTTACCGCCTACGTCGCGACCAACGGTGG
Organism: Rubripirellula obstinata; assembly: GCF_001642955.1. GTDB lineage: Bacteria > Planctomycetota > Planctomycetia > Pirellulales > Pirellulaceae > Rubripirellula > Rubripirellula obstinata. The sequence goes on along the minus strand of NZ_LWSK01000009.1, from coordinate 50,911 downwards.
AAACGTCAGTCCACCGGCCGCCGCGAGTGCCGCCCGCTCGTACTACGAAGACAACTTCCCTGACCTGATCCCGTTCCTGCAAGTCGATGCGGAATTCATCAACGCCAAGCACGCGTTGGTCAGCGTCACGCTCACCGAAACCAAACTCGATCCGGTCTCGTTCAACACCACCGGAGCGACCACGCACATCAACCAAAGCTTGCTAACGCGAGGCATCTACGCCGCGCCCGGCAAGATCGCACCCGACTACCGCGGCGCGATCGGTGTAAGTGATTCAGGTGTCTCCGGTGTCGATGTCACGGTTCCGGCGTTCGAGTTCTCGGTCCGCAAGAAGTTCGAGTTCGTTTCGACATCGTATTTGTTGGCGGTCGTCTCCATGACCGGCCGCACCAATTCGATGGCATGGTCGATCTTCGGTCCCGGCGAAGCGTTGTTCCTCGGTGGCGAAGGAGGCGAGGACGACAACAACTGGGTCGACATCACCTACCACTTCGCCGCTCGCCCCAACCAACCGGCATTGCAGCTTGGCAACATCGGCAGCGTCAGCAAACGCGGTTGGGATTACTTGTGGGTGAAACATGACGAAGAGGTCGTCGGCGATCGCGTGCTGCAAACGCCAGCGGCGGCCTACGTCGAACAAGTCTATCCCGATGGCAATTTCGCAGCGTTAGGACTTTCGTAGGCCCTTAGTCGGGCTTCCGTGGTTCCAACTACACACCAGCCATCAAGTCAGGCAACTTGCCTTCCACGAAGTCACGAATTTCGTCCCGCACGCGACGGTAACAATCCAAGGCTGCTTCTTCGCTCGACGCCTCCTTGGCGAGCTTTGGCGGGTCGTCGAAGCCGATGTGAACGAGCTTGGCTTTCGTCAGAAAGGCTGGGCAGTTTTCGTCGGCGTGACCGCATACGGTGATGACCAGATCGAGTGGAACGTCGGCGAGTGTGCTTGCCAGTTTCGATGACTGGCCCGAAATGTCTACACCGGCCTCCTTCATCACCTGCATCGCGTTGGGGTTCATGCCGTGTGCCTCGATGCCTGCCGAGTAGGCTTCGATCGTGTCACTGTGAAAATGTCTCGCCCACCCTTCGGCCATTTGGCTGCGGCAGGAGTTTCCGGTGCAGAGAAACAGAACATTCTTTTTCGTCATTGGTTTTGGCTTTTTGGTGAATTGCAGATTGTTATTGAATGAGCGACGAATCCGTCGCGACGATGCGACGTAATCCTGCGAGTCCGGTTGGCGGTTCGCTTTGCCAAGGAACCAGCGCCACGCGAGTCGCCAGCGTTGATCTAACTTCTTCGATGAACGGGAACTCGTGATGCTGACGTTTCCGCAAAGTCGGATCGGTCACAGACAACGGCACGAGACTCTGGTTGATGACCCACGCGAACGGCTCGATTTCTGCACGCCGAAGGTCTTGTTGCAATCGTGCCGCTTCGTGAACCGGAGTCGCCTCGGGCAACGTCACCACCAACACTCGCGTAAAGTTCGGGTCTCGCAATCGCGGCAACAACTTTTCGACCGACTCGGGCATCTGGCTCGCTTGGCGAGTCACTTCGCGGTGGTACGCCAATGCCGAATCGAGCAACAGAATCGTGTGTCCCGTCGGCGCGGTGTCGAGAACAACGAAACGGTTTTCGCCCTCCGAGACCGCTTTGGCAAACGCGCGGAACACGGCGATTTCTTCGGTGCATGGCGAACGCAAGTCTTCTTCGAGTAGCGCTTTGCCAGACGCGTCTAAATCTTTCCCCGCCGTTTGCATCACTTCGGCGGTGTAGTCGGCGGTCTCTTTCGCCGGGTCGATTCGTCCGACGGTCAAACCCGCGAGTTCATCGGCTGCGATGGTCGCGGAAACATGAGCCGCCGGGTCGGTGGTTGATAGGTGAACGTCAAAACCACGCTCCGCCAACGCCACCGCGACGGAAGCAGCGACCGTCGTTTTTCCGACGCCACCTTTGCCCATCGCCAAGATCACGCCATGACCAACGGCGGACAGTTCATCAATCAGCGAACCGAGACCTTCTGGATGCTGGTCGATCACAGGAGCCTGGGCCGCATCGTCGAAAGACACTACTGACGACTGCCCGACGCGACGAAGCGCATCAACGCCCATCAATCCGGTAGACGCTAACGGTACCGAGGAACGATCCAGCCCCGCGATCGCATCCGGCATCGACGCGATGGCCTCGTCACCTCGACGCTGCATCGCCGTGGCAATCTCATCGCTCGGCGTTTGACTCGTAAAGACGCCGTTGACAATCAAATGCTGATTGCGAACGCCTAGCTCTTGCAACTCACTGCTCGTCCGAGCGGCTTCGCGAAACGCCGATGGTTCGGGTCGCGTGACTAGAACCAACGTCGTGCGATCGCCGTCGGCCAACGCTTCGACGGTTTGTTGGTAGATCAGCGTCTGAGCCTGCAAGCCAGCGAGCGGACCGAGGCAAGACGTGCCGGTTGTGTTGTTCTCAATGTATCCCGACCAAGCCGACGGCAACGTCAACAAACGCAACGTGTGCCCGGTTGGTGCGGTGTCGAAAACAACGTGATCGAACTGCGACGTGGCCTCTTTGTCGCCTAGCAATTTTGCGAACTCATCGAACGCCGCAATTTCCAACGTGCAAGAACCGGAGAACTGTTCTTCCATGCTCGCGACCGCAGCGTCAGGCAACACGCCGCGATAAGGCCCGACCATCCGTTCACGGTATTCTGCCGCCGCGGCTTCGGGATCAAGATTCATCGCAAACAGATTCGGCACCGATTCAATCGGCGTCGGTTCGCTTGCCAGCGACGTTCCAAGCACTTCATCGAGGTTCGATGCCGGGTCGGTCGATACGAGTAACACTCGCAAACCGCGATCGGCCAGTTGAACGGCACTCGCACAAGCCATCGACGTTTTGCCGACACCGCCCTTGCCTGTAAAGAACAGATTGCGAGTTGGCCGGTTAAGAAATTGCATTGCGACTCTCCTTGTTTGAATGACGGAAGAACTAGCAGCAACCCGTATCGCCGCTACAGCAACCCGAGTCGTCGGCCATCGGCAACGATGCATTGGGCTTCAACGCGGTGCCGGTCCACATCGCTAAGTTTTCACGCGATGGGTATTCGCTTCGGCTAACCACTCGGTCGTCAACGATGACCAGCGGTAAGCACTCGACACCTTCATCGGTGAGCATCTTTTGCACGGTCGCGTTGTTTGCGAACTTGGTCGGGTCTTGAGCCAAGTTGAAACGAGCAACGTCATGGCCTTGCTGTTTGAGCCAATCGAGATCAGCGGCGAACGTTGGCAACACGGGATCGACTTGCGGCCCGCAAACTCCGGTCGAGCAGCACATGGCTTTGTCGTAGATTTGAACTTTTGACATTTCGTTCTCTCCTAAGGTGAGTGAGCTTCTAAATTTGATCTGTCCAACGTCTCTGTTTCGACGGCCTCTGCCGGAAACCAACCCTTCGTTCGCACGCAGAATTTGACCAAGCCCAACATCAAAGGCACTTCGATCAAAACGCCAACGACGGTTGCCAGTGCCGCACCGGACGACAATCCGTACAACATCGTGGCCGTCGCGATTGCGACTTCAAAATGGTTCGACGCACCGATCATGGCGGTCGGTGCAGCGGATTCGTAAGTGAACCCCATCGCTTTGCTGATGCCGTAACCAAGTGCGAAGATCACCAGCGTCTGAATCGTCAACGGAATCGCGATCCAGAGAATCGTCAGCGGGTTTTCGACAATGGTTTCACCCTTGAACGAAAACAGCAGCACCAGCGTTGCCAACAACGCCGTAATCGTGATCGGCGTCAAGAAATGCAAAAACTTGTCACGAAACCAGTCTTCCCCCTTGGTCGCGATCAGCCATTTGCGCGAGGCGTAGCCAGCCACCAACGGCAGCGCGACGTAGACGCCGATCGACAACAGCAACGCTTGCCAAGGAACAGGAAGCTGGCCGACGCCAAGCAGGAACCCCCCAAGCACGCCGTACAACACCAGCATGGTCAGCGAGTTGATCGCGACCATCACCAACGTGTGGCCGTCGTTGCCCTTCGCCAGAAAACCCCACACCAAAACCATTGCCGTGCAGGGAGCGATGCCGAGCAAGATGCAGCCCGCCAAGTAGCTTCGCCAAAGCGGAACTTGCAGCATCTTCACGCCGTCGATCAGCACCACTTCGCCCGCGCCGTAAGTCGCTCCGACTTCGAGATTGCTTCCCAGCGGTGCTTTCACATAATCGACCGCATCGGGACCGATGAATCCCAGAAACAACGTGCCCAAGAAGAAGCTCGCGATCGCGTACATCGTGAACGGCTTGATCGCCCAGTTCAGAAATAGCGTCAACCCGACAGGCTTGATCGACTTGCCCGCCTTCACCACTTCGCCGAAGTCAATCTTGACCATGATCGGGTACATCATGAAGAACAGGCAAATCGCGATCGGGATCGAAATCACCGGAGCGTCGTTGACGTGAATCGCCATGCCGTCGAGCGACTTGGCAACACCCGGTGCGATCTTGCCGAGCAAAATTCCCGCAACGATGCACAGCCCGACCCAAACGGTCAGGTAGCGTTCAAAAAAGCCAATGCCCTTTTCGTCAGTCGGGCAGGTATCGGGTTGGTTCATTGTTTTATCGTCCATTTACTGTCTCAATATCGTCCATCGCCGCTAAACGATGACTGTCCGCAAAAAAAACACGCTGTCACAATCCGGCAACGAAGTCCTTGAGTTGCTGGAGGCATTCGGGGTTGATGCAGTAGCAAACCTTCGGCCCGTCCACTTCGCCTTGGATCAGTCCCGACTCTTTCAGAATCTTCAAGTGCTGAGAAACGGTCGATTGAGCCAACGGCAACTGATCGACGATTTCGCCGCAAACGCAGGCTTCGCGACCAATCAACAACCGTACGATCTGAACACGAGCCGGATGGGCAATCGCCCAAGCGAGCCGAGCAAACGGCTCCGCCGTCGGATCAGCTTTCAGCTTCACCGGGGTGGAGTCGCACTTCGTGTTGGTTTTCTTCTTTGCCATACCCTTAATGTATCGGCTATCGCCGATCGACGATAGAGACGATTCGTCAGTGCGGCCGACATTTTCTCGAAGAAGCAATCCGGCCAGGCATTTCGGATCGTTTTGCTCATCGTCTGCCCGTCTAGCGTCACCGATTTCACGACCAGGACAATTTCAAGTTGGCAAGACGTGTTCGACCCGGCGACAGTCTCAACATCACCGCGGTTGAATACAACCGACTGTTGGCGGCGGCCGAGGCGTCACACCGCAACCGTCTGCCCGGCGGTGGCGGTCCGCGAACGCACCTGCGAAACGCATCGACCGTTCGCGTTCACAACACGTCGGGCGCGGTTGTCCCGATTGGCGGCATCGCCGGATTTGATTCGCCGATCACGGATCCCGAAGCCGGTCCGGTTGAACTGGCCCGCTTCGTCCGCGACGCGACGATCAAAACAGTTCGCCCGACCGAAGACGAACATACCGGCCGAGTCGGCGTCGCGATTGAACCAATCCGCGATGGCGAAGTCGGCCGAGTTGTCTTTGACGGAGTCGTCGCAGCCCAAGTCGATGTTACCAAAACATGGCATCGTTTCGCCGACGTCGCCGAGTCCGGCGGCGACACGTTGCAGTCGAAACCCGACGGATCGGCCCAGATCCTGTGGCGGAAAGATCCGTCAAACACTGGCCGACAGTGGGCGGTCGTTCGAGTCGGCCGGCCTTCTGATCCGGTTTACCTCGTCAAAGTCCCGGCCGGCGGAATTGCAGCCCGACGCGGGATGCGAACCGGATCAGCGGACTGCGACCTATTCGAGTTGAACAAAGACGGCGAGATCAAACCCGTTGATGATCCCACCGGCGACGTGGTCCGAATCACCGCTCGCAACCATTCGGCCCAGCGAATCCGCGGTCCGATCGAAGGCAGCGGCGAAGACCAATACCTCGTCGTCAACTTTGATGGTCATCGCTCTTGGGTCATCGACCCGCCCAAGCAAACGCTCCTTTGCAAACCGACCAAGCGACTCAAAGCCAAGTCCTGGGGCACCGCCCGTGAGTTGCGTTTCGATGGAGGACGTTGGCGACCGATCGGCGTACGAGTCTCGGTCTACAACGTCTGCGACTACGCGTTGCTCGCGTCGCAACAGATCATCTGCCACTTCCACGAGGACACCGGCAGCTATGTGACGATCGGATGTCGTTGCTGCGACGGAAGCAGTTCATCCAGCTCGTCGTCTTCTTCGGAAAGTTCGTCATCGAGCGTCTCGTCCTCGTCAAGCTCGTCGTCACCATCGTCGAGCAGTCCATCTTCCTCGTCCTCGAGCAGCCCGTCATCAAGTAGCAGTAGCTCATCACCGAGCAGCAGTTCATCGAGCATCTCGTCGATCAGCAGTTCCAGCTCGAGCCTCTCGTCATCCAGTTCCAGCAGCACGCCATCGAGTTCCTCGTCATCACCAAGCTCAAGTTCATCGTCGCCCAGCTCCTCTTCACCATCGAGCAGCTCGCACCCAAGCTCGTCGTCCACCCCTTCGTCGAGCAGTTCGTCTACCTCGCCCTCGTCGTCTTCTAGCAGCCAGTCATCGTCACCGAGTTCATCCTCGGTCAGCGACTCATCGTCGAGCAATTCATCAAGCGTTTCGGATTCGTCATCCAGCAAATCTTCGAGCGTCTCGGGCTCATCCAGCAGCACGCCGTCCGATTCATCCTCGTCCGCAACGCCAAGTTCCAGTTCCTACTCAACCGTCACGGACTCGTCGAGCAGCAGTTCATCCAGCAACCCATCCTCGTCCGGAAGCCCGAGTTCATCCTCGGTCGTGGATTCATCATCGAGCGACTCGTCCGCCCAATCATCGAGCATCTCCGATTCATCGGCCAGCGATCCCTCGACGTCGTCGGCATCAACTTCCGACGATTCCTATTCAACGGTCACCGATTCAAGTTCCAGCGGATCACCGTCATCCGGCAGTCCGTCAGACAGCAGCGTCAGTTCGGTATCAGACGGTTCTCCATCAAGCGATTCAGAGTCCGACTCAGATTCCGAATCAACACCATCGGATTCCGCATCGTCCGAACCACCCAGCGGATCGGGCAGCCCGTCGTATTCAACAGTTGACGATTCATGGTCGTCATCGAGTCACCAGTCATCCGACGTCAGCGACAGTTCGGTCTCTGACGGTTCGCCATCGAGCGAATCGACGCCGTCCGAATCCGGTTCTGGCTCAACGCTATCGGAGAGCGGATCGGATAGTGACACGTCCGACCAAAGCACGTCGGTTGATGGAAGCGACTCTGTCGACGATCCAAGTTACTCGGTGTGGGACGGATCACCATCGTCGCATGAATCGACTTCGGACGGATCGAACTCGGACGATTCAGGATCCGACGACTCCGTTTCGGATGCATCGACGTCCGATGATTCCGCATCAGATGACGAGTCGCAATCGGATGACGAATCCGATTCCGATAATGATTCGGGCATCGACGAATCATCCAACACGAGCGACGACTCGGGATCCGATGCCAGTGAGGAATCCGGCGATTCTGGATCAGACCGCAGCGAAGGCTCCGGCGACTCCGGCGGTGGATCAGACGATGAAGATTCCGGTGGCGGTGGCGGCGGAAGTGGCTCCGGCAGCGACGATGGTTCCGAAGAGGAGAGCGTCGAAGACTCCGGCGATGGTTCTGGCGAAGAATCAGGAGGTGGAAGTGAAGACACGTCTGGGGTTGGATCTGGTGGCGATGGGTCGGGCGGCGGTGGTGGCTCCGGCGGCAGCGGTGGATCAGGCGGCGGCAGCGACGACGATTCCAACGACGATGGATCTGACGACGACGATGATGACTCCCAAGATGACGACGATTCGCAAGACGACGACGATGAAAGTGCAACCAGCGAAGGCTCATCCGATGCATGCGAGTCGACGTGGATCTGGTCGTGCGGTTGGGAATTGCAAGGCAGCGACTGCGAAGACGCAGGCGACCCGCCATCGAGCAGTGGTTCCTACGACGGCGAAGTAGTCACGGTGTCTGCCTAGCCCTGATTGCGTTCGGCACTAGACAAACGTGCCGACATGCCAAAGTACGCCGGACGGATCGTGAATGAAATACTCGCGGCCCCAATCTTCTGTCCGGATCCCGCTGACGCGAACACCTTTGAATTGAGAAGGAAGCTTCAAACCCATTGTGTCCGCGTGATGTTTGTCCAAGTCATCGACTTCCAGGAACAACATCGTGTTGTCGACCCAATCTTTCACGTAAGCATCCTGCAAGTAGAAAGCCAACCCACCTGGTATCTGGAACAACGACATGTCCGGTGAGATGACAACTTCCTCAAAGCCCATAGCCGAATAGAAAGATTTTGACACTGCGAAGTCAGCGCAGCCAACGAATGGTCTCAGAGATTTCATAGTCAATCATCTTGGTTCTTGGTTCTTGGTTCTTGGTTCTTGGTTCTTGTTGCTCGTACGGTTGTGAGTGTATCCGTTCTTCGGAATCCGTGTTGTCATGATTCATTGTCCACACCTCGGCGACGACAACCAATGCGAAGTCGCCGCCGGCATAGCCGGTTGCACGGTGCGAACATCGCCGGCCGCTTGCAACGCCTGTCAAAACGAAACCAACCCGCGAGCGATCAATGTCGTCACGATCGGCATGGCACTGGTCAATCGACGGCGTCGCAAGAAAGACGTGGTCGAACTCGAAGCGATGTTGGCGAACTACCTGCCCGATCGCGACGAGATGCCGGCGACGCTCAAGATCGCGGACTTCCGTCCTGGGCCGGGTAACGAACTCAAGAAGATGCTCGCGTGGTTCGCCAAGCCATCCGACTCGTGCAACTGCGAATCCCGCGTTGAGACGATGAACGATTGGGGCGTCGAAGGATGCCTCCGGAACATTGACACCATCACCGATTGGCTTCTCGAAGAGGCCGAAGCCCGAGGCATGCCCCATGGAAGGTTCACCCGCGTTGTCGCCAAGTCACTCGTCCAAACCGCCATCCGAAAGTTCCAACGCAAGTTCCCCGAAGGGGCACCCGAGCCAGAGGACGATGACGATCGTGCGTGAAAACAAGATTATCGAGCGGTGCTTCCTGATCAACCTCGACCGCCGCGACGATCGTCTCAAAGATTGGCTCGGCCAACTCCCCAAGCCATGGCCGTTCCCGCAGCCCGAACGCTTCGCCGCGATCGACGGTCGCCGCTGTGCAACGCCACCGCAATGGAAAGCCGGCAACGGGGCGTGGGGATGTTACCGATCGCATTGTTTGATTCTGGAAAAGTGTCTGCTCGAAGGCATCGACTCGTACGTCGTGTTTGAAGACGACGCGGGCTTCGTCGATGATTTTCCTGACGCTGTCCAAGCCTACGTCAACGAACTCCCGGCCGACTGGGGACTGGCCTACCTCGGCGGACAACACCTGTACGCCGGCAAACATCCGCCGCAAAGAATTAGCGATCGCGTTTACCGACCTTACAACGTCAATCGCACCCATGCGTTCATGGTCCGCGGTCGCGAGAACATGAAGGCTCTGTACCGGCATCTTCACTGGAACGATTGGCACACCAAACATCACATCGACCACCATCTCGGCCGTCTCACCCAGCGTCGCTACCAAGCCCTCGTTCAAGGCAAGAACGTCGACAAAGAATCCATCGCGGTCTACACGCCCGACCGTTGGCTGGTCGGTCAATTGCCAACCAAATCGAACATCTGCGGACGCAAGTGGGAACAAACCCGTTTCTTCAACGACGCCCGCAACGCCGACCATTCGGACGCCCCATTCTTCGCAGTCCTCGGCCCGCACCGATCGGGCACATCCTGCGTCGCGATGGTCATGCACCACCTCGGCGTCCACATGGGCAACCAACTCTCGGGCTACGAACCCACCGGTGGCGGTGAAGCCGTCGGACTCGCCCAACTTTGCGAAAAGGCGATGCGTTTCCCGGCGGTCGATCCTGTCATGTCGGACGAACAGCTCACTCAAAAGCTCAAATCCTGGATCGTCACCCGCAAAGCCGAAGCGAACCGCGACAAAACCGTCGCCGGAGCGAAGTACCCGCACCTCTGCCGCTTCGTCGAACACCTTCACGCCGGCCTGGGCGATTCACTCCGCATCGTCAGTGTCGATCGCGACATCGAAGCGTCGATCCGATCACTGCAAAGCCGATCCGAAAAACATCGCGGTCAGTGGTTTGCCGCGACCGACGAGCAATGCGAAGAACTCCAACGCAGTCTGCTTGAGCATCGCGACGCCTTCATCGCCGCTCACCCCGACGTGCCGGTCTTCCGCATCGAATTCGCCGAGCTGACCACGTACCCCGAAGAAGTCATCAAGAACCTGATCGAGTTCCTCGGTATTGAGCCCACCGAAGAGGAGATCGCATCGGCCATCGACCACGTCAATCCGGACCTACGCAAACACGGATGAGCGACCACCCCAAGCCAACCGAAGACCTCGGCGTGATGTACATCGCGATCGGCGGCAAGTCGCTTTGGCAACTTCGCCGATCCATCGCCTCCCTGCGGCATCATTGTCCGGATGTCCCGGTCGCGTTGTTCACCAACCAACCGGCGGATGCTTGCCCGAGTGTCGAGTATCGCTTCGAGGTGTCAGCAACGGGCGGGTACCACGTCAAGCCACGGTTCATCCCTTGGTTGCCGTTTGATCGCACGGTCTATCTCGACGCTGACACGGTCGTTTTACATCCATCGGCGATTGAACCCGCCGGATTATTGACGGATCAGTTCGGCTACGAGGCCACGTACGTTCACGGCATCTCGCGGCGATGCGACAAGACTCGAATTTGTGGCGTTCCGTCCATGAACTCCGGCGTCGTCATGCTTCGGAAGTGCCAACGCGTCCTCGATGCTCTGGCATTCTGGCGACGACGTTATCACGGAGGCAACGATGAAATCTTGCTAACGCGGTCCTTGCTTTTGCACGCCGTTCCGTCGTACGTCCTGCCGGCCGAATGGAACTGTCGGGCTCGCGATCAAGTCCGCCACTATTCCGCGATCCGGATCACGCACCATCGCCACGTTCTGCGATTGGTGCAGCCCGATGGATCGGTGCCGGAAGAGTTCCTCAAACGTTGGTGGGAAACTGGCGTCGCTGAAAATCACGGAGACGTTGTTCGATGATCAGTTCTGACGTTGGCGGTGTGCTTGGTCGTATCCGAGCACGATACCTGTTATTTGGAACGTTCGCGTTCCAAGTCCACGGCTTCAGCTTCGGTAGTCCAGACACTGATCTATGGCTCGATCCGTCCTTGGGTAACGAGGGTTGGAAAGACGCGGTACGCGAGATTGCTGGCCCGCATGAGATCTTGTTCCGAGATCATCCCGAAGCCGATCCGCCCTGCCAGTCCGCTCGGATTCATTGCACGCCGCACATGGACATCATCAGCCGGCCGAGCGGTCACACCGACGCCGACTTTGAACCGCTTTATTGGGTCTCGACGCAGTCTCGATATGGGCGACTGCCGCCGCTGAAAGTGTTGCTGCGAAGCAAGTTGCACGCGGGCCGGCCGAAAGACTACCGGCACGTGATGAGAATCGGTCGGCAAATCCTCAACATTTGGTGAAGCTGTGGTCCAACTCTCCGACATCACGTTCTGCATCAAGACCATCCATCGACCTTGGTCGTGCCACCGGCTGGTCGAGTCGCTCTGCAAGCACATCGCCGCTCCCAAGATCATCGTTGTCGACGATGGGCAGCCCGACCGTCGTTTTCTGCCCGCGTACCCGGAGACCGCCGCAAAGTGCCAGGTCATCCAATTGGCCCGCGTCGATGTTGGGGTTGGAGTGGGGCGCAACATCGCCGTTGACGCCGTACGAACCGAACACATGTTCTTGCTCGACGATGACCACGTCATCACCGGGAATTTTAACCTTGATCGACTTTGCGATCGGTTCGACCCGAACGAAACCGACATCCTCGGCGTTCGCCAAGGTAGTGGTGGCCGACCGACGATGCTGTCCAGGCTGATGAACGGCAAGCGGATCTGGATCCACCGCGGCGAGACACGACGAAACGGCTACGTCGCTTGGTGCGACATGTCATCCAATGCGTTTCTCGCCCGCACCAAAACCATCCGCACGCTGCGATGGGACGAGGAGATTAAGACGTTCGAGCACTGGGAGTTCTTCTATCGAGCCAAGCTCGCGGAACTGAAAGTTGCGGTCGCCGGCGATTGCTTCGTCAAACACGCTCACGTCGAATCCGAAGACTACCGGCGGCTCCGAAAGCGAGCCAAATACCGCTCGATGGGGCTTCGCAAACACGGTTTTCATTCGATGCGCTATCCCGGCGGAGGTATTGTCCGTGCGTGATCAAGTCACCTTTTGCGTCAAGACAATCCATCGGCCACAGTGTTGCGCAGCACTGGTCCGCAGCATCCATCGGCACTACGGCGGCGATCGACCGTTGATCCACGTGCTCGACGACGGCAAACCGGAGTTGCGGTTCTCGACGAATTGCCCCGATGAAGCGGCATTGGTCGATCGACTGATTGAAACCGACTACGACATCGGGTTATCAGCCGGGCGAAACCAATTGCTGGACGCCGGCGACACGCCGATCGTGGTGTTCACCGACGACGATCATTTAGTGACGGCGGAAACACGGTTGCCGGAATTGGTCCGCAAGCTGAACCGACATCACGACATCGACTTGCTGGCGGCACTGAGCAATCAACAAGAACGTCCCAAGATGATGAGCGTCGCGAACAAGGTGCTTCGCATCCCGCACGGCAACTACAAACGTCGCGGAAGCATTCGTTGGTGTCACTACGTCGGCAATTGCTTCGTTGCCTACCGAGACATCTTGCAAGCGATCCGCTGGGACGAGTCACTAAAAGTCGAAGAACACTGGGACTTCTTCTGGCGATGCAAACTCGCTGGCGTCAACGTCGCGTGTGACATCGACCATTCGTTCAAACACGAACACGTTGATCCGCCCGGCTATCAGCGCCGGCGGCCGGAGTTCCTGAAAGCCAGCCTTCGCAAACACGGATTGGAAAGAGTTGTATGGAAATGAAGTCGCCCACCAAAGTCATCGCGGTGTTGGACCTACCGCCGCGGCGTGCTCCGAAGAACGTGCGAGCGAGCTACGAGGCCGCGGCAGAACGGTGGGGTGCAGAACTGTTGTGGATCGACCGCAATTTGCATCCGGTGCATCCGTTCTGGCAGAAGATGTTTGTCTGCAAGCATGTGCGGCGGATGTTTGGCGACGCCCATGTGCTGCAACTCGACAACGACATGCTGATCCGATCGGATTGTCCGTCGCCGTTCGAGTTGGTCGGACCCAAGCAATTCGGTTTGGTGGCCGAGCGACAATGTGCGTTGAACCGAATCGACGACGGCGGTTGGCAACGACGTGCTCACGCGATCTGGGCAACGCGTTGTGGTCTACAGCCCGCGTTCACTTGGCTCCATCCCAACGGCGGTTTGTACCTGTACGAAACCGCGATGTACGAACCGATGTTTGACCGCATCATCCGGCACTTGATTCCGACCTGGGGAGCCAACGACCAGGCGACCGACGAATCGTTGATCATTAATCAGTTGTTCAACGATCACGCTGGTTACATCAACTTCCTGCCGGGCGACTTCAATGTCAGCGTCCAGCAGAATCCCGAGTGGGCGGCCAACCCGGTGATGCAGTCGTACATCTACCACTTCATCGGCAAGAGCAAGCCATACATGAAGCCTTGCCGGTGGCGACGCTTCGACCCGCCGGAGTTGCCATTCCCCGGCGACGCCAAAGCGAAAGCCTTGATCCGCGACTGGGGCAAGCAACCGCCGGGCGAACATGACATCGGCCCGGTCTTCACTCCGCGCCACGCCGCCAACCTGCTGGCCGTTTATCCAGACCTGATCGTGACCGGCGATTGGTCGCACGAATCGTTTCGTCTGGATCCGCGTTTACTTTCGCACGCCGAAACCGCATCGTCGCACCTCGTGCTAACGCGTTTTCTGCTTCGCCTCGGCGTGAACGCCCGCCGCTTCCGACTTCGTATCACGGAGGGTGCTGCTCATGGACGAGCGACTGCCGTTGCCGGCACTTGAATATCACGTGGCCCATGGTTGCAACCTATCGTGCCAACAATGCAGCCACTACTCGAACTTCCACGTCGCCGGCAAGTTGCCGACGATCGAAGACGCCGAAGCTGACTACGCGAAGTGGTCGCACCGATTGAAGCCACGTCGCTTCGCGTTACTCGGCGGCGAACCACTGCTGAACCCGCAAATCATTCAGCACATTCGGCTCGCAAGACAATATTGGTCCGACAGCAACTTGATGCTGGTCACGAACGGCTTCTTTCTGCATCGCTTACCCGAGTTGCCGGCGGTTCTGGTCGACACCAAATGCCGGCTAGAAGTCAGCCAGCACGGAACCCACGACGACTACGTCAAACGATTCCGCGAAGTAAAGCGACTCGTCTGGAAATGGCGAGAACAACACCCCGGCATCCAAATCAAGATCCGCCAATCGCATCGCGGTTGGATGCGGCAATACAAAGTCGAGAACGGCAAACCGATGCCGTTCGATTCCAAACCGGATGCCGCGTTCAAAGTCTGCATGCAGAAGACTTGCACACAGCTTCACCGCGGCATGTTGTGGAAGTGCCCCGCGCTCGCCTACTTCGCTCAACTCGAAGCCAAGCTCAACCTGCGAGATCTCCCGCAGTGGCAACTCTTCCGCGACTACAAGGCGATCACGCCCGCCGCCACCGACGATGAACTTCGCACCTTCATCGAAACCAAAGCCATCCCACAGTGCGGCCTTTGCCCGAGCAAACGCACCGCCTTCGTCCACCCCAACCCGCTGCAAAGGACTGCCGAATAATGCCCGGACCCTACGAACCCAACATGCCGCCGTACCCGTTCGTGCCACCGTTCGATCCGCCGGCAGACGAGCCACCCTACGAACCACCGGAACGCGACGGCCCGATCATCCTGACACCACCGCCGGAACCAAAACCGCCGGTGTGGCCTGACGATTACCCACCGGGCACCCCCGATTTCGGCCCACGCCCACCATGGTGGCCCGAAGAACACTTCTGGCCGCCGCAGCCCGAGCCGCCGGTCATCATCAACGCCCCGTTGCCGCCGCACATCTGGCCACGGTTGCCGCCCGACCATCCGTACCACGTGCCGCCCGGTCACTCTTACCCCGACAACCTGCCACCGGGTCACCCCGGCGAAGCCTACCCCGGCATGCCCGACTACCCTGTCGTGCATCCCGGCAGTTGGGGCGAAGACTGGTACAAGTACCCCGGCATCCTCGACGACTGGCCGCCGACCTACGAGGAAGAGGAGGATTGATCAACAACCTTTGAGTGAAAAGGCGCAAACCGAAACGCCGGCTAGCGAATGACGCTAACCGGCGTTTTTGCATTTGCCGGGTCGGCTGTTTAGAACAAAGCCTTGACCGTCGCAGCGGCAAAGTGAAGGATCGCTGTCCAGAACTTAAGCCAGCGACCATCCCGGTTTTCGTCATTGCGATCGCCAGACGGACGTTTTCTTGTTCGTTTCCCGCGACTCATTCGTCCACCTCCGTCGTCTGCGCGATCGCCTGTTCGATACTCGCGATCACATCGTCGGCCGCCTGCTTGATCTTCAATTCGGAGGATTTGGCCGCCATGATCAAATCCGGAACGAAAGCGCAAAGTTTGAGCCTCATAGAAACGTCGTAGCTATCAAGCTCGTGATAGCTTTGCCGGATATGATCGTGAAGCGGATCTTCGGTCGTACAACAAACCTTGATTGTTTCGTCGTGAAAGCACAAATCGAAGGATTCAAGCTCGTCGCAGTAGTCTGGATGCCAAAGAACTTTGTTCAAGGAAGCGCGAGCATCTGGCTCGCGTGATCCCGGCATCTTCTTCAGATGGCGAGTGGCCTTTTCAATCGACTCGTCCATTTTCTTCAGTGCGTCGACTGTATCAGCTGACACCGTCCGTCCCTTCGGTTTGCTAGAAGGTCGTCGCCTTCGGTTCAGTCCTTTTTTGGGTACTGGCTGGTCAGGAATGTTGCCAGAATCGTCAAAAGATGCAGACACATCTTCAGCATTGGCACGTTTGGGGCGTGGCATGACGGAACTCCGTTGCTCAAGGTAACGCTTATTCAGCTTCCCAAAGACGATCTTCGGTCAGTCAGACGTTGCGGGGTTCGGTTAGAACGCGGCACGCGTGAGCAGCGACAGATTCGGCTGGCTACTTCGCCAGCATGGGATACTTCCTGAATTGAACCGGATCTTTCGACAAAAGTCAATCACTTTCCCACCGCCTTCTGAATCGCGCCGATACAAAAGATCTAATCATGCAAAACGCCGGCGTCCCAAATTGGGGCGTCGGCGTTTTTTCGTTTGCGGATTTTGGGTGGTGCTACGCGGCCATCGACGAACAGCTCTCGTGGCACTTGCGGCAACACTCGACGCATTTGTCCATGCTGCCGACCTTCTCGCAACTGTCCGCGCATGCCTTGCAGATTTCTGCACAGGCTTTGCAGTAGTGCGAATGGTAGTCGCTGTTGCGGCTCATGAAACCGACGCACGCGTTGCAGGCAGCGATGCAATCGAGCATCAGTTTGACGTGGTTTTGTTCGACGTGATCGCCGCCTTCGGCCAAGCACGTGGCGGTCAGCATGTCGCTGAGCACCGTTTGACATTCTTGGCAGTTCTGGATGCAGTCTTGTTTGGATGCAGTGGCGGTTGCCATGGGAATTCCTCCGTTTCGTGTTGTCTGGGGTCACCGTGACCTGTCAAATCGGAATGCAAGTTGCATACCATTATGGGGTATCCTGAAAAATGACAAATTGACCGATCGGAGAGACCATGGCCCATACTCATCACCACCCAGATTCACTGCCCGTCGCCGATACACCAACGCAGATCGACCCCGTTTGTGGAATGACCGTTCCGGCGGACAACCCGCGATCGGCCGAGTTTGACGGCAAGAATTACATGTTTTGCAGCGACGGTTGTTTGACGAAGTTCAAAAGCGATCCCGCCGGCGTGTTAGCGAAACGTGCTCAGAAGGAAGCGGACAAGGGAACATCATGCTGCGGAGGCGGTGCAGCCGTGCATCAAATTGGCGAGCAACCACCGGCGTCCTCGTGCTGCGGTGGTCACTCATCGTCCAGTGCGAACGATACGCCCGCAGACCCGACGGCGATTTACACATGTCCGATGCATCCGGAGATCGAGCAAGTCGGCCCCGGCGACTGCCCGATTTGCGGGATGGATTTGGAGCCGAAGTTCGTCGACATGGCGGACCATGGCGATGACGACCAATACGCTGACATGAAGCGACGGTTCTGGGTCGGTGTGGCATTGTCGGTGCCGCTGCTGGTGATCGCGATGGGGCCGATGGTGGGCTTACGTGTCGCCGATTGGATGAACAACAGCGTGTTTGGTTGGCTGCAGTTGGCTCTCGCGACGCCGGTGGTGTTTTGGTGCGGGTGGCCCTTGTTGGTTCGCGGCGCGAAATCGTTTCGCAGCTGGAACCTGAACATGTTCTCGTTGATTGCGGTGGGAACACTGGCAGCGTACTTGTTCAGCTTGGTCGTCGTGTTGTTGCCCGGCGTGATCCCGGAAGCGTTCTACGAAAACGGTGTCGCTCCGTTGTACTTCGAGGCTGCGGCCGTGATTATCACGTTGGTGTTGCTAGGGCAAGTCTTGGAATTGCGTGCCCGACAACAGACCGGCGGCGCGATTCGCGAGTTGATGCAATTGGCACCCGAGACGGCGACGCGGATCAGCGATGAAGGCGAAGAAGAAGTGTCGCTCGACGCGGTCCACAAGGGCGATCGTTTGCGTGTGCGTCCCGGTGAGAAGGTTCCGGTCGACGGGAAAGTTCTTAGCGGTTCGAGCAGCGTGGATGAGTCAATGTTGACGGGCGAGCCGATTCCGGTGCAGAAGGTCGAAGGCGATGAGGTCACCGGCGGGACGCTGAATCAAACCGGAGCGTTGGTGATGGAGGCGATCGGCGTCGGCGGCGACACGGTTCTGAACCGGATCGTGCAGATGGTCGCGGACGCCCAGCGGAGTCGTGCTCCGATTCAAAAGTTGGTCGACGTGGTTGCTCGCTACTTCGTGCCGGCGGTGATCGTTTGTTCGATTGCGGCGTTCATTGGTTGGGCAGTGTTCGGACCGGAGCCGCAGCTTGCTCACGCGTTCGTTGCGGCGGTTGCCGTTTTGATCATCGCTTGCCCGTGTGCATTGGGGTTGGCGACGCCCATGTCGGTGATGGTCGGCGTCGGTCGCGGCGCGAAGGAAGGCGTGTTGATCAAGAACGCGGAAGTATTGGAAGTGATGGAAAAGGTCGACACGATCGTCGTTGATAAAACGGGAACGCTGACGCAGGGGCGACCCGAAGTGACGGCGGTTGAGACGTTCGGTGACTGGAACGAGAGCGATGTGTTGACGTTGGCCGCCGCGGTGGAAGCACAGAGCGAACATCCGTTGGCTCAAGCGGTGGTGCGTCGTGCGAAAGCCGATGGATTGCAAACGGTCGAAGCGACGGACTTCGACAGCATCACCGGTGGTGGCGTGCGTGCTCGCGTGTACGATCATGACGTGCTGATCGGGAAAGCGGATATGCTGGATGAACAGGGCGTCGCGAATGTTGACGACGGCAGATCGAAAGCGGGATCGCATCAGTCCGAAGGTGCGACAGTGGTGTTCGTGTCAATCGACAATCAGCTTGCCGCGATCATGGCGATCACCGACCCGATCAAGGAGAGCACGCCAGCGGCTTTAAAGACGCTGCACGAACTTGGGTTGAAGGTGATCATGTTGACCGGCGATGCGGAACCGACGGCGCGTGCGGTGGCTGGCAAGTTGGGCATCGACGAATTTCACGCTGGTGTATCGCCCGAGGCCAAGCACGACTTTGTTCGCAAGCTGAAGAACAACGGAAAAACGGTTGCGATGTGCGGCGACGGGATCAACGACGCTCCGGCGCTGGCCGAATCGAACGTCGGTATCGCGATGGGAACGGGCACCGGCGTGGCGATCGAATCGGCAGGCGTAACGTTGGTCGGTGGGGATCTTCGCGGCGTTGCGGCGGCGGGAAACCTAAGCCGCAAGACGATGAGCAACATTCGTCAAAATCTGTTCTTCGCATTCATTTACAACGCATTGGGCGTTCCGGTTGCCGCTGGATTGCTGTACCCGATCTTCGGTGTGTTGCTGAGTCCGATGATTGCGGCGGCAGCGATGAGCCTGAGTAGCGTATCGGTGATTGCCAACGCCCTGCGTCTTCGGGCTGCGAAGCTGACCTAGCGCCAAGTTCAGAACGTCAGAACGGAAGTTTGAATACGGAACGGTATCGAACTAATATCACGCATACCCCTGCAAGGTATGCCGTTTCCAATTCACAAAGCCCAGCAAACAACAAGAACTCATGAGCACCGAAGATCGACGCAAATTCTTAAAAGTAGGAACCATCGCCGCTGCGGCTGGGCTAACCGGCAAGGCAACGGCTCAGGAAGGCAATGCCGATTTGAATCTGCCGAACGACCCGGACGCTCCGCCGCCGGTCGGCAACGCTCCGGCGGAGACCAACGTACCTGCCGGGTCGAATGTCCAAGCAGAGATCGACGGTTTCAGTCGATTCAAACCGACGCGTGGCAACGATCCAGAATCGGACTATTACCTTGGCAAGAAGATGCCCGGCTTCCGCCCCGCGTCGGCTGGACCGGCTCCCTTCGAGGCTCCGGACTTGGACAAGCTGCCTTGGAAAATGGTCAATGGTGCCAAAGAGTTTCATCTCGTGCCGCAGGCTGTTCGGCGTGAGTTCTTGCCGGGCTACTTCATCGACGTCTATGGCTACAACGGCAGCATGCCGGGGCCGACGATCGAGATCACGCAGGGCGATCGCGTTCGCATCGTGGTAACGAACGAATTACCCGAAGACACGTTCTTGCACTGGCACGGCTTGGAGTTGCCGGTGCAGTACGACGGCTCAGCGACGCTGACGCAGAACCCGATCAAGCCGGGCGAAACGATGGTGTATGAGTTCGACGTTCACGAGGACGGCACCTTTTACTACCACTCGCACGTCGCGATGCAGGAAGCGTTCGGGCAAGTCGGATTTTTCATCGTTCATCCGAAGAAAGCTTACGATCCGCCGGTCGATCGTGACTTCGGATTGATGTTTCAGAACTTTCACGTCGACCCGACGCAAACGATCAGCGACTCGTGGGCAATGGATTGGAATTGGCACACGATCAACGGCCGCAGCGGTCCGTACACAACGCCGCTGGTTTGCAAACACGGCGAGCGGGTTCGCGTGCGGTTGGTCAACTTCGCTCCCATGCA
The DNA here is from genome assembly GCF_001642955.1 of Rubripirellula obstinata. GTDB lineage: Bacteria > Planctomycetota > Planctomycetia > Pirellulales > Pirellulaceae > Rubripirellula > Rubripirellula obstinata. Next base: position 30,602 of record NZ_LWSK01000009.1, on the reverse strand, counting down.
ACACCATCCGATTCACTTGCACGGACACACGTATTGGGAAACCGGTCACGAGGGCGCTCGGACGCCCAGCAGTGCTTGGATTCCACGCAACACATCGTTGGTCGGAGTGGCACAGGCGACCAATTTTGAATTCATCGCGAACAATCCGGGTGATTGGATTTTTCACTGCCACATGGTCCACCACATGATGAATCACATGACGCGGCAAGTCGGCCCACGAATTCGCAAGGGCGTTAACGTGGATCGCTATCTGCAAAACACATCGACACGTCCGGCCGTCGATTTCACTCGCAACGATCCCGGTTTTGCAACGCCAGGCTATCCGCAAAAGATGCAGGGCATGGAACGCACGATGCCTCAAATGAAAACGCTGTGGAATCGCCGCGAGGTGAAGGGCATGCGGGCGAACTACATGATGGCGGTCAAAGGATTGATGACCGTGATGCGTGTGCTTCCCGATGACCTTTACCAATTGGTGATGGAGAGCGATGAAGCGGTCGAGATAGGTGCGGTGTTTGCAGAGATTGTCCGGCGTTTTGGCGACCCGGAAGCCTACGAAGCCGCGCCGAAGATGATGGGCATGTAGCCGCCTGTCCTGCGATGCCCCACCGGGTAGAATGAGGCGTCAGGCGATCCGGACGATCGCCACTTTCTCTACAACGACGGCAGGTGGAACGCACGGCGTGCTACAACCCATGCACAGCGACGATGAACGAAAGAAACTGCTCAATCGCTTGCGCCGGGTGACCGGTCAAGTCGATGCGGTTGCGCGCATGGTCGAAGAGGATGCCGAGTGTGTGGACATCGTGATGCAGATTAGTGCTGCAACGGGGGCGCTGTCTAAAGTCGCTCAGCTTCTTCTCACCGAACACGTCAAACAGTGCCTTCACGACGCCGCGGACAACAGCAACGCGGCGGATCGCGAAGCGATGCTGCAAGATTTGATCAAGCTGTTCGAGAAATACGCTCAGACGAAGTGAGGGAGTTGGGAGACACGGAGACACGGAGAATGATTTCTGCCAAGCTCCCCCACTCCCAGACTCATCTTCTCCCAACTTCCTCGCCCGCTGTTACCCCCTTGGGGTATCGCTACAATGGGTTGAATGGAGTCTTCCGATGATCGCCCAGCCCATGAAAGCCTTTCCCAATGCGTTGTCCAATCGGCAACGAATGGGGATCGAGCTGCGCAGCGGGCGATCTACGAGGCAACGTCGGATCGCGTGTTTCGATTGATGGTTCGGATGGTGGGGCAGCAGGACGCCGACGACCTGACGCAACAGACATTTGTGCGAGCGTTCACGAAGCTCGATCAATTCGGTGGCGAATCAAAGTTTGAAACGTGGCTGTATCGACTGGCCACCAACGAGGCGTTACAGCATCTCCGCCGCGAGAAACACCGGCGGACGAAAGAGTTGGTGGTTGAGCCGACCGCAGACCAAACAGACCGCGTTGAAGAAGACGAACGTGCCACGATGGTACGATCCGCCCTGGACCAACTTGATCCAGAATTGCGAGCGATCTTCACACTCAAGGAAGAAAGCGGTTTGTCGTACCATGAGATCGCCGCCACACTCGGCATCCCCGAAGGAACCGTCGGTTCAAGATTGAATCGCGCACGACGTGAGCTGCGGAAGATTCTCGAAGTCTGACATATGCTCGCATAGAAAGCACCGTATTCGAGATCATCGTTCACCGAGCGGGTCGTCCGCATCGGCAAAACGACCTTGGTCGTCTCGCAATTGATCGGGGCGTCCAGTAGCAGGCGACGTCGCGGCGATCACGAGCATACGCTGACCGGCCAGCGTGCCTTCGATAATTTGATCGAGTTTCTCGGTCTGGGCGGCGGAAGATCCGATCCAACCTTCTTTGAGAAGTTGGCAAAATCGACTGTTATTGAACGAGCGCGGGTGATTGTCCCAGTCGATTCTCAACCCTCCTCTTGGTCCGGTGGCGGAACCCGTTTGAACAAAATGGTTCCACAATCCAAGGGGAATATACATGCCCGATATCATACCGGCATCGAGTGATGACTTTTGACGAGCTTCGCAGAATTTGAAGTAGAAGGCATCTGTCCCAAGTCGATAGTCGTTCACTCCGACCTCGTTCGGTTCGAGTGAGGTGATCAATTTCTCTGCCTCGTTCATCCGTTGTAGCTCACCTGCGTAGTTCTTATCAGACTTAGGGCGGTAAACCGGTGTGCTTCCCGACTCGGATTTCAGTCGCTTGTATTGAACAAGCACAAAAGACCGGTATGCGTGGCTGTAGTAGATCAGGTCGACTCCCAGCGTCTGCTCAAGCGGTTGGCGGTTGCAGTTCATGATCGTCAACTGCTGGCCAGAGGAATTAACAAGCTGCACCGCTCCGAAAACTTCCGAGTGAGCCACCTTGAATCCAGGAAACGTCACCGCATCAAAGTTGATCTGTACGTCTTCGCGGACGTCATAATGAGACAACCGGTTCAAGAAACTGGGAGTCGCTGCCGTAGATGGTTGCGTCCCACGAAGGATCTCCTTTCGGAACTTCGTGCCCCCAAAAGTTTCGAGCGAAGTAATGACGGCGTCACGCTCGAAGGTTTCGAGTCCACCCTCGGGACTCACCTCGATTTGGCGAAGCTCGTTTAGCTGAGCGTCAATTCCGGGAAGTCCATTGCGAACGCATTGCGAAGCTCCCTCCAACGCCCCGATAAACGCTTGACTCAGACCTTTCGGTAAGCGGAGTGGTTCGCCGTAGGTGGAGGGTAAACGGTTCGCAAACTTATTTGGAAGTTTCTCGATGATAGGTTGAACATCAACGTGCTCAGTCTGCAAAATCGAGCTGATCTTGACTCGGACCTGATCGGTTGCAACAAGCGTTCCTTTGCGTGAGACGCCGATGTAATCAACACTGAAATCCGGCTCGTTACCAGACGAGTACATTCCCTTGTACTCGAGCGAAACCAAACAGAGTTGATGTTGCTTTGGCTTGACCTCCGACCGCGAAACGATTGCTGTAAACTCTCCCTTGAGAGTGATCGCGTTGTAAATCTTTTCTGCCTGAGTGCCCCGGAATCGTAGCCAAATCGCCTCGCTCATTTACAACTCCCGTCATTGAACCTATAGATAGCGTGGCCCTCAGCCATCACTGATTACCAGAGATTTTACGGGCATCCTACCGTGCGGTCGATCTGGGCGATCGTGGCAGCCAGTGTGGCGTCGATGCGGGCGAGTTGGGTCTCGAACATTAGCAGTTCGCGGTAGGTTTCGATCAGGGTGAAGAAGTCCGTACGTTTGCCTCGGTAGTCGGCGATCGAGAGTTTGAGCGTGTCTTCGGTGCGGGGGATGATGCGGCCTTCGTAGATGTCGCGTTGCTCGACCAAGGCGTCGGCTTGGACGATCAGGCGACGGATCTTTCCGTATAACTCGTCACGTTCGGCTTCGAGACGGCGGGTGGTGCTGCTGCGTCGATGAGCGGCTTCGCGAATGCCGGCGTTGATCTTTTCTCGCCAAATCGGCAGCGTCGTTCCAAAGCTGATGCTTAGATTGTCGTTGCCGTTGGCGACGGGGCTGATGACATCGTGACCGTCGCTGATCAATCCCCAGTTCAGGCCAACGCTGAAGTCGGGGTATTGTTGCAAGCACGCCAAACGTTCTTTGTCGCGGTCACGTTGGATCTCCCACGCGAGGCCACGCAACTTTGGATTGCATTGTTCGGCCAACGCAAGCAAGGATTCGATTTGCTGGGGCGTGTCGTTGACACCGAGTTCGCTGGACGCTTCGGGGAGTAGGTTGACCGGTTGTTGAAGTAGCGTAGCAAGGTCGGCTTGAGCGACCTGTTTTTGTCGGCGAAGCGTGATGAGTTGTTCGTCGAGACGATCGGTTTCCAGTTGAGCGCGCAGCACGTCTTGTTGCGAACCGCCGCTGCGGTAACGTGCTTCGGCGACATCGGTCAAGTCGGCGACAAGGTCTTTGGTTTCTTCGATGATCGTGATCGCTCGGGTGGCGAACCAGACTTCGTAGTACGCGAGCCGCACGGACTCGGTGATTTCGCGAGCGATCGCGTCGACTTCGGTTTGAGCGATCTGAACTTCGCGGCTCGCGATGACGGCTTTCGTTTTCAGTTTGTCGGGGAACGGGACCATTTGGTTGACCGACATTTGATTGCCAACGCGACCGCCGGCGGTTTGCAGTGCGTTGTCATGCAGCGGCCAGAAAGTGTTGTTGAACGTTGGGTCGGGAAGTGCTTTGGTTTGCGGGATGACGTTCGAGGCGGCGGCGACGCGTTGGCGTGCGGCGAGGATTTTGGGGTGCCGCGACAGTGCTTCGCTGACGAAGAACTCGACGGGCTGGCCGAGTGGAAGCGACGAGTCGGGAGCTGGGAGTTGGGAGTCAGATGCTGCGGACTTGTTGTCGTTTTCGGTTTCCGACTCATCGTTTTGTTCATCTTCTTCCTTGTCGTCGACGTCCATATCATCGACCTCGCCGTCGCTGATCTCCGGCGGCATCTCGCCGCCTTCCTTCTCCTCACTCCCAGCTCCCGACTCCTCACTTTCCCCAGGTGGATCCAATTGCAGGAAGTCGCCGAAGCTGCGACGCGATGAACCGGCCTGCTTGCTGTCCGATCCCAGCTCGTCGTCGTCCTGCGGCATGGTGAACGCGACTGGCGAGGCGACGACAACACCGTTGTTGTAGCCGGCCATTTGCACCGGCACTTTCGCGGATTGATCGGCAATTGCGGTTGGCTGCGAGCTTGGCGAGGCCGTTTCGGCGGCGGCGATAGCGTTCGTTTTTTGCGTGTCCGAGGCGACTTGGACGCCACGTTGGGTCGCACAACCGGAAACGGACGCAGCAATCAGGGCAGCGAGCAACATTCGCCTGGCTTGTTTCGTTGCGGGTGTCCGAGATTGCCGATCCATGGCATTTCCGTCCTGTTCCGTTACAATAGAGAGATCAAAGTTTGCCTAACCGGGTGATTCCTATTGAACTTTTCGGCCAGATTTCCGATACAGTTCATATACCGGTCATGGGTATCTTTTTCGGAAGGTCACAGTGAGCAACTCCCCCCTAATTCGCACCGCCGTTAATCTTTGTCTGATCGCTGTAATGGTGATTCAGCCGATGGCGTTTGTGGCTGCGCGGGGGACATGTGCTCAAGGCGGGTCGAACGGAAGTTGCTGTCAGGCCAAAACCGTTTGCCATGGATGCAAGAGCTGCGAAGTCGAAACCGACGGCGACCTGTGTGGTTGCTGCAGTGGTGGCAAGAACGACGCCGGCAGTTGCTGCACGAAGAACGCAGACGCCAAACCGAAACACGATGACTTGTTCGGTGAAATTTCCGACGTCGTACCCGAGCCACCGAGTGCGGATGGCCAATCGGCCGACGGCGAAAGTGCGTTGTCTTCGTGCATGTGCGGAGTCCATTCGGTTCCTTTCGCACCGGTACCCAATCGTGCTGCCGTGCCGCAAGTTCGCGACTTGGTTGTGATCGCTTATTTAGATCACGTCGCAACGGACGCTGGCAAAACGATTCGTCCGAAGGCGTTGAAGTCTCGTTTGCCCATTGGCGACTTATCACCGCATTTCTCACAGCGGTTTCTTTGCATCTGGCGGATTTGACGCCCTCTTCGTAGGAGAGCTGCGCGCTAGCAGTTCTTCTATTTCAAGCTGGCTTTCATACGTGTGACGCTGCGCGCTCGTTGCGTGTGAAGCCTTTCCCGATGCATTCCCTGCGCGATTCGATTCGCGCGACCCAGAACAACGAACCGGTCACAGCCTGGAGGCATGTGACTGGTCGACGATGCGATCTCCTCCGACGCATCATCGACCAGTCGCCTCTTTGCCGACGCTGGCGGATGGAACCGCCGACGCATGCCGGGCAACTTCGCGAGAAATGTGATGAGTCAGGACGAACCAATCAAACCCGACGACGAAGCCGTTGACGAACAAGTCAGTGATGTGGACGCCGGTGCGCAAGCGGACACCGAGACCAAAGAAGCCACGGTCGAAGAAACGCCAACGCCAGCCGAAACGAAGCCAGTTGCCAGTAAGAACGATGGCGGTGCGAAATGGCTGGTCCGGACTGGCGTGCAAGCCGCCACAGTTGTCGTCGTTGCCGGTCTCGTGTTCTTCCTGCTCGGTGTCGCACAGCGGACGGAGTGGCTGACCGCTGACGGTTTTTCCGGCGGCCAAAGTGATGTCGTTGCGGATTCCGGCGGCGGCGAAGACAAGCGATACATCTGCCCCATGATGTGCACGCCACCGTCGACCGAACCCGGACGATGCCCGGTGTGTGCGATGGAATTGGTCGAAGCGACTGGCGGCGGAGGCGGCGACGGAATCTCGGTCACGATCGAATCCTCGGCGCGACGGTTGGTCGGCATTCAAACCGCGATGTCGAAGATGGGCGAAGTGAATCGCACCATTCGCACGATCGGCTCGATCGACTTTGACGAAAGCCGCTTGTCCACGATCAGTGCGTACATCGACGGCCGTTTGGAAAAGATGTACGCGAACTATGCCGGCGTAAAGGTCAACGAAGGCGACGATCTGGCGTTGATCTACAGCCCGCAGCTCTACACCGCTCAAACCGAATTCATCACCAGCATGAACAGCGGCGGCAAGATCGGTCGGTTCCAAATCGACAGCGGCGATCTGAACCAGATGGCTCGCGAAAATCTGGCCGAGCTGGGCATGACGCAGTCGCAGATCGACCAGCTTGCGAAGTCTGGTAAACCGATGTCACGCATCCGCATCAAGTCGCCGCAAAGCGGAACGGTGATCGAGAAGTCGGCTGTCGAAGGCGACTATGTCAAAACGGGACACAAACTTTATCGGGTCGCCGATCTGTCCAGCGTTTGGTTGATGTTGGATCTGTTCCCCGATGACGCTTCGGCCGTTCGGTTTGGTCAACAAGTCGAAGCTGAAATTCAGTCAATGCCAGGCGAGGTGTTCACCGGCCGCGTTGCGTTCATCGACCCGACCGTGAACCCGAAGACGCGAACAGTTCGCGTTCGCGTTGAGATCATGAACTTCGACGGCAAGCTGCGACCGGGTGATTATGCGACCGCTCGCGTGACCGTGCCGGCGATCCCGATGGACGAGGTCTACGATCCGGCTCTGGCGAATAAGTACATCAGCCCGATGCACCCGCAAGTCATCCGCGATGAACCGGGAACGTGCCCGCTTTGCGATATGGATTTGGTGCCGACGTCACAGCTCGGTTTCGCATCGGAACCGTTGCCAATGCAACAAGTTGTGACTGTGCCGCGCGACGCCGTGTTGCTTGCGGGTGAGAACAGCGTGATTTATGTCGAAACGGAACCGGGGCGTTTTGAGATTCGTCGGGTGACGATCGGTCCGATGAACCGCAAAGAAGCGGTGATCGTCGAAGGGCTTTCTGCTGGCGAAACGGTCGCAACGGGCGGCAACTTCTTGATCGACTCGCAAATGCAACTCGCCGGCAATCCATCGTTGATGGACCCAACGAAAGCCCCCAGCTATTCGCCGGGACCGCTCGAACTGCCCAATACGACTCCTGTCATGCTGGCCAGCGAATCAGGCAAATCGCTCGATCGCACCTACGACGCCTACTTTGAGATCCAGTGTGCGATGGCGGCCGACCAAACGCCGCCGCCGGTCGCGTTGAACACGCTGATCGAAGGACTCCGCGAACTAGAAATGTCGGCCGGGGTGCCCGATGAGGCTCAATGCAAGTTCGCGACCGCTCGCCGCGCGGCCACACTTATGGACGGTTCGCTGGAAACCGCTCGCGAAGCCTATCGCGGAGTCAGCCATGCGATGTTGCGAGCCGCCACGGTCGCTCGTGGCCCGAAAACGGCGACCAAGCTGACGCACTACTACTGCCCGATGGTTCCCGGCGGCGGTGGCGACTGGATGCAGCCCGGCGGCGAATTGCAGAACCCGTATTGGGGCAGCGAAATGCTGACGTGCGGCGAAGTCGTTCGTGACATGGCGATGCCAGCGGGCATCGTTCCTTCAATCGCCCGCACGGTGCAGTAAGGAGACTCCCCATGCTCAACCTCATCATTCGCTTTTGCGTCAAAGAACCTTGGCTGGTCGTCTTGCTGACGATCGGATTGTGCATCGCCGGTTGGGTCAGCTTCAAGTCGATTCCGATCGACGCGATTCCCAACATCGGTGAGAACCAGGTCATCGTTTTGACGCCGTGGCCGGGGCGTTCTCCGAAGGACATCGAAGACCAAGTCACTTATCCGCTGAGTGTCTCGTTGCTGGCGGTTCCGGGTGCCGAGTCGGTGCGCGGCAAGAGCATGTTCGGCTACAGCTTTGTCCAGGTCACGTTCAAAGACGAGATCGACTTTTACTGGGCACGCAGCCGCGTATCGGAACAACTCGGCAGTGCCGCGTCACAATTGCCCGATGGCGTTGTGCCGCAGCTTGGACCGGACGCGACCGGACTGGGGCAGGTTTACTACTACAGGCTTCAGCCGCCCGACGAAGGCATGGGGCTGGCGGAACTCCGCAGCCTGCAAGACTTCGTTGTGAAGTATGAATTGCAAGCGGTCGAGGGCGTCAGCGAAGTCGCGTCGATTGGCGGCTACGTTCGTCAGTATCAGGTCGAAGTGGACCCCGACAAACTTCGCTTTCACGACGTGTCGCTCGATAAGCTGGCGATGGCGATCAAGGGATCGAACATGGACGTCGGTGCCAAAACGGTCGAAACGACGGGCATGGAATTCATCGTCCGAAGCAAGGGTTTCCTTGGTAGCGATGGTGACAAGAACAAGGCCGTCGAGGACATCGAGGACACTGTCATCATGCAACGGGACGGTGTGCCGGTTCGCGTTCGCGACATTGGCAGCGTGCAGATCGGGCCAGACTTTCGCCGCGGTGCGTTGGACTACAACGGAGCCGAAGCGGTCGGCGGCGTGGTGGTGATGCGATACGGCGAGAACCCGCGTGTCGTCATCGACCGGGTGAAGGAAAAGATTGCCGCGATCACACCGTCGCTCGGGGGCGTGACCATTCATGGCGTTTACGATCGCAGCGGGTTGATCGACGAGACGATGGCGACGCTGACGCATGCGTTGCGTGACGAGATCATCATCACGGCGATCATCATTCTGCTGTTTTTGTTGCACATTCGCAGCAGCTTTGTCGTTGCGATCTGTTTACCGACCGCCGTGCTAATGTCGTTTATCGCGATGCGGTTCGTCGGCGTCGGTGCGAACATCATGTCGCTGGCCGGAATCGCGATCGCGATTGGCACGATGGTCGACATGGCAATCATCGTATCGGAGAACATCTATCAACATTTGGCAGAATGGGAGTCGGGAGGTGGGAGTGGAGGAGTTGGGAGTGGAGGAGTTGGGAGCAAGCAAAAATCTCCTTCACTCCCAACTCCCACCTCACCTACTCGCGCAGCGGTCGTCTACGAAGCAACGGTGGAAGTCGCACCGGCCGTCGTGACCGCGGTGGCAACGACCATCGTCAGTTTCTTGCCGGTCTTCTTCCTGACCGGGCGAGACTACAAACTGTTTTCGCCGCTCGCTTACACCAAGACATTCGCGATCGCCGCCGCGATGATCACCGCCGTCACGATCGTGCCGGCACTGTGCCGTTTGATGCTGCGAAGCAATGTGCGTCGCAAGAGTGCGGCTTTGCTCGCTGGCGTTTCGCTTGCCGGACTTCTTGGTGTGGCTTCGCATTTTCTTTGGGGTTCGCGACTGGCCGGGCGTTTTGGCTTGGAAACCTGGATCTTGACGGCGATCGCCGCCGTCGTCGGATTCATTGCCGGTTGGCAATTACTGCGAGAACGAATCCGGCCGATCGAAGAAATCCCGTCCAGCCGTTTCGTTCGCTGGGTATACGCCGCCCGTTTAAGACACTCGCTCAATCACAAAGCGTTCGCACTCTCGTTTCCGTTGGTGCTGTTGGTCATCGGCGCGGGAGCCTACGTCGGAATGCCGACCGTACTTCGTCCAGTTGAAAAGGTCGCGAACTTCTTTGGTGCCGAACTGAATAATTTCCCCGGCTACGTCGATGCCAAACACGTCTTCACCGGTTTGCAAAGCGACGATTGGATCGCGCTCGACGAGGGAAGTTGGTTCTACATGCCGACGCTGTATCCGGCGGCCAGTTTCTCGCAAGCGATGCAGGTGTTGCAGACGCAGGATGTCTTGATCGGCCAGATTCCTGAAGTCAAAGACGTGCTGGGCAAGATCGGTCGGGTGGAATCGGCACTGGATCCCGCGCCGGCCGCGATGGTCGAAACCTATGTGATGCTCAAGCCCGAAAGCGAGTGGCGAGAAGGCGTCACTGCACGCGATGTGTGGGACGAGATCAATCGAGTCGCCACGTTACCCGGAGTCACGCCCGCGTCGGCGTTGCAACCAATCGAAGGCCGCGTCGTGATGCTGCAGTCTGGCATCAAGGCACCGATGGCGATCCGAGTCTACGGAAACCAGCTCGACGAGTTGGCCGACGCGGCGATGAGTGTTTCGGCGGAATTGAAGAAGTCACCGCTAATCAACGCCGGCACCGTCAATCCCGACATCGTGCTTGGCAAACCCTACGTCGAATTCACCGTCGACCGTGAGGCGGCATCCCGGTACGGGATGAGTTCGTCGATGGTGAACCAAGTTATCGAAACTGCACTCGGTGGGATGAATCTGATCAAGACGGTTGAAGGCCGGGAGCGCTATCCCGTGCGGCTGCGATACAACCGTGACCTCCGCGAACAGATCGACGGCCTGAAGCGATTGCCCGTCGTGACGCATTCGGGGGCAGTCGTGCCGCTCGAAGAACTCGCGACGTTGGAAACGACTTGGGGGCCGGGTGCGATCAACAGTGAAAACGGTCGGCTGGTCGCTCACGTTTCGTTCATGACCAACGGCAGCAAGGGCGATCTGGAATTGGTTTCCGCGATCGAAGAACAACTCCGCGTGGCCCAGTCGCTGCCGCCATCTGATCCGAATCGTTTGTCGCTCCCTGCCGGCTATTCGCTTGAAGCCGTCGGCAGCTTCCGAAACCAGATCGAAGCCAACCGGCGTTTGATGTGGATCATTCCTCTCGTGATCTGCATCAACTTGCTGTTGATCTACATGGAGTTTCGCAACTTCTCGATTTCGCTGGCCGTGTTCTCGGGAATTCCAGTCGCGTTCGCGGGCGGCATGATCGCGGTCGCCACGATGGGTGTTGAACTGAATACTGCCGTCTGGGTTGGGTTCATCGCGTTGTTCGGATTGGCGGTCGACGATGGGGTCGTGATGGCGACTTACATTCACCAACTTTTGAAGAAACGCAAAGTCGAAACGGTCAACGACATTCGCAACACGGTTTACGAAGCCGGACTGAAACGCATTCGTCCCTGCATGATGACAACGGTCACGACGCTCGCCGCACTGATACCCGTGTTGATCGCAACCGGCCGTGGGGCTGACGTGGCCCGAGCGATGGCGATTCCCGTGTTCGGCGGGATGCTCGCCGAACCGTTCACGTCGTTCATCGTGCCGACGCTCTATTGCGGCTACCTCGAATTGAAGATGCGATTCGGATTTCAAGACGAGCTTTGGGAAGGCACCGAAGCGATGCCGGAGGAGGAACTCATGAAAGCGGCATAGAACTTTTCGTTTGACCGTGAAGAAGTTTGCGGCTCAAGCATCCAAACACTCAACCTCACCAAGATCGACGGACCCAACGGATGGCGTCCTGACTTTACCAATGGAGTTCTCCCATGAAACGAACACTCATCATCACCGCTTTCTCACTCGCGATGTCCACATCGAGCGTGTTTGGGCAAACGAGTCAATCGCAGCACAATCACGCTGGACACAACCACGCGGTGCCCGGCATGACGCAGGCTCGCGAAGTAACACAAGCTGGTCCACATGGCGGCAGCTTGAAACAAACCGGCAACCTGCAAATTGAAACGATTGTTTCCCAAGGCGGACTGCAAATGTTTGTCTACGACCGCGCTGGCCAACCGGTCTCGGTCGACCAGGGGCGCGGCGCTGTCTCTGTACGAGTCGAAGGCAACGCGAAACGCTATCGCTACGACTTGTTGCCCGATGGCAAAGGAGCGCTGACGGCTCCGGTCAATCTTTCACAGCTTGCAGGTCGACAAATCGACGTCGATGTTCAACTGGTCGGCATGAAGGCTTCCGGCGGGAGCACTGTTAGCTTCAACGAAGTCGCCACGGTGCCCGCAAGCGAACAACAACTCGCTGCAGCAGCAATCGCACGCCAGAAAATCTGCCCCGTCAGCGGCAAGCCGCTCGGTAGCATGGGCGATCCAGTGGCCGTCGATGTGAACGGACAGAAGCTCTACGTTTGCTGTGCAGGCTGCGTGAACGCGGTCAAGTCAAACCCGACCAAATATGCCGCCGGCCGTCCGCAGATCACGGTGACGACGGCAACCCAAGCCGACGCGGCAGCCATCGCAGCCCAGAAGGTTTGTCCCGTGATGGACGAACCTCTCGGTGGCATGGGCACACCGATCAAGGTGATGGTTGGTGACAAGCCGATCTATCTGTGCTGCAAGGGATGCATCAAGAAGATTCAGGCCCAGCCAGCAAAATATCTAGCGATGGTCTACGGCAACGGTAAGACCAGCACCGCGACCGCGTCAGCAGTTCCACCAGGGACCGAGCAGGTTCGTGAAGGCATTTTCAAAGTGGTTGCTGCCGACGCCCCCTTCATTGCCGCACAAAAGAACTGTCCTGTGATGGACGAACCGCTCGACGCGATGGGCGGGCCATACAAAGTCAACGCAGCGGGCAAAGCGATCTACATCTGCTGCCCTGGATGCGCGAAGAAGATCGCAGCAGAACCGCAAAAGTGGTTAGCTGTTCTGAAGTCACAAGGAGTCGACGCTCCAACGATTCGCTAACGAAGTTGGGAGTGAGGGAGGTGGGAGCGAAGGAGAATCTTCTCCCAATTCCTTCACTCCCAACTCCCCATCTCGCTTTCGCGGGGGCGGTGTCGCGTCTGATTCACGCAAGTGATGACGTCACCACGCCGTCCCTGCCTTTTTGTTTTCAACTCACGACAAGGACGTCGTCATGAAATCGCTAGGAAAGTTCTGCGCTACCGCTGCGCTCATCTGCAACCTCTCGCGGTAATCCCCGTGCCCAATTGTGGCCAGACAATCAAGCTGACGCCGGCAAGCAACAACGTTGCCCAGCACAACACCTGCGTCACGATCAACGCCGGGCCGGCGGCAACAATAAAGCGGCATCCGGCGATCCATCCCAACTTCAAGAGTCGATGGAACACTCGGTTGACCGTCGCGGTGATCGGTCCGTTGATCGCTCTTGGGTACAACACCGCCATGAATGTTTCGCCAGCCCCTGCGATCGTAAATGCGACGCCAGCCACGGTTGAAATCCAGAATTGCATCGTCGCCAAGATCGCTCCCTGTTGGTCGTTACATTCGTTATAGCCCGGTGTTGGTCTGCCAAATCGGATCTCAATGACCCTGCCGGCTACATACCCTACCCCGGTACAGACGATAGACAACTTAGCAAATCGTTTGAACCACGGAGGGAACCGTCAATGCCGATCCGATCACTACAACTTCACATCGCCGGATTAACGTTCGGCTTGGCCGCACTGATTGCGACCACAGTCGGCGCGACCGAGCCTGACGCGGCTCTGCCCCAGCCCGTCACGCTCGCGTCGATGCTGACGCTGCAAGAATCCGAAGCATCACCGGCGACCGTTGCACCGGCCGAACTGCCAGCCAGCGTGACGAATCCCAGCGGCATTCTTCCACTTGCAACTGGCGGACCCTTCGTCTTTGACGCCTTGCCGACCCGCGGATCGTGTGTGCTTCGTCCCGACGTTCGCTGCACAGGCCCGGACTACTGCGGCTGTAACCCGCGTATCTTTTACGGCACCAATCCTTGCGATGATGATCCGGTGCTGACGATGTCGCCGAAGGTTTGCGACGCGAAGACGACGCACTGGTACACCAAGGCTTGGAACATGATTACGCGAAAGAAGGCAATCGCCGAAGCCATCAACCACTGAATTTACAAACGCAAATCACGCAACCGCGATTCAGGATGAATCGCTTACCGACTCAGATGGATCTGAACATGTCAACGCAACGACGCCTCCGCCATGTGCTCGCCGCAGCACTCGTCGCGATCACCTCCGGCACCGCCACCGCGCAACAGCCGATCACCGATTCGCAAATGATCGAATCGGACAGCCCAACGCTCAACAACCCGATGCCGCCGACGTCGCCCGAAGATCTGCGAGCACGCGTTGGCGAAAAGTTTACCGAGCCTCCGCCGGTTCCCCCGGTCCCGCAGTCATTGACCGAATCGGTTTACACGTCCGCCGAAGCTCCGTTGACGTTGCAGACCATCGAATCCATCGCGTGCAGTCGGAACCCGACGCTGGCGCAGGCCCAGGCACAGATTCAAAGCCAACTCGGCAAAGCGATCCAAGCCGGTTTGGTGCCCAACCCAAACCTGATGTACGTCGGCGAGCAGGTCGGTATCGGTGGCACCGCTGGCGAATGGCAAGGTGCCGTCTTTCAACAACGCATCGTGACGGCTCGCAAACTGCAACTCAGCCGGGCGAAGTTCCTGCAACTGACGCGGTCGGCCGAATGGCGAGCACTGGAACAACAGTATCAGGTGCTTAACGACCTTCGCATTCAGTTCTGGACCACGCTGGGGCATCAACAACTCGTCGAATTGCACAACGAAATCTTGAAGAACGCCGAAGACGCCGTCGTCACTTCCCGCGAGCTTTACAATGCCGGCCAAGCGACGCGGGCCGACATGCACAAGGCGAACATCATGCTGCAGCGGGCGCGGCTCGATGTCTTGATGATCCGCAACCAACTCAAATCGAATTGGTACGAACTCGCCGCCATCGCCGGCACGCGGCAGACCCCAACGCCGCTGACCGGTGCACTGGAAGGCCCGGTCGAACTGATCGACTTCGACATCGCTCTCGATCGCCTGATCTCCGAAAGCCCTCAAATCTTGGCCGCACGTTCAAAGCTGCAAGCCGATGAGATTAAAGTGAAACGCGAAACCGTCGAGCCGATTCCAGATGTGGTCGTCAGCTACGGTTATGGACGCAACTTTGAAGCACGCGACAACAGTCATGGTCTGGGACTGCAAGTCGAAGTGCCTCTGTACGATTGGAACCAAGGCACGATCCGTCAAGCGGAAGCCGATGTCGTGCGTCAGCAAGGAGAGATTCAACGCATCGAATTTACGTTGCAACGTCAACTTGCCAAAACCTATCAAAGCTATTTAACGGCGGTCCAAAACGTCCGTAGCTATCAAGAGGTGATGGTGCCCGAAGCGAAACAAGCGTACGAAGTCTTATTGGACGCCTATGAGGAAGACCGCGTCGCATGGCCGCTCGTGCTCGAAGCCCAAGTTGAGTACTACCGACTTCGGACTCAGTACGTGCAACACCTGATCGCATGGCGAAGCAACGAAACGCTGATTGCTGGCTACCTACTCAACGGCGGCTTGATGCCACCGACCGGCCCGCAACCACCGGGACACATCTCAGCCGTGCCGAAACCTCGTTAAGCGGTACGTCGGATGGTCAGTTGTTGAACCGGCTGGCCGTCCAACGTCACGCGAGCCACCTCAGCTTTACCTGAGATCCGCTCAACAATGCGTGCATGCGGATCGGAAGGTTGATCGACTGTATGCCGAAAGACAAGCGTCGCGTCTTCGGTGGCGACACGAGCAATTTCGTCGATCGCCTCCTTTCGCAGTGGCGTTCTCTCCATCACGATCGCCTGGACCGATCGGTCGGGCAGCGGAATATCCTCCGCACGCCCGCCGATCCAGTTCGGAATCGCAGTACCCTTGTCCGGCCCAAGCGTCTTTTCGCCGCTTGGATTTAGATTTATCGCGGTTGCGTAGCGACCTTCGCCACCAATATCCAACAGGGCGATCATCTTGGCTTGAGTCTGCATCGCGTTAAATCCTTGGCGATCGCTTACTTCGCCGCGATCTTCCAAATCACGCCGCTCTTCTTGACCGCTTTGAGATGTTTGCCGTCGCCGAGCGTGCCGTAGTCGGCCACGTACAGCGTGTTGCCGTCCGACGAGATGTGGACGTCCAGTGGGCGGCGGATACCAGCGGTCCAATCGGTCGGCGTCGGTTCCTTCGCTTCAGCAAAAACGGTCACCTCGTTGGTTGATGGACTGAAACGCATCACTCGCATTCCGCCCGGCGGATTCGGAGCCGTGCCGGTCTTGGGTGACATGTTGCCAAACAATGCGACGAAGACATCACCCTTGCTGCCGAGAGCCGAATCGCTTTCAAGCCGATCGAGTTTGCCGATTGCCGAGTGGTTCGGAAAGGTCGCCACCGGCGTTGCCACGTCTGGGTGCTCGCCCATGACGAACTTTGGTTGCGATTTGCCATCCGGCTTGAACCGCGGATCGGTTACGGCGACGCCATAGCAGAAGTCCGGCCAACCGGCCCAGTCGCCTTCTTTCAACAAATACAGATCTTCCAAGTCGTCTTTGATCGGCCGGCTGCCGCGGACGTCACAACCTTGGTCACCGACGAAGACGCTGCCATCATCGTTGACCAGCACGCCGTAGGGATTGCGAAGTCCCCAGGCGAACACTTCCATGTTCGATCCATCCAGGTCGCAGCGTAGCAAGCAGGCAGTCGGCACTTCGACTGCGTCAGCGGGTTGCTTTCCTTCGCGTGTTTCTCCGTATGCCATGAATGCAGATGTCTTTGCTTTGTCGCCAGAGGAATCCAGGAACGATTTGCTCGTAAAGGCCTTTCCGATCAGCGTGACATCTTTGGGCAGAGTGTCATGAAAGTCTGCGTGTTTCTTCACCCATTTCTTGTTGTCTGGCCCCACGACGCCGCTATTGGTCGCGCTGCCTTGACCAATGTAGAGCTTGCCATCGGGGCCGATGTCAATCTGGTTGTTCGTATGGTCGCCCTGACTTGGTAATCCCGTAACGACATCTTCGAGCTTTGACCCCGTCCACTTCGACACCTTTCCACGGTGCGAAACGTAAAGGGTGCCGTCGTGAAAGAGCAGGTCGTTAAGCGGTGCGACAAGCCCTTGTTCGATCACCGTTTCGGTCTTGCCGTCCTTCGCAATTTTCAACACAGCGGGCTTCACGCCGGGATTGCCATGGCTGGCACCGGACAACCCAATCCACACCATCCCTTCATCATCGACCTCGACCGAAGTCGGAAAGTTCAGCTTGCTGGCGACGACCTGAACATTTGCCGGCACCGCAACACGAACCGCCGACGCGTCCGCCTTCGGCAGCGTGTTTGACCTGTCAGAGTGCCCATTCTCGTCAGCCAGTACGTTCTGGCTACAAAGCGAAATGGCGACGAGCAGCGTTGCGAGTGAATAGCGAAACAGCATGGTTCAATCCTTTGGATGTGAAGGTTTGTTCGGGATGTTCGTCACCTGCGGCCACCAGCAAACTGCATACCCATCCAGGGTTTCCTCTGGCACGTCGCTTGCTACTACGTCGGTGTACTTGAGAATCACTGACCATTTCACTACCGCACCGCGATAGGGTCTCTTCGTCGACACCCGGCCGCGGTCCCGACGGAGAACTCCCCATGTCCTACAAACTATTCGCCGGCATGATCGCCACATCGACCACGGTCATGTACGGATTGATGTATCTGAACACCTACGCCTTCGATCACGTCTTCTGGAGCGAAACGCGTTTCTACATGGCGCTGCTGATGGGTGCAACGATGGCAATGATCATGCTCGGATTCATGCTAGGCATGTACAAAAACAAGAAAGCCAACATCAGCATCTTTGCAACAAGCGTGGTGGTCTTTCTCGGAACACTGTGGTTGGTCCGCAGCCAAGAAACCGTCCAAGACGTGTCATGGATGAAAGCCATGATCCCCCACCACTCGATCGCGATCCTGACCAGCGAACGAGCCGAAATCAGCGACCCGCGAGTCCGCGAACTCGCCGACGAAATCATCGAAGCTCAGCGAAGAGAAATCGCCGAGATGAAACAGTTGATCGCTGATTTAGAAGGTGATGAGATCGGCGGGCTAGCGTCGCGAGACGATTGATCGCGAGACGTGTCAATTTCGGTTGAGCGTAGCCAACGCTGGGGCCTTTTGTCTAATCCTTGACGCCGTCTTCGTTTTGGTCGACATCAACTGACCAAGCATCACGACCGGCTTCGTAGGCTTCCCAACCGACGTAGGGAACGATCATCAGAGCTGCGACCGGATCAGCCCACCACCATCCTTGCCACTGGACCAAGCCGATACCGATGAGCACAACGATCGTTTGATATTCGCAGATCATCGTGTCGATCGCGTCGTATTTGAGTGATGGTGAATCCGTTTTCTTACCGTAGTGATACTTGCCCCATGCGAGGATCGGATTGACGACCAATGAGATCAGCAAAATGCCAATGCCCCACCATGACATCGACGCGGTCTCTCGGCTGACGAACTTGCTGATCGCTTCGTAGCAAATAAACAAGACGGCGATCGTGAACGCGGCGGATAAGACGCTCAAGGCGATCTTCTTCCGTTTTCGCACTTCGCGATCACTGATGCCTTTCTCTTCGCCGTGAAGCCGCCAAATCATGAACGCTGCCGAATTACTCTCGACGATGCTGTCGACACCCCAACTAACCAAGGCGGAACTGCCAGTAGCAAAACCGGCTGTAAGTGACACGACAACTTCGGTGATGTTGTAGATCAGACTCGTGATTTCGACGTATCGGCCGCGACGGATACCTTGAACATGGCCCTCTTCGCTTGAAACGTCATCATCGCTCATTGCAACGACTCCCACGCCGGAGTGTGCCGAACCCACGGGCAAAGCACAAAGCCAAGACAGAACAGTGCCAGCAAGACACCTGATGCGACCCACAGATTACGCGTCGGTTTTCGTATCGTGTCGATCAGGTAGTAGATAAAGAAGTACCAGACGACTCCTTCGAGCAGACCAAGAATAAGGTGTTTAATTTCCATTTCAGTTCTCCTTTTAGGATTGAGGTTTGTAAGCAAGTAGGCGTAGAGCATTGAAGACGACTACGAGGGTGCTTCCTTCGTGCAATGCAACTGCGGGGCCGATATTGAGGCCGAGAATTGTGGCCGGGACGAGGAACGCGACCATGCCGAGACTCATCCAAAGATTTTGACGGATGATTGATTTGGTGGATCGGCTGAGTCCGATGGCCAGCGGTAAGTGGTCGAGATTGTCAGCCATCAAGGCGACGTCGGCGGTTTCGAGGGCAACGTCGCTACCGGCGGCTCCCATCGCGATGCCGACGGAGGCGGATGCCATGGCGGGGGCGTCGTTGACTCCGTCGCCAACCATTGCGACGCCGCCTTCGCTTTGCAGCTTCTTGATTTCGTTGACCTTGTCGTCGGGCATCAGGTCGCCTCTTGCTTCATCGAGGCCGACTTCTTTTGCGACCGCGTCGGCGACTTTTTGGTTGTCGCCTGAGATCATGATCATTCGCTTGATGCCGAGTTCGCGAAGCCGCGAGATGGTTCGCTTAGAGGCTTCTCGCGGCGTGTCCATCAAACCGATCACGCCGAGGTAGCGATCGCCTCGTCGGACGATCATTGTCGTTCGTCCATTTTCTTCGAGCGATTCCACGATCTCGCGGACGCTGTCTGGCAGCGGTGGCCCGTCGACTTCGGCGAACAGATCGTCTTTGCCAATATGAACTACGTCGCCCTCGACCGTCGCTCGAATGCCGCGTCCAGTGATACTCTGCAAATCAGTTGCGTCGGGAATCGCTCCCCCACTCCCAGATTCCCCCGCTCCCAATCTTTCCTTCCCGTCGCGAACAACTGCTTTGGCGAGCGGATGTTTGCTGAGGTCTTCCACCGCAATGGCATTTCGTAGCAATTCGTTTTCATCGACGCCATCAGCGGTGCGAACATCAGTGACTTTGGGTTCGCCTTCGGTGAGCGTTCCTGTTTTGTCAAACGCAATCGAGTCGAGACTGCCGAGGCTTTCCAGTGGTCCGCCACCTTTGACAAGTATTCCGCCGCGTGCCGCTCGGGCGACGCCGCTTAACACCGCACTGGGTGTTGCGATCGCCAACGCACATGGGCTGGCGGCGACCAGAACCGCCATCGCTCGGTAAAACGATTCGCTGAAGGTTTCTTCGATGACGAGCGGTGCAAACATCAATAGAACAACACCGGCAATAACTGATGGGACAAAGTATCGCTCGAATTTCTTTGTGAACTTCTGCGTAGGCGACACCCGCGTTTCAGCTTCGCTGACCATCGTGACGACGCGAGCCAGCGTGTTTTCGGATGCGAGCTTGGTGACTTGGATTTCGAGCGAACCCGATTGATTGATCGTTCCGGCGAAGGCACGATGCTCTGGCGGAAGCGACTCGGGATCGGATGCCGCAGCGGCGACATCATCGACGGGGCGTTTGTCGACGGGCACACTTTCGCCGGTGATCGGTGCTTGGTTGACGCTGGAATCGCCCACGATCACGAACCCATCTGCCGGTACTCGCTCGTCGGGTTTGATGATGACGATGTCGCCAACGACTAAGTCTTCGACGGGAACTTCCGATTCGTTTCCGTCGCGTCGAACCCGTGCGGTTTTGGGAGCCAGTTCGGACAAGGCTTCAATGGCACGTTTGGCTCGCCCCATCGCGTAGCCTTCCAACGCATGGCCGATGCTGAATAGGAACAACAGCAACGCACCTTCGGCCCACGCTCCGAGCGAAGCAGCACCGGCGGCAGCCATAATCATCAGGAAGTCAATCTCGAACTTGCCCGCCCGAATCTTCTCGATCGCTTCGGTGACGGTGTAGTAGCCTCCAAACAAGTAGGCGGCGATGTAGCAACCCAGCGGAATCCACTCGTTCAATTCTGCGAAGGTTTCGATCAGCCAACCAACCAACAGGAACACGCCGCATAGGACCGCAAAGATTAATTCCGACTTCGGGCCGAAAATACCGCCGTGGGCGTGGTCGTGTCCGGCATGGCCATGATCGTCTTCGTGGCCTTCTTCGTCGTGCCTCTGGGCTTCGTGTTCGTTGCGAGCTTGTGAGTCAGACGATGACCATTCTTCGAGAGCCGTTTCGATTGCCGAAGCATCGGTCGCTTGCCGATCGTATTCGACGCGAACCGCACCGTCGGGCGCAACGACCGATTCGATGACTCCAGTGATTCGAGCAAGACGCGATTCGATCGCGGACGCTCGGCGTGCGTGCATCGGTAAGATCCGCTTGTGCCAATGCCCGTATCGTTGATCAAGTTCCGCACCGACTTGGTGAGCAAACTGGCGAACTTCAGAAACCGAGATAGCATCAGGATCAAAGTGAATGCAGAAGCTGGTGGTTTCCGTATCGCCGGACGACATGGCTTCATTTTCGACGACGTGAACTTTATCCACGCCACGCTTCGCCGATACCAAGTCGATGAAGCGGGGCATGCACCGATCATCATCGTCGTGAACGCCGGGCAGGATAGCATTGACCTGAAAGCGGCTTTTGTTGTCTATCATGGGACTCGTCGTCTTTTGTCTATCAATAAAAGCGGCTCCCAACCCAACGAGGGCTAGTCGCATGATGGGTCGGGAGCCTTGCCGTTCACGGTGACACACCGCAAACGACTGGATCAAACGATGGTTCGGATTAGCGAATCAACCATCAATATTGGCCTTCTCGTTTCTAATCGTCATGATTGTGATCATGCGAAATCTTGCCTGTGTAGGATTTGCCTTCGATTTGCACGATGACCGCACCCTCGGCCTCGGCTTCGAGCCACTGGTCCATCTCGGCATTAGCCGAAGCGAATCGTGATGACTTACCCGATGCGTCTTCGGCTTGCGGGTCGGCGGGAAGCTCGAATGACTTCACTTTGCCATCGTGCTTTAGGCTGACGGTTAGCTTGTCGGCTTCGATCGCGACTGGCTGCGTTGCCGAACCGTCGAGCACATACATGGCGACCGCTCCGGTGCCGTGCATCACTTCGATGTGGAACGCTTCTTTGCCAAGTTCGACCAGCTCGCCGCCGTGGGGGCCGTGCTCGGGATGCCCATCCATCTCAATCATTGGCGGCATTTCGTCTATCTCGACCGGGCCGGATGCTTGCGTTGCTTCGGAGACCTGCACGTCGTTCTCGGAACATCCGAGGAGAGTGAAGCAAGCGAGCGTCAGGGCGAATAGATGAATCTTCATTTTGAGTACCGATGAGAATTTTGTGATGAGCGTTTGAAAGTTAGGGAATGGAATGGGGGATAGAACGAAGTTCCGTATCCCCCATTCCCAATTCCGTATTTCTTAGTGGGCGTGCTGGGTCTCGAAGCCGAGCTTCTTCAACCATGCTTCCCACTGGTGAGCTTCTTCGTGGCTCTTCAAAGCCATCTGCTGCCACTTTGGACAGCGGTAGTTGACGTCCATGTGTCCGCCGTGCGAGCCGACTTTGACTTCGCAGCGAAGTTTCTTCAGCGTGCCGACCAACTTGTCCGCCTTCTCGCCTTCGCTGTGCGTGGTCTTCCACTTTTCCAAGCGATACGACACCAGTTCTTTGGCTGCCGTGTTCGGCTCAGCGGCCGTTGCAAAGATGCCACCCAACGAAACCGATGCCACCAAAGCTGCGACTGCAATCATCCGTAAATTCAACATTTCAAATCCTCCGTGGAAACCTTTTCAAACCAAAAAAATCGCTCCGGCAACGCACCGGAACGAACAACTAACTTGTGACCAATTCAGGTTCAGGACTGAGTTCTTTCTTCCCCATGCCCGCCTGCTCATCTCCAATGTCTCCCGAGTGATCGCGAACAATCTGCTTGCCCGCCCCGACACCGATCGTCCAAAACAACGCCGGACGAACGAAGAACTCGGCCAACGTGCTGGTCAACAAACCGCCGACGATCACGGTCGCGATGGGGTACAAAATCTCTTTACCGGGTTCACCCGCAGCGAGCGCCAGTGGCAGCAAACCTATGCCGGACGTCAGTGCCGTCATCAACACCGGAGCCATTCGTTCTTGGCCTGCGCGACGCACCATTTCGCGAGTCCATGATTCGCCTTCGTGCTCGACTAAGTGGATGTAGTGATTCAGCAGCAGGATGCCGTTGCGACTGGTGATGCCGCACAACGAGATGAAACCGACCATCGCCGCGACTGTCAGGTTTTGATCCGTAATGACGAGTGCCGCGACCGCTCCGATGAACGCCGTTGGCAACGCAACCAACACTTGCATCGAAAAGTTCACGTTGCCGAAAAGTGTGTAGAGCACCAGGAACATGCCCAACAGCGCGACGCCCGAGAGAATCATCAATCGACGCGTTGCCGATTGCTGGCTTTCAAATTGGCCGCCGTATTCGATGAAGTAACCCGGCTCCAATTCCATATCGGCCAGCCGCGATTTGATGTCGCTAACTACGTCCACGACGCCCCGCTCGGACACGTTCGCCTGCAACACGATTCGTCGACGCACCTGTTCGCGTTTGATCATGTTCGGCCCGCCGCTTTCGTAGATGTTCGCCACTTCCTCCAGCGGCAGCGTGCCGCCGCCGGGAAGCGGGACGGCGAGCCGTTTGAGTTTGGTGACGTCCTCGCGATACGATTCATCCATTCGCAACATCAGATCAAACGTGCGTTGGCCGAGCAGAACTTGGCTGATGACTTGCCCGTTCATCGCCGTCTCGACCAACTCCATGACGTTGGCGGGTCGCAGTCCGTTTTGCGTTAATGCTTTGCGATTCAGCTCGATCCGAAGTTGCGGAATGTTGGTCTGCTGTTCGATCATCACGTCTGCCAAACCCGGCACGTCCGCGATGCGTCGTTTCATCTCTTCCGCCTTTTTTCGCAACACGTCTAGATCGTCACCAAAAAGCTTGATGCCGATCTGCGCCTTGACGCCCGAGATCATGTGACTGATCAGGTGGGCCAGCGGTTGCTCGGTGCTCGACACCACGCCCGGAATGTCCTCCATCGTTTCGCGAATTTGCTGGATCGTGCCTTCACGATCCGCGTCGTCAGCGATTTCCAAGAACAACTCCGTGACGTTGACGCCTTCGGCATGTTCGTCCAGCTCCGCTCGGCCCGTTCGACGCGCGACCGACTTGACCGATTCGATTTTCATCAACTCCTCTTGCACGCTTTGCCCGATCTGGTTGCTCGTCGCCAGCGATGTGCCCGGTGCAAGCAACGCGTTGACCTGAACGGCTCCCTCGTTGAACGGCGGCAAGAAGTCACGTTCGAGTTGCGAAACCGCGAACAATGCGAACGCCACCATGACGGCCGCAACGCCCAATACGGGACCGGCAAACTTGGTGCTGAAGTTAATCGCCAAACCGGCAACGCCTTTGAGTCCCTCCAGCAACCGGCCTTCTTCGGCTTCGGGACCGCCGAGCATTCTTTCGGTCACTTGAATCAGAACCCAAACCACTGGCGTCAGGACGAGCGACCACCACAGCGGATTGCCGGGCAATTCAAACGGCAAATGCAGAATGTGAATCGCACGCGGAACGACCCAGTACATCGTTAGGGCAGCGATGCCGAAAGCTAGAATCGGCACCACGACTTGCCAGACTCGTTTGCCGACCAAAAGAAGCGATGCCAGCACCGGCGTGACGGTCAGCGAGACGCCAAGCGACGCGATCAGCGAGACAACGTATCCCATCGCCAACGGCACAAAGAGCTTGCCTTCCATGCCTTCGAGAGCAAACAGCGGGATGAATACCAAAACGACAATCGCCGTTCCGTAGACCACGCTGCTACGAACCTCGATGCTGGCGTCGTAAACCACGGCGAGTGTCGGACGTGGTGATTCCGATAGCCGGTTCTCTTTTAAACGCCGAAAGATGTTTTCAACGTCAACGATGGCATCGTCAACAAGTTCGCCGATCGCAACCGCTAACCCGCCGAGCGTCATCGTGTTGATTGACAGACCGAACGCGGCAAAGACGCAAGCAGTCGCGATGATGGAAAGCGGAATCGCCGTGAGCGTGATGAACGTCGTGCGAAAGTTCAGCAAGAATAGGAACAGGATCACCAAGACCAACACGCCGCCGTCTGCGAGAGCTTCGACGACGTTGTCGATGGCTCGGTCGATGAACGAACGCTGCGAGTAGACGTTGGCGATTCGGATGTCATCGGGCAGGGACACCTTCAATTCTTCCAACGCTTCGGCAATCGCTTGATCGACGGCGCGAGTGTCACTGCCCGGCTGTTTGTTGATCGTCAAGACCACTGCGGGGCCGCCTTCGACCGTCCCATCATCAGTGCGTAGATACGCGGACGAATCGCCACGCATGACCTGCGGGCCTTCGACGACTTTGGCCACGTCGCCCAACGTGATCGGGCGACCGTCCCGCAGTGTGATCGCAATCTCTTTCAGGTCGGCTAGGCTGGTGATCCGCCCGAGGCCACGAACCAGCAATTCGTTCGCGCCCCGCTGATCCAGATAACCACCGGTTGCGTTCAGATTGGACTCACTGACAGCGGTGTGGACATCGTCCATGGTCAGGCCGAATTCACGCAATGCGTCGGGATTCACCAGCACTTGGTACTGCATCCGGCCGCCGCCCATCGAGAAGACTTGCGACACGCCGGGGATGGTCAGCAATCGTTGACGGACGACCCAATCGGCCAGTGTGCGAACCTCCATCGGTTCGGTTTCGCCGCCTTCGCTCCACATGCCGTACATGAGAATTTGTCCCATGATCGACGAGATGGGGGCGAGCGTTGGTTTCACGCCGTCGGGCAATTGCTCAGCGGCGAGTTGCAAACGTTCATTGACGACTTGCCGGTCGTTGTAGATGTCCGTGTCCCATTCAAACTCGACATAGATCACCGACAGACCGATGCCGCTGCTGCTGCGGACTGCCTCGACGCCGCTTGCACCATTGAACGTGGTCTCCAATGGAAATGTGATCAACGTCTCGACTTCTTCAGGTGCCATTCCCGGCGCTTCGGTGATGACCACCACGCGAGGACGGTTCAGGTTCGGAAACACGTCGATCGGCAATTGCAATGATTGCCACGCACCGACGCCCAGCATGATCGCGGCAACCGCCAAGACGATCAGCCGGTTGTTCAGCGAGAAGTGAATGATTTTGTCTAGCATCTTGATCCCTCAATGATTTGGTTTGGCAAAGCGAACAACTCAGTGGTTGTGCCCTGCGTGGGGATCAATGGCTCCGCCCGCCTGGTTCTTCATCGCCATCTGCAATTGATGAGCACCGCTAACGGCAATCGTCTGACCGGGCCAAACTTGGCCGTCGTTCTTGATCGCGACGTTGACGCTGTCCGACGCAATGACTTCCACCGGAACACGGTCAAAATGGTTGCCGTTCTCAACGAATAGGAATCGCTCGGGGCCTTCTTCGGCAACCGCATCCTTGGGAACAACGATGGCGTCATCGACTTGCGACTGCGGAAGCCGAACGGTCAGTCGTTGGCCGGGCTTGTATCGCCAACTGACGTAGCGTTTGTCACCGCGTTGTTCGCTGCGTTCGATCTCGTTGGTCAGTCCGACATAGAACGGCAGCGATCGAGATTCGGTGCCGACTTCATTCCCGATGTAGACCACGTTCAATCCCGTGATCGTTTCGACTTCGTCGCCCGCACCGGTCATCGTGGCTTGCAATTCGGCACCCGAATCGGCGGCCTTTCGCAACAGACTTGCATCACGCTGGTACGCTTGGCCTTCGATCAGCAAGCGGCTGTAGTTCGACAACTGAGCCATCTGCTGACCGGCGTCAACGGATTCGCCACGTCGAACATTTAATTCTGTGACCAAGAACTCCGCGTCAATGTGATTGTGCGAAGGCCGCGACATCGGCGGCGGTTGCATTGCGGCCAATCGAGCAGCCGGGTTGCCCGCGACTCGGTTAGCGGCTTCTTCCAAAGCGTCGTGATGCAGCGAGTCGTCTTCGTGAATCAGCGGTGCGGTAACCACCACTTCGCGGACCAACGTGCGAGTGCGTTCGATGCTCGCGATTTGGTCTTCACTCAAACCGTGCAGCAACATCGACTGCTTCGCCGCACGGACTTTCGCCTGCAATTTGTCGCGTTCGTACTCGCGAGTAATTCGCGTTTTCCCAGCGATCGCGCCCGAACGGGATGCGGAAGTCAGCCGCTGAATCTCCCGCTCCTCGACATCCAGTTGCCCGAGCTGCGAGAGGAAGTCTTCTTGAGTATTGACGAGGTCTTGATGCGTCAGCCGAAGCGTGAACAACGGCTCGCCGCTCTTAATCATCTCGCCACGAGAGATATTGATCGCGTTGATCACGCCCGTCAGTGGCGACGTGATCGAAACATGCGTTTCACCGGGCCAGCGCGTCACCATGCCGGGGACTTCGATGTAGCTCGTGTACGGACCGACCGTGACGGCCTCCGTCTTCAGCCGCAAGTTCGCACGAGCCTGCTGGCTCAATTCGATCGACTGGCCCGCTTCGTGACCTTCGTGATCGTGACCGGCATGACCGTCTTCGTCATGGCCATCTTCATCATGGTCATCGTGTTCGCCGGGACCGTGATCGTGACCCGCGTGCGGATCGGACTCATCGACCGACGCGGTAACGAGGCCAAGTTGTTGTGGATAGTCGGTGAAGGCAAACGCGCCAATGACGATCGCGACGGCCATCGCCAGGACGGTCAAAACGGGGCCGCGCAGGCGCACCAGCCAAGCTTTTAGCGTGGACATGCAGAACCATGGATGATTGAAGAAGATTGATTGCAAATCAGAAACGCAAGATGCGTTCCAGACGATGGAGCGATTGATTCAATCAGTGTTCAGCGTGCGCGCAAACGCACATCCGAATCGCTAATGATCAATCAGCAATCTTCAATCAAATGATCCACGTGCAGAGAGAAGCACAGTGAGAAAGAGAGTCCGTCGCGACCCGTGGCGATCGCTGATCCAAATGACGAGTCGACAGCGAACCAATGAAGCTCAGCATCGGATCGTGCTCATAAGTCACGAACGCGACCAACGGAGCATCAATGATGAACGCGACATCACTTGAAGGCACAAAACTGCATTCGACGACGCCATGGCACCCCGGATGGTTTCCATCACAAGGTTGCGATTCGCAGGCACAACACGGAGCCGTTAGGTCAACCGCATTGTCGATCGACTCGACCGTCTCGTCTTCACCCGAGCAATCATGTTCGTGATCGTGGCCGCACGTGTGATCTTCGTGGACACCTGGTGAATCGGCCGTTGAACAGGTGTGCTGACATCCGTCATGGTCGTGGTGCCCACACGCGTCAGCATGATGCAGCGAACACCCGAAAATCAGGTGCAGCAGCAATGCGGCGACGGTGGTGAGACGACAAACGACAGACACAAAAACATCCTTCGGGTACGGTACACCGGTATTATCGGTTGATACGGTGGAAACGACCAGACCAGTTCAACCGAATTATCAATGTTTCGTCAGACTCCCCACCTTAGCTATCCGAGTTGGGGTGTCTTCACAGGCTCAAAGTCACCAACAGACCCTCGATCTCGGCGGCGGCTTGTTTGGCTTGTCCGGCGGCATCCAAGACGTTCAATTGCGTCGTGAAGAGCGTTCGCTGTGCCGTTAATAGTTGTAGGAAATCGGTTTCGCCGGCATCAAACGCTTCCAGCGATAGCTTGTACGTTTCCTCCGAGGTCGGCACGACCGACTCCTGCAAACGTTCGTACCTTTCTAACGCGACTTGGTAGCGGCCGACGGCTTCGGCGAGCCGGGCTTCTAGGCTGAGTTGCGTGTTCTGAATCGCCGCGGACGCCGCGGCGATGTCGGCTCGGGCACTGCGTATGTTGCCCTGATTGCGGTTGCGAATGGGAAGCGGAACGCTGACGCCAATGACCGCGAACGTATCGTCCGTAGCGGCATCGACACCAACGCCGACAGTTCCCGTCACGTTCGGAGTCACTTGCGCACAGGCAAGTTGCAACGACCATTTGGCTCGCTCAAGTTCCGATCCGGCCCGCGAAAGTTCGGGACTGTTGGTCGAGATTTCTGCGAGCAATGCTTCCCACGGCGCGGCGGTCAGATCGTCACACACGTTGCCGCCGAGCGGTCCGGGCGGCAGTGTTTGCATCCCGGCAGCCGCTGCAAGTGTCCGCAGGTTGGCTTGCAACTGCGTTTGAGCATTCTCCGCCGTAATCCGCGCCTGTTCGGCTTCGACACGAGCCTGCAACAAAGCGATTTTGGAGACCTCTTCGGCTTCCAATAGGGCATTCACTGATTCGATCGACTTCTCAGCTAGCTCGACAATCTGGTCAGCAATCTCGGCTCTTCGCTGCGATACGATGGCTGTCGCAAACGCGGCACGAACGCGAGTCAAAACGCGAAGCTCCGCAATTCGCAGGGCAGCTTGCTGTTTTTGGATCTCGCGGACCTGAACCTGTTGAGCGATCCCCAGCTTGTTGGCGGTGACGAACTGCTGAGACATCTGCACCGAATGCAGACCGGTGGAGTCTTCGTTGCGAATCTCATCCGACTGATATTGCAGCACCGGATTGAACGGCAAACCGGCTTGGACATATTGCCCGCGCGTTGATTCGACACGAGCACGAGCTTCCGCGATGGCCGGATGCGAACCCAACGCCATCGACTCAATGGACTCAAGCGTCAGCCCTATAGGTTGCTCAAAACCATAAGAATACTGGTCCTGAATGACCGGATCGGTTTCAGCCGTCTCGTTCGCCGCGTCCAAAGCCATCGCGTCGCGTAGAGACGCGGGATCGTTGGCTGGATCAGCCTCGTCCGAATCGGCGTCGTTTAGCTCGACGTCGAGTTCGTCCAGCTGATCGAGATCGTCGACCTGCAAGTCGTCATCGTCCGTGAACGCAACCGTCCGCACGGCGATAGGCGGTTCAGCAACCCGCGTTTGGCTCGTTGCCGAGACGTGTTCGCTCGAAGTCGATTGAGCGACATGCTGCCCAACCGACTGACATCCACTCGTGAAACCCAAGGCTGCCAACAACAACAAGCATTTCGCCCGCCGTCGGCGCGCACTGGTCCTATCGTTCGCGATCACCGCGTCTTCCTCCATGAAAATACAGACCAGCCCACTTGTTCCATCGGTTCAGCAACACCGAAACATCAGGCACAAACCTCACGACCAAACGTGAAACGCGAGGCAAAGGTCCGGCTGTAGGGATTACGGTGTCAAGCCAGCCGCCATCAAACTATCGTAACGGCATTACGTTTCCTGCCGGACGTCTGTTAAAATTTTCACTCCCCCGCGAACCACGACGGCCGCGATCAGGATGCCGATGATCAGGTCGGGGATTTGTGAGCCGCTAAGCTTGACGATCAGGCCGGAAATGATGACACCGATGTTGGCGATCACATCGTTGGCGGAAAAGATGTAGGAAGCGCGGAAGTTGACGTCGCCGCCTTTGTGCTTGGCGATCAGGCGCAGGCAATACGAATTGGCGGTCAGGGCGACAACACCCATTCCCATCATCAAGAGACCAACAGGTTCGCCGCCGCTAACGAATCGTCGGCCAGCCTCGACGAGAACACCGATGCCCAAAATTAGTTGCAACACTCCGCTGGCGGTGGCCGCACCACGTCGGATGCGGGCTGCTCGACCGACGGCGTAGAGGCTGATCGCGTAGACGCTCGCGTCAGCCAACATGTCTAGCGAGTCCGCAACCAGACCCGTCGAACCGGCAACGATCCCGACGA
>NZ_LWSK01000089.1 GCF_001642955.1 Rubripirellula obstinata | reverse complement strand
CCGCCCGCGCGTCCATGCGGGGCGTAACGCGCGGGGCGATGCCCACGCGGCTAAACGAACTAAACCGTGTTTTCCGGGACCAAAACTCTTCACGGCGTTGCGCGAAGCCCCCGGAAACAATGCGATAAACACGCTTCTGAGCCTGGAACGATGATACGTCTACGGCCGGGGCAACCTTATTCTGATTCGTCCATTTTGGTGTGGTGTCTGGAAATCAAGACGCTGCAGGGCGCGTGGCGGAGAACGTATTTTGACGTGCTGCCGAGCAACAGTTCGCCGATCAGGCTGTGACTGGTATCGCCGACCACCACCAGGTCCACCTTCTCTTCCTCAGCCGCGCGAACGATCGCGTCGCCAATGTGATCGGCAACCGTCGTTTTGGAATCGGTCTGTGGAAAACGGTCCGCCAACTGGCTTGCCATTCGCTCGGCAGTTTCACCGACCGATGCGACCTGTGATGGCGTCACCGAAATTGGCTCGGCAAGGTAGCCTTCGCCAACAAAAATATACGGACACTGGACCACACTTAAAATCGTAAAGTCGGTTCCCCGATCCAATTGCCACTCCATCAATTCAGCCGCGGCTTCTCGGGATGCAACGGATTTGTCGTATCCCACCAGGATCTTGTTCAGCGTGGGAACGTGATCCTCGCTCGGGCGTACCACCAACACCGAACTCTTTGCATACGAAGCAATACTGTCCGACACGCTGCCCAACAAGATTCGACTGATCGCCGAATGTCCTTTGGCTCCGACCACGATCAAATCATAATGCGATTGCGCCGCCAGATTCAAAAGAAAGGGGACCGTTGCCCCGGTTCCCTCAACAAACTCAACCGAATAACAACTCGGTTCCAGCGTCTTCTTTGCACGGTCCAAAATCCTTTCAACCCGATTGCTTTCTTGCTCAGTCCATTCCGGGATCCACGGCTGGATCGAGTACTGCGATGGATCGAACGAGACCGTGACCACGACGACATCGATTGAATTGGTTTGCGCCAACATCTGGACAAAGCGCACGGCTTCATCGGAGGCTTCGGAACCATCGATCGGCAACAGGATTTTCATCGCTCTGTCTCCGGAAAGTGGAAAAGTAAAAATGCAGGCAAGCGAATCTGAAACATTGCCGTATTTCGCTCCGGTCAATTCGGCGTACTTTTAAATCATCGTTTCGCCTACCTACATCATATCGCGTTTTGTTCCGCGTGGACGCGCGGGGCGATGCCTGGCCTGATGAAAATCATTGCATCGCAGCAAATTGGGCAAGCTGCACCATGGCAGACAACACAAACTGCAGCGCTGCGAAGCATTGTGGCAACAGCACATTTCCCTGATCGCCAGTATGTAGGCCGTAGCGAGCCATAGCGAGCTACGGCAATTTGCGCAACGCCGTAACTCGCTATGGCTCGCTACGGCCTACTTTCAAGGTTCGCGACAAGTGACAACGACACATTTTCATCAGCCCAGGCGATGCCCACGCGGTTAAACGATTTGCAAACTCTTCACCGCGTTGGGTGAGTCGTAAGGAACCGGCGAATTCGCAAACGCCCAGCCGCTTACGAGAACGCCCAGCTTGGAACCTGAGCATGCCGACCTGGCCAGGCTCCCTAAACGACTGTTTCAAACCGTAGCTGATCCCGCCAGGGTTCAGTTCACGATCGGATCAAGCTCGACTGACCCCTGGCGGGATCAGCTACGGGCAGGTCGTCGGCAAACTGCTAGGTCGTTCTAAAGCAGTTTCTAACGTGCCTGGGCGGGGGAACGTAACCGAACCTGCCTAGTTGGTTTCACTCCGCGGATTGTTGAACAGACTCTCGAACTCTTGCTGAATTTCGGGATGCTGGTCGGCTAGATTGTTTGATTCACCTAAGTCGGATTCTAAGTTGTAGACTTCGACGTCGGCATCTTGCCCATACCGAACTGCTTTCCAAGGACCACGTCGGGCCGCTTGGAAGATTTCGCCAATAATGCCCGAATTTGGGTCGCCGGCTTGTTTACCAAACTCCCAGTACAACGTGCGTTCAGCAACGGGAATCGGATCGTCTTTCAGCAAGCCCGCAATCGAAATTCCATTTGTCTTGACACGCGGGACGTCCAGTAACGAAACGCCCGCCAAGTCTGCGAGCGTTGGCAAGACGTCGGCAAATGCCCATGGCGTTGAATCCACACGCGGCACTGTGATCTTCCGCGGCCAATAGGCGATCATGGGAACGTGAATCCCACCGTCATAAACATCGCGTTTCATTCCTTGGTAGGGTTCCGAAGCGCGAAAGAACGTTGGGTCTCCGCCGCCTTCGTCATGCGGGCCGTTGTCCGACGTAAAGAAGATCAGCGTGTCGTCGGCGATTCCCTCGGCCTGCAACGTAGCCACGATGTCACCCACATAGTCGTCAAGCGCGGTCACCATCGCCGCCATCGTTGCGTATGGTTTTTGCACTGGTGCCGGATAGTACCAAGCGTACTTGTCGCTGGGCTGGCCCGTTTTCATTCCCGTGTAAGGTGTTTCGTCAAAAGTGTTTTCGTAGGGTTCGATGTACTGCTGCGGAGCCGCCAGTTCGGCGTGCGGTGACGAGAACATCAACGCGACCATGAACGGTTGCTGATGCGGTTTCTTGATGTAGTCGATTGCTTCTTCGGTGAATCGTTTTTGAGCGTAAACCTGTTGCTTGCCGCCTTCATTTTCTGGAATGCGAATCTTGACGTTGTCGCGATAAAGAAAGGTTGGGTATTGTCGATGGCCTTCCAAAATCGAATACATTCCGTACCAAGTATCAAAGCCCATTGCCAATGGATCGGTGACGCCCATCTGGGAACCGATGGAGTATTTTCCAAACAGCGCGGTGTCGTAACCGCCGTGCTTGAGAACGCTTGCAAACGTGACGTCGATGTCTTTGAGTTGAACTGTGTTTGAATTGTTTTCCATCAAGCGACCATCGCGACCAGTAAACAGTGACACGCGTGACGGTGAGCAAACGGTGTTGCCGGCGTAGGCCTGCGTGAAACGAATGCCCTCGGCTGCCATGCGATCCAAGTTGGGTGTCTTGATCGGCGTGTCACCGTAACAGCCCAATTGATTGAATCCCAAGTCATCCGCCATGATCCAAATAATGTTGGGGCGTTTCGTTTGCGTTGTCTCGGCAGCAACTGCCTGGACTGAAAAGAGACCAACGAACAAGAATAGCAAGAGGAAAGATGACGGTCTTTTATTCACGGGTTCGATTATTTTTTGCGTGAGGAAAGTTGAACAGAGATCCCACCAAGATACATCGAACCAAGCACCAGTGTGCGTGCATCACGCGGGCTGATTGGCTTTTGGTCCATTGTTACCAAGCCCCCCAAAGGTTACGGTTAGGCCCTCGTCGATAGACACCCGGCGGCAGTGCAACGAAAGTGAAAAGACAGTGAAACAACAGTGCAACGAAAGTGAAAAGACCGTGCAGCAACAGTGCAATAACGGTGCAACGAAAGTGAAAAGACCGTGCGGCAACAGTGCAACAACGGATGTACACGCCGTTGAATTTCGATTCGGACAAACGACTGCTGCCGCCTCACACGGACTGAAGAGCGATAGAAATAATGACTGAAGCCACGACCTCGCAATCGCCAATCCGAGTCTTGTTAATCGAGGATCGTGCTCAGGATGCTGAGTTTATCGAAATGATGCTGAAACGGTCGCCGGAGATTACTGTGACCGTTCAGCAGGCGACGACGTTATCGAAAGCGGTCGACGCATGCCACGTGATGTCGTTTGACGTCATGTTGCTGGACTTGGGATTGCCGGATAGTCCCGGCGTTGAAGCGGTCACGACGCTACGAACTCATGCTCCAGAAATACCGATCGTGGTGCTGACGGGCGACGATCGTGATCAGACTGCGATCCAAGCGATCAATGCCGGGGCACAAGACTATTTGCCCAAACAACATGTCGTTGGTTCGCTGCTTGCTCGAATCCTGAAACACTCAATCGCAAGGCAATTGCGACTCAACCGAGCGAACTTGGATGCCCTGATCGATTCGCTGACCGGAATAGGCAATCGCCGGTCGTTCGATAGCGAACTCGATCGACGGATCAGCGACTTTACCCGCCATCGTTTTCCATTCTGCATCGCTCTTTTTGATATCGATAACTTCAAAGGTATCAATGATCAGTGGGGACATTCGATCGGAGATGCGATTATTAAATCCGTTGCTGAGGCGATCTCTTCGCGCGGCAGAAAGTCGGATCACTTCTCGCGGTATGGTGGCGAAGAGTTCAGCGTTGTGATGCCGATGACGCCGATCGATGGTGCCACGTTGGCCGCACGCCGCTGTGTCGCCAGAACCAAACTAGCGAAGGCTACCGAGCATCATTTGAGTGTGACGATCAGTGCGGGACTAACCCAAGTCGCCAAGTCCGATACGGCCGAGTCCATTGTTGAACGAGCAGACGCGGCGCTTTACGAAGCGAAAAGAAGAGGCCGAGATCGATTAATCGTCAGCCATCAAGGGAAGTTCATCGAAGTTGAATCGGGACCTGATGATGAATCAGAACTTAGCGACGTATCATCATGCGATTCCTAGAACATGCCCGTGAATTCAGAGTAGATCCATTTAACGGCACCCTGGATTCGATCCGACGTTCCCAGTTGTTCACCGAGTCCTGGTAACGATAACCCCAAGAACAACACGATCACGAATCCGCCGAATCCAGCGGCCGACGTGGCTGAACCCGACATCTTGCCCACTGAAAATCTGGAGAAGAATGGCGTATGGAATACGGGTTCGGGTGTCAGGTCACGCATCCGACGCAATCCAATTTGAATGAATCCGCCTGGTGCGTTGTAAAACCATTGGCCGATCACTTCCAAACGGCTTCCGTCAAATTCAAGAACCCATGGTTCACCCATCCGCAGGTTTTTGGCGTCCTTGTCGCGAACCAAAACGGTGAAGCCGTCGATTGATGATTCTTGGACTTGGGCGCACGTCTTCCGTCGCCCAGCACGGATCGTTGCCTTGCTGCACTCTTCCGGAATTTGGCAACGAAAGTAATCCACTTTCTTTTCTTGATCGCCGTCTTGGGCTTGGGCATTCAATAGTGCGGTCATCGAAACAAAGCTCCGCGTGGACGCCAAAGGACGCCGGTGTGATTAGTCGGGGTGAAAGTTGCGAACTAAGGATCAGTTCGTAGCGGAAGCCTACCCCTCATTTCTTGCTCAGGCGTCAAACTTTAGTCAATCGACCAAAGCTTTCAAGAAAAGACTGCCGGATGCCGTGAACCTGTAACGATTGACAAGCCTGTGACTACGATTCCGATCAATTGCATTAAATGCATTGTGAGCTGTCGAGCTAATACTGAAAGTGCAATCACTGTTTGATCCATCTTTTCGGCCTCGCTCAATTTCCATGATCCGATCCGGTTCTTTTTCGATCCTGCTTGCGATGTGCCTGCAAGTTACTGCGATGGCTCAAGATCCGGACGCAGTCGCGCGTGAATTGATGTCGCGAATGCGAATCGCCAATCGTCCAAACGCAGTTCAACCGACATCTGGCACGCCGCACTGGCAAACACCGCACTGGCACGCCAGCGCGGATCCGCATCAGCAACATGTCCATCCTGGTGCCTCCGCCACCACAACGCCTCGCCCGCTTCGATTGTCTTTACGAAGTTCATTGTCGGATGATTTGCTCGGGGATGATCTGCTAGGGGATGATCTGCTCAGTAACGACTTGCTTGGCGATGACTTGCTGTCGCCAAAGGGCGGATTAGATGACGACCCGCTGGCGAATCTTGGTGCGGGCGATGCCGCCAAGCTCTTGGAAAAAAGTAAAGCAGCCCAAGCCGCTGGGAAAGATCCTCACGATGGATTGTGGACAGACGATTGTTACCCGTCCGCTGAATCGTGTCGTCAATGCCACCCAACGCACTACGAAGAATGGCGGGCCAGCGGTCATGCCTATTCAGCCGTGTCGCCCATGTTCCAGCGATTCGAACAGGCGATGATTGAATATACCGAAGGAACCGTCGGCAGCTTTTGCAATCGATGCCACCTTCCCGTTGGCACTCAACTAAAAATCCCTCGCGACCATAGCATCTTAGAAGCACCGCCTGTCGTTCGCGAAGGCGTGACCTGCATCGCGTGCCACCGCATCAACGAACACTACGGCCGCAGCAGCAATGGTGATCGCCGGATCGAACCGGGCAACATTCATGCACCGGTCGGCGGAACGTCCGGCGGGCATGGTTTGCGAGACGCATTGTCGCAAGCGGATAAGTTGAAGCTGAAACCCGAAGCGGGAATGAAGGGACCGGGGCAAGAAATCCACGGCTCAAGTTATTTCTTCAAACCACTTTCCAACAGTGACGTCTGCATTTCCTGTCACCAAGTCGCCGTGCATCCGGGGATCTCGCTGGAAGTCGTTCATGCTCAGTATCGAGCCGGACCTGCGCACGCCAAGGGAATCAGTTGCGCTGATTGTCACATGGGTGCCGTGCCGGGCAAACCGGATGGTTACGCCTGGGGACATTGCGCGACGATCAACGACAAACCGTTTGGCGAACCCCGCAAACACGCCAACCATAGTTTTTGGGGACCGGGATACTCGATCGCGCATCCGGGCATCTTTCCGCACAATCCCAAAGCAAAACAATTCACGCCTCGTCAGTGGCTGACGTTTGATTACCGCGCCGGTTGGGGAACCGAAGAATTTGAGCGAACGGTCGATCCCAATGCTGTCTTCCCCGCACCATGGGATAACGCTGATGATCGTCGCGATGGTCGAAAGATCGTGGATGCGAACATGAACCGAGCCCAACTAAAACGAGGCGCTGCGGTGATGACGATGGAAGCGGCTTTGAAGGTCAAAGGACCGCATTTCCACACGGATCCGCGTGCCGGAAGTCCGCTAACGGTTTCGTACAAGGTCAGTAACGCCAGCGAGGGTCACAACCTGACGACCGGATCCTTGGGGGCTCAGCCTCAATTGTGGATGAACGTCGTTCTGATCAACCCGAGCGGAAAACGAGTTTGGGAAAGTGGTTATTTGGATCGAAATGCTGACCTTGCCGACATGCATTCGGTGGAAGTCGCCAAAGGTCGATTACCACGCGACAAGGATCTGTTCAATTTGCAAACTAAGTTCCTGATCAGCAACATTCGCGGAACCGATCGTGAAGTCGCACTGCCGGTCAATTTCAGCATCGATCAATTGGGTTTCTTGCGGCCTGGTGCCGTTCCCGTCAGCGTTTTGAATCACCCGCCATTCATTCGCATGGAAGCGCATTCGATCGCGCCGCTGGACCATCGCAATCCCAAGTTTCGCATTCCCGCGTCCGCGGTTCGCCAGAGAGGCACGTACCGATTGAGCGTTCGGATGCGAAGTCGTACCGAGCCAATGTACTTTATGCGTCAAATCAAAAGTACGCCTGACATGATTCGTCGAATGAACGAGAACATGTTAGAGCTTTGCAACAGCAGCCACACATTCATGGTGAAGTAATGATGTGTGTGTGCAATCCAAAAACAATCAACCAAAGTCAGAAGCCAAGTGGGAACGATCAGCCCAGAGGGCGACATATCTTTGCCGGTGGCGTTTGCCACCGGGAATCCGAAATCCTTTGCCACCGACGGGCAATACGCTTTGTTCTGTCGGCGATTGGTTTCTTCTTAGTTGCGACAACAATAAACGATTTGTCAGCGGCCAGCCCCGATAAAACTAACCAAACCAATTCAGCAACAACTCCAACCCGATTACCAGTCGCACCACGATTGACCAAGCATCGATCGGTTGTCAGCCAAGCTGGGAAGTTAAAGCTGGTTGAAAAGAGCGTTGAGTTCCGTACTGCATCAACGCGGATGAGCACCGGCTTGCAATACAACTTCGTTGACGCATTGCCGAGCTACTTGCCCGCAAGTCAAGCTGCTGCTGATAAGAAATCGACTGCGACGATGAACGGTTTCAACGCACATGGCGATCGGCCGCGTGACGATCATCGGGTTACGTTCCCGAATGACTTCTCGCCAACGCCGCTGCCAAGCGATTCGATGTATCACGATGGTGATCGCGAGCAGTGGGTTTACGACAGCAAACGCAACGTACCGACTCAGCATCCTTGGGTGGAATGGGGACGCATTTTTTACGGCGACGGGATCACTCCGCGCGGTAAAAATTGGTTCGGCGAATACAACATGGTCCGGCCGGAATTTTATGTGTACGGTGACTTTCGTACCGGCATTGGGGCGGGGCGAAACGCGGGTGGTCGGACGGACAACTTTGCCAACCGGCTAAACCTTGATATGGATCTGCAACTGACCGACGGCGGGCGGTTCCATGGATTCGTTGGACCACTTGATGATGGCGGAGCGTTTACAAGGTTTGAACGTGTTGCCGGTGACCTGCGGTTTCGAAACGAAATCGACTTCACACCTGTGACTGGTTTCTACGAAGGCGACTTGGGGCCAATCATCGGTGGTTTGACCGGCCAATCATCTCCGTTTGAACTGCCGATCACCATTGGCTTGGTGCCGCTGCTTTTCCAGAACGGTATTTGGATGGAAGACGCGGTGACCGGTGCTGCGTTCGCGCTGCCTGCTCGGCACAGCAAGTTGCTGAACTGGTCCAACTATGACGCAACGTTCTTCGCCATCTTTGATCAAATCAATTCGCAAGCGTTCGGCGCGGACGAAAACGCGGCTCAGGCGTTTGGCACCGCTTGGTTTATCGATGCCTACGGCGGGTACATCGAAAACGGCTACGCCTTCGTTCGCGATCGAAACGATCCCAGTCGCAGCTATCACAACATCACCGCAAGCTTTACGCGTCGTTACTTTGATCGAATCAGCAATAGTGTTCGCGTGATCGTCAACGCTGGCCAAGATGGGCCTCGTGCCGACCGCACGGCCGATGGAACTTTGTTGCTGGTTGAAAACAGTTGGATCACCAGTGCTCCGCTGACGTTTGTGCCCTATGCAAACTTTTTCGCTGGCTTTGGCAATCCGCAATCGGTTGCTCGTGCTGGAATTTCAGGCGGCATCCTGCGGAACACGGGAATCAACTTTGACACTGACGGGCTGAATGGCTTTGCAACGTTGGACCCGACCGGCAACAACACTGCTGGCGGCAGCGTCGGAGTGGATTTGATTGGTGACGATCTTG
Source organism: Rubripirellula obstinata (assembly GCF_001642955.1). GTDB lineage: Bacteria > Planctomycetota > Planctomycetia > Pirellulales > Pirellulaceae > Rubripirellula > Rubripirellula obstinata. The sequence continues at coordinate 14,501 of NZ_LWSK01000089.1, read as the reverse complement.
ATCGGCAGTTGTTGTTGGAAATGACGTACTTAACGCCGCACGGTGATGGCAACCCGCTGGTACCGAAAGACCAATTTGCACTGGGCAGTCGTTATCAGTTCCCGATATCGCATCGAACTCTGCTAAGATTCGATGTCATGCACGGCTGGCGTCGTGGTCTCGACAATGTTTACGGGACTCGGATGGAATATCGTTGGAAGTTTTGATTTGATCCCGAAGCCCGCACCCCTATCGGTTCTGTACGAAGACAACCATTTGCTGGTGATCGACAAACCGGCTGGCATTGCAACGATGGGCGCTGAATCGGGGCCGACGCTGCACTCGATGGCGGCCGATTACATTCGGCGGAAATACAACAAGCCTGGCAAAGTCTTTGTCGGCATCGTCAGTCGGCTGGACACCGTCACGACTGGCGTGATCGTGATGGCTCGGACCAGCAAAGCAGCGTCTCGATTGACACCTCAATTTGCGGCCAAGGATTCAAAGGGCAAAACGGTCGGAGCCGACAAGATCTACCTTGCCGCGATTCCCGGCCACCTTGAACCGGAAACAGGTTCGTTGACCGATTGGGTGTACAAGGATGATGACGCTCGGCGAATGCGAATCACCAATGCGAATCGTGATCAGGCGAAACAGGCTCAGCTTCGTTACGTCACGGTTGCTAAAAACGATCAGGCAACGCTGCTTGCGATTCGTTTGATCAGCGGCCGCAAGCATCAAATCCGTGTCCAATTGGCTGATCGCGGACTACCAATTTTTGGTGATCGAAAATACGGCAGCAAAGAAGGGTTTGCGTCACCGGGGATAGCACTGCACAGTTGGAAATTGTCCATCTCGCATCCGACGCTGAAAGACAGACGACGTTGGACGGCGGAACTTCCGCGGTCTTGGAAAGCACTCGGTTTTCCGGCCGGTTGTCTCAGCGGGTTTGATGAGCAATTCTAAATCGTGAACTGAACCATGGTGCCGTGAAGGAATTCTGAACTGTTTAACCGCGTGGGCATCGCCCCGCGCGTCCACACTTCCCCGAACGCGAGGGGCGATGCCCACGCGGTTAAACGATTTGGAAACTCTTCATGGCGTTGGACTGAACCCTGGCGGGATCAGCTACGTTTTAAACAACCTTTAAGGAATCTTGCCAATCAACACGCCGCGTGCCAACAGCGAAACCTCTTTTTGCCCGTCTCGAATTGTTTCTGGCGGACAGACTGGCGTGGATCGTGGTGCGCTTGATGCGGCGATTGAGTTGGGGATCCCGCACGGTGGATGGTGTCCAGCACGGCGGATGGCCGAAGACGGCGCGATCCCGGATCACTACGATCTTCAAGAAAACGGCGTCGCAAACTATCCCGCTCGGACGCGCCAAAATGTCGTGGACAGCGATGCAACCTTGATCCTACACAGCGGATTCATTGGCGGCGGCACGCGACTGACTAAAAAGATGTGCGAACAAGCATCGAAGCCGTGCTTGATGCTCTCCATCCATGAAGACGATCTACAAGATCGGTTGGTTCAGTGGCTTGCACGAGAACGTCCGGAAACACTGAACGTCGCCGGATCACGCGAATCATCGTCGCCAGGTATCCAACAACGAACCAAAGAAGTTCTCGTCGGCTGCCTTAACGATTCAAATTTGTGAACCAGTCGTTGTCTGTATTGGGGCGCTGTATTGAGGGCCGTGTTGAGGGCCGTATTGGGCGGGGCGAAATACGGCGTCATTGGCATTGCCGTAACTCGCTGGAAGCTCGCTACGGCCTACTTTTGGGCAGTCACTTGTTGGTCGTCAAGGTCGTTAGCGGTTGACCATCGACTGGCAGCGGGCGGCTGGCTTGTTTTCTGGGGCGATGCCCTTGCTTGATTGCTTTCATTTTGTCGATGTTTGCGCAGAAGGTTTCAATTAGCGCGGGGTCCCATGATTCGCCTGCGCTGCCTTGCAGAATGCTGACCGCTTTTGCGATTGGCATTCCGTCACGATAAGGCCGATCGCTGGTCATCGCATCAAACGCGTCGCACACGGCAAGAATTCGGCCATCGATAGGAATCTTGTCACCGGCAAGCCCGTCGGGATACCCGTTTCCGTTGTATTGTTCGTGGTGATACAGAACGCCTGGCAGCACGTCTCGAAGTGCTTCCAGTTCATGCAAAATTCGCCAGCCCGCGTCGGTGTGAGTTTCGATGATGGCACGTTCGTCATCGTCAAGACGTCCAGGCTTTTGCAGCACGCCATCGGGAATCGCAATCTTTCCAATGTCGTGCAATAGGCCGGTCAGGTAAATCCGCTCACAAGCTTCTTCTGGTTGACCAGCCAAGCCAGCTAAGCAGCGAGCAAACCGGGCGACTCGTTCGCTGTGGCCGCAGGTGTACGGGTCGCGTGCTTCGACTGCATTGACCAAGGCTCGGACCACATCGGTGAACAACTCTTCCTTCTGTTTAATCAACCGAGTGTTATGCAACTGGGCAGCCAGTTGGTTCGTTGCGGTTTCCAACAACGAAGCTTGGACGGTCGTAAAACCCAACTGAGCCCAGGGCGTGTCTTCGGTCAATTCGCTGCAGCGGTTGCAGGCGATCAACCAACCGTGCAGTCGTCCTTCGCTGCGGCATTGAACCAGCACATATTCACTAAGTGCTTCGTCGTCGATGACGTGATCAAAGGCGTTGATTTTGTTCCGCACGACGGGTTGGAAAGACGCTTCTTTGCGGTGCGCCGTGATCAGTTCAGCCAAACGCTGGTCGCTGGTCACCTGCGATCCTGACCACCAAGTCGTTGCAAATTTTGATGCGTCATGCTCATCAACGAACACAGCAGCAATCGAGGTTGCACCGATTCCGCCGGCCAAAGGAATCAGCGAACGTGAACAGAGATCGTCTAAGCTGATTCCGCCCGAGGGCAATTCCATCACGGACGAAAGCGAACGAATCAGCGATAGTTCTTCAAAGTCATTGACGACCTGCATCGTCAATGCGTCATTTTCAGCTTGAAGTTCTGCTCGCTGGTTTGCGGATTCGATCAATTCAACGATCGTGCGAGCGTGTTGCAGCGAACTCTGAGCGGTTTCGAGATTGGATTCCCAACAGGCAACCGAACCATCCGGCAGTTGCAAACCAATCTCACAGCGGTCTGACGTTTCGCAATCGTTGTTGTCGATCGATGTAATCGCTGACTGTTCGTCCGATTCGCAAACCATGTCAACGATTTCGGAACGCAGCGGGTCTTGCTTTTCCCAGCGATTCACTTCCATGCCCAACCGACGACCGAGCTCTTTGCAAAGCATGGACGCTGGGCATTCCTTCGGTAGATGGGCGGTATTTGTCATTCTGTTAGGTTCGCGAGAAACGTTGATCGGTTCGCTGGCTTCGTTTTACTACGAAACAACCACCGGAGTTTCCATCGCTTCGTTGACAGCCGCAATGACTGTTTGCGGGCTAAATGGCTTTGAGAAAATCATGCCAATGTTTAACTCTTCCGCGATCCCGGTTGAGGACAGTTCCATTTGGCGGCCAGTGACCAAGAAGAAAGGGATCTCTGAATCGCGGTCGCGAATGTTGCGGCATAGTTCGACGCCAGTCATCCGCGGCATTTCTTGGTCGCTAACGACTGCAACGAACGTTTGGTTTTGAAACGCTTCCCAGGCCGCCATCCCGTCATTGCAGACGATGGGCGTAAAGCCGCAGCTCTTAAATTTGAACGATAGAACTTTTGCCAATCCTGGATTGTCTTCTGCGATCAAGACGTAAGGAGGTTCGATCATGGTAATTTTGTTGGAAGTAGTACGTGGCGACAACAGAGACTAAACGCTGACAGATTCGACGGATGGAACAGGCGTCAATTCGCCCTCGGTATCACATCGGTCGGTTTGATTTTCTGGTTCAGACGATAGTTCGCCTATCATGTCACAGAATTTGCTAATCAATTCAGGGTCGTGCATTCCTTTGAAAGCACGGTCACGAAGGATTTCAACAGCCTCGGCATTCGTCTTGGCACGTCGGAACGGTCGATCGTTCGTTAGCGCGCTGTACACATCGACGATGCCTACGACTTGTGCTTTCAGCGGAATGGCATCACCGCGAAGGCCATCGGGATAACCGGTGCCGTCGAAATGTTCTTTGTGATGCCGAATGATTGGCAACACAGGACGAAGTGGTTGTAGAGGTCCGCAAATGTCACAGCCAACGCGTGGGTGTTGATGAAACAGGGCTCGTTCGCGCGGCGTTAGTGGACCGGTCTTTTCCAGAATCGAATCAGGAATTGCAATCTTGCCAACGTTGTGCAGGATCGCTCCGTAGCGAAGCATCTTCAATTCAGCAGAATCCATGCCCAGAAGTTTTCCAAACTCAACCGCGACGTTTGCGACTTGTTCGACGTGGCCACTGCTATAACCATCTTTGCTGGAAACTGCTCGGGCAAGACTCAACGCGACGCTTTCAGCGCCGATCATTTCTGAATTGCCGCGATGCATGCGGGTGATCGAGCGAATGCGTACTTTCAATTCACCGCGGCTGATGGGCTTGCTAAGAAATTCATCGGCACCGGCTTCGACCGCTTCGTTAATGTCTTCATTGGCGTCCGAGGAAGTCATCACGATAACGGGAATGGTGCGGTATTGCATGTCGCTTTTCAGACGACGAACCACTTCCAGGCCATTGATCCCCGAAATTCCGGCGTCAATCAAAATCGCGTGAGGCTCGGGGCGTTGCATCGCCAATTTCAGAGCTTCGTTGCCGTCACCGGCTTCAATGATTTCATAATCCTCATTCGCCAATCCGTGACGCAGCAACTTACGAATCGTGGAATTCGAATCAGCCACCAGGATTCGCATTTTCTGAGCCGTATCCGCCGCGGCTTGCGCAAACGTCTCGGAAATGCCTTCGTCGAGGCATCCGGCTTCATTTTGTTGAATTGATTGAGTTTCGTCGTGCATGGCTAAATCTTTTGAATGAATTTGAATTCAAATCGTTCGATGAGTGGGGTTTGATTGGCGTTGAATACCAATCGGCCGCAAACGTTAAACGCCTGCGAGGTCTAGTTGCATGTCGGGGCGTGGTGCCTGATGGCTGGCCGAGAGTTCTTCTTCGGAGGAAGCAGCTTCGGCCTCCATTGGCAACGACACTGTGAACATCGTTCCGGTGCCGACGACGCTTTCGACGTCAATTTCGCCACCGTGCAATTCAGACAAGTGCTTGATAATCGCCAGGCCCAATCCAGTGCCAATGCCCTGGTCGGCAACAGCCGCTTGGTAGTAAGGTTCAAACAGATGCTTCAGGTGCTCCGGTGCAATCCCGCGTCCTGTATCGCGTACGCTGATTCGGAACTTGGATTTTTCGTCAGGTCGGATGCGAACGATAACGCTGCCACCATCGCTGTTGTACTTGATGGCGTTGGACAGCAGGTTCAACAAAATTTGACGCAGGCGAAGTGGGTCTGCAATCACTTCGCTAAGTCCTGGATCGACCTGAGCGGTGACACTTACACCGGCTGCGTCGGCACGCGGGGTGACCATCGTGACGCATTGATCAACCAGTTCAACCAAAGCGACCGGTTGAGGCGAGATGCGGATCATGCCGGCTTCTGCCTTGGCGTAGTCAAGAATATCGTTGACCAGATCTAACAGGTGTTTGGCAGCCTTGTCGATGTCGCCGATAAATTCATGTTGATCGTCGGTCAGTTTGCCCGTCGATCCGTCTAGCAGTGTTTCACTGATTGCCGTGATCGTGGAAAGTGGGGTGCGGACTTCGTGTGAGGTTTGACGAAGGGCTTCTGCTCGCATTGCAATGAGTTGTTCCTGAACCTTCGCCTGCAACGCTCGCTTCTTTTCGTCCGTCTGCATTTGGTAACTGATCATCATCAAACGAATCGTCAGATAGATCAGGGCTCCCAAGCCCAACATGTCGCGAAGCGCGTCAAAAATTGGGTGCCAATTGTCTGGGCGTGCTTCGTAATAGAGCTGCGCAAACATGGTGGCTGCGACGACGCACACGATGGCCGATGCAAGGCCGATGGCGCGACGCTTGACGAGCGCATACGCGGATCCCACGGCAGCCAGGTAGTACAGAATCAGAACCATTCGGTCTTCGAACGCGATGGTATGCATCAGCCCAATGAAGACGATCGCTAACGTAAAAATACCGACGTCAGCGTTGAATACGCGTTTGCTAAGGAAAGCTCTGGATTGCATCGAACAATGCTCCGTGAATCTGTATGGATTAAGCAGCCGATGATTAAAATTCGGCCACGAAACTCTACAATGCACTTAGCAGCAGGCCTGTCTTTTGGTAATTCGCGCCCCCGGCTCGCCCAAAAGGAGGGAGAAGATTGACGATTAGACGGATCATAGGTTCAGTACCGGGCCCCTTAGCCGCTGAGCATGGTCCGCGCAAACCATCCCATCATCAAACCTCGCACAGTCCATAAAATGGTTCGAATCCAATTGGTGCCGACGAGTCCGCGATACGCGGCGTCGCTAAACCCCTTTAGCAATTGGTTGTGGTAGGGGATTTGAAGAAACGCGGTCGACATCCAGATCGCGACCACCAATGCCAATCCAATCCAGGCTGCCCAACGCGGAAATCCCGCTGGCGACAGCAAGACCAATCCGGCTGCTGATAAGATTTCCACCAGCATCGGAATCGCGACGATTGGGGTGATCAGTCGCCCATGATCGGTCTCATACCTGACAAACTGTTCCGGCCCAACGCGGTCCATCAAGTTGTAGTGGACAATCTGAACCATCCAGATCAAACCCACCATGTACCAAGTCGCCAACAGGTTGACCAAGAAAACCGTGTTTCCGTTCATTGATGATTTCCACGTTGTCCAATGAGAGATTGTTTTAAAAGGTAGCTGATCCCGCCAGCGTCCAGTCGCGTCCAGTCCAACGCCCCAAAAAAATTGTTTAACCGCGTGGGCATCGCCCTGAAGGGATTCTAAATTGTTTAACCGCGTGGGCATCGCCCCGCGCGTCCATGCGGCGCGAAACGCGCGGGGCGATGCCCAACGCGGTTAAACGAACTAACACGTGATTTCTGGGACCAAAACTCGTCACGGCGTTGGGGTCAGTCCACGATCGGATCAAACTCGACTGAACCCTGGCGGGATTAGCGACGGGCAGGTCGCTGGCAACGCCCGAAGTCGTTTTAAAGCTGAACCGATTTCAAACGGTTGCGGCCCAGGCTGTATTGGAAGAAGGATTCCAAATCGGTGAAACGAAACTGGTAACCAGATTGAATCAGTTTTGCTGGTTCGACTCGCGTGCTTGAAAGCAGCAAGTCATCAGCCATTTCGCCAAGAGCCAAACGCAACGCAAACGCCGGTGCGGGAAACAGGGCCGGACGACCGAGCACTCTTCCCAGCGTCTTGGCGAAATCCCGATTGCGGACGGACGCGGGGGCAACAAAATTGACCGGGCCGCTGACCGATTCCGTCGCCATCGCGTGGTAGAGCGCACCGACAACGTCATCCAGCGCCATCCAACTCCACCACTGTTTTCCATTTCCAAGTGCCCCGCCCATCAACTTTGCCGGCGTCAACGTCTTTTGAAGTGCGCCGCCGCTGGGTGACAGAATGATGCCGAACCGGGCATTCACCACTCGGATACCAGCTTCGATCGCCGGTTGGCATGCTGCTTCCCATTCCTTGGCGACCTCGGCTAAGAAATCGTCATGCGGCGCGGAGTCTTCGTTAAGAACTTCTTCCCCACGATCGCCGTAAATCCCAGTCGCCGATGCACAGATCAATACTTTCGGTTTGTTGTCCAGCGATGCAAGCGATTCGCAAAGCTGACGCGTCTTGATGACACGGCTGTCTCGAATTTCGCTCTTGATTTGGTCAGTCCAACGTGCCGACGCAATCGATTTTCCTGCCAAGTGAATCACAGCATCCACGCCGTCAAACTTGGCGGCTTCCTCGGGCGAAGACCAAGCAGCAATGCTGGATTCATCTTGATCAGGTGATCGCACAATCGGATGAACCCGGTGCCCCAGCAACGTCAACAACGACGACATGCTGGATCCCACCATCCCCGAACTGCCGGAAACCGCAACCCGCATGGCCTCGATTGGATGATCGGTGCTCAACTGCAAATCGTCTCGCGTGATTCGATGCCGATACGCAAACATTGCTTCGATCGTTTTTCGTGCCTTGCCCGATCCAAATATGCGACCAAGCTGCCCCATCGGCAAACGGTACCGAATATGATCGCGAAGTTGAGAGCCGCCCGCGTCTGAATCCGACTTGAAAAATTCGTGGCGATGGTCCCAGGAAGCAAACGGTCCGGAAACCTGAGTGTCGGCGAACAGGTTGGGCGGATCGTATTCGGTATGCTCGGCGACCCATCGCAGCGGGACGCCCATGACTTTGGTTTTCATCACGACACGACTGCCGACCGCTAAACTATTGTCGCTGTGTTCCAGTTCAACGGATTCCCATGGCGGCACCAATCGCTGCAACGCCCCGGGACGATCGTGATAAGCGAACGACTCTTCGATCGGTGTGGGCAAATTCGTTTGCGCGATGTAGTCGGAACATTGGTCGTGGTTAGATTTGGTCATAGCTGTTTATCGTTGCGTCAGGTCAAGCCTACAAGATCAATCGTGCGAAAGATCTGATCCAGTTTTCACAAAAGTCGCTTGCAGGTTGCTCGTGAGAATGCTAATATAGACGAAGCGTCTTATTTAGATCGTTTTGATTCAGGGGCGGTGATGGTGAAGCATAACGAAAGCGAGTCCATTGACCCGATAGCTCTGCATCCGCAACGCGGCGGGTTAAAGCTGGGCGATCAGGATCTGGCGTCTTTGTTGGATGAGATTGTTTACGCAGTCCGAAACGAACTGCCAATCGTCGACACGATGCAGCGACTGGGGAACGATCGCCTAGGGCGACTGGGACGCGCGGCAAAGCAAATCGCCGGGCACCTGGAAACCGGCGGCAGTATCTCCGATGCGATCCTGCTGATCAAATCACCCTCCGCAAAAGTTGTCGCAGCCGCGCTTTCGCCGACCGGTCAATCAACAGAACCCGGTGGAGCCCGCAGCAGCGGAATCGGTAGCATCAACGCCGATCTTTTGGGGATGCTTGCTTCGCGAATTCGGTCACGGTGCGATGCCGCCCGAATCTCGCGGTTGATGTGGTTCTATCCGTTGATCTTGGTTGCGATCGCCTACGCAACGGTGTTGTTTGTTGTCGTTCCTTTGGTTAGCGAATACCGCTTTCATATCACCGATCAACCACTCGGCATTCGCTGGCCGAATTGGCTAACCCAAATTGCTGATTGGCTAGGCGTTTATCCCTGGCTTACACCCGTGGTGATCATCGTGACATTGATCGTTGGCTGCTTTCTAATCAGCCGGCGTCCAACCTTTGGATCGTCCACGCGGAAGAGCATGTTTTGTCATGCGCTGGCGGATCAGTTAAGCCACGACGTTCCTGAATCTGATGCGATCCTGGTTGCATCATCGTTGTCGGGCTATTCGGTTGCGGATTCTGGCACGAATGCTGATCTCTCGTTAAGCGATCCGCCGATCAAGCAACTGCTAAACAAAGTCGGTGGAATTAGTCAGTCGGATCAGTCGGATCACGAAGAGAATTCGATGGAAGAGTCCTCGCGGCTTCGCATTGTCAGTTCCACTGCGCAGCTTCGTTACCTGGGCAATCTGTATCAGTTTAATGCTCGGCGGCAACAAAGATTCTGGTCCATTGTGATCCCACAACTTGCGACGGTTCTGTTCGGATTGGTCTTCATGGCCAGCTACGTCTGGTTCGTGATCGGGCCGATTTATCGCGAGGTGGCCCAATGGTAAAGTTGAATGCGATGGTAAACGAAGCTTCTCTGATCCGTTCCGATCCGGTTTACCGACGGCTCGTCGAAGTCGTGCCAGACAAACACTGCCGTGCTCTTGATCAGGATGGTTTTGATCAGAACGCCTCTGGACAGAACCTGTCGATCAAAGAGCGATCGTTTTCCTGGATCGATCGGCAGGAAACACGACTGCAAATGCGACGCACCGCCACACGATGCACGTTGGGTGCGTGGGCGATGATGACTTTCATTGCGATTGCCAGCAGCATCGTTGGGTTCGTCTTTCTGAACAACGCGACAGAATTATTTGCGATGGAAGAAAGCTATTTCAACATCGAACCAGCTTCACAGAGTTCTCGCAGTGTTCCTCTGCTGTTGGCGATCACGGGAACGGCGTTGCTGGTTGTCGGTGGGATTGCTTTCTTGGTGCGTCGATTCCCCGGGCTGCGATCGACTCAATCAAGTATCGATTGGGCGACGGCCAGTGACGCGGTTGCCCAGTTGTTGGCGACAGGTTGTTCGTACGATGAATCGTTTCGCAAAGCACACGAGTTGATGCCCAGAAAGATCTTTGGTTTCGGTTCCGAATCCGATTCAGCGGCGGCGTGGTTGAAAGCCGCCACCCAGCGGGTCGAAGAGGGGCGAGAAGTGTTTGAGACTGGCAATGCGAAGTCGGCGGATGAACTAAAGCTTCGTCTTTTGGTGCAGTCCGATTCAACCAATCCGCGTCAACCAGAGCGATCACCGGAACGTCGTTGGCAGGCAGCCGCGGAGCATTTCATGTTGGTTGCCGAGCAGCGTCTTGGAATGTTGACACACAGCTTGCCACCGATCGCAACGATTCTGTCCGGCATCATGCTTTGGATGTCGATATCAGCAACCTTGGGTTGGATGTGGCGCAGCGTTTTAGGGCTGCTTAGGAATCTGGGAGGCGAATTATGAGCCGTACGATTCGAGTTCTGTTATGGATCATTTTGATTGCCTTGATCGGGCTGACCTTCATCGTGTTGCTGCCCTCGATTTTGGGCATTGTGCTGACGATGTTGTTGATTTTCGGTGTTTCAGATTTCATCGTTCGGCGGCGTCACAGCACTGTCGATTCGTTTAACTCGGTATTGAAAACAGTCGTGGACCACGGTGGCGACCTGACATCCGTGGCGGTTGCGTATTCGCGGTCAGGGCCGATCAGTGCCCAGGCCTATGAGTTCGCACGTCGGTTGATGATGGGACAAGAACCGTTGGAAGCCGCCGCGCGATCGCGGATTCCACTGCAGCTTTCGACCGCGGTCGCGATGCAGACCAAGGCGGACGGCGCGGGTACGAACGCTGGCAATCATTCAGCTTCCAATTCGGAAAACCCAAACTCGGTAAAACAATTTGTCGCAAAACGTCTCGACAATCCAATGGATTTGCGGTCGATCAGGTTTGCGGGCACCAACGCAGCTACCATCCATGGTCGGTTGATGTACCTGTTCATTACCGCCTCGATCACGTTGGCGGTGCTGAGCTTTATGACAGTGTTTATCAAACCACCGATGAAGAAGATGTTCAAGGAATTTGGTTTAGGCACAGACAATTTTTGGTGGCAGTTGTCACTTGCACCTGCGGTGATGGTTTACTTGCTAATCATTGGATTAATTTTTTGTTTTATCTTGCTCTCACGATCCAGTTTCCTTGGTGTCGGCTTGCCGTCTTGGTTACCAACGATGCCTCGACTTGCAATGCGAAAATCGGAATTGTTGCATGGGTTGGCCGACGCGGTAGATGTGGGCTGGCCGATAGGCCGAGCTTTGTCGGTCGCACACACGATTTCAATTGATTCTGTCCAGCGACAACGATTGCAACAAGCCATGGAATGGATCGAACAAGGTCGCTCGCCCGCCGAAGCGATCCGCTGGGCTGGATGGATCGATTCCAAAGATGTCGGATGGATCGAAGACGCCCCCAGCGGCAGGTTGGGGACGTTGTTGCGTGCCGCTGGCGATCGCCGCGTCCGTGATTCGGTGTTCAATTTGGGATGGATCATCAACCTTGTTTTTCCAGTACTCATTTTAATCTTGGCCGGTGTCGTGACGGTCTTCTGTCACGGTTTCCTATCCAGCTTGATGCAACTCATTACAGGATTAGCGTGAATCAGATGCGGTCAATTGTTTCAAATCCAGTTAGATCACGAACCGGCGGCGTCCTGATCGAAGCCATCGTCGCTTCGATGCTGTTGGTGACAGCGACCACGTCGCTAACGCGATTTGTTGTTAGCTCGCGACAGCTTGGGATCGCAGCGGACCAGCAATTGGCAGCCAAGTTGGTGACTGAAAACGCAATCGAACGTTTGCGATCGATTCCGGCAAAGGATTGGCCGGCAAACGCCGAGTCGGTTGCCAAAGCTGTCACCGAAGCCAGCGGGATCAGCACGCAAATTGAAATGAGTTCTTTTCAGATCGACCAACGTCAGGCTTGGCACGCGACCATTCGATCTCAAATTGGCAAGGACCAACTCGCTGTCCATGAAAATCATGCTTGGAAGGTCGTTCAATGATAAAGTCAGAAACTATTCAACGTCGTTGTCGGAAAGTAAGCCGCGGTGGTACCACCATCATCGAACTCGTCGGCGTGCTGGGTTTATTGCTGGTCATCGGTGCGACCTCGCATCGGTCACTTGGCAACATCACTCGCGCGAGTCAGGAAAGTCAAATGTCTCGCGCCAGCCGGTTGGAATTGGAACGGCTTGCCGCCAGCATTCGCCAAGATGGCCATTCCGCCACGAACGTCAAATCAGAAAGCGATAATCTTTTCGAGTTGAGTTCACCACAGCGGCAAGTTCGTTACCAATGGAAAACCGGCCAGCCAATTATCCTGCGTCAGGTCATCGTCGATGGCCAGCGAAAGGCGGTGGATCGTTTTCAATTGCGAGTCGGCACGACGATTGACACGCTGGTCAGCGATACGGAGACAGATCAAAAACGGTTAAGCGTTAAACTGAGCGGCGGTGGAAGCGCCGATAGGTCTAGAAGGTTTCTGATCGAGGTCGAAATATGAATCCGAGAAAACCTTTCAAACGTCAAGGGTTTGCATTTTTGATCTTGGTCTTCATGCTGTTGGTGATCGTGATGGGATGCGTGCAGATGATGATTCGACAAGAAGTGTCTCAGCAGACTTCCAGTCGTCAAAAACAGCGAACTCAGATTCTGAAATCCGCGATTGAAATCGGCGTCCAGCTAGACTTGAAAACGGGTGAATCGGTTACATTGCCCATCAGCAATGATGCCGACGCGAATGATTCTGAGCAAAAAGTATCGCTCTCATTTGACGAGTCCGCCGGAAATTGGGTCGCAACGTGGTTGAAAGACGATCGCGAAATTGATTCTTTGATTCAGAAGAAAATGAAATGAATACGAAAGCCAATCAAATGAGAGTATCCGTCATGTCGAAAACACCGTCGCTAGATTTTTGCTGTCGCAGAGCTGTGCTCCGCGTTGGTTTTACGCTGGTTGAATTGCTTGTTGTGATCGCAATCATCGGCGTGTTGACCGGGCTGGCGGTTCCCGCGATGCAGAACATGCGTGAAATTTCGCGTCGTAGTAATTGTCAGTACAACCTATCGGAACTCGCCCTCGCGCTTTCTGCTTACCAGAGTCAGCAGAGCCATTTTCCGATCGGGACGCTGGCCAGTGAAGGGCCGATTCGCAACATTCCCGAAGGCTACCATCACAATTGGCTGGAAGGCTTACTGCCAATGATGGACCTGAAGCCAATCGAACAAGTCATTGATACTAGCGTTAGCGTTTATCACCCAAAGAATGATCAAGTCAGAGCGATTCGGATGCCACGGTTGCTGTGTCCATCGGCAACAATGATTCGCGAAAACACGACTTGCTACGCGGGCATTCATGCATCAACAGAGACTCCGATTGATGAAGACAACGACGGAGTGTTTATCTTGAACCGATCGATTTCACCAGACGATATAACAGACGGTTTGGGATACACGTTGTTTGTCGCTGAAAAGCTATCGCGATTTGAAGACGATCTTGGTTGGATCAGCGGAACCAACAGCAGCCTTCGAAACGCTGGACACGCCATCAACGAAGAATTCGCTAGCCTTCGCGGCCCCGTTGATGCAGACGCGATCATTCCACCGACTTACGTTGGCGGGATTGTCAGCGATCATCCGGGTGGAGCTCACTTGTTGATGGGCAGCGGCGAGATCAAGTTTGCCAGCGAATCAATGGACACAGCAGTGCTCGCTCAAATGGCGTCCCGCGATGACGGCGAGCTACCGCTAGATTTCAAAAGCACTCAACCGCTTGAGTGACTCGTTCGCTCTTGAATTGACTGCACTTCACTTTGCTTGCTTTGTCTTTTCGGCCAATTGGGGATCAGAATCAATGGCCAAGTTATTCGCTTTTCCAGTCTGGATGATCCTCACCGAAAACTGAGGTTTTTCGCGGCATCTCACTTCTCCCATTGGGAGAGGTCGAGCCTAAGCGAGGGAGAGGGGTTGCCGGCGACCTGCCCAACGCCGTGAAGGGTTTCCAAATTGTTTAACCGCGTGGGCATCGCCCCGCGCGTTCGGTGCCGCACAGCGCGCGGGGCGATGCCTGGGCTGATGAAAATGTGTCGTTGTCAACTTGTCACGACCCTTGAAAGTAGGCCGTAGCGAGCCATAGCGAGTTACGGCGGTGCGCAAATTGCCGTAACTCGCTATGGCTC
>NZ_LWSK01000088.1 GCF_001642955.1 Rubripirellula obstinata | reverse complement strand
CTTTGGCAACAAAACAGAAATCTCAGACACCATGTTTTCCGTCGTTTACAAAAAATCACAGCCTCGTCGGGACTATTCACCAACGTTATGATCGCGGATCGATCAACGACAATTTGCATTGATTTGTTCGACTTCCCTCGGGATGAGTGACGACACCAATCCGGCAGTAATTAATACGACTGCCGTAACTCGCTATGGCTCGCTACGGCCTACGTTCTTTGGACCACATCGTCCGGTTGAGTTGAGCTAGAATCCTTGTTTCCGTCCGCCATCCACGATTCTCACCCCAAGGTTCCTTTGATGCGTTTCTCTGCATTTTCACGCTCGCTTTGCCTAGTGCTTGCGGCTTTCACGACCTCGTTGGTATCCGCTGAAGACACCGCTGTAAAAGTTGCCAACTTGCCCGTCGAAGTTTCGCCTCAGCAAAAAGATTGGTACAAAAAATACAAGACACAACCCAACATCACAAAGCCTTCACAGATGCTACTCAACACAGATCCCGAACCGGATCTGGACGAGGGTTTTACGCCGCTGTTCAACGGAACCGACTTGTCGGGATGGACACCCAAGGGCGGCACTTGCAAGTTCGAGGTGAAGGACGAAACGATTGTCGGGACGTGTGTTCAGGGCTCGGAAAGCACCTACTTATCGACCGATCGCGACGACTTTGAAGACTTTCTGTTTACTTGCGAAATCAAGTGGGAGGTCGAAGGGAACACGGGCGTGATGTTCCGCGCCAAAACCAAAGAACAGGGTGACCGAACGATCGTCTATGGGCCGCAAGCCGAAATGGAAGGATTCTCGGGTGACCGGGGGTGGTCGGGCGGCGTCTACGGCCAAAGTTGCGGCGGCTACTTCTACCCGCTTTGGCTGAAGGCACACGAAAAGGTTCGCAGTGCAATCGACAAAGATGGCTGGAACCGCATCACGGTGCTGGCCAAAGGTGACGTCGTCAAGACTTGGGTCAATGGAATCCCGGCGTCTCATTGGGTCGGCGATGGAACCTACGACAAAGGCTTCTTCGGACTCCAAATCCACAAAGGGAAAAAAGGCAAAGTTCACTTCCGCGAAATCAAAGTCAAAGAGCTAGACGAGTGAAGTTCCTAGCCGAGTAAAGCGACTACGTTTTAGGGTGTCGTCGCGATGACATGGGCTCCCATCGCGGGGCGAGTTGCGAAGGCCATTGCTTCGATACCGGTTTTTGACTTGTACTCGCTTTGAATGGTTGATGTGACCGACTGTAAATGATCGGTCTTGACCAGGGTGACGGTGCAACCGCCGAAGCCGCCGCCCGTCATCCGAGATCCGATTACGCCGCCTTCGTTTCCGATGGCTCTGGCAATCTCCACAAGGATGTCAAGTTCATCGCAACTGACTTCAAAGTCGTCGCGTAGCGAATCGTGGCTGGCGTACATCAATTGCCCGACTTGGTCGTAATCGCCATTTGCAAATGCATTGGCCGCGTCAGTCGTTCGGCTGATTTCCGTCACCACGTGACGCGCAAGGCGATACTCGGATTCGGAAAGACTGGCTTTCTTCGATTCCAGTTCTTCAATTGTCATGTCTCGCCAGCTATCACAGCCCAGCTTTGCTTTCGCTGAATCGCAGCCTGACCGCCGCTCGGCATATTCGCCACCGGTCAGTTCGTGCTTGACGTTGCTGTTGGTAATCAGCACCGTGATTTCATCGGTCTGGAAAGGTACCGGTTCAATCTGTTGTGACTGACAATCCAAAAGCATCAGTTCATTCGGCTTTCCAAAAACGCTGCTAAACTGATCCATGATGCCGCAAGGTACGCCGGCGAATTTGTGTTCGGCTTGTTGACAGATCAGAGCTTTCTCTGCTTTCCCGATACTCTTTCCCGTAATGGCTTCGACCAAGGTTGCAGTTGCGACTTCAAGCGCCGCGCTGCTGGAAAGCCCTCCGCCGACGGGGACGTTTGAATCGACGACGGCATCAAACGCTGGAATCGAAACTCCCGATTCTAGGAATCCAGCGATGACTCCTGCGACGTAATTGATCCAACTACCCGGCTTGGGCTGCGGCGAAGTTACTAAACTGACTTGTTCGGTTTCCTCAAGTTCGACGCTGTGAACAAGCCCATGGTCGCGAGACGAGTCATCCGCCAACCCGGCAGCAATGACGACGTATCGCTGGATCGCCATCGGCATGACAAACCCATCGTTGTAATCAATGTGTTCACCGATCAAGTTGACGCGTCCCGGCGCGGCCACTAGCAACGTTGGTGCTTTGCCAAATTTTTCAACGTACGCGTTCTGAATGCGATCTAGTAATTGCTCGTCAACGTGTTGGTTAGAAACGCTGGGCTGTTCGGATGGCATGGCAATGAGTACTGGGAAGTCTGAGTAAATGAATACGTTGAAGCCAAACGGTTTGGCGTCAAGCAGTGGATCGCATGAACACCTAATAGTCCATGTCAACTCAATCTTCGGTTAGGAGGTAGCGGAAGTCGCGTAGACTTTCGGCGTCCCCCTCGTAGCCGAAACTCTTGGCGAGTTCCGCTACCCGAAAATTGAGGTGACGCGGAATACTAGTTTATCAGCTCGCATCAAGTTTTGCTGCTTGGCTGAAGGATCAAGACAACTGTTTTCGATTTACCCTTTTCGATCAATTCTACGCGGCACCCAACTACACTTCACCACTGTGTTTGTGGCATTTGGTATAACCCGGCGTTGGTTTTGCCTTCGGCAAATTATTTCTTATTTCACTCATCGCTCTTAACTTGTCTCTATGAACATCCTTGAAGTTGTGCTTTTTGTCGGTGCCGTCATCGGCGTGATTGCTCTTGGAATTTGGAAGAGCCAGGATGACGAGCCTGAGCACGGCGAAGGTGATGACGGACAAGGTGCGGCAGATTATTTCTTGGCTGGTCGCGGATTGACGTGGTGGTTGGTTGGTTTTTCGCTGATTGCGGCAAACATTTCGACCGAGCAGTTTGTTGGGATGTCGGGTGCATCGGCGAACTGGCTGGGGATGGCGATCGCGTCCTACGAATGGATGGCAGCGGTGACGCTGATCTTTGTCGCGTTCTGGTTCTTGCCAAGATTCCTAAAAGCTGGCCTCTACACGATCCCTGAATTTTTGGAGTACCGGTTTGACGGTGTCGCTCGCTTGGCGATGGCGATTCCGGCCATCGTGACACTCGTCTTCGTCACGACTTCATCGGTGATCTTTTCAGGAGCAAAATTTGTATCCGAGTACTACAACGATGTGCCGGTTTTAAACAGCCTGACCGCGATGTGTTGGCTGATCGCCGTGTTTGCAGCGGTCTACGTTTTCATCGGTGGCTTGAAAGCTTGTGCGTGGACAGATTTGATCTGGGGAGCCGCATTGATTATCGGCGGTGCGATCGTGATGTATTTGGCTTTTGTTCGGTTGGCCGACGCCGATCCAGAGGCTCTGCTGAAAACAAAAGTTGCGAATTCAGACGCCACGGTTCAGCAGATCGAAGAGGCAGGTGCTTGGCGGCGATTCATGCTTCTTAACGATGGTGTCGATGGCGAGGCCGTCGTTCGCAATGGCCCCAACGGGTCAGGCGGCAAGGTTCACATGATTCGCCCCAAAGAAGATTCAGATATTCCTTGGACCGCGCTGCTGATTGGTTTGTGGATTCCCAACTTTTTCTACTGGGGGCTTAACCAGTACATCGTCCAGCGAACGCTCGGATCAAAGTCGCTTGCTGAGGGCCAGAAGGGAATTGTGTTCGCCGCCTTCCTGAAACTACTGATTCCGTTCTTGGTTGTTATTCCCGGTATCCTTGCGTTCAACCTGTTTTCGGCTGACCTGAACGAAGGAGCCACCGAAAAGAATCTGGCGGCGTATGAGTCTGCGTTGGAAAAACAGGACACCGTGTTCACCGTGGACGTTCCATTCCTGGAAACGCAACCAGAGCTGGCGCAAAAAGTGTTCTCGCTCAACGCGGCAGCAGCCGGTAGTTCCGCGACCTTTAACGATGCCTTAGACCTGCAGTCACAGGAATTGTTGATCAACGGATTAGCGGAAGAAGCGTTAGCGAACCAAGAGCTTTCAAACGCGAACTTGAAAGGCTACGACTACGATTCCGCTTTCCCCGTTTTGGTGCGAAATCTGATCAAGCCTTACCCGCTGGTATCCTGGTTTGTTCTTGCGGCACTTTGCGGTGCGGTCATCAGCTCACTTGCATCAATGTTAAATTCAGCTTCGACCATTGCCACGATGGATTTGTACGCCAAATTCTCCGGCCAGACAGACCAGAAAAAGCTGGTCAGAGTGGGACGATTCTTTGTCGTTCTGTTTGTGATCATGGCTGGGGTTGTCGCGCCGAAGCTTGATAACTTCGAGAGCATCTTTGCTTACATCCAAGAGTTCCAAGGATTCATTTCACCGGGGCTGTTGGCAGTCTTTATTTTCGGTTTCTTTTCACCAAGAACGCCGCGATACTTCGGTGCAATCGGCATTGGTTTGAACGTCGTCGCCTACGCCGCATTCAAGTGGTCCATCGGCCAAGTTCTGGTGGACAACGGATGGTGGTACGCGGATCAAATTGCCTTCTTGGATCGAATGGCAATTTGCTTCTTCATCGTTTTACTTGCCGGAATGATCGTTACCCTGGTTGCACCGATGAAGGTACCAGTCGTCTTACCGACCAATGACAAGATTGACTTGGAAACATCCTCAGGTGCAAGACTGGCAGGCATCGGAGTGATCATCGCAGCAGTTGCGATGTACGTCGTTTTCTTTTAGACGATGACTCAAACGCATGGACGTTGGCCACGCGTTTTTTGTAGGCCGGAACAAGCGCAGCGAAGTTCCGGCTTATATCAATGAATAGTCCCGGGAGGGACGGAAGCTCTCTGCCGGGGATGTAAATCCCCGGATGGCAGCGTTCTATCTCACTTTTTCTCTGTGATCAATTCTCTGACTCGGTTTCGCGGCGTAGCCGCGAAACCGAGTCAGAGAATTGATGTGGGGCAGCCATCCGGGTGCTTGCGCACCCGGCAGGGAGCTGCCGGCCCTCTGGGCCTAAGACGCAGTAACTAATGCGATGTCCCGAGCGAAAGGCGACTCTAAAAAGTCGTACGTTCCTTACGTCAACTCACTTACAGTTCAGCCTTGCGGTATTGGCTGGGCGACATGCCGGTGGCTCGGCCAAATTGTCTAGTGAACGCACTTTGGTCGGCGTAGCCAGTTGATAGCGCCACGTCGATAATCGATTTGTCAGTCGTGTGTAGTAGTTCGCAGGCGCGGTCGATGCGTTGCTTCAACAGCCATTGGCCTGTGTTTAGGCCAAAGGCGATTCGCATTCGCCGGTCGAGTTGAAACCGTGACAGTCCTGCGACTTCTGCCATCTCCATCACGCTGATTGGGGTCGCAAGAGATTCTTTCGCAAACTCAATAGCGTTCACCAGTCGTTTATAATCTCCGCTTGATTCATTAGGTTTGCCAAGATCTCGCGAGAAGCCGACCAGCCCGACCACTTTTCCGTCGCCACCACGCAAGGCGTATTTGTTGGTCAGGCACCAACCCTCATCTCGCGACGCATAGAGGTGCAGTTCCAATTGCCCGACCAGAGGCTTGCCGGATTGAAGCACTGCCTGATCTTGCCGCGTAAAGCTGGTTCCAAATGGCGGCTGAAGGATCGCTTCCGATGTGCGCCCAATCAATTCTGATTTACGCTTCAATCCACATCGCTGGACCAAAGTTTCATTCACCACCACGTACTGTCCCTGCGCGTTCTTGATGAAAAAAACCGTGTCGAAAAGGCCGTCGAACAGCACTTCGGCGGTAAATGGTTCGCCAAGTTGAGCAAATAGGGCGGCAGCATCTCGGTTGATGGACATTCTTCGATTGTGCGCATTTTTGATTTGTGCGTCAAGCCTTTCACAAGACTTCGATGGCGTGCTAGGTAACGATGGGGAAAGAATGTTGGCGAGTGCTAACGTCGCTTTGATTCCTGATGTTTTGCGAGCAAGTTTGATGAAGGTTGATGCGTCCGTTTTTCGAGGCTGTATCCCAGCGCTGATGACGCCTTGCGATTCGCAGGGAAAAGTGAATACCGAAGCTCTCGTTCGCAAGGGCAAAGAGTTGATGGACGCCGGCATGACGGCGGTTGTCTACTGCGGGTCGATGGGCGATTGGCCGCTACTAACTGACCAGCAACGCCAAGACGGTGTTGAGGCTCTTTGCAAGGCTGACATTCCTGTGGTTGTCGGGACCGGAGCACAAAATTCATTCTTGGCGGCGTCGCATGCCAGTCATGCTGCGAAAGTGGGTGCCGCTGGTTTGATGGTGATTCCTCGAGTGCTCTCGCGAGCCACATCGCCAATCGCACAACGCAATCACTTTGCGGCAATCCTGTCCGCCGCACCATCGCTTCCGGCCGTGATTTACAACAGTCCGTACTACGGTTTTGAAACCAAGGCTGACCTGTTTTTTGATTTGCGAAACGAGTTCCCTAGCTTGGTTGGCTTTAAAGAATTTGGCGGTGCCGATTCGCTCTCTTATGCGGCCGAACACATCACTCACACTGATGACGATGTCTTGCTGATGGCTGGTGTCGATACTCAGGTTTATCATGGGTTTGTTCGCTGTGGTGCTGTGGGTGCGATCACGGGGATCGGCAATTGTCTTCCAGCCGAAGTCTTGAAGTATGTTGCACTCTGCGAAGCTGCGGCCGCGGGCGATGTTCAGGCGGATCACTACGCTCGCGAGCTTTCCAATTCGTTCACGGTTCTGTCTCGTTTTGATGAAGGCCCCGACCTGGTGCTGTACTACAAGTACCTGATGTTCCTGCTGGGTGACGGTGATTTTGAGTATCAACTCAATTCGTCGGATGCACTTTCACCAAGCCAGGCTGTGTATGCGAAGAATCAACTGACTCAGTTTCAAACCTGGTGGAAGAATTGGCCCGGTAAAGATTACGGCAAAGATAACTCGTGCTAGAAGGATCAGGGCATGCATGTTGTTGATTCGCACACCGAGGGCGAACCTACTCGCGTGATCGTCGATGGCGGTCCCGACTTGGGCTTGGGCCCGTTGGACGAGCGACTATCACGGTTTCGCCGCGATGCAGATTCGTTTCGAGCATTCGCCGTCAACGAACCACGTGGTTGGGACGCGATGGTGGGTGCGTTGCTATGCGAGCCGAATGATTCATCCTGTGACGCCGGAGTTATTTTCTTCAATAACGTCGGTTACCTTGGGATGTGTGGGCACGGGATCATTGGTGTTGCGGTCACGTTGCATTACCTGGGCCGTCTTGGGCTTGGTGTCCATCGAATCGAGACTCCCGTTGGCGTCGTTGCGGTGGACTTGATCGGGCCGAACGAAGTCACGATCGAAAACATTCCCAGCTATCGGTTTCGCAAAGATGTGAGCGTTGATGTTGAGGGTGTTGGAATGGTGACAGGCGACATTGCCTGGGGCGGAAATTGGTTCTACTTGGTTCACGGTTCGCCGTTGCCTTTGCAAAGAGAAAACCTTGATCAACTGGTCACCCTATCGCGGCGAATCTCCAAGACGCTTGCCGACAAAGGCCACACCGGCGTCGATGGTGCGATGATTGATCACGTTGAGTTTTCAGTCGATTCAGCGGACACGGATTCGGACAGCGTTAACTTTGTTCTTTGTCCTGGCGGAATTTATGATCGTTCGCCGTGCGGCACTGGGACCAGTGCGAAGCTCGCTTGTTTGGCAGCCGATGGTCTGCTTGCGCCGCAAACGCAGTGGGTTCAAAGGAGCGTGACAGAAGGTCGTTTCCGGGCCAGTTATCGACCGGGGCCGTCGTTGCAAATGGATCCGTTACAAGACAACCGCGACACTGTGATCGCCAGCATTACCGGTCGTGCGTTCATTTGTGGCGAAACCAAGCTGATTGCTCAAGCGGGCGATCCGTTTGCTAATGGCATTGCATCCCAGCAGGTCGCACATCCGGTAAGGAACAGCGATGTCCGGTGAACGTGAATCAGTAACTATCGTTGGCGCCGGAGTCGTTGGGATTGCCTGCGCTCATTATCTGGAACAAGCCGGACTAGAAGTGACGTTGCTTGACCAGGGCAGCATTGCCGGTGAGTGCTCGCTGGCGAATTGCGGCTACATCTGCCCAAGTCACGCACTGCCGTTGACTGAACCTGGGGCATTCGGGGTCGCCCTTAGTTCCATGTTTAACCGCAATTCTCCATTCCGAGTAAAGCCACATTGGAACCCGGCGCTTTGGAAATGGATGCTTCAATTTGCAAAGCGATGCACGCATCAACAAATGCTGGCCGCTGGCAAACCGCTACAAGCAATTTTGGAATCCTCCATGGCTGAATATCACCGGCTGATTGGCGAGTTCAATTTGGATTGCGAATGGAAGGAAGACGGTTTGCTGTATGTGCTGCAAACGCAGCGTGGGATGGACAAGTTTTGTGCCACGGATCAGATCGTAAGCGAGCATTTTGGCATCGCTGCCAAACGGATCGAAGGCGAGGCGCTACCCGAATTCGATCCTGGATTGAAACCTGGCTTGGCGGGTGCGTTTTTGTATCCCGGTGATACATCGGTGCGTCCGGATAAGCTGAATCAGGCTTGGGCGTCGAGCCTGCAAACGCGTGGCGTCAAATTTGTTCCCGGCTGCGAGCTGAATTCGATTCGCAAAGAAGCTGGAAAGGTCGTTGCACTGAAAACGTCGCAGGGCGATTTCACTAGCGATCATTATGTGTTCGCGTTCGGTGCCTGGGCCGCTCGATGGCAATCCGAATTGCAATGCTCGATTCCCGTTCAACCGGGCAAGGGGTACTCGGTGACGCTTGCCCGGCCAGAAAACTCGCCCAAGCACCCCATCCTTTTTCCCGAACACAAAGTCGGCGTGTCTCCCTTTGACCAAGGATTGCGTTTGGGATCGATGATGGAATTCGCGGGCTACGATCAATCAATCCCAGATCGCCGCATTCAACAACTACGCGATTCCGCTCGGCCCTACCTTGTCGCTTCGGTGGATGGCAAGGCAGAATCGAAGTGGTACGGTTGGCGGCCGATGACCTGGGATAGCCTGCCCATCATCGGATTGGCGGGGGAACTTCGTAATGCTTTTCTCGCCACCGGTCACAACATGCTGGGGCTGAGTCTCGCGCCGGCGACAGGACGACTGATCGCCGAGATGGTTACCGGTCAACCAACCCACCTGGACTCAGATCCGTATTCACCCAGCCGTTTCTAACTTTCAACTTTTTAAGACTAGCTCAAAATGAATTCCATTCTTATCAACGGCGATTGGCAATCCGCAAAATCGTCTCGTGCGATTCAAGCAATCGACCCAACCAATCGATCCGCCGTCGGCGAAACTTTTCCGGTAAGCGATTGGGCCGACTGCGAGACCGTGATGGATGCGGCGCAAGCGGCTGCGGTGGCAATGGAGGACATCTCACTGGATGATTTGGCGAGTTTTCTAAACGCCTACGCCGACAATCTGGAAAAGAACGCCGAGAGCATTTGCGAAGTGGCGAACCAAGAAACTGGCCTGCCGGTCAGCCCGCGTTTGCTGGATGTCGAAATGCCTCGAACGATCGATCAGTTGCGTCAGGCAGCCGCGGCCGCAAAAGATCATGGATGGCGAAACCCGGTTCACGATCACGATAAGAACATCCATTCGTGCTTGACGCCGATCGGTCCGGTGTTGATCTTTGGCCCAAACAATTTTCCGTTGGCGTTCAATGCAATCTCCGGCGGCGATTTTGCCGCTGCCATTGCTGCGGGGAACCCCGTGATCGCCAAGGCACATCCGTCGCAGCCGGGCACATCACGGTTGCTGGCCGAACAAGCACTGGACGCGGCCAAGCGAACTGGCATGCCCGCCGGCATCGTGCAAATGTTGTACGACATTGATCCAAGCGATGGACTAAAAATGGTCGCCGATTCACGAATCGCGGCGGTCGCATTCACGGGCAGCCGGCGCGGTGGCACGGCTTTGAAAGCGGCCGCGGACCAAGTCGGCAAACCAATCTATTTAGAAATGTCCAGCATCAATCCAGTGTTCTTGTTGCAAAGTGCGTTGGAACGCGGCGAAGAATTAAGTGACGAAGCGGCTGGCAGTTGCTTGCTTGCCGCTGGCCAGTTTTGCACGTCGCCGAACCTGATCGTGATTCCCAAGGGCGAGAAGGCGGATGAGTTTTTGCAAGCGATGACAGCAGCGTTCAAGTCAAAACCTGCTGGAACGCTGCTTTCGGAAGCCGTGCTTTCGTCGCTGAAAAGTAGCATTGAAATGCTTGTCGGTGCTGGCGTCGAAATTTTGGCAGGCGGTAAGGAAGCCGAATCAGATGCCTTCGCGTTCGCCAACACGTTGATGAAGATCGATTCAAAATCGTTCCTGGAAAACGAAGATGCTCTGCAAACCGAAGCGTTTGGTCCGGCGTCCTTGGTTGTCGTTTGTGAAGACGAACAAGATGCCCTGGCGATTGCAAAACGGATCCACGGAAGCTTGACCGCTTCGGTTTACGGAAAAGAGGGTGACGCTGCGATGGTTCCGCTGACCAAGATTCTGCAACGTGTTGCTGGTCGAGTGATTCACAACAAGATGCCGACGGGCGTTGCCGTATCACCGGCGATGAATCACGGCGGTCCCTACCCGGCGACCGGGCATCCTCGTTTCACCGCCGTCGGCATCCCGGCATCGTTGGAGCGTTTTGCAAAGCTGAGCTGCTTTGACAATGTCGCCGAAAGCTTCTTGCCAGCTTGTCTTCGCTGATCGCCGAGCAAAAAATCCTCAACCCGAACGCGTAAGCGGCGGTTGTTTTTAACGTAGCTGATCCCGCCAGGGTTCAGTCAACGATCTAAACTGTTTAACCGCGTAGGCATCGCCCCGCGCGTCGTGCGGCCCCGCAGTGCGCGGGGTGAGTCCACGGCGGGGGGCCGCCATGCTACTTTTCGCCCCGCGCGTACACCCGGAACGAAACTCGGGGCAAATCAAAGCTGATGGGGGCTAGTTTTCAGTTCGTTTTGAGAATGATGCGGGCGGTAATCAGGGAGAGCAAAATTCAGTCAGTCCGGCGTTAGGCAATGCAATTGCCGGAACTTCGCTTCGCTTGTTCCGGCCTACTCTGGTCGCAGTGCCGTGACCGTGTTATTCGCCCCATCGCTGCATCAACGCGTTGTCCACATCGACTTGATCTAGGATTCTTGCGACGACAAAATCGACGATGGAATCCAAGCCATCAACACCGTGATACCAGCCTGGCATGGCGGGCAACAGAATCGCGCCGGCTTGGGCGGCGCGATGCATGTTTTCAAGCTGCAGAACGCTGATCGGTGTTTCGCGTGGGACCAGGATGAGTTTGCGATGTTCCTTCAGGTGAACTTCGGCGGCGCGGGTAATCAGATTCGATGCGGCGGCACGAGCGATTCCGCTTAGGGTGCTGCCGCTGCATGGGCAAACGATCATGCCACTGGTTCGAAACGATCCGCTGGCGATCGGCGTCATGTAATCGTCGTAGGCGTGAAAGTGAACTCGCTCGGCATGACGCTGGACAGCGCCGGCCGCGACGCTTTTAATCGCCGGTGAAGTTGTCCACGGGGCAACGTAACCCAACAGTGCATCCAAGTCCGGTTTGCGGACATCGATGTTCAGCCCAAGTTCTTGCTTGATCACCGCTGCACCGCTCGGGCTGATCGTCAAGTGAATTTCGCGATCGGCATGACACAGAATTTGCAAAAGTCGCGTGGCATAAACTGCGCCGCTTGCACCAGTGATGGCCAGCACCAGGGGATGTTCTTTAGACATCGTTGTTGTCTTTCGATGAATTTGTTTCGGCGTTGAAAGACTTGCTGGTGGCGGGCTTGGTTCCTTCGTAGATCGTCGCGACGCCGAAGGTCAGCGGCGTGTATTTCACGTCAATTAAACCTGCTGCGGTCATGCGATCGGCCAAGGCTTGCCCATCGGGAAATTGGCCTACTGATTCGGGCAGGTAGCTGTAGGCGTCTTTGTTGTTGCGGGCGAACCATTGTCCAACCCGCGGCAAAATATGCGAGAAGTAAAAGCCGTAGAGCCCTCGCAGTCCGGGCAGTGTTGGTCGCGAAAATTCCAGCACCATGACTTGTCCACCGCCGGAGCAAACGCGAGTCATTTCTGACAGCCCTTGATCGGTGTCCGCAACATTACGCAGTCCGAACGCAACCGTCACGCAGCCGAACGTGTCGGTGTCGAACGGCAGGGATTGTGAATCCGCTTCCAAAAAATCGATACCGCGTGTCGCATCGCCAGGCTTGCGTTTGTCTCGTGCGATTTCCAGCATCGCATAACAAAAATCGCTGCCAATCACTTCGCACTGATCGCCAGCTTTTTTGGCAATCGCGATAGCCAGGTCTCCTGTTCCCGTGCAGGTATCCAGAATTGGTTTGCCGGGTGTGATCCGAAGTCGCTTTACCGCTGCCCGCCGCCAATAGCGATCGATGTTCAGCGAAAGCAGGTGATTCATCAGATCGTAGCGTGGTGCGATTTGACGAAACATCTCGCGGACACGCGAATTACTTTTGTCGAGCGAAGCAGTAGAAATGATGGATATCCCGGTGAGTTCTAGAGTGGCCGCGGTTTCGATAATGGCGGTTGCCTTATCTTCCTCTGAGCTGATTAAGACCGCAAGATCTGACGTATTCGCAACAGAACCAGGCGTATGTAGCTGCTGGCTTTCGCAGGCGTCCGGGTCGTTGAATCAGAAACGGACCAAAACGGCATCGATGAAGTGCGGTCGATTTGCTCTCCGGCAGGTTTTATCGTTTCGCGATTGGCAAACGCTGAGAGTCGTTTTTGATAGTCAATTGGCGGAGTCGTTCGTGGCAATCTGCGAGAATTTTGTCTGCGGAGATCCGTTTGAGAACGCTTTTGTTGGGCAAGCAACTCACTTCCTAGGATACGAGAGCCTAGTAAACCCCACGTGAGGCCAAAAACCACCGCAGTCACGACACAGCCAAACGTTCCGCAAGGGATCGCCAACGCAGCGGTCAATCCAACGGCGGATCCGATGGTTCCGATTAATAGAATAACGATGGACCGCAGCATGAGGTTCTTTGCAACTCCGTGACAAAACACGCATTCATTCGTTTAACCGCGTGGGCATCGCCCCGCGCGTCGCGCGACGCGCGGCCCCGAACGCGCGGGGCGATGCCCACGCGGTTAAACAGGTTGGAAACTCTTTACCGCGAGGGTTCTTTTGCCTTCCAATCAGTTTTGGCGGTGAATGGACGACAATCACCTCGCAAAGATGCGGCAAAACCAAGGGCTAGGTGGTTTCGCATTGCCCGCGAGGTCAGTTTAGCCGATAACCAGCAGAGGAAAGCTCTTCCACACGATCGACGACGTCATTTTTTAGAAGGAACTCCATGTCAAGAATCAGCCGACGATCGATGCTGCGTCACGCGGCTGCGGGAATGGTTTCTTCGTCGATTGCTGTTTCGTCGATTGCTGGCTCAGCTTCTTCGGCCGTTGCGGCTCCGCCACGCGGTCCCGCAATCATTTCTAAGAAACGCAGGCTCGTTCGCGTCTTGGGGACTCACGTCACTTTGCAGGAAGAACTCCGCAAGCGGGCTGAAGCTGATCTGGGAATTGAGTTGCAGTTTTCGCCAGGCGGCAGCGCGGAAGTTCTGCATCAGGCATCCGTCAGGCCTGAGTCGTTTGATCTGTACGAACAGTGGTCCAACAGCATTCGTTTGCTTTGGCAAGCTGACGCGATTCAGCCGATTGAAACGGATCGAATCGAAAACTGGAGCGAGATCAATCAGTTGACGACCACGGGTCGGCTGACTGCCGAGGCAAAGCTTGGGGCGGGTGATGCGCCCAATCGAATCCTATTCGTTCAACCCGATCACTCGCTGGGCAGCGAAAAGTCAAACCGCGTCAGTTTTTTGCCCTACGTTCACAACGTTGATTCTTTTGGCTACGACGCAGGCAAGATTCCTCGCGGGACTGCGTACCAAAGCGAGAGTTGGGGTTGGTTGCTGGATGAACGCTTCCACGGCAAAGTTGCGATCGTCAATGAACCGACGATTGGTTTGTTTGATCTTGCGTTGGCAGTTCAGGCAAAGGGTTTAGTCAACTTCAAGGACGTTGGTAACATCAGCCACGATGAGCTGGACAAAATGTTTGGCGTCTTGATGGAATACCGCAGAGCCGGTCATTTCCGAGGGATCTGGAGCAGTGTTCCGGCGTCGATCAAGTTGATGAAAGACGGCGAGTCGACGATTCAGAGCATGTTCTCGCCCGCTGTTTTTGATCTGCGGGCGAGCGGCATTGATTGTGTTTACGCGTCCCCGCGTGAAGGTTACCGAGCCTGGCATGGGGTGATGTGCTTGTCGTCGGCGACAAAGGGTGCTGTGAAAGACGCCGCTTATGACTTTATGAATTGGTGGTTGTCCGGGTGGCCGGGCGCTTTCATCGCACGGCAAGGCTACTACATTTCAAACCCGCAGCGTTCGCGTCCAATGCTTAGCGAAGCCGAATGGGATTATTGGTACCTGGGCAAACCCGCGTCCGAAGATTTGCTGGGAACCGGCGGTGCCGTTGTTGCCAAGAAGGGAAAGGTTCGTGACGGTGGATCCTATGAGCGACGGTTCAGCAACATCGCTGTTTGGAATACCGTGATGCCAACTTATGAATACAGTTTGAGGCGATGGAATGAATTTCTTTCTGGTTAGGAACTGCTAAGCGATGCCCAATGCACCGATTAAGAAGTCGCTTCGGCGTCGAATCTACATGGCATGCTGCCTGCTGGTGGGGTTGTGCATCGTCAGCACGATCATCGGTCGCGCCGGGCAGACGCAATTGCTTCGTAACTTTGCCGCCTACGAGTCGTCAGAAGAAACGCTGGCGCAGGTTGCCAACCTGGATCAGGATGTTCAAGAGTTAAAGTCGCGTTCTGAAAAGTACTTGCAAACCGGAGCACCAAGCCAATTGGCACGGGCAATGGATTTGCAGAAGGCTTTGAGTCTGCAGATTTCAGAGGTGAACGACAAGAACGAAGATCCTAGGATTCGAGCGAACCTGATCGAGATGCGTTCAGAACTTGATGTCTTTAAGGATCGATTGTCGCGGGCTGCAGACGAACGAGAATTGCGAACGCGTTTGATTCAACAGGATTTGCCGAACAAGCACCGCAGTATTTCTGAATTGTTAGAAGAGATTTTGCGTGTGATGAATGATCAAGAAGAAGGTTTCATGGCGGTGGAGTATTTTCGTTTAGTCCATGCTCATGACCAATCCTTGCAATTTTTGCAGCGGTACTTTATCGAACCTGATGCCGCGGCATTCGAGAAAGCGTTGTCGTCGATTGATCTCGCGCGATCGTTGATAAAGCAGATTGTCAAATCAGCGGATGAAGCGGAGATTCAACAGTTGGGCCAGCAGCTCGATCAAGAGCTTTCTGAATTTCGGAAAACGGGCTCGCGAGCGGTTCAGGCAACCCGCAGCTATATGTTTTATTCCAACGTTGTCATGGCAGGGGAAATTTCTGAATTCGTCTACGATTCGAATCGATTGAAGAAATATGTCGAAGAGCAACGTATCCAAAGCAGAGAGTTGCGAAATCAATCAGCCGAACGCTCACTTTGGTTAGCCTTGTTGGCATCCATCACCGCGGTTGCCGTGGCTGTTGTAATGGCGACGCGGCTTTCCTACATGATCGTTACTCCTATCTCGCGGCTGACCGAAACTTTCCGGCGGTTAGGACAGGGCGAATCCGTCGATGGAATTCCGGCAATGGATCGCTTCGATGAAATTGGCCGGATGGCGCGTGCGGCAAAGATTTTCAGCGACAAGAATAAAGAGACACAGCAGCTTTTGCAGCGGTCCGAGCAGCTTTCCAATGAGTTAGCCAACAAGGCGGAGGCGTTGGAGCAAACCAACATGGAACTGGATAACTTTGCCTACGTTGCCTCCCATGATCTGAAGTCACCCCTGCGTGGAATCACGCACTTGGCAAGTTGGGTGCAAGAGGATTGTGAATCGCTCTTGCCAGACGATTCAAGAAATCACTTGCAGCAAATGAAGGATCGCGTCGCCAAAATGGAGTCGTTGCTCGACGACCTTCTCGACTACTCAAGAGCTGGTCGGATTAACCCCAAACCAGAAAAAATCGATGTCGGTGAATTGGTTGCGTCTGTTGTATCAATGATCGATCTGCCGGATGGATTCCGCGTCAACTTGATGACACCGACGTTTGACATTTTCACGGTGCGAACGCCTTTGTTCCAAAGCTTGATGAATCTCGTTACTAACGGAGTGAAGTACAACGATAAAGGGAAGGATGGGAAGCTAGAGATCCTTGCCGAACGCACCGGTGATTTCGTCCACTTTCGCGTTCGTGACAACGGGCCTGGGATCGATCCTAAATTTCATTCAAAAGTTTTCGAGATGTACCAGCGTTTGGAATCCGAGGGGGTCGAAGGCAGCGGGATGGGGTTGGCTATCGTAAAGAAACTGATTTCCCGCTACGGAGGCGAGTTGTCTCTGGAGTCCGAAATCGGAGGCGGGGCTGAGTTTTCATTTACTTGGCCGTGCGCCGAACGAGTGACAGATGACATCACTGGAAAGCTTGCAAACACCGCATCCAACGGGTAGCTTAATCGAATCGTGTCACTTGAGCACATTGGATTGGTTGGACTGGGGCACGCGAAGCCGCGTAAATTGAGTCACCACCAAAGAACGATGAATGTTGTAAACCGTAGGGTCAGCTACCATGCCGCGTCGAAACGAAGTAACCGTTCTTTTAGTCGAAGATGATGACTTAGATGCCGAAGCCGTACGAAGATCGTTTGATAAGAATGAGGTTCCAGCCAAATTGCAGCGTGCCGAAAGCGGATTGCAGGCTCTGGATATTCTTCGAGCATTCAATACAAGCGATCGTCAAGACGAGAACGCTTGCATCGTGTTTTTGGATTTGAATATGCCCGGAGTTAATGGGCACGATTTCTTGACCGAGTTGCGGTCGGATCCGCGGTTAAAAAAAATACCAGTGTTTATCCTGACAACTTCTGATCATGCCCGGGATATCGAAAAGGCTTACGCTCAGAATGTTGCTGGCTACTTCACGAAATCACATTTAAGCGACCTGATCGTTGTCTTGAATCAGTACATCGATAGTGCCCGTTTGCCTTCGCTTGAATAGTCTGTGATATTGCTCGGACGAATAAGAACGCCATCACAATTCCGAGTTAAATCCATTGAAGAGCTTCCGAGAACAAATCGCTGGCGTGCAAAATCTGCTTGGCATCCAATTGACCAGCGTCGCACCGCACTGGCCTCGTCAACTTTCCGGAAAGGTTGATTTCGCCTTCATTGATTGCGAACATCATTGTTTCTCTCGCGAACAAGTCGCCTGGCTTTGCATCGCCTATCGTTCGGTTGGAATCGCGCCCGTCGTCCGTGTTTTGGAACCTCGTTCGGCTCTGGTGCGAGCTTGCATTGATGATGGTGCCGAGGCCGTCGTTGTCCCCTATGTGGAATCGGTTGCCCAAGCCCGCGAAGTGGTTGCGGCCGCAAAGCTGAGGCCCGTTCAAGGTGAGCGGGCGAGCGCGGCAATGTCCGGCCAGCCTTTGGAAACAGACCTACAAACCATGGTCGATCAGCATTGTCAAAATGTCAGTCTGATCTTGCAGATTGAAAGCACCACCGCGGTGGATCGATGCGAAGACTTGTTGTCGATTCAGGGTGTAGACGGGGCGATGGTCGGGCCGTTTGATTTAACCGCGACGCTAAGCTGTCTTGGCGATCATCAAAATCCAAAGTTTGTCGAAGCGATCACGCGAGTCGCCGATGTATGCCGATCGCTCGAGAAAATCGCAGGCATCTACTTTGCGGACAGTCCGGCCAAAGAGGTTTGGGCACGTGAATTGGGTTACCGCATGATCATCGCAGGTTGCGATATCAACTTGATTGGTGAAGCGTTGGAACTGCGTCGCCGTGATTGAGATTGCTGACGGATCGAATCTGCGTCAAGAAGCTCGCGATGCTCTCAATCGCGTTCGCCAAGAATTGATTTCGCGACAAACTGAAGACGGTCACTGGGAAGGCCGCTTATCAAGTTCCGCGCTCAGTACCGCAACAGCCATCAGTGCGATGGCCGCGATGTTGGATCAAGTCGCAGACGATGACCAAGCTCGCTTGCGACGATTGATTGAACTTGGTGTCGGCTATTTGAACAATCAGCAAAACCCGGATGGAGGTTTTGGAGACACCGATCGCAGTCACAGCAATATCGCCACCAGCTATTTGGTGCTCGCGGCGATGACGATGGCCAAGAACGCGGTCGGTCGGTCACTGTCAGCCGACGCGAAAGCTAGCCTTGACGGTTACATTGCATCGGCGGGTGGGATCACAGGTTTGCGCCAGCGGTACGGCAAAGACAAGACGTTTGTCGTTCCGATTCTTTCCAATCTTGCCATTGCAGGTTTGCTCGATTGGAAACAGGTTCCTGCGTTGCCCTTTGAAGCAGCGGCGCTACCGCAAAGTTGGTATCGGTTGGCAAGCATGCCTGTTGTCAGCTACGCAATTCCGGCACTGGTTGCGATTGGTCAAGCGAAACACTTCCATCACCCAAGTTGGTTTTTGCCTCTGCGAATGGTCCGGCGATGTTTGGTGTCACGCACGTTGGGTGTTTTGGATCGCATTCAACCGGATAGTGGTGGCTACCTGGAAGCGACTCCGCTGACAGCGTTTGTCATGATGAGTTTGGCGTCGAGTGGTCGTGGCGATCACTCGGTTTGTCGTCGCGGCTTATCTTTTTTGGAGGCATCGGTTCGAGAAGACGGCAGTTGGCCGATCGACACAAATTTGGCAACGTGGGTGACGTCACTTTCGATTGCTGCTCTTTCCGCTGACCCGGAGGATGATCGCGAGTGGTGTCAGCCTGGGCTAGTCGAATGGCTGTTGTCATGTCAGCACCAAGTCCGTCATCCGTTTACCGGTGCAGATCCAGGCGGATGGGGTTGGACCGATTTAAGCGGCGCGGTGCCCGATGGTGATGACACCCCCGCTGCGATCTTGGCACTGCGATGTCTCGATCGGCAGTGCGATGATTCTGAGATTACAAGTGATGTGGACATAGCGATTTCGGCTGGGCAATCTTGGTTGATGGGTTTACAAAATCGCGATGGCGGCATGCCGACGTTTTGTCGTGGCTGGGGCAAGCTTCCCTTTGACCGTAGCAGCACCGATTTGACTGCTCACGCAATTCGAGCATGGGCGGTAAGCGGCACTTCCGCAGAGGGTGAACAAAACTTTGGCAATGTGGTCGTAAAGGCAATTGCGTTTTTAATTCGGTCTCAACAGCCCGACGGCAGTTGGTTGCCACTTTGGTTTGGCAATCAGGATCGCGAAGAGGAAGACAACCCGTTTTACGGAACCGCAAAAGTGCTGCTCGTTACTAACTCTGCTGTTGGCGCTGCGGTGGACCAATGGCAGGTTGCTCGTCATCGAGCCGTTGATTTTCTTATCTCAACACAAAACGCGGATGGCGGTTGGGGCGGCGGGCCTTCAATAACCCCCGTCTATGGGGAATCAAGTCCCGTCAACTCAAAGCAAACCTGCAGCGACTTCACCAGCACAGTCGAAGAATCTGCCCTTGTCGTTGAGGCTCTGATCCAATTCAAAACGGATTCGCAGTCTGGACCTGAATTACAGTCAGGACCTGAATTAGATAGGAAACAGAGCGCATCCACTGCGATCGATCAAGCTATAATCCGAGGCACCGAGTTTCTGATTCAAACAACCCGCCATCGACTTTTTGACGTCCCATGGCCGATCGGGTTTTATTTCGCGAAACTGTGGTACTACGAACTGCTATATCCGCTGATCTACACCGCTTCGGCTCTTGGGCATTTCCTGTCCCTCGTCGATGCGGACTCTTCCGGCGGATCAACGAAGACACTTTAAACTGAGATTCCCACGCTGAGGTTACCGGCTTGTCAACCGATTTGAACGAAACTGAAAACGCGGAAACGAAGACCAGCAGTGGTTCCAAAGTTCGTCGCAAGACGAGCCATCTGAAGGATGTCCCCGAGACTCTGGAGTTGAGAGAGTCGCTGCGTGATCGTTGCAACGAAGTCGCATCGCGGTTGGATCATACTGCGCCGCTTAGCAAAGATCAGATGGAAGAGGTTGCTCGGCGAACGCTCGAAGAAGCCGATCTGCCCGAGCGATATCTCGGCTGGATCATGGTGATGCTTAGCAGCGGCTTCTGGACTGACGCTCTGGCGGCGGTGCCACCGGAACGCCGTTTGTTTTTGTTACCACACTGTTTGAAACATGCTGAGGGATGCCCGGCGGAATACGATCAGTTTGGAATGAACTGCAAAGAGTGTGGTGCATGCAGCATCGCCGATTTCCGTGGTCTCGCAGAACAAATGGGCTATCGAGTTTTGGTCGCCGAAGGTTCGCCAGTGGTGATGAAGATCATCGTTGGCGGTTACGTCGATGCGGTGGTGGGAGTTGCCTGCCTGAACGTTCTTGAAAAGGCGATCGACAAAGTTTTGCTGGCTGGCATTCCTTGCATGGCGGTGCCGCTGCTTTCCAGCGACTGTCGAAACACCAAAGTCGATGAAGCCTGGGTCGACCAAATGATCCGCACTCCGTACGTGCCAGCTCGACAGGCAACGCGAAGTTACGTTCACTTGATGCGAGCGGCCGGTGATTTGTTCAAGCCCGAATCGCTTGATGTTTTGTCACCCAGGATACGATCCGAAATCCCACTCAGTGAAGAAGCCGTCACCGCGGACTCCATCGAATCGATGGATGCGATCGCGGCGACTGAATACATCGCTTACGACTTCTTGGCCCGCGGCGGAAAGCATTCGCGACCATTCATCACGCTGGCTGCTTACGACGCGATCGTTCACGACGGCAAAGATGATTCTGGTGCAACCGGCCCCGATGCCGACCAAGCAATCGCAGCGATTCCAGCATCGGTTCGTCGGGCCGCGATGAGTATCGAAACGTTCCACAAAGCCAGCTTGGTACACGATGACATCGAGGATGATGACGTGTATCGCTATGGGCAATTGGCTGTGCATCGACGCTTTGGGATGCCAACCGCCGTCAACGTCGGCGACTATTTGATCGGACTGGGCTATCGATTGCTCAGCCGCCACGACCCCGATGATCCAGTCGATCCAGCGGCTCGCGCCGATATCGTCGATTCGCTTGCCGCGGCACACCTGCGTTTGTCCGAAGGTCAGGGTGCCGAACTGCTATGGCGAGACAACAAGGATCGTCGGCTGAAACCGTTGGATGCATTGAAAATCTACGCTTTGAAAACATCGCCAGCCTTTGAAGCAGCCTTAACCTGTGGTATTCGGCTTGCCGGTGACGTTGCGCCTTATGTCGAACCGATTCGTACGTTCAGCCGAAACCTAGGCGTTGCGTTTCAAATCTTGAATGACTTGAGTGACTGGATTGGCGATTCAAACAACAAGATGTCGGCCGGTGGCGACGCGATCAGCGGGCGACCTACCTTGTTGTGGGCGCTGGCGCTGCAGGGCTTAGACGAAGCTGATCAAAAGCGTTTACTAAGCCTCGCTGAAACCGATTGTGATTTGAGCGAAGAGGATCGGTTGTCGGCAATACAAAAGCTGTACGAAAAGGCAGACGTCTTTACCACGGCATTGAAGTTGGTGGACAAACACCAAGCACGGGCGGAGTCAGTCGCTGATGAATTGGAATCAGATTCGCTACGCCGGTTGTTCTACTTTTTAGTGGACAGCGTGTTGGAACGCCCAGAAATGCCATCGCCTGCGGTTGTGTCGCTTGGCGTCACCGCGCCCGTTTAAAAATTCCTTAAAGCGATTCGAGATCAATCAATGTCGTCCGAAGTCGATTTGGAATCGTTGCTAGACGAATTCTATGGTGGCGACTTGGTTGAAATCGCCAAGGATGATCAAGGCAGCCACCTGCAATTGGGAACGTTTGATCGTGTTAGCGATGTGCCCGCACCTTACGATGGTTTGTTAAATCACCATCACCACATGACGGTTACCGTCGAGGCTTTTCACAAAGAAAAAGTGAATGTCTCGGTCCATCGGCATCACATAAACGGTCGTCACTACACTCGCGAGATCACGCTGGTGACGGAACTGTCCAAGCGATTCGTCCAATACGGAATCGTACGTATCGACATGTCAGCCTTAGCTGATCCGGTTTGGAAACAGATCGAAAGTGGCGAGATTCCTTTGGGTCGAGTTCTGATTGAAAACGAAGTTCTTCGTGACGTCGAAATGCAACAACTTTGGAAGATCCAAGCGGGGCCATGCCTAGCCGAAAAACTGCACTCAGTGATTGGCGAGACGTTCTACGGCCGAACAGCCATGATCCACTGTGACGGTAACCCCGCGATCGAATTGCTGGAGATCGTCAGCAAGGTTTAGTCGATTATTGCAGTTTCCCGGTCAGCCGCTGGCGGTAACACCCGCCGCCGTGAAGAGTTTTTATCCAGTAGACCCCCATTGTATTGTTTAACCGCGTGGGCATCGCCCCGCGCGTCCGTGGCAGCGCGACGCGCGGGGCGATGCCCACGCGGTTAAACAAGTTAGAAACCCTTCACGGCGTTGAGTAACACCTCGGGCATTTTGGTTGGCCCGGCCGCTTACGCGCCTGCGGCTCACTTACCAATTTAATGGACTGATTTCGCCTGGCACGTGAAAGAACGGTTGTTCGGATTAGGAAAGATTGCCAAGCTTTGACTGATGATCCGGTCGAACTTGTGAAGGATGGCACGCCACGTCGATGACTCAAGCAGGGTCTAGCTGCGAACTTTCTTTAGCCGCGGACAGGGCCCTCTTTTCTATCTTTGCCGATCCATCACGAGTGAGTGAAGTGACGAATCCACAACAAACAAACGGCACCGACAATCGTTTCGCCCCCAATTGCCCCATCGTCGGAATTTGGCGGGTGGGACAGGCGATTCACCAAAGTGAATGGGCGACGCTAAGCCTGGCGCAACCAGCCGATGCGATCGATAGCCCTCGCTGGGACTACGTGATCAAAACGGCAACCAACACGGAAGCTGAATCGGTTCGACAAATCGATGGCTTCGTAGCCGCTGCGGCGAACGTCATGCATCCAAATCTGGTCGCAGTTCTTGATTCATCCAGTAATTCTCAGATGCCGTACTTGGTGATGCCAAAGTTAGAAGGTGAATCGATGGACCGTCATCTAACAGCTTCGCCGGCGAAGAAGTTGCCGGTCGCGTTATGGCTGGTCCGACAAACCGCACAGGCACTCGATTCGATGCACGAATCAGGTTGGATTCATGGCGACGTCAAACCGGAAAACGTCATGGTTGGTCCTCGTGGGCATGCGACTTTGGTCGATCTTGGGTTTGCAACGCGTATCCATAGCGTTCGCAATCGCTTGTTCCGCGGAACCCCCGATTACGCTTCGCCCGAATCAATGTCGGGTCAACACGCTGCCCTGCCGGCGATGGATGTATTCTCGTTGGGCCGCATGCTGTGGCAATGGATGGCCCGGATCGAGCCTGTTTCGCAGGTCGTGCTAGAACCGGTTGCCGATCTTGTCGAAACGATGATTGCCGAAAACCCCGCCGACCGCCCGGCAGCCAGCACAGTCGTCAAGCAATTGTTGCGATTAGAAATTGAAACCCTTGGCCGTCACATCGGCCCAGGTGAAGTTCAGCATCAACAACGACGTGCTGCTTAGTGCGCTGAAGTCGATCCAATCAATGCAAATTGTCGTTGATCGATCCGCGATCATAACGTTCGTGAATAGTGCCGGAGGGACGGAAGCTCTCTGCTGGTCTTTTCTGAAAATGTCACCATTAATAATGGCTGAGTGAATAGTCCCGGAGGGACGGAAGCTCTCTGCCGGTCTTTTCTGAAAATGTCACCACTAATAATGGCTGAGTGAATAGTCCCGGAGGGACGGAAGCTCTCTGCCGGGGATGTAAATCCCCGGATGGCAGCGTTATATCTCACCAATTCTCTGGCTCGGTTTCGCG
>NZ_LWSK01000087.1 GCF_001642955.1 Rubripirellula obstinata | reverse complement strand
ATTGGTTACAGAGAAAAAGTGAGAGATAACGCTGCCATCCGGGGATTTACATCCCCGGCAGAGAGCTTCCGGCCCGCCGGGACTATTCACCCGCGTTATGATCGTGGATCGATCAACGACAATTTGCATTGATCTGTTCGACTTCCCTCGGGATGAGTGACGACACCAATCCGGCAGTAATTAAGGCGACGTCCCCTGCGAAAGCCGACACTGATTCCCCGCTCGTTCCTAACACGTGTTTGCCGGGACCAAAACTGTTCACGGCGTTGCCTGACGCCCCCATTTTGCTGAAAACAAAACCGGGAAGTCGTTCCGTAACAATTCCCTAGCCCAGGAAATAGTCGTTCAAGAACTCTTTCCGGTCTCCTTCCCACGCCGCGTATTGGACCATCGCGTACAAGCGTTCTTGGTCGCGGCGTTTCTTTTCAGCCAGTTGATCTTCGTCTCGAAAGAAGGTGGGTAGATCGCTCAGTAATTCAAAACATTCGGGTTCGCGTGGACCAGCGATGACGCCTTGCCGGTCCAGCATTGAAATGGCTGTCGCGAGCCGATGGTCGTGGCGGCTGACCTTTTGCAGGCGTTCGTTCATCCATTGCAAACCGAAGGCGCGACATTGTTCGTTGTTCTCGGTTAGCATTGTGTAGACGCGGCCGTAGAAATCCGCGTCGGGGTTGGACCATTCGATGAATTGCATTTGAGTCATCAAGTCGCTTTGGTCGTAAAGCCATCGACAAAGACTCGGGCGATCGTCGCGGCCCGCGCGGCCAACTTCCTGGTAATACGATTCAATCGAACCGGGCGTTTCGACATGCATGACAATGCGGATGTCAGATTTATCGACGCCCATGCCAAACGCATTGGTTGCCAACACCACATCGGCGTCGCCAGTCATAAAATCGTCCTGGATCCGCCTCCGCTGACCGCGATTGAGGTCACCGTGGTAACAAACGTGATCGACGCCTTGGCGAAACAACTGATCACTGATTCGCTGCAGTGTTTTGATCAACGAGAAGTACAGAATCACGCTGCCACCGGCGTATTGGTCGCTGCGAAGCGTTTCTACGATCTGCTGCACCTTTTCGTCTTCATCTAAAACCGGGCACACGTCTAACGTCAAATTAGGGCGATCAATTCCCTCATGAAATAATCGAATCTGTGACGATTCGATGCCGATGACGCGGTAGATGTCATCGCGACACTCGGCCGTTGCCGTAGCCGTCAAAGCGATCGTGGTCGGATTGCCAATCAGGTCGCGAATCTCTGCAATTCGTGAGTAATCAGGCCGGAAGTC
Source organism: Rubripirellula obstinata (assembly GCF_001642955.1). GTDB lineage: Bacteria > Planctomycetota > Planctomycetia > Pirellulales > Pirellulaceae > Rubripirellula > Rubripirellula obstinata. Next base: position 22,752 of record NZ_LWSK01000087.1, on the reverse strand, counting down.
GTGTCCCCATTGGCTGACGCAGTGAGCTTCATCGATCGCCAGCAATCCGACCTTGCGACTGCGCATGATCTCGCAGAAATCCGCTTTACGAAAACGCTCCGGTGTAACGTATAGAATTCTATACTTACCAGCCGCCACTTCGTCGTAGCGCTGCAATCGAGTTTCCCGGTCGAGCGATGAATTGATGAATGCCGCGTCTATTCCTCGGCTGACAAGCGCGTCCACTTGGTCTTTCATCAGCGCCACTAGCGGTGACAGAACTAGCGTCAGGTCATCGCTGACCAACGCAGGAATCTGGTAGCACAGAGATTTTCCCATGCCCGTTGGCATTACGACCATCGCGTGATTACCACCCAGCACATGATCGATCACGCTCGATTGAGACGTTCGGAAGTTTTCGTATCCGAAGTATTGCTGGAGAGCTTTGTGGGGAGTCATGATGTAGGCCGGAACAAACGCAGCGCAGCGCAGTTTCGGCAATTGCATGTTCGAACTTTGAAGGATGTCGGAACTGCGCCGCACTTGTTCCGGCCTACGAAAAAGCCGTGTGTCGCAATGCTCCACACGGCTTCGTGTTTTCAATAGCTAAGAAACAATCAGTCTTGGCCGCCGAGCATTTGGTCTAGCGTGGGTGCGGGACCTTCGTCGGGAGCCGAGGCTTGCGGTGGTGCCTGAGCTTCCGGTGGTGCCGCAGGAGCCGAGGCTTCGGGTGAGGCCACGGCACCTTCCTCTGCATTGAGCAGCGGGAAGCTTTCTTCCAACGTCGAAACCGGTGCTTCGGAAAGTGCTTCCAAAGCCTCGCGGCGGTAATTGACTTCCGATTCTTGGAAGATTCGGAAACCTGTACCCGCTGGGATCAAGTGACCCAGGATCACGTTTTCTTTCAGCCCGACCAACTTATCGACCTTGCCGGCCAATGCCGCTTCGGTCAACACCTTGGTGGTTTCTTGGAACGATGCTGCACTGATGAAACTATTCGACTGAACCGCTGCCTTGGTAATCCCCAGCAACTGAGTCGATGCCGTGGCACTCTTGGGCCGTTTGCCCTTCGCTGGCGTTCCACCCATCGCTTCGATCTCGGCGTTGGTTTGCTCGAACGTTTCCTTCGGCACGATTTGACCTTCGTTGAAATCACTGTCGCCGGGTGCGGCAATCTTCAAACAGGTGGTCATTTCTTCGTTTGCTTTACGGAAGTGAAAACGATCCATCACGCTGCCGGGCAACAGGTTGGTATCGCCAGCGGTTTCCACTTTCACTTTGCGAAGCATGCGAGCGATAATGATCTCGCAGTGCTTATCGTTGATTTCCACTTTTTGCGATTGGTAAACCTGTTGGATCTCATGCAGCAAGTATTGCTGAACCGCTTCTTCACCCGACACTCGAAGAATGTCGTGAGGAACCAACGGTCCATCGACCAATGCTTGTCCAGCTTTGACCAAGTCACCACTGTGAACTTGGAAGTGCTTTCCGTGTGGCACCAAGTGTTCGCGTTCGATGCCTGATTCGCTGCGGACGATGATCGTTCGCTTACCACGCTTACGCTCGGCAAGAATTTCGACTTCGCCATCGACTTCGGCGATCACGGCGGGATCCTTGGGCTTACGAGCTTCAAAGATCTCGGTGACTCGTGGCAGACCACCGGTGATGTCGGAAACACCACCCGCTTCACGAGGCATTTCAGCGATCACGTCACCAGGCTTGATTGCTTGATCGGCCTTCGCCATCACCTGAGCCCGTTCGGGCAGGAAGATGACGTCAAGGTTACGACCGGTTTCGTCTTGAATCACGATCTGTGGGTGGAGGTCACCCTTGTGATCGATCACCATCATCCGAGTGTTACCGGAAGCTTCGCGTTCGGACCGAACGGTTTCGCCTTCGACGATGTCCTCGAACTTCACCATCCCGGTGACTTCCGAAAGAATCGGAATCGAGTAGGGGTTCCATTCGCAAAGAACCGCGCCTTCTTCGACCGTGCCGCCCTCGGCAACCTTCAACGTTGCACCGGTTGGCACTGGGTAAGATTCAATTTCGCGACCGCGTTCATCGACCAACGTGATTTCACCGTTACGGTTCAGGACGACCAATTCGCCGTCTTTGTTTTCAACGCCACGAACCCGAGTCAAACGAACTTCACCAGCTTTCTTACTCTTGAAATCTGATTCGACGGTTTGCTTGGATACTGAACCACCAATGTGGAAGGTACGCATCGTCAACTGAGTACCGGGTTCACCGATCGACTGAGCCGCGATGATACCGACGGCCATGCCTTCTTCGACCATGGATCCGGTGGACATGTCCATTCCGTAACAGCAACGGCAAACACCCAGCGGTGCGTCGCAGGTCATCGGGGTACGCACTTGGATTTTTTCCAAGCCCATTTCCTCGATCTTGCGAGCGATCGTTGGCGTGATCATCTCGTTTTCCGAAACGATGACTTCGTCGGTGACAGGGTTTACGATCGACTTGCGGCTAACGCGACCATTGATCGAATCGACCAACGAGACTTCGATCTTTTCACCGCGATAGACAACACCCTTGGTGATGCCCTGCGTGGTGCCGCAATTGTCCATCGTGATAACCACGTTTTGGGCAACGTCGGCAAGCTTACGAGTCAGGTAACCCGAGTCAGCAGTTTTCAAAGCCGTATCGGCCAGACCCTTACGAGCACCGTGGGTGGATGAGAAGTATTCAAGAACCGAAAGGCCTTCACGGAAGTTCGCCTTAATCGGCGTTTCGATGATCTCACCCGTAGGCTTGGCCATCAGACCTCGCATGCCCGCCAACTGACGAATTTGTTCGATACCACCACGAGCACCGGAGTGCGACATCAGGTAAACGGGGTTCACGTACCAGCCGCCTTCGCGAATGTCGTTCTTCATCGCTTCCATCATGTCGGTCGTGATTAATTCGCGAGCCGCGGTCCATTCGTCCAACACGTGGTTGTAACGTTCGCCGCCCGACATCAAACCACGTTCGTAGTTCTTCTTCAGCTTCATCACTTCCTTTTCGGCCTTCTTGATGAAGTCTTGTTTGGTGTCCGGCGTGACCAAGTCATCGGTCGCGAACGACAGACCCGACTTGGTGGATTCGCGGAAGCCCAACTGCATCATGTCGTCCAAGACGTGAATCGTTGCCTTGCGACCGAGGCGTTGGTAGCAATCGCTAATGCATTTCGCCAAGTCACCACTCTTCATGGTGAAGTTGTAGTAGTCCATTCCGACGGGCAGCATTTCGTTGAAGCGAACGCGACCGGGCGAGGTTTCGATGATCTCGCCGTAGGTGCCGATGCCTTCGGTAGTTTTCAGTTTCTGGTGACGCGGCAAACGCATCTTGATCTTGCTGTGAATCTGCAAAATGCCCTGCGAGTAAGCCATATCGACTTCTTCGTAACCGCTGAACACCATGCCTTCCCCCTTTTGATCGGGCAGCATCAAAGTCAGGTAATAACAACCCATCACGATGTCCTGCGAAGGACTCATAATCGGCTTACCATTCGATGGTGCGAACACGTTATTGGTTGACATCATCAACGTGTGGGCTTCGACTTGGGCTTCGATCGAAAGCGGCAAGTGGACGGCCATTTGGTCACCGTCAAAGTCAGCGTTGAAGCCCTTGCAAACCAATGGATGCAAGTGAATCGCGTTGCCTTCGACCAGCACCGGTTCGAACGCTTGGATACCCATTCGGTGAAGCGTCGGTGCTCGGTTTAGAAGCACGGGGTGGTTCTTAATGACCTGTTCAAGAATGTCCCAAACTTCTTCGTCTTTTCGTTCGAGCATCTTCTTGGCCGACTTGATCGTGTCGGCGTGTCCGAGCTCCTTCAGACGACGAATGATGAACGGCTGATACAGTTCAAGCGCGATCTTCTTAGGCAGACCACATTGGTGCAGCTTCAAACGAGGTCCGACCACGATGACTGAACGTGCGGAGTAATCGACTCGCTTGCCCAGCAAGTTTTCGCGGAAACGACCTTGCTTACCCTTAATCATATCGGTCAAGGATTTCAGCGGCCGGTTTGACGACCCCAACACAGGTCGCTTGCAACGGTTGTTGTCAAACAACGCATCGACCGACTGTTGCAACATTCGCTTTTCGTTACGAATGATGACTTCGGGAGCGTTCAAATCGACGAGCTTACGCAGACGATTGTTTCGGTTGATGATCCGGCGATACAGATCGTTCAAGTCGGACGTTGCAAAGTTGCCGCTGTCCAGCAAAACCAGTGGACGCAAATCCGGAGGAATCACGGGCACGACGTCCAGCACCATCCACTCGGGACGGTTGTCACTGTCGCGGATCGATTCAACGATCTTCAAGCGATTGATCAGGTCTTTCTTCTTTTGCTTTGATCCAGTTTCGGCAAGGTCGACGCGAAGCTTGTCCGACAGCGTGACCAAGTCCAATTGGTTCAGCAATTTGCGAACGGCTTCGGCACCCATGTCGGCTTCGAATGAACCGGGACCGTACTGAGTCCGCGCGGCGCGGTACTCTTCTTCGGTCAGCAATTGGCGAGCTTCCAGTTCGGTTTCGCCTGGATCGATGACGACGTAATCTTGGAAGTAGATCACCTTTTCCATCGAACTGGTTTTCATGTCCAGCAAGTTGCCCAAGCGTGAGGGCATCGCTTTGAAGAACCAGATGTGAACGACGGGCGCGGCCAATTCAATGTGGCCCATTCGCTTACGACGCACGCGACTGTGAGTGACCTTGACGCCACAGCGGTCACAGATCATGCCCTTGTACTTCATTCCGCGGTACTTGCCGCAGGCACATTCCCAATCCTTTTCAGGTCCGAAAATACGCTCGCAGAACAAACCGTCTTTTTCGGGACGGTAGGTTCGGTAGTTAATCGTTTCCGGCTTTTTAACTTCGCCGAACGACCAACTTTTGATGTCTTGGGGGCGGGCGAGTGAAATCTTGACCGATGCATAATCGTTGATGCGATCGTAGCTGCTGGATTCGCCGTTTGACATAATTTTAAAGCCCTTAGCTGTTAGCGTTTAGCAATTAGCTATTTAAATGTTGCGTTTTGATGAATAGGCCATGGAGCTTGCGAACCACGGCGATTTGTTTGGCAGGGTGGGCGGGGACGCGATTGATCTCCAATGCACGTCTACCGCTCAGCGACAAAGCTAATAGCTAACCGCTAAAAGCTAATCGCTTCTTTAAATCGGTCGCTTTTCTAGCTGCATGTTCAATGCCAAACCGCGAATCTCGTTCGTCAGCACGTCGAACGACGCTGGCGTTCCGGCTTCGAGCGTGTTTTCGCCCTTGACCATCGATTCGTAGATCTTGGTTCGACCTTCCACATCGTCGGACTTGACGGTCAGAAGTTCCTGCAGGATGTAAGCGGCACCGTATGCTTCCAATGCCCATACTTCCATCTCGCCGAACCGTTGACCACCAAAGCGAGCCTTGCCGCCAAGTGGTTGCTGGGTAATCAGCGAGTAAGGACCGGTGCTGCGTGCGTGGACCTTGTCGTCGACCAAGTGGTGAAGTTTCAACATGTAGATGTAGCCAACCGTGGTTTCCTGTTCCATCGGTTCACCCGTTCGGCCATCGGTCAAACGAATTTTACCGTGAGCCGGCAAACCGGCTTCGGCCAAACACTTGTTGATGTCTTCTTCGGTCGCACCATCAAACACAGGCGTGATCGCTTGGAAGCCAAGTTTGGCACCAGCCCAACCGAGGTGCGTTTCCAAAATCTGTCCCACGTTCATCCGCGACGGAACGCCCAGCGGGTTCAGCATGATTTGAATCGGCGTTCCATCGGGCAGGAACGGCATATCTTCGACGGGCAGGATCTTGGCGATCACACCCTTGTTTCCGTGACGACCGGCCATCTTGTCACCGACGCTGATCGTTCGCTTGGTTGCGACATAGATCTTGCACATCTGAAGCACGCCGCTGCGAAGTTCATCACCACGCTTCATCGAGTTCAGTTTGCGATCACGATCATCGATCGATTTTTCAACGTTCGGCCATTGCTGCTTGTAGGTCTCTTCCACTGCGGATGTCTTGGCGTCGCCCTTGACCTGATCCAACACGTGATCGATGCGGAACGAAGTCGCTCGTTCGGCAACAAACTTTGGATCTTGTCCGTCGGCCAGTGGCGTTCCAGTTGCGTCCTTCAACTTGGTACCAGCGGCTTCTTCCATTTCACGGACGAAGGATTCAAAGGTGCTAGCGATTTCCTCGTTGCCTTCGGTTTCCGCTTCCTTCAGTTCTCGCTCGAATTCCTTTCGCTCTTCTTCGGAAAGAGACATCCGGCGGCTGAATTTATGAGTGTCAATCACGATGCCTTCGATGCCCGATGGCACTTCTAGTGAATCATTCTTGACGTCTTCACCGGCACGACCAAAGATCGCGTGAAGCAGTTTTTCTTCCGGCGTCAATTCAGTCTTGCTCTTGGGCGAAACCTTGCCGACCAAAATGTCGCCAGGCTTCACGTAAGTACCAACGTTGACCACGCCACCGTCATCGAGGTTGCGAAGTGCTTTTTCGGAAACGTTTGGAATGTCGCGAGTGAACTCTTCGCGGCCCAATTTGGTTTCGCGAATTTCCACGTCGAAATCTTCGATGTGAATCGATGTGTAAGTATCCGCACGCACCAATTCTTCACTGATGATGATCGCGTCTTCGTAGTTGAAACCATCGAACGACATGAACCCAACCAAGACGTTTCGGCCAAGAGCCAATTCGCCGTTCAGGGTCGCAGCGCCGTCGGCGATGATTTGGTTCTTTTCAACCTTATCACCAAGCGAAATGATCGGGCGTTGGTTTTGACAGGTTCGTTCGTTCAAACCTTGGTACTTTTTCAAATCATAGTGATCGCTGCCGATTTCGATGCGAGTCGAATCGACGTAGGTCACTTTGCCTGCTCGGCGGGCACGAACGACCATTGCACTGTTACGTGCGACTTCGCGTTCCATTCCGGTACCAACAATCGGTGGTTCGGCAACCAACAACGGCACGGCTTGCCGCTGCATGTTCGATCCCATCAACGCGCGGTTTGCATCATCGTGTTCCAGGAACGGAATCAAACCGGCTGACACGCCGACCATCTGTGCCGGTGCGACGTCCATGTAATCCACCTGTTCAGGCTGGACGATTTGGAAGTCACTATGGACCCGAGCGATCATGTTAGGACCAGCAACCAGGGCACCCTTGTTGACCTCGGTATCGGCCGGTGCGACGAAGGCTTCGGTTTCCTCGTCCGCTCGCAACCAAACGGTTTGGTCAGTCACCTTGCCGTCTTTGATCTTGCGGTAAGGCGTGACCAGGAATCCGTAATCATCGACGCCCGCAAAAATTGCCAACGACGAAATCAGACCAATGTTCGTACCTTCAGGAGTCTCAATCGGACAAATACGACCGTAGTGAGAAATGTGAACATCGCGAACTTCAAAGCCAGCACGTTTGCGGTTCAAACCACCAGGGCCGAGTGCCGACAAACGACGTTCGTGAGTCAACTGCGATAGCGGGTTCGTCTGGTCAACCACCTGCGAAAGTTCGCCACGGCCGAAGAAGAAATCGATCGCTGCGGAAACGGACTTGGGATTGATCAACGATCGAGGCGACATGTCGGTCGCATCCTTGATCGACATCCGCTCTTGAACGGTCCGGCGAAGCTTCAGGAAACCCTTGCGAAGTTCTTCGCTAGCCAGTTCGTCAATCGTTCGCAGACGACGGTTGCCCAAGTGGTCGATGTCATCGATTTCCGCATCGCTATCCGCATCGAACAATTCGATCAGGTAACGAATCGCTTCGATCATGTCATCGGGACGCAAGCACATTTCGCTTTCGGGCACACCCAAGTCCAACTTGCGGTTCAGGCGGAAACGGCCGACCTTGCCCAAGCGATAACGATTGTCGTCGTAGAACTTCTCTTGGAACAAGACGCGAGCCTTTTCCAATTGCGGCGGGTTACCCGGACGCAGCCGTTGGTAAATCCGCAAAAGAGCTTCTTCGTGGCTGGCGGTATTATCTTCAGCCAACGTGTGGAAGATCAACGGAACCTTGGGCGAATCCATCGCGTCGATTTGCTTGACATCGACAGTGCAGATCGTTTCGGCAATTTCCTTGGTGATCTTGTAAGCCGCTTCAATGATAATTTCACCAGCACGCTCGTGACCCGATGGGTAAACCACATCGTCAACCGCGATCATGCCTTCGATCTTCGCCGCAGTCTTCTCGCCTGTGATCTTGACCGTCTTGGTCTCGTAGAATGCGTTCAAAATATCCGAGTCGGTCGAATACTTCGGATCCATCGCACGCAATAGAGTCGTGGCGGCGAACTTACCTGACTGGTCAATTCGAACCGTCAACGCATCTTTCTTCGTCACGTTGACTTCGATCCACGAACCACGTTCGGGAATCACGCGGCAAGATGGCAACTTGCGATCAGTCGTGGTGTCTTGCTCGAGCACAAAGTCAACACCGGGACTGCGGTGCAATTGCGACACAACAACGCGCTCGGCACCATTGATGATGAATTCACCACCACCAAGCATGATAGGCAAATCGCCCAGATAGACTTCCTCTTCCAATGGCTCTTCGCGATTCAGACGCAACCAAATCCGCAGCGGCAAACCGTAAGTCATCCGCAGTTGGCGACATTCCTGGCTGGTGTAACGCGGCTTACCCAATTCATAGTGCAAATACTCCAGCGTTGTGTTGCCGTCATAGCTGCTGATCGGAAAAATTTCTTTCAGCACGGATTCCAGGCCGTGATCCTTGCGATTACGGGGATCCGCATCGGCTTGCAAAAAATCGGCATAGGAAGCGGTTTGCAATGCGGTCAAATCGGGCAGTTCGAAATTCCCGCCCAATCCGGTGCCAAAGTGGCGGACATCGGTAGGTTCCAGTCGTCGCTTGCTGGTGGTTGCCATCGTGTAAGAAAGCTCCTGATGTGGCTCGTCAGCAAAAACCGTGGTCGGGCAAATGCATTGGAGCGAAGGGTTTGAATCGGGCTAAATCAACCAGTTCGGTTGAAAAATCCGGATTTGAGTGTTTGCGTTTGAGATGCCGGCCAAGGCGTAGACGGTGAGCGCAAAGTCACAGACGCTAGTGATATCCGTGAGTGCGGAATCCGCGTCTATTGCAGGGGATTGCGAGCGCGGGAAAGATGCACTTTCCCCCGCCCCACCGAGACTTTTCCGAAGTCCGGCGGAGTTTTTTGGAAGGGAAGACGTCGCGAAGCGAAACAGTTGGCCGATGATCACCCTCGAAAAATAACAAACCACCCCAATTCTGAAAAGGCCAGCCCGTCGGATTTTGGCCCGAATTGTGCTCTACCATCAGAAACCTGCAAAAACACCGCAAAAACAAACACGCCAGTGGCTAGCCACCCGCTCCCCAGGGCCTGACTTTTTGTTCAACTCAATGCTGGACAGCTTTGTTTTCGATGGCAAAGGAATTCGGCGGATTCGCCGGGCCAGAAAATGCATTTTCTCCTCCAACGAGTCAGTTCGTTTAGCCGCGCTGGGCATCGCCTAGGCTGATGCAAACGCGGTGGGTGATGTGTTTCGCGAACCAGTTGAACATTGCAAATTGCAAAATGAACATTGCAAACTGAAAATTCTTGGGAAGCGGTATTTGCTGGTCAATTTACATTTTTCAGTGTTCATTTTGCAATTTGCAATCAACACCGAGGCCGGTCAGCCACAAATCCCCAAAGCCATCCAGTTTCCCTCCACGCAAACATTTTCGTCAGCCTAGGCATCGCCCCGCGCGTTGTGCTGGCCCCGAACTCGCGGAGCGATGCCCTCGCGGGTTAACGAGCGAATGCCGTTCGCGCTAGGCAAAATTCTCGACGATGCCGACGCCGTCGATTCCGGCTCGTTGCAAGCGGGCGGCAAGTAGGTCGGCCGCTGAGTCGCTGCTTTGATTGACGTCGTGAACGATGATCACGCTGTCGATCGCCGAACCCAACATGCGGATGTCTCTTGCGTCCGCAGTCGGGCCATCGACAACGATCAGATCAAATGAAGGCTTCAGCGTTTCGATCATTTGAGCACATTCGACCGCCGTGGCTTGTCTTCCTGAATCGGTTGGCAGCAGCGGGATCAAAGTTAGATTGTCTTCGACCGCGTGGACTGCAATCTCTTTGATTGGGACGCCGCGTCGAACAGATTCAACCCAGCTATGGTCCAGGTCCAACCGCAATTCTTCGGCCAATGTTGGTTCGGCTAAATCACCGTCCACTAGCGCCACGCGAAGTCCCGAAGCCGCAGCAGCCAAAGCGACACCGATCGCAACGGTGGTGCGTCCTTCGCCAGCCAACGCGCTGGTCATTAACATCGTTCGCAGGCCGCCCTGCGATGCCTCTTTCATTCGATCCGACAAATCTTGAAAAAGTGATTCATCGAAAAAAAGATCGGCGACCGGCTGGGGAATGTCGAACACTTCCACTTCCCAACTAGCACGCAGAGGCTCGTTGGTTTGAGCTTCACTTAACCGCTGTGGCGACTGTTGAATTTCTTCGGCAGGCTCTGTGTCGGTAACCAAAGTATCAGCGACTCGTGGGATCGACTGCGTCTCGACTTGACTCGGTTGCAAGGCTTTGGCGATGCGTGCCGACAAGATCGCTTCGGGCGATTCGCCTGCTGGTTGTGAGCCACTGACATCATTGGCTGTGCTTGCTTGCTGCACCGAGCTGGAATTCTGTTGCACCGAGCTGGAATGAAGATGCGGTGCAGAAACGGAACCAGATGCTTGATCAATTCGGTGTTGGGTGTCATCAAACGAATCCACCCACAGTTCCGCGGATCGCATTTCCGCTGCATTGGTGGCAGCAGCATCGCTGTCGGCGATTGCCAGTCGCTCGGATCGCGACGGACTGACCGTTTTCTCGGTAGTTTGAGTCGCGGATCTATTGGTTGAATTCGTTTGGCTTCGTCGTGCAAACGATTTGACAAAAGCTTGGCCGGTGGAACTCATGGTGACTTCTGCGATGGGATTTTGAGGGCGAGGGAATCAATCAGTCGATCTTGAATTGAACTTACGGCTGAGCAGGAAGATACTTCAGCCAGTCGGCGACACCGTTGGGCGTCGTGGAGTTTTGCAAAGTCAATTCCGTTTCTTGTTGGCGAGGTGCCGTGTCCGCCACGACGTTCAACATGTCGTTGTCTGGCTCCGCCGAATTCGCGGAGCTGGCGACATTAAAAACAGGGTCGCGTGGTGTTCTGCTGGAAACTGCTTCCACCGTCAGTCCTGTGCTGTGAATTTGCGACATCGCTGGTTCAGTATTCGGGGCTGAAGAAGCTATCGCGACGTTGCCAGCGCTTGCATTTTCATCGCCCGTTGCAGCCAATGGTTCGCTAAGTCTAGTTGATGCAGCGGAGCTTGTTGTGGTGCTGACCGGATTGGGAACAAGCGAGTTGCTTGCCAGCGCTGGTGAGTTCTCTGCGATTGCGGGTGAGGACGCGTTTGAGTTCGAGGCGTTGCTGTTTGTGTTTGCGGCCAAACCTTGGGACCCAGAATCGACAGTGTTCTCCGTCGGGAAGAAATCTTGACCCTCGTCAACTAGCGTTCCCGCATCAAACTGGGTTGGATCAAATTCAAGAGTCCCATTTGCTAGGGAAAGTTCTGAATCGGGATTGGCTTGCTGCTGTCCGGAACCCTCACGACTTGCATCTTCACGGCTTGTCCATAGTGCTGCACTGATGGCAAGCAGCAGTAGCACCAAGACCTTTCGGTGGGCGAGTGCCGATTCCATCCAACTGCGTCCCTCTGGACTGGCATCGAGATGTCGCTCAATCCGCTCGCGAGATTTCAGTTGTTCGGATGACTCGTACGCTGTCTGATTAGTCATACCGGGTTCATCAGCGATACCGTGCGATTCCGCAGATGCTGGCGAATACTGAAGAGTCGTTTGCTCGGCTTGAAACGGTGGCTCAGCTTGCACCTGTGGAGCGACGACTGAGGGTGCCGCTGGTGATTTAGCGGGATTCTTGCTCGGATGCAGGTCACGCAAGCGAAACAGTCGCGGTGTGATCTGATCGTGATCGTTTGACGAGCCAGTATTGGGTTGGTTCATGATGAAGAACTGGGACTGCGGTTAAAAACGAAGCGGCACACTTCAGGTTTCGGGAACCCCTTGGCGGGATCTTTAGGAATCTGCGGAATAGCTAAAATGTGACGCCTCGAGCAAGATGAAAATCGTCGAACGTGGCCGATGGGGTGCAGGCATCCAAATCGGCAAGATTTTTGTAGGCCGTAGCGAGTGGAGCGAGTGACGGCGTTTTGCAGCCCTGCCGTAACTCGCTTTACTCGCTACGGCCTACTTTTGGGGCTGCCCCGGATTAACTTCAATAACTTCCCCTTTTTCCCAACCCGAACGCGTAAGCGAGGGATCTTGTTTGACGCGGAAATCCCTTGCTTTCGCGTTCGGAATGAGATTTAGGGGAATCGAATCTGACGAAGTTGTTTCGGGATAATTCCTCAGTACGATGAAGAATGCATCGAAAATGCCCATTTCAACCGTAAATTTGCAGTTCTATTGCGCCGTTCGGCTTGCTGTTTTGTTGTCCGGCTAGGAAGATGACGGGAAACACATCGGCAATGACGTTTCCCCGTGACTTGCCCGTCTTCTTTCTCTCCTCGTGATTTGCAGTTTCCCGCGAACCAAAATGCTTCAAACCTCGCCTCCCGCTGCCCAAGCACCCGATTCTCTGGTCTCCGAACTGATCCGCGAGCGTATTTTGCTGCTCGATGGAGCGATGGGGACGATGATCCAGCGGTTGCAGCTCGACGAAATGGCGGTGCGTGGTGAACGATTTGCCGACCACAACAAAGATCTGAAGAATTTTTCGGACATTCTTTGTCTGACTCATCCTGAAAAGATCACCGACATTCACGCCGCCTATTACGAGGCTGGTTCCGACATCGTCGAAACCAACTCCTTCGGTGCCTCGCCCGTCGGTATGGTCGAATTCGATCTGCCGCTGGAAATGGTGGACGAAATCAATCACGCCGCGGTCGCGTGTGCCCGCAAGGCCGCCGACAAGTGGACCGAGATCACGCCCGACAAACCGCGTTTTGTCGCCGGATCGATCGGACCAACCACGCGTCAATTGGCGATCAGCACCAAGGAAGATCCGGCTCACCGCGATACGACCTTCATGGAAATGGTTGACAGCTATCGCGCTCAGGTGAAATCACTATGCGAAGCAGGTGTCGATATCCTGTTGCCCGAAACCGCGATCGACACATTGAACTTGAAGGCATGCCTGTTTGCGATTCAGGATTACTTTGACGGCGGTGGACGCGTCGTGCCCGTGATGGCATCGGGAACGTTCGCCGATGGTGGACGAACCTTTGTCAGCGCTCAAAGCGTCGAAGCTTTCTGGACAGCGATCAATCACTTCCCGCTTCTTTCGGTCGGCATGAACTGCGCCCTCGGCCCAGACGTCATGCGGCCGCACATCGAAGAACTTTCCAAAGTCGCTGGCATTCCGATTTCCTGCCATCCCAACGCAGGTCTGCCCAATGAAATGGGGCAGTTTGATCTTGGGCCGGCCGCCATGGCTAAAAAGGTTGGCGAGTATGCGGACAATGGTTGGGTCAACATTTTAGGCGGCTGCTGTGGCACAACGCCCGACCACATCGCTGCGATGGCCGACCAAATTAAAGGCCGAAAACCTAAACAGCGTACTTCCATCCCGGCCCTGACCCGGCTGTCCGGAACGTTGCCGATGGTCATGCGTCCGGAAATTCCATTCACGATGGTCGGCGAACGAACCAACGTCACCGGCAGCCGCAAGTTCGCTCGGCTGGTTCGCGAAGAGAAGTATGAAGAGGCCGTCGAGGTCGCCCGCGAGCAAGTGGAAAATGGTGCCACGATCATCGACATCAACTTCGACGATGCGTTGCTTGATGGTGCCGAAGCGATGACGCGTTTTCTGCGTTTGATCGCGGGTGATGATGTTGCCTCGTCGGTGCCTGTCATGGTCGATAGCAGCAAGTGGGAAGTGCTAGAAGCTGGACTGCGAAATTTGCAGGGCAAAGCGATCGTCAATTCGATCTCGCTAAAAGACGGCGAAGAAGAATTTCTGAGACGTGCAAAATTGGTTCGCAAGTACGGTGCCGCCGCCGTCGTCATGGCCTTCGACGAAGAAGGGCAGGCCGCCGACGAAGACAACAAGGTGCGAATCTGCAAACGAGCCTACAAACTGTTGACCGAAGAACTGGACTTTCCACCCGAGGATATCATCTTCGATCCCAACATTCTGACCGTCGCCACGGGGATGGAAGAGCACAACAACTATGCGGTTGATTTCGTCAACGCGGTTGCCCGGATCAAGGAAGAATGCCCCGGTGCGAAGACCAGCGGTGGCGTCAGCAATATCAGTTTCAGTTTTCGCGGCAACGACAGGGTCCGCGAAGCAATCCACAGCGCGTTCCTGTACCGTGCGATTAAGTCCGGTTTGGACATGGGGATCGTCAACGCGGGTCAACTGGAAGTCTATGAAGAGATTCCCAAGGATCTGCTAGAACACGTCGAAGATGTGCTCTGGAACCGACGTGATGACGCGACCGACCGAATGCTTGACTTCGCCGAATCGGTCAAAGGAACCGGCAAAAAGAAGACCGGCGAAGATCTGGCGTGGCGTGAAAATTCGATCGAAGAACGAATGAAGCACGCCTTGATTAAGGGCATCGACAAGTACATCGTCGAGGACACCGAAGAAGCTCGCCAGCATTACGACAAGTGCCTCAACGTGATCGAAGGCCCGTTGATGGATGGCATGAGTGTTGTTGGTGATCTGTTTGGCCAAGGGAAAATGTTCCTGCCACAAGTCGTCAAGAGTGCTCGCGTGATGAAGAAGGCGGTGGCTTACCTGGAACCGTTTATGGAAGAAGAAAAGCGGCTCGCCGGAATCGAAAGCGACGACACCCGCGGCAAGTTCTTGATCGCGACCGTCAAGGGTGATGTTCACGACATCGGCAAGAACATTGTCGGCGTGGTGCTGCAGTGCAATAACTACAAAGTCATCGATCTTGGCGTGATGGTGTCATGCGAAAAGATTTTGGAAGAAGCCGTCAAAGAGGGCGCAGACATGATCGGCCTAAGCGGACTGATCACACCTAGCCTGGATGAAATGGTTCACGTCGCCCGCGAAATGAAACGCGCCGGGATGACGATGCCGCTACTTGTTGGCGGCGCGACCACCAGTGCGAAACACACCGCCGTCCGCATCGCGCCGGCCTACGACGGGCCCGTCCTGCACGTGATGGACGCCAGTCGCAGCGTTGGTGTCGTGGAAAAATTACTCAGCAAAGATTCGCGTGACGGCTACCTCGCCGAAAACGTTGCCGCGCAAGCGAACCTTGCTGCAAGCTATCGCGACCGGCAACAGAAATTGGTGACCTACGCCGATGCTCTGGAAAAACGATTCGCTACCGATTGGAAGAGCGTCCAAATCGACACGCCTTCGTTCACCGGAACCAAGACGCTAACCGATTTCCCGTTGTCTGAACTGCGGCCTTACATCGACTGGTCGCCGTTCTTCATGACCTGGGAATTGAAGGGCAAGTATCCAAAGATTTTCAACGATCCTGTTGTCGGTGATCAAGCCAAAGAACTCTACGACGACGCCAATGCGATTTTGGATCAGGTGATCGAAAATGGTTCACTGAAAGCAAATGCGGTCTACGGTTTCTGGCCTGCCGCCAGCGATGGTGACGACATCATTGTTTACACCGACGAAAGCCGTTCGGCCGAACAAACTCGGTTCCATTGCCTGCGTCAACAATGGGAACGCAAGGGAACCACCGACTACCGTTCGCTGTCCGATTACATCGCACCGCACGATAGTGGACGTGAAGATTACATCGGCGGATTTGTGGTCACGACCGGCATCGGTGCGGAAGAACTGGCTGCAGCGTACAAAGCGGAATTGGACGATTACAAAGCCATCATGGTTCAAGCCGTCGCCGACCGATTGGCCGAAGCATTCGCCGAATACATGCACGAACAAGCTCGCAAGGATTGGGGATTCGGAAAATCCGAAGGTCTGACCAAAGAGCAAATGATCGACGAAAAGTATCGAGGCATTCGACCTGCCGCCGGCTATCCCGCGTGCCCCGATCACACCGAGAAACGAACGCTGTTCAACCTGCTAGATGCCGAAAAAGAAACTGGCGTTGAACTAACATCCAGCTACGCAATGTTCCCCGGCGCGGCAGTCAGCGGCCTGTACTTCGGTCACCCCGAATCCCGCTACTTCGCCGTGGACCGAGTCACCAAAGATCAAATCCAATCCTACGCCAAACGCAAAGGCGTCAGCATGAGAGAAGCCGAACGCTGGCTAAGCCCAAACCTAGCGTATGACCCGGAGTGATTTGTTGCATCGAGTCCTGTAGGCCGAATAGAGCCAAAGCGATATCCGGCGTTGCGTCCAGTGCTCATACTCAATGCAAACGCCGGATGTCGCTTCGGCTCCATTCGGCCTACGTGAATGCAGCATTAAGCATTAAGCATTAAAGTGAGCTGACCATTTTCGAATCGATGTTGTCGTCACAACGCAGATCGACTGAAACCATGGTCGAGATTATCGGTGCGGGTCGTAAAAGACACTCTAAACTTTGTTTCTGTTCTACCCCTCTGTTTCTGTTTTCTAAGGCCTGACGCATAGCCTGGCCTGATGAAAATTATTGCAACGCAGCAAATTGGGCAAGCTGCACCATGGCAGACAACACAAACTGAAGCGCTATAAAACGTTGTAGCAACGGCACATTTTCCTGATCGCCAGCATGTAGGCCGTAGCGAGCCAAAGCGAGTTACGGCAATGTGCGCACCGCCGTAACTCGCTATGGCTCGCTACGGCCTACTTTCAACGGTCGCCAGAAGTTAACAACGACACATTTTCATCAGGCCACGCATGGCCCGGGGTGACCGTATACCCCTATTCTGGGATCAGAGCCTTGCATTTAAAGGGCGGTCGAATGAAACTACCGAACATGGTTGGATGTTCATGTGTTTTGTTCCTTAGAGAATCTACGATGCAAAAGTTTTTGATCGCGATCGCGTGTAGTGTGTTGATGAATGGTGGGTTGGGAATCCAGTGCCAAGCGGCATTGGTTGCCTATGATGAGTATTCGCAGTACCAAGCGGCACTCGGTTCAGCAACGGAAAGCGTGATCAATTTTGACACCGTCGGATCGGGCGTCGTACTGGGATCTGACTCTGGAGTAACATTTAGCGCGGTCGATTCAAACTTCAGCCAGATTGATTTGGTTGTCTACGAAACCGATCCAGTGTTCAACGCTATTTTCAATCAGAACCCTACTGACACCATCAGCGGGCCGAACTATGTGGGCCGCGAACTGCTGAGTCTTGGAGTGGGCAATTTCAGTCGAACCTTTGAAAACGAGATAATTACCCTGACCTTCGATTCACCGCGATCAGCAGTTGGATTGTTTGTGATCGCGCCGAACAATAGCGGTGTATCCCTGACTGCAAACGGTCAAAGTGTCAACGCAGACTTTGAGGATCCGATTGTCCTCGCGGGTGCCAACCAAGCGTTCTTCATCGGTTTGATCGACGACAGCGGAGCCAACTCAATCAGTTCGGCAACACTGCAAGGTGGCAGCGGTGGTATGGGGTATCATTTCGACGATCTAACCACTTCTGTCACCGCGATCCCCGAACCCAATTCGCTGTTGGCATTTGGTGTGTTGATCGTTGGCGTTTCAACGCGTCGTCGGCGTCTTGTTGCGTAACGTGTCTCGTTCCGACGTTCCTAAGCTGCGTCGAGACATGGGAAAAAAAGGGCTACCCAACAAGAGTTCCTACAAGACCCTCAAACCTTTTGTTTGGGGCTCATCCAAGCAATGGTCGCGGCGTATTTTGGCAAAACGATGAGGGGGCAAAACGATATTGTTTCAGGTCGATAGACGACCGCGCATCATCGTTTTGCCCCTTTATCGTTTTGCCAAAAAACCAGCGGACGAAATAGCCTTCCTACCGCCCGTATTGGTCACTAGATCGATTGGAGGTCGTGCAGTTTTGACCTCCACCGCGGAGCCGGGCGTCGATAGTAGGGTTCGCCGAGAAGTGTTGTTTCTCTCAATCGGTTTTTCTACTGGATTAGTTTCATGAGTTCTTTGGTCGAGAGTTTGGCAGAGGACTCGGTGCCTTCGAGCAGGCTGTCGGCTAGGTCACGTTTGCTTTCGTGTAGTTTTAAAATCCGTTCTTCGACGGTGCCCGATGTAATGAATCGGTAAACGGTGACAGGCCGTTGTTGTCCCATGCGGTGGGCACGATCGGACGCTTGATCTTCCACAGCAGGATTCCACCAGGGGTCCATGTGGATCACGTAATCAGCAGCCGTCAGGTTCAGTCCCACACCACCGGCCTTTAAACTGATCAAGAACACATCGCCGTCGCCATTCTGAAATGCGTCCACCGATTGCTTGCGTTTTTTCGCAGGCGTGCTGCCGTCAAGATACTGATAAGATATCTCTTGCTGGTCTAGCCGATCTCGCAAAATGTGCAGGTGGCCGACAAACTGGCTGAACACCAACACCTTGTGTCCTGCTTCGATCAGATCCGTCACCGTTTCGGTAAAACGATCGAGCTTCGCGGCTTTCAATCCCGCATCTGCGTCCACTAAATCGGGATGACAGCAGAATCGCCGCAGTCGCATCAGTTCGGCAAGAATTTTCAGATGCAGCGGTCGGTCGTCATCACTGTCCGCTAAATTCTGCAGTGCCTTCTTGCGGATCGCTTCGTACATCGCAGCTTCGTTTTCTCCCAATTCGATCGGGACGGTGATCTCGGTTCGCGGCGGCAGTTCATCCAACACCTGCGATTTAGTGCGTCGCAAAATGAATGGAGCGATCAATTGTTTGAGTTGCCTTTGGACGTCGCGGCGATGATCGCGTTCGATCGGAATCGCAAAACGATCTTGGAACGACGCCGATGAACCGAGCAATCCTGGATTGATGAATTGAAACAGGTTCCAAAGTTCACCCAAATGGTTTTCCATCGGCGTTCCGGTCAGCACAACGCGGAAATCGGCTTGCAGTCCCATCGCTGCTTCACTGCGTTTGGTATCCACGTTCTTAATTGCCTGAGCTTCATCCAGCAGCAGCGTACTCCATTGACGTGATTGCAATTTCTCGGCCTCGTTCACCATCAGCCCGTAGCTGCAAATCAGTAGATCTCGTTTTCCCAAGGATGCGATCACCGTCTCGCGATCCGCTTCGCTGAACAGAATCGGATTGAGTGACGGTGCAAAGCGAGCGATCTCTGAAATCCAGTTGGACGCTACCGATGTCGGCGCGACCACCAGTGCTGGGCCGGATTTGCCTCGGTTAAGCAGCACGGCGAGGGCCTGCAACGTTTTGCCCAATCCCATGTCGTCGGCGAGGCACGCACCGGCACCAAGGTGGGCCAGTCGGGTCATCCATTTGAATCCGTCGACTTGGTAATCACGCAGATCGGCGTTTAACGTCTTTGGTAATTTGGGTCGCACGCGATCGGCCGATTCGATCCGTTTGATCTGATCTTTCCATTGGCGATCAGCGGTCAGTTCGGCGTTTGCGGTCAGTTCGGCGATTGCCGTCGTACGAATGCTGGGAAACCGAACTTGGCCCTGACCAGGATCGGTGTATTGGGCCATCGCATCGAGGCGTTTTCGAAAATGCTCGGTCAAGGCCACGAACCGACCGTCGCTCAATTGCACAAATCGCGATGTTGCGGCGCTGGCCATTTCCAACAAATCCATCATCTCGATCGCCAATTTGTCATCGACGTTCAGACTGCCCGAAGCGGCGAACCAGTCCTGGCCGCCTTCAATTTTGATGTTCCAATTTGATTCGTCCGCTGATCCGGCGATCCGAAACGTTTGCCCCTTTGGCCAATGCAACGTCAACCGCGATTGTTCCACCAGCGATTCTAGATCCAGCAGCGCTTCAAGCGATTCTGCGGCGGTGGGCAAGTCGATGGTTTCGGCAGAGGCCTGATCAACCAAAAATTCGCAATCGTTCTGCAAAGCTTGCAGCGCCGCGGATTCCTGTTCCAGATCACGTCGAGTTGATCGCATCTGCCCGTCGATACGTGTGACGACCGTTCGACTTCCCTGACCAGGAACGAAGAAGCCGCCGCAATCGCCGAAGGGGCGAGTGAAAAACGCGACCTGTAGTCCCTGTTCGTACGGCGTCAAATGAGCGTGAATGGCGTTGTCGGCGACCACTTGCTCCGCACCATCGGCGGCCACTTCAATCTCTGAATGCAGCGGTGCGATCGGGGCCAGTGGGCGCACAACGTCGAGCAATTGATCGACGGCCGAGTCAGGTACCGTCAAACCACTTGATAACATCGACGCTAACTTTAACTGAGCGTCGCTGAACTGGACGATTGAGAATTTCGACGAGCTTTCACGTTGGACCAGTAACTTATTTTCGCGATCTCGTGGTTGCGGCGACAGGGAAATCGTCGCTCCACCGTCGGGCGATTGTTCGACGACCAATCTCGCCTGCCCCTTCTCGATTTCTATCGGCGATCGAGCGTCGTCGTCCGTGAATAGGCAAGGGTGATCAACCAAGGCCTCGACCAGCAGGGCGGTTTCAAAGTAGTAATGATATTCCGTGTAGCCGTAGTGATCGCGTGATGTATCGCAGCGCAGAGCGGAACAGATTGTGCGATCGTAAGGCTTCAGGAAATCGAAATCGGCGAGTCGGCTGGGGTCGTAAATTCGCTCCAGTGCAACGGGGCGCCCTTTTGTCCAGCCTTTCTTTCCAAAACTCTGATGAACGGGGCGACATTTTAAGTAACTGCGATTTGCATCAATGTTTACCAACCACGCCATGCGATTGGACTCTTGCGGTGCCGCTTTACCATCGGCTTTGGCAGGCGTGGTTGCCGGCTGAAGACTAGCCGCAAAAGTTTGCAATGCACCGAGCTGTGTCTTCCATATCGGTGTCGCTTCAAACTGACCCGCCAGCGGTGACGTTCCCGTGTCGGCGTAGAGTTTCTTAGCGGCGGCGTTGATTGGCTTTTTCGATCCTGGTTCTTTCGATCCTGTCTTTTTCAATCGCGGCTTTTTCAATCCAGGGCCGCCGGCAAGAACCATCGCTTCGGCCGCCATCCAATTCAGTCCCGAGCTGAGATATAACTTGCCGACATCGTCAAGGCTCTGCAATTCGCGAGTGGGCTGGTCGGTGCCTAGACAGAGCTCACGAACATAGCCGCTGATCAGAGTTGCCAACGGCGACGATGGATGATCGGTCCATGTCGTCTGAATCTTTCCAGCCAGTCCCGGATCATTCAGGTAATCGCATCCGCTCAACAACGCCTCACATCCCTGCTGCAGGTCCGAAGCGGATCGCTTGACGCGTTGCTGGATGATCTTGCGAGCCGTGTAGGTCGCCTTGGGATCTGATTGCTGCAGCAACAGCAGTGGATAAAAAACTCCAGCAAGCGTCTGGCAAGCCGTCAAAGAAGATTTTTTCTCTAGCGATGCGTCGGGCATCGCGGTGGCAAAGTCTTTTAGCGCTTGGTCTGTGTCGCCGCAGAGAATACTAACCAGACCGAGAAGTTCGGGACGTTGTTTCTTTAGCACTTTCGCGATCGGTTGCAACGAAGACAAGCGACCGGCGGCAAACACGATATCCGTGCCGACCGAAATCGCGACTTCGTCTTCGACGGACGATCGCTTCAGCCAAGCTTCGGCATGCTCGATCATTTTCGGACAGCCATTGCCGGTGTGCAGCAGCAATGGTCCATAATGACGCCAAAAAGTGTCTTGTATTTCGGCTGGTAAACCCTCGTAGACGACTTCATCAAAGGGCTGCAGCAGTCTCAAGGTGCGGATTTTTTCCGCATCACTGGTATCTCGTTCCTGAAAACTCTTGACGTCGCCCTGATAGAACGCGATTCGCTGATTCCGATGCCAACCGTCTGGTTTTCTTGAATAAAAATCGCTGCGATTCAAGGCTGCGAATCGCTGGACAATATCCACCATCATGGGGAACGTTCCATCGTGGATCGTCGATCGCAGGATCGCATCGGCTAGCGGCAGCGGGATCTGGAATTTGCGACTGGACTCGAACTCGACGTAGCCGATCTTTCTTAGGCGATGTAGCAACGGAGTTACGATTGCCTGGGTTACTTTTTCAGGCTCAGGCCTGCCGATCGCGGCCAGACACGGAAACGATCGCCGGACCATCTTGGTCAGATCCGACAGGTCAACGGAGTCCCACGCGATGGCTAGAATTTGACAGGTCAGATATTCCAGTGAATCTAAAGACTCAAGTTTTTTTTTCGTCGACGCAAATGACAACTTTAAGGCTCCCGTTGTTATTGATGCTTTCAGTCACGCAGCGCCACTTTGAATTGGTCCCTTAAGCGAGTAGCCCGTTGATGACATGATGGACCTGTCTACTTTTGACCGCATTTTCACATAGACGGCCAAGAGTGACCATCCTACGTCCCCGTAGAATGTATGTAGGCCGTAGCGAGCCATAGCGAGTTACGGCAATTTCCGCACCGCCGTAACTCGCTATGGCTCGCTACGGCCTACTTTCAAGGGTCGTGACAAGTTGACAACGACGCATTTTCATCAGCCCAGGCATCGCCCCGCGCGTCCATGCGGGGCGAACCGCGCGGGGCGATGCCTTAGGTTTACCCACATCTTCTGAGCTCTTCGAGGGCATCAGCTCCCGCAACCATGGCCTGCAGGTCGGCCCAACCTCGCCAGATGGTGATCCAGCCCGGTGGCGAATCGCGTCTGCGATTTTGGT
>NZ_LWSK01000086.1 GCF_001642955.1 Rubripirellula obstinata | reverse complement strand
GTTGTAGCTTCCAGTTGTTATCCCCGCCGAGACAAGCTCGACGGAAGAAGGTTTCACGCATTGAATTCCTTAAGTCCACGCCATTCGGGGCAAGCCCGGCGGAAGCAGTCACCATCGCGATGAGAATGAAACCTGCGCAAACGAGAACTGCTGCAACCCCAAACTTTGAGCGGACCAGGCGATGCCCACGCGGTTAAACAATTCAGAAACTCTTCGCGGCGTTGGGTTCAGTCCATCAGGATCCGTGCCAAACTGAATCCGGGCAGGATCCGCTACGGCAACATTTACAACTGCCGTAGATACTGAATGCCTTGATTCAACTCTTCCAAGTTTGACTCGGCGCGTCCGACCACAAAGTGACCTCGATATTGGTGTTCTTCCAGGACACCTAGCAGTTCTGGTAATTCTGCGATTCCCTGTCCCAGTGGAACCGAAATTCCGCGACCCGCGGACAAATCTAACACGCCGTCGATTGCCAACACCAATTGCACCCGCGACGAAACCGCTGCGACCGATGAACTTAACTCGAATTGATTGATGATCAACTGACCGGGGTTTAGTGCCACCGCCACGTAACCATCCTCGCTGCTTTCCAGCAAAGTCATCAACTGTTCGCCCGACTCGGTTCCGGTCTCGGCGGCAAAGAAGGTTCCGACTTTCGCGCCGTAGCGACCTAAATCATCCACCACCGCTTTCAGTGTTTCGTAACGAGCGTCGTCGGTGGATTCGGGAACCCGGCCGAGTGAATTGACGACGACGGGCGATCCCAACCGGTATGCTAGCAACATCATTTGCTTGGTCGCATCGACTCGTCGATCCAGATCAGGCACGTGGTCATAGCCGTGTCGGGTGGGAAAACGAAGTGCTGCGACGCGAAGATTCAGATCATCCAGCATTTTCCGAAAGCTTCGCAGCCCAGTGTCCGACAAAGAAGAAGGGTTAATGCCGTTCTTTGCGTTGAGTTCGACTGCACTGGCCCCCATTCGCGCGGCCATTTCAAGCGACTGCCGCATTGGCAAATTCATTGCATCAATTCGCACCGCGATTTTAAGCTCAGCCAAATTCGTCTCCTATTGCTTCGATCGGTCGTCCACTGGATGTTCGGTTTCATTTTTATCGACTTGATTCCGAATCATTGGCGAGTCTTACCGACACGACCGATGGTGGCAACCGCTGCGATGGCAGCAAAATGCGTGTTGGCCCTGTTTTGCGCCTGCGGACTGACCTGCGGACTGATCTGCGGACTGATCTGCGGACCGATCTCCGCGGCCAATGGTCAAACGGCCTATGCGGCCAGCGGCCAATCGGCGAACCCATCTCAGAAGAAGTTTTCGGATAACGGCAAACTGACTTCGGCCACTCGCCCGCTACGCACTTTCGCTTGGAAATTCGGTCGCGTCGACGATCCAAACTACACAGGCATGCCGGAGGGCTGGAGTCGCTACCGTGGAATTGGATATCCAAACTTCGTTCACAGCGAACTGGTCGCCAAGGATCCGCTTTTTGAGAAAAAGATCCAACGTCTTGATGCCTGGCTGATCAACACTTGGCAAACTCTGCAGGAACAAGCAGACAACTATCCGTGGCTTTCCAGGATCCCCACACCGCCGTCGGTAGGCGACTTGGCGGTGGATCGTTATCTGCGGGTTGAACTTGATGGTGGCCAGTTCAAACTGCAATCGCCGGCGATCGAATCAGCTCGGCAGTATCAATACCAACTCAGTTGTGACGTGATGACCGAGGGGCTTCGCTACGATTCGGTCCGAATCGAGTTTGTCTTCCTGGACAAGAACGACAAAGAAATATCCGTCCGATCATCGCCGCGGGTCAGCGGGACTCGTGATTGGGAACGGTTGGCGGTAAAGATGGTTCGACCGCCGATTGGCGTGGCCAAGATGGCCGTTCGTTTGATCATCGAGCGATCCAGCGACGGGTTCGAGGATATCCGCGGCACGATCGGGTTTGACAATGTGCGGATTGACCAGTTTCCGCAGCTTCGCGTGACGACGGACCAACCCAACGGCGTGTACGTTTCCAGCACCTCGGTCGAATGCCAAGCGAGCGTGCTGGGCCTGGGCACATCCGGTGCATCGGTTGGTTTTGAGTTGCTGGACCATCAGGGCAACGTGATTAGCAAGTCACAGCTTGAAGTGACCAGTAAACAACGTTCATCAAAAGCGAAATTGGCGACTGACGAAGATGAGATTTCCAACGAGTCCCATGTTCGTTGGAAAACGCCGATCATGGACCCTGGTTTCTATCGAGTGATTGCGTCGATTGATCATCCCGAACCTGTGATTGGTCCCGATCAATCAGGCATGACCGCATCGGTGTCTGGTCATCCGTGGCCACGATTGGTCAGCGAAACAACCTTTGTGGTGATCGATCCCTCGTTGCAAGGCCCAGTGCATGGCCCCTTTGGCTGGACGCTTCCCAAAGAAGTCATTCGCCAATCACCCCGCGAGCTATCAAAATGGCTGACCGACTTGGGCGTCGCGTGGATTAAGTACCCGTGCTGGCTTTCACCTGACGATCGAGTCGCAGCGGAGAAGATTGCAACCATGATGGCGAAGCTGCAAGAATCAGGAATCCAGACGATTGGAATGCTTGATTCGCCGCCTGCGAACGAGGTCCCGAGCTATGATTTACGCAGTCGTCGCGACCTGGTCGCAGCGCAACTGTTTCGCGACCCAAATGTTTGGCAACCCAAGCTTGAAACCGTAATGTCAGTAATGACGCTGAAGGTACGGAAGTGGCAGATCGGTGGCGAGAAGGATTTTAGTTTTCTTGGCAGACCACACCTTCGCGATTCAGTGAAGCAAATCTCGAAAGGTTTGCAGGGGTATGGCCAGCCGATCGAAGTTGCCATTTCGTGGCCTTGGCTGGAGAAGGAATTACCAGAATCAGACACCACTTGGCGATCGGCTTGTCGCAGTGCGGAGCCTTCATTGCAGGCAACCGAACTGGACCAATTCTTATCATTGAGCGAGGGAAATTCGCCAAGCACCGGCCCGACGACTTGGTTGCTGTTGGATCCGATTGATAAAAGCCAGTACGATCAAGAGAACCGCGTTCGTGATCTAATTCTTCGCATGGCGACGGTCCGAAGTCATCGAGTGGAAGCCGCATTTTTAAGCAAGCCACACGATCCACAGCGTGGCATTCTGAAACCAGACGGACGCCCCGACGAACTGCTGCTGCCTTGGCGTACAACATCACGAGTCATCGGAGATCTCCGCAAAGCTGGCTCGCTGCGTTTACGCGGTGGTTCCGAAAGCATCGTTTTCGTCGGCGATGATCGCGCCGTCATGATGCTTTGGTCGCCCGAACCGACGAAAGAAAAGTTGTTCTTGGGTTACGACGTCAAACAAGTCGATGCCTGGGGACGAGTCACGCCGTTGCCGGTGATCCCAGACCCGATCCAACCTCACCAATTGATCAATGTTGGGCCTGTTCCCATTTTCATCACCGGCGTTGATCCAGTCCTGCTGGCGTTTCGGATGTCCGTCAAGACTCAGCCCAAACAATTTGATTCGCTGCTAGGGCAACAACAAAAACTGTCCGTGATGTTGACCAATCCAACTCGCGAATCGCTTGTGGGTTCGATGCGGGTGCGGGCACCCGAAGCGTGGACGATCACCGATCCAATGCGAACCTGGGAAACACTTGCCGGGCGATCGTTGGCGGAGCAGTTTGATGTCGTGTTGGGGAACACGGCGAAGATTGGCAGTTATGAATTGCCGATACAATTCGAGTTGGATACGGTCCCGCCAAAACTGGTTACGGTCTACCGCGAAATCACGGTCGGCCCCGAAGGATTGCTCGTCAAGGTCACGACTCGGCTATTGAAATCTGGTGAATTGCGAGTTCGCATTGACATCACGAATCGATCGGCTCGACGACAAGCCTACAATGCTCACCTGTTCGCCCCGGGACGCCAGTACCAAAGCACTTTTATCGAGATCAAACCGGACGAAACGGTCCGTCGCGAGATCTACTGGGAAAACGGCAGAGACCTGATCGGACAGCAACTGATTCTTCGAGCCCGTGAGCAAGACGGTGATCGTGTGATGAATTACTCCATTGATGTGAATCGCTAATTGAAGTTTCTACTCACCAACGATGACGGAATCGAAGCGCCCGGTATGGATGCTTTGGTTAACTGTGTTTCCAAAATTGCGTCTCCCCATGATCAGGTTGTGGTCGTGGCACCCGATCGCCAACGCAGCGAGTGCGGGCACAGCGTCACGCAGGGTCGGCCGCTGAAAATCCAGCAGGTCAAAGAGCACTGGTTCTCGGTGGACGGGACACCGGTCGATTGCGTCCGCGTTGGCTTGAACCATCTTGCCAAAGATGCCGATGTCGTGATTTCAGGCGTCAACCAGGGAGCCAACTTGGGCGTCGATGTGATGGTCAGCGGAACGATCGCCGCCGCCCGCGAAGCATCGCTGCACTTGCCCATCGCGATCGCAATCTCGCATTATCGACACCCAGGCATTCCCAAAACTTGGGATCACGTTCCAGAGTGGACCGAGGGGATTCTGCGAAGGATCATCGGTGGAATGAACAACAAGGGCCGGGTTTGGAACATCAATCTTCCAGCGATTGATCCCGGCACATTGGCAAGCGGTCAGATTCCGCCGATTGCTCACTGCGGCGTGGACATGAACCCACACCAAAGAACGCCGCAAATCGGAGCGGATGGAATTACCCTGCAATCGAACTTCCAAAATCGCCCCAGAGATGCTGGCAGCGATGTTGATCTGTGTTTTGGCGGCGCGATTACGATCACGGAGCTCAACACTAACGCTAGTCATCACGAATCAGCGAGCGGGTGAGTCGAACGTCCCGCTCGCTGAAATCGCGAATTCAAGAATGTGGTTTGCTAGCGACCGCGATGTTGCTTTGCAGCATGTTCATGGCGACCGATGAATCACCGCCTGGGGAAACTTCGTGGCGGTTGAGTTCGCCACGGATGATGCGGATGTCGCGGGGTGCTTCGATGCCGATGGCAACTCGATTTCCCGAAATGCGATTAATGGTCAGAACAATGTTATCGCCAATCAACAATTGTTCGCTTTCTTTACGGCTGAGTACCAACATGATTTACGTCCCTGTTTAGTGTTTGGATATGTTCAAAGATTGAAGGTGTCAGATTTGATTGCGAATCACGTAACAACAAATGACGTGCCATTGGCGAGTTCGTTCCGAGCAAAATCAGAATTTAGGAGGAAGCGACTTGAGCAAAACCTGGTTTTTCCATGTTTTTCGTCAAGAATCATTCCTGCAGAATCCATTTTTTTGCCTGTGGCTGGCGTCTTACTTGACGCCAAACCAACCCTCGGGACTGCAATCTGCACGAGCGATCGCAATTTGAGACACTGAGGCGGTCTCCCGTTGGGTCATTCCCTCTGACACAAGTAGTATCGCTGCGTCCCTTGACACGTTTGGTCAACTTGCCAAATTGCGTGGTTCTGACCCGCCATGAAATTGCCCTCGTAATGCTTCCGTGAACTTTTCGCCTCTCGCCCTGTTGTTTGTGTACTGCGTTTTTGTCGTGGCCGCGTCGGTGCTAGGTGGACGCCTGCCCAGCGTGATGCGAATGACTCACGTCCGCACCCAGATGCTGATGAGTTTTGTGGGCGGCTTGATGTTGGCAATCGCATCGCTGCATTTGCTGCCGCATGCGATCTCTTTGATTTCCCCGTCGGCTGCGGGCATGTCCACGTTGGTGGGGATCATCGGCATGTTCTTGCTGCTGCGTGTCTTCCATGCTCACGCCCACACGCACTGTGTTTCCGAACCGGATCACTCCGAATCGTTTCACTCCGAATCGAATCATTCCGAATCGAATCACGTTCACGACCATTCGCACGATAACGAGTGTTCGCATATCCACGGTGACGACAAACGGCTTGGTTGGCTGGGGATGTTGTTTGGCCTGGGGCTGCACACGTTGATCGATGGCGTGGCATTGGCCGCTTCGGTCGCCGCGGAAACGGCGCATGGATCGTGGTTAGGATTGGCGGGCTTGGGAACGTTTTTAGCCGTCGCTCTCCATAAACCGTTGGATGCATTCGCGATCACATCGGTGATGAAACAGGGCGGTTGGCCGATCAGTCAACAAAACATGGTCAACGCCCTCTTTGCGATGGCCTGCCCGCTTGGGGCACTTCTTTTCTACTTTGGAACCTCGCAGTTTGCCGCTTCCGACACAGCACTCGGTTATGGCTTGGCACTCTCGGCGGGCTTCTTCATCTGCATCGCATTGGCCGATTTGCTGCCAGAGGTAGCGTTCCACGATCACGATCGTGGCAAGCTGACAGCGGCATTGCTGTTGGGCATCACACTGGCAATTGCAATCGAAAACCTGCCCGGCCACAGCCATCAACACGAATTGGATGGTAGCGAAATTCAAACACAAGCCGTGACGCCGCTTGGCAATCCTTCGGCCAACACGACGGTGGTTCACGGCTACTGAGTCCAAGAAACTTCAAGCATGGTGTAGGCTGGAACAAGCTCAGCGCAGTTCCGGCAATCCAACGCTAGACAATGCAATGCCGGAACTGCGCGAAGCTTGTTCCGGCCTACGTTGGACGAGAACATCTTCACTAAATAAGTTTCTAGCGAACAGATAATCTGGCGGATCAAAATTGGATCTGGTCATTTCTATCACCACAGGGCTTACAAGATCACGTTCTCTTTTTTAGTCAGATTGTATTGTCAGCGTTCAACGAGGAACTGGCACCTGGTGCCGCAGGACTGGACTGGTTGGAACGCCACGGCGATACGCTTTACGCCTACGCGATTCGCCGTGTCAACAGTGCGGAAATCGCGGAAGAATTGGTCCAAGAAACGTTCCTGGGAGCGATTCGAAACAACGCTGGTTTCGCGAGAGATTCCTCAGAAGAAACTTGGTTGATTGGTATACTGCGAAACAAGTTGGTGGACCACTATCGGCGGAAAAACCGCGTGGAATCACTTGCAAGCCTTGCTCAGTCAAACGGCGACACAGGCGACCAAACAAAAGGTGATCCCGCAGGCTTTCGATCGAGCAAGACCGAGTCCGATCCAGCGTCGGCACTGGAACAGGAAGAACTCAAAACGGTGATGCGTGAGTGCATCGAAGACCTGCCAGACTTGGCTCGTCAGGCGTTTGAGTTTCGAATTCTGGAACACATGGAAACTTCGGAGGTCTGCAAACTTCTTGGCATCAGCAGCAACAACTTGGCGGCAAGAATGTATCGGGCTCGGATGTATGTCCGCGATTGCTTGACTCATCGATGGTTCTGACCCGGCGTTCTATCTGTGTGTCTTGATCGGTTCTTGCGAGCTAGCTGGGCGGCGCTGCTGAAAATACTGACGCTGGGGTGCGATCGATGCTCGCGTTTGGACAGCGATAGCATGGACCGACGTCTTTGCACCGTCGATCGGCTGGCCCAATTGGGGCATCGGCTAGCGTGCGGACCGTGCCGAAAAGCCGCCACAAGGATGAAGCTCATCGAGGAAGCCGCTCGATCGATCCAACCTTCGGATCCAGTTCCGCTGCCAGATGAGGCTCGAGAACGTATTGCAACAGAGATACAAGCGGCACTTGGACAGGTCAAAACATCCCCACCCAATCAGGAGGATCGTCAGAAGTGACAAAAGTTTTCATTTTCGTTGTCATCACCGCCATCCACCAGCGACTCACTTAACGGTCTCACTCAGCTACCGGACTTTTTCGGTTGCGATCAAACGAGGCTGTGCCAAGTGCACACGCTACTAGCCCCCCATTTCGAGAGAAAAATGAAACGACTCCTTTCCACGCTCCCCTCCATTTCGGCTCCATGCTTTCTGATGGCGATGACCATTACTTGCTTAAGCTCTTCAACCGTGCAGGCTGAACGCGTTCGCTTGACAGTTCAGAACGTCGGCGGCGACACATTCTTTACGCCCGTCTTCGCTGGCTTCCATGACGGCAGTTTTGACCTTCGCCAAGCCACCGGTTCGGGAACGCTTGGACAAGCCAGCGATGGACTAGAAGCCTTAGCAGAACTGGGCATGACGGGGGCCTTGACGACTGAATTCAACTCAGGCGGTGCGTTGCGCGAAGCGGGCACATTGGGCGGTGGTCCGATTGCTCCTGGCCAATCCGTTTCCGCAGACTTCGATCTTGATTTGTTGGGGGCGAACAGATTCTTAACGCTCGCATCAATGCTTCTTCCATCAAGCGACACGTTCATTGGAAACATCAGCACACCCGCGTTTGACCTCAGCACCTTCACGGGTGAATCGCTAACGTTCGACCTAACGGCGCTCTATGATGCGGGTACCGAAGTCAACGATTTCGCCGCTTCGCCGGGAATTCCGTTGCTGTATGGCAACGCAGCTTTGGGATTGAATGGAACCAATTTCCCGGCCGGGATCGCCACCGATGGTGAAGATCAGAATGCGTTGATCAGCCTCATCGATCCAGCAAGCAGCGTCTTTGACGACTTCCTAAGCCAGCCTACAACTGGGACTCTTTCAGCTGCACCGTCTTCCTTCCGAATTACCGTGTCAGCTGTTCCTGAACCCGCCAGCGGCCTAGCCGGATGCGTCGCATTGACTGGTCTAATGCTGCGTCGCCGTCGCAAGAAAAACCCTCGCGGATAAAGCTCTCAACAGCTTTAATCGAACGCTCGACGGCGAACCCGTCGGGCGTTTTATTTTGTTTGGCTCCAATGCCTAACGGACAATCGCCCCGCATCCAGTCCCGCCTGAATCAAGCATTCGGGATTACCAAAATCAAACCAGGCAACGCCGCCAACCTTTGGCCGTACGATCACGTCGGCGAATTTTAATGCTCCCCGCCGCATCAGCCTTTCACAAACATCGTCAACTCGCATCATCACATCCAGCGCCGTGGTGCAATCATCGATCGGCGTATTGTCCTGACCGACATCGACCGCAATCGTCAATTCGCTGTCGTAGGATTTTGCAATCAACGTCGGCACCGACTCAATCACTCCGATATCACACAGCAACATGTTCTGGTAGCGAACCGGCGGAAAAATTCCTGGGATCGCCATCGACGCCTGCACCGCCAAGCGAAGCGGTCCGTTTTCCAGAACCACGCGATATCCCGAAAGCAAATCCACAGCGACAATGCTTAGCGGAATTTCAGTTTCGGAAATATCAATGTCAGGGATCAACGCGTGAATCGATTCCACCAATGGCGAATCAGAAAGCAAGGAAGCCTGAGTTACCGATCGAGTCAGCTTGCGATGAGCACTGACGTATCCTTTCAAACGATCGTACCAAGCAAAAACACCACCTGAACTCTCGCGATCCGTTGGCGGTGCTGTTCCCATCAGGATTTCTTGCTTCAACTGAAACACCGGCGAACGTAAAAGCTGAATCGCTTTGGCGGCAGCCGAATCGGCATCGGTATCGATGGCACACATCGCGCCGACCAACGCACCCATGCTGACACCGACAATTCGCTCGACCTTGACTTGCGATTCACCGATCGCTTTCATCACGCCCAAATGCGCTAGTCCTCGTGCCCCGCCGCCACCCAAAACCACCGTTGTCCGCGGAGCAGAAGATGGGTAGGTGACGCGCCACCGAGACGGCATCCATCGGTCAAGCAAATTTGATGAAAGCATCGTCATCGTTTAATACCTCATCATGATTTCACCGGAATCGACTTCATTGAGTTCGGTCCATCCGTCGGTTGCGATTTCTGCCCCCAACGTAGTCACCTGCCGATAATCGTCGTCGGTTGGTTTCTGGCCGGTGATCTTCGACCGAAGTTCGCGACAGACCGTGTCGGCTGCCGCAGTCGTGATGGAATCTTTCGCCGCGGCTCCGTACAGACTGGTGACCAGCATGACGATCGCGTGTTGCAAGTTCAGCGACAATTCAGACATGCGGCACTGGCGGTCGGCCAGTTTTAATTGATGCTTCCGCATCGTACCGCTAATTTGAAAACCACTTCGCGACAACAATTTTTGCGCGAACCTAGCATGCTTTCTCAGCGACTTGGGCACATCATCGTTTAGCTTAGACCAGTGCGATCCGGTAACCGTCCGACCGGCATACCACTTTGCGTAATCGGTCATCGGTCGGCGCAGTGCCCACAAATGACTGGGGTTTGCCAAGTTCGGCTGTTTGATTCCCATCTCGCCAAGCGTTCGGCCGATGGGTTCAAAATAGGTCTTCCCATGATGTTTGACCAAGGACTTAAAGAACGCCATCCCCAACATCTCGCCTTCGCCCTCGTAGATACACGGCGCTAGAAATTCATGGACGTTGTCGCCAAAGAAGTGGCCTTCCAAAAACGATCGACCGC
Organism: Rubripirellula obstinata; assembly: GCF_001642955.1. GTDB lineage: Bacteria > Planctomycetota > Planctomycetia > Pirellulales > Pirellulaceae > Rubripirellula > Rubripirellula obstinata. Next base: position 13,990 of record NZ_LWSK01000086.1, on the reverse strand, counting down.
CATGCGTTTTCATAAACAGTTCAATCGCAGCTTCCTTTTGCGACTCGCTGCCAAAAATTTTCGCGATGATGCATTCCATTTCGCCGCGATAGCCTGCGTCCAACAATCCGCTGCACCACTGTGTCAACGCGTCGCAAGCCACGATCAATCCCGCCATCCTGCCGATGCGGCGGCGAACCAATTCTCGTCTTTCAATCGCTTGCCCGTAGGTTTGACGGTACTGCGCCCACGGCAACATTTCAGCCAGCATCGATCGCATCGCCCCCGCCGCATTGGCGCACAGTGACACTCGACCAAGGTTCAATCCGTGGTAGGCGATCGTCAGACCATCGCCTTGCGCAGGCACAAGCAGGTTTTCAGCCGGAACGCGAAAATCGCGAAACACCAACCCATTGTTGTTCGCACGCCGAAGCGCGTAGATGCCGTAACGTCGCATCAGGAACGTTTCGTTTTCTTGAGCTGGCAGATCAACCACCAACACGCTTGGCTTCCCATCGATCATGCACACCAGACCAATCGTGCGACCAGGAATCGCATTGGTGATAAACAGTTTCTCGCCATTGACCACGTAATGATCGCCATTCAAAACCGCTGTTGTTTTCAGAGCCGTTAAATCGCTGCCTGCGCCGGGCTCGGTCAACGCGAAAGCAGACAGCCTTGTTCCGTCGGCAAGCTTTGGCAGGAACCGCTTCTTTTGCTGATCAGTTCCAAACGAGCGAACCGGATCAACCGCTCCGATGCAACCATGGACCGACGCTAATCCCGCGACGGTTGGATCGACGGTCGCCATTTGAGTGATCATCCGAGCGAACTCGCTCATCGACGCACCGCTGCCGCCGTACTTCACATCGACCAACAACCCCCAATACCCGGCACGTCCAAGTTCATCCAAAACGTGCGAGGAAATCTTGCCATGTTGGTCTAGCAAGGTTCCCAAGTCGCGGTGCTGGCGAACAATTTCCAAAGACTGGTTCACAACCTGCGAGACATGTTGCGAGGTTGGTGCCGCATCAAAATGAAACAGATTTGTATCGACTTTCGATTCCCAGACCGCTCGATGAACCGGGCTGCCAGTCGTTTGGTACTGGGGCGCAAACAGGCCTTCGACTTGGTCGTCAGCGGTATCGAGTACACCGGTTCGTCGAGCTTCATCGGGTGATGCGCCGCCTAGTCGCAGAGCAACTTCGGCAAAGGACTCACCCTGCTGTTTCGCTAACCCTGAATCCGAAGCGACAGGTTTTTCTGCTTCAGCAATCGGTTCTTTCGTTGGATGGTTCATTGCGATTCTCCTTGGGAAAGTTCACGTTCTCTTAATTGACGGCGAACGACCTTCCCTAAGAAATTCCTAGGCAAGTCGTCGGTACATTGCTCGTACACGCGAGGTCGTTTGTGCTTGGAAAGGTGTCGCTTGGAATGTTCGGTCAGCAAGTTTTCATCCCATGCATGACCGGGCTTCATCACCACAAATGCTTTGACGATCTCGCCACAGCGCGGATCCGAAACGCCCACCACGGCTGCATCCATGACGCCGTCGGCGGATCGCAGCACCGCTTCGACCTCGCCCGGATAAACATTGAATCCGGACGTGATGATCAGGTCTTTGATGCGGCCAACGATTCGGTAAAAACCGTCATCGCCCAACGTCGCCAAGTCACCGGTTCGAAGCCAGCCTGCGTTGTTGTCTGCTGCCTTTTCGTTTGATGAATCTTCACGCCAGTATCCCAACATGACTTGAGGTCCACGAATGATTAGTTCGCCGACCTCTCCGTTGGGAACCGGTTGGCAATCAGTATCGGGATCAACGATCAGGCACTCGGTTTGCGGAAGCGGCAGACCGATCGTGCCGTAGTGCGGGCGATCAAAGAGCGGACCGACATGAGTTACCGGCGACGCTTCGCTTAGTCCGTAACCTTCGACGACCAACGCACCGGTATGCTCGGCAAACTCTTTCCCCACGGACTCCTCCAACGAAGCACCGCCGGAAATCACCCAACGCAGACCTTTGATGCCAGGCTTTTTCACTGCAAAACGTTCGTTCATCGCGACCAGCATTGCTGGGACCGCATGGAAAACCGTCGGACGATAGGTTTCCAGTAGTTCGATCGTCCGTCGCGTATTGAATCGGTGGTGCATGACGATCGTTGCCCCCATCGCAGCTCCGCTCATGATGATGGCTGACATTCCATAGCTATGGAAAAATGGCAGAACACCCAACATGACTTCTGAACCAAACAGACGCCCGGTCCACTCGAATTGTTGCCAAGCATTGGCGACCATGTTGGTATGGCTAAGCGTGACGGCCTTGGGTGTGCCCGTTGTCCCGCCAGTCGGCAAGATGTAGGCAGGCTGAGTCGCCGGATCAAAATCCGGTTCTTGCCATGCAGTCTTGGTTTGATTGATCTCATCCCAGAACCATCCAATGCGTTCATTGGCAGACAAACTCCAAGAACCTGTGCGACTTCGGCGGGCGAACAAGTAACCGATCTGTTGCAACGATGACAGGTTCTCGCGAATCGAAATCAGCAACAGCTTCACATCAGGATTAGCTTCGCGGTCAACAACATGCGACAGCACGTCAAGGCATACAACGCGGCGGCAGTCTGTCTTACGAAGAAGCTCAGTCACTTCCGAAGCGACCATCAAAGGGCTGATCGCAATCGCAATTCCACCACAACGCCAAATCGCATTGGCGACAATGATGTACTCGGCAATGTTGGGCAGTAAGATGCCAACGCGATCACCGGGTTGCACGCCCAACCGCTGCAACGTCGCCGCAGCACGTTTCGAATCGTTAGCAAGTTCGCGATAGAGAATTTCGCGTTGCCCATCAATGACGGCGACACGATCAGGAACTTGGGATGCAGCATGATCAAGCAAGCCGTAGGCGGGAACGCCTTCATAGGAAAGCAGGCCATGCGGTTGCCCCAGCAAGGCGGCGGTGAATCCTCGGCCGTTAGATCTCGCACCGTCAAAACGAGCCAAGTGATCTGACTTGGAATGTTCTGAATCGAGGTGTCCTGTAAACAGATAACCCATCACAGACTCCTCCAAAGCGTCGAAGTCCCTTCCATGGAAAGGCGACCCGCCTGCGACATTCACAAGCGACCCATCGCTCCGAACATGAGACAAGAAAGCGGACGATCGACTCTAAAACCACTGTCTTACCGCATGCCTCACATTCTACGCTCCGACAACACAAAAGGGCACTAAATTTCCTTAAAAAGGCCTTAAAGGCCACGATCTACCCCTTGCAAGGGCGTTCCAGCGTTCATTCTAGCGATTCCGGAGGGACATTTCCCTTTGAATCACTTCGAGTTTGTGAACCGATAGACAGCTTTGGCGGTCCGCAAAATCAGGTCATTTCCGATCGGAATCGGGCTCGCCATGATTTGCTCACCAAGTTCGTATCGAGCGATTTCGTTGTATTTTTTCCCTGGCTCGATCACGGTTACATTCCCGTCATGGTCAGCGATTAGCAATCGGTTTCCGCTGACCAATGGCGATGACGAGTACTTGCCCCCGAGCCGTTTCTTCCAAATCAGCGAGCCATCATCCAAATTCACTGCAGCCAAAATACCGCCTTCGGCAATCGAGTAAATTTGCGAACCAATCACTGCGGCACTCGGCATCATCGACGCGCCACGTTTGGATCGCCAAACGATATGAGTGTCGGTAACGTCGCCCGTGCCGGTGGGATCGACGGCCATCAATTCCTTGCCGCCATAGCCCGTCGAAAAGATGACTTTGCCGTCGGCGTAAACAGGCGTCGGCGAAACGCTAAAGCCCTTGCCGTGATCCACCCTCCAAATCTCCGAGCCTGTTACCGCGTCGTAGGCAACACACCACTGGGAACCGGGCACCACTGCTTGTGTCTTGCCATTAACTTCTATCAACAACGGCGTCGAATAAGCCTTGCGGAATTCGCCGTTTTCAGTGTCGATGTTTGGGCGAGATGTTTTCCAAAGAACTTCACCCGATTGTAAAGACAATCCCGCAACGTACTGCACATCCATTCCGTCGCAAGGGATTACAACGATGCCATCGTGAATCGCCAGACTGCTGCCTGGCCCCACGCTGTCGTCGATGATCAATCTTTCTTTCCAAATCACATCCCCCGTATTCGCGTTCAAGCAATACGTTCCGTAGCGACCAAAGTGGAGCACCACCCGATCGCCCGACCAGACACCGGTTGGCGATGCGAACGAGTTCATGGGGTTGATCGAATTGGGCGATTCGATCGTGTCCAGACGAATGTGATGAACGATTTCGCCCGTGTTCACATCCAGGCAAACCGCAAAAATATCGACACTGGTTACAACGTCCTTCAACCCCGCAAAGGTTGCACCTTCCAGTTTCTTCGCTTTTTGTTCAGGCGTCGCCGCAACAGTTCGAGCCGATGTCATCCACAGACGCTTGCCATCCGTGATCGGCGACGACCATCCAACATGCTTCGTTTCAGTCCGCCAAACGACATTCTTGCCCGGACTCAAATCAAAAGTAACCTCGTCACTCGCAGCAACGCCGCTCCTATCCGGCCCACGAAATTGCCGCCACGGTTCCTCCGCCTTTGCGATGCTTTGCCAACAGCAAGAACCCCAAACGGCCGACACGCAGCTAAAAACAAAAACAGTCAGGCGAAAAGATTTCAAAACGCAATTCTCTTGCAGCAAGAAAGTGAAAACAATGCACGACAGGGTTATCGATACGCAGAACGTATGCAACACCATTGGCCCTTACCATTCGCAGTACACATATTGCTTGAACAAAAACCGCTCAAGACTTTGTGTCCTCTGTGCCCATTGTGGCCAGCAATACATCAGCAAGCGATAAGAACCAATTTTCTAGCCACAAAGGGCACAGAGGACACAAAGAAAGTAACCAAATTTACGGGCTACCTTGCTGCATCACCTCGGTTCCAGTGCTGTAAGCTTTAGAACTCTTCCTCGACGTTATCGCTGCTTGCACGCGTTCCCAATGCTCCCCAGAGACCGTAAGGACTGGTCTCGCCTGGACGCCTTGCACCCTGTCCGCCAAGCATGATTGTGCCCGAATCCTGGTTGCCAGCCTCAATGGAATCAGTAATGAACTTGACGACAAGACAAAGGTATCAGATACCGTTTTGGCTGCTTGGGAGATTCTCGAATTACCTATTCTCACTTCCTGGTACCTGGCACCTTTTCTGGTTCTTGAGTAGAAGTTCTTCCGCGATCTTCGGTTGGGTGGTATTTAGAAAGTCGCGAAGATTGATCAGATCGACACAGTATTCGCGACCATAGTCCTTCGCGTCGCCAGCCCGCCAACCGCGATCAACCATGTCGTCGAAGATAATCTTCTCGAGCCCGCCTTCGCTTGTATCGCTGACAATCTTTCGGTGGAGCGGACCTTTTTCATGAACCGAACTGCTCAACTTGCCTGACTCTTTTGCGGTCATCTCGCCCCCATTTCGGCTTCAAAAAACTCAACCTCTTCTAACTTCCCAAAATAGAACGTTTCCAAGGGCTGCATGGCTCGCTCAATCTTTCTTTGATGTAGCTCTTGCGACGCATCACAACCACTCTTTTTGTTCCGCCAGTCGGCGTTTGGCAAGTTCGTATTCCTGTCGATGTTGAATCATGATTGCCTCGCCTCCGTCCAATCTTCAATTTTCAGTTCTGGTACTTGTTCAAAATCGACGCTGTTTCGCGTCACCACGGTCATTTGATTCACGAGCGCGATGGACGCGATCCGTAGGTCCATGGTGCCGATGCGCACTTTTGCATTTCGCAGACGCATGAATTCGTCTGCGGCCGCTTGATCATACTTCAGAAGCCCGATTGATTGAAAAGTCTCTGTGAGTGCGGCCAATCGTCGATACGGTTCCACCCGTTGCGGTTCGTTCTTGCAACGTGCAATTGCATTGTGCCAGCCAAGAAATTGTTCGTGAATGCTGACGACGCTGATGAAAACGTTTCGGGAGCCCTCGCGTTGAAGTTGTCCGATGATTCTGTCCTAGTCGATACCACCGGAATCTCTTTGCAAGATCGAGAGGTGATCGGTATCAAAAACATACATCACGGTTCGTTTGGCCCGTCAGTTTGAGCTTGCCGCCACTCACGTCCCAGTCGCTGGGCTTCACGAGTTAATTCGTCGTCCGGAAGGGAGCCAATAATTGTCGTCAGCCATCCGAGTTCATTGTCGTTGCCCTGGGGCGGCAACCTCGACTTTAGCAGTCGAACATCCTGTTCCAATTGCGCGACACGCTCGTCGAGTGGGGGAGGTTGTTTCTGAATCATTAGCAATCCTGTTCAGGCGGATATTCGGTTACAAACAATGTTACGGGGTTGCGAGCGTTGGCAAACTTATCCTGGGCGAAAAAGCGACACTTTGGTACTCGAATTATCACTGAAAACCTTTCCAATTGCCTCACGAACGGTTTCAAAGTCCAGCCCGCCAAGTCCACAACCGAGTGCGGGCAGAGCGATCGAGCGGATGCCGAGCCTGTCGATTTCGACCGCGACCGCCGCCAAGCCAGATTGGATTTCGGTTAGGCTCCTGGGATTTCGCCGATGGTCCTTCGTAGGGAAATTGGAAAAACAAAGGTGTCAAGGAAAAACAAAGATGTCAGGTACCGTTTCGGCTGCTTGGGGGATTCTCGAATTACCTATTCTCACTTTTTGGTACCTGACACCTTTTCTGGTTTCAAAAACCTCGCAAGACTTTGTGTCCTCTGTGCCCTTTGTGGCTAGCAAAACATCAGCAAGCGATAAGAACTAATTTTCTAGCCACAAAGGGCACAGAGGACACAAAGAGAGTAACCAAATTTACGGGCTACCTTGCTGCATCACCTCGGTTCCAGTGCTGTAGTTTTGTTTCGATGAAGTGGATTACTTCTTTGTGTTGATCGGCTCCGCGGCCTTCGATTTGGATGGGTGGGCCGAAGGCGAAGCGGACTGGTTTGCTTGGGTCTACTGGGCCGAAGTCTTTGATCCATTTTCCGTTTCCCCAGGCGTCTGTTTGCAGAGCCACGGGAATGATTGGCACTTTGGCTTTGACGGCCAGCTTGATTCCGATTGTGTTGAACTTTTGCGGATCGAAGGTTGAACTTCGCGTGGTTTGTGGAAACACAACCACCGAGATACCTCGCCCAAGTCGATCGATCCCACCGTTGATCACTGCCTTTAAATCCTCACGAGGATTGTCGCGGGCAACGGCAATCGGATCTCGCGCGGTGGCGATGTGTTTGAACACGGGATAGTCCAGCAGGCTTTGCTTGACGACAAAGGTGACATCGCGAATCGGTTGAATGATCGCTGGCAAGACCATCGTCTCCAGCGTACTCATGTGGTTGGCAACAAAGACGCAAGGCGAATCGAGTTGACGGACATGTTCCAGCCCCGTGATCTCGGCCGGCGCGCCAAGTGCTTCCAGATCCTTCAGCACCTTGTAGCTGGAAACGGTCCACTCTTCGTCGCCGTACTGTTCACGCCTCGCCATCGCACTGGAACGCAGCACGTTGGCGATGAACTTCTGGTAAAAGCAGAGCGATGGAAAGCGCCGGCCGATCCATGATACGGATGCTGGTTGGCTGTGATACGAATCGCCTTGAATCACAGTTGGACTTTCAACTGTTTGGGCGTATCGTTTTCGTACTTTGCGACCTGTCCGTTGTCATTTTTCAAAGGAATGATGGGTCGGGCCTCCAAATCTTTGAAGGTTTGACTTTTCGTTTTGCCGATCACCTCGATCGTGTAAACCGAATCATGGAAAACGATCGGATCATACTTCTGCCCTTTGACTCGCAAGGCGTAAATGAGCTCGCCGCTGCGTTGATCGGTAACTTTCACGATCGGATCTTCGTCGCCGACAAACGTCAAGCTGGGAAGCGTCGCCATGGGCTGACGAGCGTAGTTGTCGAACTGGGAAATCGTGATCGGCCAACCTGGGTACTGTTTTGCATCGGGTGCGGTGACATCGATGTTTCGCGGCCAACATTCAAAGGTGATCGTTCGATCGGACTTATTGAATCGGATGATGCCGTGACCGGCCGCATTGTCGTTCGCGGTTGTTGGGTTTGCGTACGCTTTCATCGTTAACTTGTTTCCAAAGCCGTCATAGCTGCGACCGGTGTAGCGGAGCGGGCTGTTGGGATCATGCTGGCCAGGTTTTTCAAGCGGAGCCCACCAGCGTGCGTAGTAGTTGACGATCGACGGGACACAGAACGAATAGCCCGCGTCTTCCCATGCGTTGACGCCGTGATGAATGACGGTTGCCAGGTGTTGATCGCCTGCAACATGAACCGCAAACCCGCGACGCATTTCTTTGAGCGCCTTTTTGCGTCCGGTTTGCGGCCAGCCGTTGGAATCCATGTCAGCAAGCAGACGGCCGTCATACTTTCCGCTTAGATGGGCTCCGCCGCCAAAGATCGTTTGCGAAAGCACGCACTTCATTTGGGTGCCTTCCCAATCGCCTGCCCAGGTTCGCAAAAAGTGCAACTGTCGATCACCCAGCAGTTTCGCTTCGGGAACGTCAACCGAATCACGATCGTAATTCGGATCATTGATGTGATCCGGCCGCGCACCTTGCTGTGGCACCAAACCCGCTGGACCCGTTTTGAATTTGCGGTCTTCGATGATGGCAAAGTCGATGCCGCCGATGTTCAAATCGGTGTAGTAAACTCCGATGCCTTGTTCGATCGGCGTTGGATCAAACGGGTCAGGCAGATTGCTGGTTTGTGCTCGTTCGACTTGCTTGACGTAGTCGGCCGATTTCAAATAGCCGCCATCTCCTCCGCCGTTGATGTAGCTTTTCTTTCCACCTTCGCCCCACAGATTCCCTTGCCCGACGTCGTGGTCGTCTGGAATGCAAATTGTCGGACGATCTTTGATGATGTCACGAAATTGCCGACCGAACAAAAGCCAAGCCGCGTAGTGTCGGTTGTGGTCGTAACTCTGATCGCCTGAAAAGAAAAGCAAGTCGGGATCTTGGGCGGCGACGTTGCGAACGATGTCGGCACGATCTCCGCGGTCACGATTAGAATTACCCGTGAACGCGGCGATCACAACCTGATCCTTGTCGATGGGATCACGGCGAATCGTTCCTTGGAATTCTGATCCGCCTGGGTGAGTCACTCGGTAGGCGTAGGTCTTGGTTGTGTCCCAATCCTCTGCTCGGAAGACCGCAAGATGATGTTGGTCCACGTTTGCTTTGGCGACCTGAACCCACGGAGCCTGTTGTGAATCTTTGGGGCGAACCTCCAGCGTGACTTCGCGAGACTCGTTCGCTTTGAGGGGATACAGGTGTGCTGAGAGTTTGAGCGTTTCCTCGTGAACGGTGTAGAGAGCAAAGCAAATGACCTGATCCCTGGGGACATCGGGAATCAGCAGCGGTTTGCCGTCATGCTTGATTTGAACAGGTTCGGGCTCGCCATCAGCGAAGGCAGACTGGGCGATAAATGCAACGCAACCTAGGAAGGTGGCGAAACACAGTAAGACAGAACGTAATTTCATCAGTGCATTCTCTCGGAAGGGGCGTCTTTGATTCTTAAATTGGCAACCAGCATTCTAGCGAGCGTCGTTTCATCATGCAGGCAGTCGTATCATCCTAAACTGATCAGAAAAACACCTGAAATCAGCACGGCAACACATGCGGCTTTTCGCCGGACATTCTTTTCGCCGAAATAAACGATCCCGATCGCGAACGAGATCACGGTGGCAAGCCGCCGGATCGGTGACACGACCGACACCAGGGCGTCGGGATCGGTGAGCGCCGTGAAATACGCAAAGTCGGCCGCCAGTAAACAGATTGCAATTAAAGGAATCGATGCTCGCCAAGTAAACCGAATTTTAGCGGAATCGATGCAATACCAGTACGCGACCAGAGGAAACAGGACCACGACTAGATAGATCGAAAACCAAGCTTGGACCGTCGCCGCGTCCAAAGCAAAATTCTGCAACAAGATCTTGTCGTACAACCCGCTGCAAGCACCCACGATCGTCGCGATCACCATCCAAGCGACCGCAGGATCTTTGCGGAATTGAATGCCCTCTTTTTTGCCGGCAACAGAAAACGCGTAGAACGCGACCAACACAACGACGATACCGATCCACTGCCAAAGCGTCGGCCGTTCGCCCAACAACATCGTCGCCAACAAGATGGTCCACACCGGGCCGATCGCTCGCAGCGGTCCAGCGATCGAAAGTGGCAACCGTTTGAGTGAAAAATAGGCCAAGGTCCACGATGTTCCCACGATCACTGATTTCAGAAAGAGTGCCGCGTGCATGCTGGTGCTGATTGATTGAACCCGCAACCGATCCGTCGGCAGCCAATCGGGGAACGCTTTCCCAAAGACTAACAGCGGCACCCAAATCGCCGCTCCACAGACGACAGCAAAAAACAGAACGGGCGGGACCGCATTCTCGCGGACCGATGCCTTCTTCGCCGCGTCGTAAATCCCCAACAGGAAAGCAGAGAGAACCGAGAGCAGAAGCCAAGACATGAAGGGCAGTTTGAAGGGTAGATGATGAAGAGTGAAACACGGAATTGGATCGGTGTCATTCACACTCAACAATGAACACTTCTGTATTTAACGAAACCAATCGATCGCGGTTATTCGAGTTCGCTTTCTTCGGATTCGGCTTCCTCTGAATCTTCACCGGAAACATCTTCGTTGGTTTCAGTTTCAACCGTGTCGTCTTTTTCCTCTTCGTCTTTCACTTGCGTCAGTGTTGGATCTTCCAGCGACGCGATTTCGATTTCGAGCTTCATTTTTTCGCCGCGTCTTAGAACCACGACTTCTTGGAACGACCCAATCGGGCTGCGTTCGACGATGCGTTGCAGATTGCTGGGCTTGTTCACGCGCTCGCCTGCGAATTCGGTGATGACATCAAGCGGTTGGATTCCGGCGCGTTGGGCGGCTGAGTTTTCGATCACCTGATAAGCCAGAATGCCAATCCCGGCGGGCAACTTAAACTGCCTAGCAATTCGTGGTTTCAGCTCGGCCATGATGATGCCAATCGCTGCTCGCCGTACCTTTCCGTGAGCCGCCAATTCTTCGGCGATCCATTTTGCCTGATTGATCGGGATCGCGAATCCGATGCCTTGGTAGCCACCGTTGCGTGTCGCGATCGCCGTGTTGATGGCAACGACATCGCCGTCCAGATTGATCAACGGGCCGCCGGAATTGCCTGGGTTGATCGCTGCGTCGGTTTGGATCAGTCGCCCGCGACGGATGCGACCGAGCGTACGATCTTTGGCGCTGATGATGCCCGCACTGACCGTTGCATCGAGACGGAATGGACTTCCAATCGCCAACACCCAATCACCGATTTCGATTAAGTCCGAGTTCGCGATGTCGGCGTCGACCATGCGAACGCCTGCCAACCATTCCTCTTGTGGGATCGCGATTTTCAGCGTCGCGACGTCGGACGCTGCGTCACCGTAGACTTCAGTTGCTTCGATTTCGGTTTCGTCTGACAACTGAACAACGACTCGTTTTGCACCCACGATCACATGGTTGTTGGTGATCACCATTCCGGTTTTGGAAACGATGACTCCGCTGCCCAAGCCGGTTAACTGATTTGCGTCTTGCGCGTTGCTGCTGGATGAATCGGTGTCGTCGTTTTCATTGTCCTCGTTTGTATCTTCTTCATCGGTTGATGAATCATCTGACTGATTCGGTTTTGCACCGGCGACGGGTTGACCGTAGGACAGGATGGTGACGACCGATGGCGTTGCTTTGCGAGCGGCCAGTCGAAAGGCTCTTGAAAGCGCCCGTGGTCCCGCTTGAATTTCCGATGGCACAGCAACGGCTGCTTCATCCGCCAAGGTGATGTTGTTCGTGTGGCCAAGAAGACCAACGAAGCTAAAAAGAGAGAGCAAAGAGATTAGTTTGATGCGGTCGCGGTGGTTCATTGTTTTGGCTCTTAAGAAAAGAGATCTAATTTTGCTGCCATCATAAGATCGTGGTCAGCAGAAATACGCCGAACTTACCCCGAACTTACACTGGGCAGCACTGAATAACCGTAATCGTTACGATAAGGTCGGTCCATGGGAATGGGCTCAATCCACCAACCCCAAACGAAGTTAGACGCACCATGCTTGCATCCTCGATCATTGTCAAAAAACGCGACGGCGGCGAATTGGCCGACGATGAAATTCATTTCATGGTGGACGGCTTTTGCAGCGGCAATGTGGCTGATTACCAGATGTCGGCTCTGACGATGGCGATCTGCCTGCGAGGCATGACAGCACGCGAAACGACGACCCTAACCCAGGCGATGCTGGGCAGCGGCGATCGGCTGCCAAAAACGGCCGACCAAGATAGCGATTCAGGCAATAATCGGCGGGTTCGCGTCGATAAACACAGCACCGGTGGACTGGGCGATAAAGTTTCGCTGATTTTGGCACCGCTGCTGGCCACCTGTGGAGTCGATGTGCCCATGGTCAGCGGTCGTGGGCTTGGGCTGACCGGTGGAACGCTGGACAAATTGGAATCAATCGAAGGTTTTCAGGTCGAGTATTCCGCCGAGAAAACGACTGAATTGCTGAAAGACGTTGGTGCCTGCATCATCACGGCCAGCGATCGAATTGCCCCGGCCGACCGCCGCCTGTACGCGCTCCGCGACGTCACGGGAACCGTCGAATCCGTCCCGCTGATCACGGCTAGTATCCTGAGCAAAAAACTGGCGGCTAGTTTAGATGCGTTGGTGATGGATGTGAAAGTTGGCAGCGGGGCGTTCATGAAAAGCGAAGCGGACGCGATGGAACTTGCCAAGTCGATCGTTTCGGTTGGGAACGCGGCGGGAATGCCGACGACAGCAATTTTGTCGGACATGGACCAGCCCCTTGGCGAAGCCGTCGGCAACGCGATCGAAGTGAACGAGTCAATCGAAGTTCTGCAAGGCAAACCGGGTGAAATTCGCGAGTTGACGATTGCGTTGTGTGCCGATGTGCTGGTGAATTGCGGGCAATACGACTCACAGGAAATTGCTACCAAAAAACTGATCGAGATGCTGGATTCGGGGCAAGCGATGGAGCGATTTGAGAAGCTGGTCAGCCGCCAATCTGGAAAACTTTCTGGCCCGCTGCCGTTGGCACCAGCAACCGAGATCACCGCTTCGACCGGGGGGTTCGTCAACCGGGTCGATTGCCAATCGATTGGCGAGGCGATTGTTTCTTGGGGCGGCGGCAGAAGAAAAGCGGGCGATGCGATCGACCACCAAGTCGGAATCCGGGTCCATCATCGAATCGGCGACCCAGTCGAATCAGGGCAAACTCTTTTGACAATTCATTCCCACCCAGCCGACGCAAAAGACTATGCTACACGATTGGGTGATGCAATCGAGGTGACCGAACAAGCTCCACCGAAACGTTCCTTGATCCTTTCGCGTCTTCCTGCCTAACCGTCGTTCATTTCGCCAATTCTTTCCAACCAAGTTAGACATGCCTGAACTGAAGCACTCTGAAATTGAGAAACTGGTCCACAAAGCGATCGAAGTTCGTGACCACGCCTACGCACCACACAGCCACTTTTATGTTGGTGCATCGATTTTGGTGGACTCGGGCGAATTCTTTGTTGGCTGCAACGTTGAAAACGCCAGCTACTCACTTTGCCAGTGCGCCGAACGTAATGCCGCTTCGGCAGCCGTTGCCGCGGGACACCGCGACCTTCGCGCCGTCGCAATCACCAGCATCGGTGGAGTGACGCCGTGCGGCGCATGCCGACAATTCCTCGCCGAATTCAACATCGACATGACGGTCATCATGGTCGATGTGATCGACGGGTCGCAAAAAATTCGTAAGCTCTCGCAACTGTTGCCCGACGCCTTCGATGCATCAAGTTTGCAAACGCACCCGTAGCAATCAACGCCGTCAAGATTTTTGGTCCCGGAAAACACGAATTCGTGAATAGTCCCGGAGGGACGGAAGCTCTCTGCCGGGGATGTAAATCCCCGGATGGCAGCGTTAATTCTCACCAATTCTCTGGCTCGGTTTCGCGGCGTAGCCGCGAAAC
>NZ_LWSK01000085.1 GCF_001642955.1 Rubripirellula obstinata | reverse complement strand
TGGCTCGATAGCGATCGAGTCGCTCGGCCCAAACTTGGGCGAGAGTCGGCAACATGTTGACCTCCTGGGTTCGAGAAAACCCGCCAACCTATCACGCCGAAAATTCATCCCCACGCCGAACGCTTACCCCAGTAAAGCAAGTGGGCTGCACAGAGCTGCGAACGAGAAGTTTCAATTCTGCGAGGAAAACTAATCGGCTATGTTGACAATGGCCCCATAAATAGGCAGCCAGCGAAAGAAAGCCGGATCCTCTGGATCACCGACTTTGATGAACCCACGCCGATCAACTCTGTTGAATTCGGTAGTCGAACAACCTTTGCGTGCCACAATTGTAAGCTTGTAAATGCCTCGCGATGCTTGCGGCGACATAACTACGTCCAACTCAGGGGGGAATTGATCCAACACCTCTAGGCGTCGATGGGTTTCGTGCCTGAGTCTTACCTGGACGTGAAATGTGTGTTCGGTGTCGGCTGAAAGCGTTCCAAGACTTAGTCCTTGCTTGCGATGCATGTCGGGGTGATAGAACGAAATGGGTGAACGGACACGACCAGTCAATTCAATCGCGATCTTTTCAATAGATCGGTCGTCGTTAACGATCTTTGCGGTTAAAGGCCACGAGAAGTCACCATAGTCTAAAGGAGTAAATTGGAAAGTGACTCGACTCGCTGATACTGTTGAAGGCTCTTCGAGCTGAGCTAGGTCAGTGACTTTGCTATGCTCGACGATAAAACCGGGCGCATCGCATGAAATCGAATCAATATCCAAGTCCGTGAGTGTTTGACTGCTCACAACAAAGTCTTTTCCAACCGGTTCCGCCACTTGGGATGGTTTGAACTGAATCTTGCTTGGGTATAAAAGCTTCTGTCTTAGTTTTGCTTCTAACTTCAATTCGAAAGTCGGATCGATTGGGTCGTTAGTTGCAAACCTAGCACGTCTGGTGATTGTTGTGCTTTCGCGTCCAGTTTCGACGTCTACTTGGGATTCGTTCAAACGCCATTGTAGCTTCACCTTTGCGGTCTCCCCAGGCCGCAATTCCGGCGGTTGAATTTTGACCTCCAGGTCGCTGGGCGAGTGTTGCTTGATAATACTAAGGTTCTCGCGTCCAACGTTTTCTACATCAAACACAGCAGTCAGCGACTCACCCGCCGAGATAAACCCGAGATTGCGCGATTGTATTGGGAGATGGCGAATTGGTCGCGAGCGCGTTTCGTAGTGATCGATCTTTGTGTTTCGTTGTTTGATCGCGACCAAGCGGCTCTCGTAATCAGCACGTTTTGAATGCGGAACACCCCACGGCCCAAAACTGGTGATGGAAGCTAGTCCAATACCGGCCAAGAACAAAAAGCCGATACCTACCGCGACCAAGCCCAGCTTAATTTGCAATCTCATTTCAATCTTCTTAGACATGAAGGCAAAAAAATCGCGAATCGGAACGACAGCTCCGACCCGCGATGTTCAAGTAATTAACTGTAGCCAATGGGCCTAGTTTTCTTCAAACTGTCCCTTGAAGGACGATTCGTCAACAAACACGCCGTTGAACATTTCACCCGGTTGCAGCTCGATCGTTGCATCTGAGTATCCAACTGCAGAAACGTCTGCTGTAGCGGCGACTGGGAAACCGGGGTTCAGGTAACCATCTCCATTCAAGTCTTGGAAAGTTTGAACCGAACCATCAGCCATTAGCATGTTGCACTGACCCGCGTGCAAAGCAAAGAAATCGCGGGTATCCTGCAAGTAAGTTCCTTGGATGGTGGTATCGTTGGCAGCGATTGCAGCGTAAGCCGGTACCTGGCAATTTGCGGTGGTCGCTTCGCCCTGCTCGCAGGTAACTTGGGCATCGAGTAACACGCCTGCCTTGATTAGGTTGACTCGATTGGTGTCCGTGTTGTAGTAAGCAGGCCCATCATTGAACGCTTCAGAAAGAAGCATGCCCTGCGGCAACTCGCCCTTCGTATTCGGAACGTCGACTCCAAGGAAGGCTTCATCTACGTCTCCAGGGCCCGCGTCACCCAACAAAGCAATGTTCGTTGAGGGAACACGCGAGGAATCAACGGTTGATAACTGCAACGTGCCCATCGTGCCGCCCCGTTCTTTAAAATTCCCAGGTCCAGACACCAAGAATGCGGGAGTCGCGTCCACAAAGGCAGAGCGAGGGGCGACCCGTACCAGGTGATAGCCCGCGGCGTAGTTTGTCATGTAACCACGATCGATGAAATACGTACCAACGTACTGCGCTGGTGTCAGCGTCCCACCATTAACTGGATCGGTGATCGAAGTTGCAAACGCGGCAGCCTCGGTGAGTGGACTCGCCGCAGTGTTAGTCACGAGTAAGGCACCGCGTCCATCCACCATTCGAGCCCAGGTATTTCCTGGCGCGGGCATGTCGGTATTTCCCGTTGTTGAACCCAGGAGTTCATTAAGTTTCTCGGAAGCCTTCGCAGGGTTGCTTGGGCACAGCATGTCGCCGGGAACGGCTGCTCCTGAGTTTACCAAGTCTGCGACCCATCCGTGTTCGTCCAAGCTACCGTCCCGGAAGAAATCCGAAGCACCGGTACACAGACGACCGATGGGATCTCGTTCTGCAAATGTGTACATGCCAATACCGAACTGACGCAGGTTGCTGCTGCACTGCGTACGGCGGGCAGCTTCGCGGGCTTTGGTCAGCGCTGGAAGGGCCAAGGCGGCCAGTAGGGCGATGATCGAGATCACCACCAAAAGTTCGATCAGGGTGAAACCTGAAATGTTTCGCTTACGCGACATGGTTCGTTTCCTTTTTGGAAATTTACTCTGGACGCATTCAATGATTTGCGGCCAGAATGGGGAGTGATGGGTGGAGCGTGGGGGAAAAGGCGGCCAAAGTTGTCAGTCGACAGTTACCAGTGGACAGTTCTTTCTAGGGATGCCTGCTGGTGATGTTGGCGGCGATCCTCCCCGCTCTGCTTTTCTTTCTTTGATACCGAGCAACACACTCGGTATCTCGTTTCTTAGAGAACCCACGGCCAATGCCGTCGGCTCTGGTTGTCATCAACATCGCAGCGATTGGTCTTCAACCTAAACTGCCATGCTTCTGTTTTTACCGCGTCCAAAAAATGGACTCGCGGCCTAAGCTTTATCGGTTTCTCGAAGTTGGTTAGGTCGCACGCCTCCGTTGGTTAAAAGTTCAGTTCTGAATCGTTGCGATGAATCTAACAATCGCTCGTTAACGTTTCGTGTTCAGAATAAGAATTAGGTGTTAGTAACTAGGTGTTAGGTGTTAGGTGTTAGGTGTGAGGTGTGAGGTGTGAGGTGTGAGGTGTGATTTTCCTAAGCCCTAAAACCTAATCCCTTCCGCCCTGCTCCTAGTTCTCGCTGCCCTTGCTGTTGAGGCTGTAGTAGCTGGCCAATTTCAATGTTTCGGCTTCGACATTCGAATCGATCCAGTACGATCTCTTGTCAGCCGGAACGCCGGGTTCGCCCGGACCATCGAATCCATTGTTGATGAAGCCGTCTTGATTTTGATCAACGAGTACTTGGACGCTGCCATCGGCCATCAAAACGTTTGCAGTGCCTTGATGGTGGACTGAGATGCCGCGATAGTCTTGCCGAGTGTCGTGATTCCATTGTTTGAGCCAACCGGTCACTCCTTCACGCGACAAAGTCCCGATCGGCGGTTGCTCCAAAAAGAACGTGCTGTCGGTCAGCGTTCCGGCGGCGAAGTCGGTGATGTTTTGACCCTTGTTGCCGACGGGACTGCCCACCATCGATGTGACGTAGAAGCCTTGGATCGTTTCGCTGATCTGGGTGCTAAGCTGACCAATCGCATTGGCATCCGTCAAAAATGGTACTGTGCTGGCAGGCGCTTTCCCGCTGTCAAGTGCTGCGGTGGTCAGCGGGCCAATGGTGACGTTTCGCCCGCGATCGTCGGTCCGCTCGTCGGCCGTACCATCGGTCAACGCAGTCGAAGATGGCTTGGGGTTGCCGTTTTGATCTAGGACGAATCCTGTTCTTGTCAGAAACCATGACGCGGCAAAGTTGGTGTTGTAACCCTGGTCAATCACCTTGACGGTGATTGCGGCAAGTCGGTCAGCAGCCGATGGAGCCAGTGAACCTGAGACAATTTTCCTGCAAATGTTTGTTTGAATTTGCCCCATCTCATCGGTGTAGTCTTCGCTGCCGAGACGATCGTAAAAAGTCGTCGTTGTGAATTCAGCAATTGGCAACGTAATCAATTGCTCGATTGCCTTGCTTGTTTGGGCCGAGGTGCTTGGGCACATCAATTCCCCGGCAACGGTTCCGCGACGAACAACATCGGCGACCCAGCCAATTTCGGTGGGAACACCGTCGCGTTCCAGGTCAAAAGCACCACTGCAAAATGCTCCGTCAGGCTCGTTCGTCGTGCGGGCCAGCATCACGATGCCAAAGTTTTTCAAATTGTTTTGGCATTGGACGCCACGAGCTGCCTCGCGAGCCTTGCTGAGCGCGGGCAGCGCTAGCGATGCTAAAATACCGATGATTGATATCACCACCAACATTTCGATCAGGGTAAAAGCTGATCGGTTTTGGCTCGACCAAATTCCATGTGTGTTCGTTTCCATGGCGGGATTCTTACAGCCCGCAGCGACGTTGCAACACCCATTTTGAAGCCTCATCTAGTCTTCATCGTTTCTACTTTTTTGAGTCTTGAAAGTCTGGCATGAATCTTCCCGATGTTTTGTGTAGCTGTCGAATCGGGGGTCCAGAAAACACTGATTTTCCTGGATTTGAGATGCCCCCAAACCGCATGCACTCCATCGCTTAATGAAGCTTGTTAAACTTGGTAAACTCTGTCGTTCATCAAAACTTCATCGAACTAAGGACCGTCGGAACGATGAGTGGCGGGGAAATTGGTAGCGAAAGTCGCCAAGACTTTCGGTTTGCCGAGTTGCCGAAAATCTTGGCGAGTTTCGCTACGCCATTTATTGTTCCGACGGTCCTAATTCGGATTTAGTAGCGAAAGTCGCCAAGACTTTCGGTTTGCCGAGTTGCCGAAACTCTTGGCGAGTTTCGCTACGCCAATTATTGTTCCAACGGTCCTAATTCGGATTCAGCCCAGCAAGATCGCTCGGCTGGAAAGCTTCGGTAGCGATTGGCCCAAGAGAGGCTGTTAAGATCTTTGTCTATGACCCAACATGCAATCAACGTTCGACGAAACGAAATCCATCGAGTGCAGCTAGACAAGTTGAATCGGGTTTTAAGCTCAGTCAAAGATCGGCCCTTTTATCGCGAGCGACTGCAGGAGCTTTGCTTGCCAATCGTATCGCTGGAGGATTTTTCGCGGGTCCCCGTTTTGACCAAAACTGATTTGGTTTCCATAAAAATAAACAAGTTGGCCGGTTGCTTTGACTTGCCAAGATCCGAGTATTGCCGGTTTCATCAAACCAGTGGCACGCGAGGTTATCCGATGGTGGTGACCGACACGGCCGATGATTGGCGTTGGTGGTTGGATTGCTGGGACCACGTTCTTGATGCCGCAAGGGTGACCGACCGCGACGTTGCGATGATGGCGTTTTCGTTCGGACCGTTTATTGGATTCTGGACGGCTAACGATGCGATGGTTCGCCGGGGCACGCTTGTGATTCCAGGTGGCGGAATGTCTAGCGAAACGAGATTATCGGTTTTGATCGATCAGCAGTGCTCGGTGCTTTGCTGCACGCCGACCTATGCTTTGTACCTGGCCAGTGTCGCCTCGCGCAGCCGCCAAGACCTTCGCCAAAGTCATGTCTCGCGAATCATTGTTGCGGGCGAACCCGGCGGATCAATCCCGTCTGTACGGGCTAGGATCGAAGAAGCCTGGGACGCCGAAGTGATCGATCACGCTGGCGGCAGCGAGATCGGTGCCTGGGGATTTGGGAGCCCCGATGGAAAAGGACTGCATGTCATCGAAACAGAATTCATTGCCGAAGTGATCAACTTTGACAACGATGAAATCGCGGGAGTTTCAGTTGCAGATGGTGACGTTGGCGAATTGGTTCTGACCAACCTGGGACGATTCGGTGGGCCCGCGATCAGGTATCGAACCGGCGATGTGGTGAAAAGGCATCGCGACCACGACTACCCGTCTCCGTTCGCCTGGCTAGATGGCGGAGTGATCGGGCGGGCTGACGACATGGTCGTTGTCCGAGGCGTGAACATTTTCCCCAGCAGCATCGAGGCAATTATTCGCGAGTTTGAACCGGACGCCGAGTTCCGAATCACGATTACCCGCAGCAATGAAATGGATGAGGTCGTCGTCGAGTTGGAGACCGAACAAACCCGGGCTGAAGAAGTCGCGATGTCGCTGCAAAAACGATTGACGATGCGTATTGAGTTTGTGTCGGTCGCCAAAAACTCCTTGCCACGATTTGAATCCAAGGCAAAACGGGTGGTGGACCGCCGGGAGTTGCCAAGTTGAATCGAACTCTACAATGAACTTTAACCACACCGCTTGCCACACCGCAGTCATGCTTCCCGCGCGTTTGCTTTCAACTTCAACAATCTCTGATGAGTCGTTTTCCTGATGCCTGACCCCACCGCTGCCCACACACCTGTATCGATCCGCCGCGATGGTGAATCGGCGATCGTGATCACCTTTGATGATGACAAAGAAGTTCGTTGGACGGCGGCCGAACTACGAAAAGCTTGCCCCTGCGCAACCTGCCGCGAAAAGAAAAGAGCCGAAGAAGAGAAACTGTCTGAACAGGGCAGCGGTCAGGGAAAGAAAGCGATGCTGTTGCCGGTTCTGTCGGCCGCAGAAGCAAGACCAATGACCATCGGATCGATGAACCCGGTTGGTCAGTACGGCTACAACGTCGGTTTCAGCGACGGCCACAATTCGGGAATTTTCCTGTTCGACATTCTTTATCGCGAACAAACTAAGTGATCAGGGTAGGGTTCAAAAATTGGGCAAAACGATGAAGGGGTAAAACGATGATGCGCCGCATGCTGACAGCGCACCATCGTTTTGCCCCTTCATCGTTTTGCCAAAAAAACTGCGTGCTCATTTCCCGACTTCACTCGTCTGAATCGTCCTTAACGATCCGCTTTTTCTTGAGCCAATTTTTGACGCTTCGACCCGCTTGACTGGGAAGTTTTTCGTTTGGCAACGAGATGGTGTTTTCGGTGATCTTGGTGATCGCCTTGTAGAGTTCTTGTCCGCAATAAGCACAAACGGTCGGCGGTTCGTTCACACTGTGTTTGCAACTTGGGCAGAAGTGTTCGATGGTCGGACGCATCGCGGCCTCGAACAGTCCACCGACTTGTCCAGCCTCGAAGTATGCCGAGTCGTTTTTGCGAATCATGGTCTGGCGAGTCACGCTGCCTTCGCGAACCATCTTCAGCAGGTCCGGCGGACGCAGTGGCCCCAGATCTCCCGATTCTTCGTCACGCTTGATAAACCACTCTGCCACGACTTATCTCATTAGATCGATTCGATAGACATGCTTCAATAGACGAGCTTCAATGTACACGCTTCGTTACCTGCGTTCTTTGCGACGCGTATCGTCAATCCATTTGGATTGATCAATAAACCTCTGAGTCCTCAATGATACCCTAACCGGCGTGCGTGGAGTGATTACCTTGGGCTAGAGAACAGGGCAACTCACTTTTTCAATCTGGGTTGGGCACTGAAATCCTAACCCGCAGCGTTAGCAGGGGACTTACGATATCCCTTGCTTACGCTGCGGGTTGCGAAGTTATCTCATTCTTAAACGTAAACTTGAACTTCAACTTTCGTCGTAAGAGTTTAAGTTTAAGTTTAAGTTTAAGTTTAAGTTTTGGAATTGCTCATTGATTGACAGCCTATGCGGGTTGCGAAAAATCCCCAGCTTCAAAAAGTGAGTTGCCCTGGGCTAGAGAAAGAAACGAAACGCTGACTTGCGGCACCGGTCCAGATGAACACAATGATAGCCGCCACCAACTAGTCGGCTTGTCGATTAAATAGCAAATCCAAATTTAATAGTCGCCTTTTGCTCCGCAAAAGCAGCGTTTGTGGACGCATCTTTCGCGGAGAAACTATGAGCGGGCTTGGTTAACGAGAAAAAGTTCGGCACACTCTTTGGGAGTTTGAATAGCTTTACCAACTTCCACAAAAAGGTACCGAACCTATGTCTAATGTTATCATGATTGGCTGCGATTTACACGACCGTAACATGCTGCTCCGCTATGCCGTTGGCACCGCCGAGCCGCAGCAACTTGCCTACGACAACGATGCCGCTGGCAGGCGGCGAATGATTGCCCGGCTCAAAGCGATCGCTGAGAAAAATCAAGCTGAGAAAATTATCTTTGCCTATGAAGCCTCCGGGCTCGGGCACGGCCTGAGCGACGAACTCCACCAGGAAGGCATCGAGTGCTTCGTGCTCAGCCCCACTCATCTGCCCAAGACTCCCAAAAGCGCTCGATTGAAGACCGACGCCAAAGACGCACAAATGCTGCTCGAACAACTGCGTGGTTTCGTGCTCGCGGGCAACGATCTGCCCGTCGTGTGGACGCCGCCGCAGCGATTGCGAGACGACCGAGAACTGGTTAGGGCCCGCGTTGATGTCGCCGATGAGATGACCCGCGTCAAACTCAAAATAAACACGCTGCTCAAACTGCATCAACTCAAAGTGGTAAGCCCCACCAAGTGCAAGTGGACCAAGGCGTTCGTGACTTGGATCCGCGAAAAATTGATTCCCGATCTGGACCTTTGCGTGGCAACGAAGCTGAAGTTGCTGCTCGATCGGTTCGACATGTATCGCAAGGAGCAAGGCGAGTTAGACAAGGCGTTGAAGAAACTTTCCCGAGAGCCTCGTTACAAAGTAGCCTGCAATGAGCTTCGCAAACTTCCCGGTGTGGGCCAGTTGGTGGCGTTGACGTTCTTGACCGAGATGGGGGACCTGGAGCGTTTTGCCAACCGTCGCCAGATCGCTGCGTACATGGGCCTCTGTCCTTCGAGCAACGAGTCGGGCGAGAAGAACGATCGCAAGGGACGGATCACTCGTCAGGGTCCGGCGCGACTTCGCAAGGTGCTCTGCCAGGCGGCTTGGGTTTCGGTCAATCGCAGCGAGGAGGCGGCGGCCGATTATCACCGGATCAAGCAGGGGCAGAAACACCGCAGCAAGAAAGCGTTGGTGGCGATGATGCGGAAGCTGGGGATTAAGATGTGGCACCGGGCACTGGCGTGTGGGGTGTCAAGCGAACTGAAGGGACGCGACCGCCCCAGCAGCAAGGACTTCGTTGGGCTTGCTCAGAGTGGGCTTGCTCAGAGGACCGTTTCACCGCCATCGCTTCAACTCGGGCAGTGCGCCGGATGAGAGTTCAAGCGAAGAGACACCGACGAGAGAATTGACGACGTTTTAACTGCTAATTGATTTCGATTTTCACTGCTACTTGAAGGAGACTCAGTCAAGGGAACGATTTGGGATGCCACTGAAAGTTTCGTGCATCCGCTGAAAAGTCGCGAGACTCACGATCGCCCTTTCGCTGGTTGGATTCGCTCCACCGTCGCGGAGAATGATCTGAGTTTCACTTTATCCACCGCTTTGCCAAGCGAACTTTGTTGAATGATCTGCGGGCTACCCCTCGTACGATCGAATAGCAGCTTGCGATGCAAATCGGAACTTCCAAAGAAAACCCGAATTTCACCTTGACTAAGATTCCCTCATAGCAGCAAAAGGCGACTATGATTTAATCACCAGACCGTAGTGTAACGTTTTCCGACGCGTCGCTGCCTCCCCCCACTGAACCATTCATTTCATCAAAGTACCGAGCACTCGGTTTCCATGCGTTGCCCCTACTGCCAAGTCGACAATGACCGCGTTTTGGACACCCGAAACGCAGACGGTGGATATTTAGTTCGACGAAAAAGAATCTGCAATTCTTGCCAGCGGCGATTCACGACGGCAGAAACGATCGAAAAGCTCAGCGTCCGACTCGTCAAAAGCGACCAAACACGCGAACCACTCGATCGCGAAAAAATCCGCCGCGGAATCGAACGTGCCTGCTCCAAAAGAAACATCAGCAGCAGCACCATCGAAAACACCGTCCAGGCAATCGAATCCGATATCTACTCTGCCTTTGACTCCGAAGTCAGTTCCGAACAGGTGGGTGAGATCGTCATGCAACACTTAGCCAAACTGGACCAAGTCGCCTACATCCGATTTGCTAGCGTGTACAGAGAATTCGATAACGCGCAAGATTTTGTGAGAGCCATTTCTGAAGTCGTCGACACCGAAATCTGAGTGACTGTCCTGAAATAATTTCCCGACTTCACAACCCGACGCGTAAGCGAGGGATATTGTTTGACGCGAAAGTCCCGGGAAACGCAAAAGGGGATGACTGTGAAACACAAAATGGGATTGCTGCCGTTGTGACGTGCCGTTAACTGTAATCGTTCCTTTCTGATCAACACTTGGAGACTGAACGATGACCCGCTGGCCCCGCCTTACTCTTTGCACCGCCGCCGTCGCGATAACGACGGCATTCTCACCCAGCGTTTCCAACGCACAATTCGGTTCACCAGCCGCCAACCAACAGCGTGGTGCGGTCACCGGTGGCATCGCCGGAGCAGTCGCGGGCGGACTGATTGGTGACAACAACGGCGAAGCGGGCGCGGGCGCAGCGATTGGCGGAGTTCTAGGTGCAGTTGCCGGCGGCATCTTTGGCAACGCGAAAGACAAAGAAATTCGCTACCAACAAAATCAACGACAATATGTCCAGCAACAACAGCAAGCCGTCGTCACTCAGTCGTCGGTATCGATCGCGGACATCGTGTCGATGAGCCGCAGCGGGCTGAGCGAAACGGTCATCATCAATCAAATTCAAACTCGCGGTGTGTTCGCTCAGCCACAAGTGTCCGACATCATCGCAATGCACCAACAAGGCGTCAGCGAACGAGTCATTTCAGCGATGCAGCAAGCTCCCACCGGTTCGCAGCGGTTCGCAGAATCCATCGCGCCTCCACCGGTTGCCATTCAACGCGTTTACACACCCGCACCCGTCTATGTCGAAGAACGCGTGGTGGTGCCACACTACCCCGTCCCGGTCTATCACCACTATCACGGTCACCGCGGAGGCCGCCGCATGGCCCACCCACGATCGGGTGTCCACATTCGGTTTTAGCTTTAGAATTCGTGGATGAGCTCTTCAATAACGAATACTGAAAACGTTTGGGATTACCCACGACCACCGGCACTTGAACCGGTCCAAGATCGGATTCGCGTTGTCATCGACAATGAATTGGTTGCCGATTCATCCGCAGCGATGCGAATCTTAGAAACAAGCCATCCACCGGTGTATTACCTGCCGCCGACCGACGTCCTAATGGATCGTTTGGTCCGCGCACCGGGCGGCAGCATTTGCGAATGGAAGGGGCGGGCATCTTACTGGACGTACCAGACGCCCGCACGGTCGATTGAATCGGTTGCGTGGTCGTATCCAAACATCTCTGGCCGATACGCAGCGATCGAAGGTTACTTCGCGTTCTACCCGTCGAAAGTTGACGAGTGCTGGGTCGGGGAAGTTCGGGCCAGCCCACAAGAAGGTGATTTCTACGGTGGTTGGATCACTCCAAACCTAAAAGGCCCATTCAAAGGCGGCCCTGCGACGCTTGGTTGGTAGCTGCGGAAACAGCAATCACTTGCTCCAACGCCAAACGCGCACGTCATCCTTAGAAACTGAACTCAAAACGTAGCTGATCCCGCCAGGGTTCAGACCGCGATTGGATCAAGCTCGACTGAACCCTGGCGGGATCAGCTACGGGCAGGTCGCCGGCAAAGTTGAGTAGGCCGGCAACGAGCCGCTTCGGCGCTGTTCCGGCAGAACGTGTCGGCGCGGATTGCCGGAACTGCGTCGAAGACTCCTTGTTCCGGCCTACCTAGCTGATCAGCTACGGGCAGGTCGCCGGCAAAGTTGAGTAGGCCGGCAACGAGCCGCTTCGGCGATGTTCCGGCAGACCGTCTCGGAGCGGATTGCCGGAACTGCGTCGAAGACTCCTTGTTCCGGCCTACCTAGCTACCTAGCTACCTAACTGAACGCACTGCTTTGATCAGTGAAGGCTCGACTAACGTGTCAACGGTGCGTCACTGCTGCGACGGCTGACTCGGTCCGAACGCGGGCTCATGTAATGAGTCGCTTCTTCGGCAACCAAGACAGTATCTCCGCTGCGAACTTCAGTTCGGAAGCGATGATGTCCGGCTTTGGTCGCCAATGCGATCACTCGTAAACGCATTTCCTCACCCGCTCCGATACGTGGGATCGGATCGAACAGAACTTGGCCGGTCACGACTTCGCCGCTTTGTCCTTCGACTCGCTGCGGTTCGATACCGTGACTGAACTGAGCGATTGCACGCACGTCCTTGGCTTCGCGGCTGCCACGGTTTCGGACAATGATCTCGTACTCAACTTCGCTGTCGATCGGTGCCGGTGCTGGTGGATCGTTGATTGTCAGTACCAAGTCGGCAATCGATTCAACCGAAGTTTCAATGGCGACACTTGCCTGGCCCGCAGCCGTTCCTTTGCAGTCGAATGCAAATTGATGGTCACCGGTTGCAATCATGTTACAGCGGAACTGGTAATCGCGACTGGCACCGGGTGCCAAGTCGGTGACTTCCCATTTCAGCATGTCACGCGATTGAACTGCACCGTCGATACCGCCCAAGTACTTGACGCCTGGCGGAATCCGAAGCGATGCGATCACGTGTTCCGAAGTCGCTGTGCCCAAGTTTTGCAACTGCAGGCTGTAGACTGCTTCGGTGTTCTGATACTTCAATTCGGGACCGCCCAGGATGGCTTCCAATTGAGCTGCCAAAACGCTAATGGTTTTGTTGCCTTCTGCACGTAGTTCCAGATCGCCCATCGCTAAACCTTGGATCTTCAAATCGCCCAGGTCTTGTGCGGTCAGCTCCACTTCAAACTGTGCTTCTTTGCCAGCGGGGATGTCACCGATACGCTGGGTTTGCGGAGTCGCGGAATTTGGCGACAACGTGAACACAACGTTGGCGGCAACGCCATCGCCAGGATTCAGAACGCGAACTTTGTACGTTTGCGAATGTCCGTAGACAACTTGGCCGGGCCCTTCGATCGCAAGTTCAAGACGAGGTTCGTGAACCTTGACTTGAGCAACGCTTCGCTGAGGCTGCAGCGTCCAATCCACATCAAGGTTGTAGGTACCGCTTCGAGCTGCCATCAATCGCACGAACATTTGCTCGGACGTTCCGGCGGGCAAGTGGTCGATGATCCAAACCAACCGTTCGGAACCCTTATCGCCTTGGCTATCAATGTCACCAACCGTTGCATTCTTACCTTGGACGTCTGCCCAATCAGGAATCAAGGCACGAACCAAAAGGCCCTTGGCGTCGATCGAACCGCGATTTTCAACTCGAATTTCGTACTCGTTGTTTTGGCGAATCATCACTTCGGATGGACCGTTGGTAATGACACGAATACCAGGCAGTTCCGACGTCACGATATGGGCACCCGCAGCAGGCAACTTGGCAACAGCGGCGGACTTGGTTCGCATTCGGTTGCCCGACGCATCAGCAAACTGATCAGTCTTGGGCGGGTTAGACGAACTACGTTTGACAACGCGTTTCTCGAAACCTGAATCCGCTTGATGACCTGGAATCGGATGCATCGGATAGGCCGCGGTTTCGTGTGACGGACGCGTCGGAGCCAGTTCACGCTCGGCCGGCGCGGGCACCGGATTTACAGCGACTTGACTTGGCTGGTTCCGCGAGGGTTGACCGTATGTTGACATGCGTGGCGTTTGGTAATTGCCACGTGAACCGTACGGGTCGTAGTTGCCGCGGTCTGCATAGTTGCGATCGCGGGCGAGTGCGGTTTCGTAGACAGGTTTATCCTGAGCAACCCCTGATCCGACCGCGTTGAAGCCATCGCTTTGATAACCATTTCGATTCGTGCTATTAGCACCGAAACGATCGGCTGAGGGCGTTCGATCCTCGAACGTTGGATACCCAGCGCTGGCGGGAACCGATGAACCGGCTGGTTGACGAATTGGCACAAAGGCCGCCGCCGGTGGTCCCGTTCGGTGGGATACCGATGCCGCGTGTGTGGAAGTTTGAGGAAGCTTCGCAGTGGCAGCCGGATTTGATTCAGCCGGATTCGGTTGAGTCAGTGCGAAGGAATCAGTTCCGCCAGAAGCAGCGTATGCTGGTGCCGGAGGAATCGCGGTGGTCTCGGGATCGACCGGGGTTGAGTACGCCGGTTTGGGGCTGACGTCGGCTTTTGCGACCGAAGCGGTAGGCATTTGCAACTCCGCCTTGGGAGCCGCTGCAAGCTTCTTGACCGCTGCAAGCTCAGGCACTTTCTTAGGTTCAACCTTTGCAGCGATCTTCTCTGCAGCGTTTTTCTCTGCAGGCTTTTCAGCAACCTTCGCTGGTGCTTTTTTTACTGCATCAACTTTTCCAGCGGCCTTGGGCGCTACTTGCTTCGCAATCTTGCTCTCAGGTGCAACCTTCGGTTCTTTCTTCGCCGGTTCCTGCTTCGCGATCGCTTGCGGTGCAGGCTTGATCACTCGTCGGCGTACACGCGGAACCAAATCGGCAACGTCGTCGCTTTGGTAATTCGCTTCCGTCTTGGTGGTGTTTCCGTAGATCGAAGCAACGCTGGACTTGGTCGAGCGTGGCGAAGCGACCGCAACAGGCTTGCTTCGCCGACTGCTTTCGCTCGATGAGAACGTTCGAAGCTTTGGCTTTGCCCTGGCTTCAGCCGGTGGCTTTGGAACTGACATTGCCGCGGTCGGTTTTTTGGCGACGGTTGGACTGGCGGTTAGCTTGCGTGAATTGCTGCCGCCTCGAATGACTCGAGTTTGCGTCGTTGAGCGGATCGGCTTTGCAAGCGGCGTGGATCCACTGCGTCCGACAGTGTTGCCGTTGACGTCGTGGAAAGGAATGCCATCCCAGTCAACGTTAGGCGTCGTGGCGCTGGCGGCACGTGGCTGAGTCGTGCTGGATCGGTTCGTGCTGGATCGGGTTGTCGAGCGACGATCATTGGATTGATCACCACGACTGCCAAAGAGCGTTTCGAACAAGCCTTGCGGTTCCGCAGACGAACGCGAACTGGATGTCGAACGAGTATTAGACGAACGCGATGTCGAAGCGTTTGATGTGCTAAACAATGCCCGTCGCGGACCAGTGGTTGGCTGCTTCCCAATCACTTGTCGGATGGCACTTTCATCCGTCCCGCTAGATTGCCCTAACGCAGTCCGAACGCCGCTTCCGAAAGCAGGCTCGTGCGAGGACGAAAAGGGAACTTCGGGATTGGTTCCAATCGAAAGCGAAGCCATCAGCAATGCTGCTGGAATGGCAATCAAGGTCGATGCGACCAAAAATCGGCGGTTCACGCGGTCCATGCGTCTATCATCTCAAGTCGAGGCAAGAAGATCCTATCATCACCAATAATCGGCTTTGCCAAGCGATCGAGTTGAATCAAATTTAACGATTATGCCGAAAGAAGCACTGACACAGTAAGAAGCTGTCCCGAACCATCTTCGCGATTTCCCCAACCCGAATGCGTAAGGAATTGTCCTGAAACAAGTTCCGTATTTGGCGAAATCTTTCGTAGCTGGGCCCGCCAGGGTTCAGTCGGGTACAGCTAATGATGGACTGAGCAGGTACTGAACCCTGGCGGGCCCAGCTACGAGAAAACCGGGAAGTTATTTCGGGACAATTTCTACATTTGATAAGCAAAGCCTGAATCGTCCATTCACTTCCCACCAGATTGCCAAATCCAACCCAATCACGTCCAATAACAACGCTTAATTGCACCCCTTCACCTTTCACTTTCACTCTTCAAACTTCCCAAAATGTCTCGCCGCGAAAAAATCGAAGCCATGTTGGCTGACGACCCCAACGACACCTTCCTGCTTTATTCGCTAGCGATGGAACTGCGTACCGAAGGCGATCACGAAGCGAGTTTGAAAATCTTCAATGACTTGATGAAATCAGACCCGCCGCACGTCCAGGCGTTTTTCATGTCAGGCCAATTGCTCTCTGAAATCGACCGAATCGACGAAGCAAGAGAAAAACTGCGAGACGGAATTGACCAAGCAAGAGCTCAAGGTGACACCCACGCGGCGGCAGAAATGAGCGAGTTGCTAGCATCGCTGGGACAGCATGGTGAGCTTTAGGAGCCGGCGCATTGGCGGCTGAACAATCGACGGCCATCGTGCTGCGGGCGATCGAATTTAGCGAGACCAGCTTGATCGTCACGCTGCTGACTCGCGACTTGGGCCGGATCTCGGCAATCGCCAAAGGGGCCCGCCGTCCCAAGGGTCCATTCGAAGGTTCGCTTGACCTGCTAGCCGTTTGTCGTGTAGTCGTTCTAAGGAAAGCGTCGGATAACCTCGACATTTTGACCGAAGCGAAGTTGCATCGCCGTTTTCGCGGTGGCGAACGGTCGCTCGATCGACTGTACGCAGGTTACTACGTCGCCGAAATGCTTCGCTTGCTGACCGAAAACCACGACCCACATCAAGACGTTTACGATTTGACCATCCGAACTCTCCAACAGATTGACGGCAGCGGCAATGTCGCGATGGCATTGCTCTGTTTCGATATCCAGGTTTTGCGAATGCTTGGTCACGCCCCGGGCACCGATCGATGCACCGATTGCGGCGGCGAAGTCGCATCGGCGGTTCGTATCGCGTTTTCACTATCCGCCGGTGGAATCGTTTGCGAAAAATGCCGATCAAAACAGCAGCAAACCATTTCAGTACGCAACGAATTGATCGAAGCAATACGAACTCTGCAAGATCCGCTGCTAACAGCACCTCAGATGATTTCTGAAACGCTCTACGCAGAACTGCGATCTGCAATCAATCGATACGTTCAAACGATTGTGGGACGGATCCCGCGAATGCAATCATCGCTACCGAACCGATTGAACTGATTCGACTGACCACACAAGCCAACCCACGTCACGGAATGACAATGTCGGCAAATTATAAAACACAGCTTTTTTCATCGCAAACCTGTTCATCAGAAACGGTGCCTGCGGCGATTCCATTTTCGCTGACGACACTCGCACTGTTAATTCTGTTCGCATCAAGCGGCTGCAGATCGCTTGCCGGCCCACCCAGCTTTGGCCCCTTCGGCAAATCCAAATCGGTTGAAAGCGAAGGAACCTTGGTCGATTCGGGGAATACCAGCCCGACGGTTCGACAAGTCTCTGCACAATCAGAAATCGCGTCGTCGGACGAAACAGGCGACTTGGTGACCAAGGTGGTCGAAGACGAATCCATCGGCGCTAAATCAAAAAAAGCTGCTCAGACGTTCTCAAATTTTGTAACCGGACGCGAACAAGAAAACCGCGATCAGGCCAAAAAGTATTATCAAACTGGCGACACACTTTTCAAACAGGCCGCCAGCGAACCGGTTGGCGAGCGTAAAGCAACGTTTGAAAAAGCCGCCAAGCAGTTCCGAAAATCGGGCGAAGCAGCACCGGGCTCTGCGATCGAACAGGACGCGTTGTTCATGCAGGCCGAGAGTCTGTTCTTTGCCGACAAGTTGGTGGAAGCAACCGACGTCTATCAAACGCTTCAAAAAGAACACACCAGAAACCGACACAACGATCGCATCGCCGCTCGACTGTTTTCAATCAGCCGCTATTGGATCGACACTGAAAAGTCGGACCAAAAAAGTTGGTCACCGCTCAACTTGACCGACAAGTCACGTCCTCGCGTAGACACCGACGGTCACGCGATCCGTGTCTTGGATCAAATCCGCTACGACGATCCGACCGGACGTCTGGCTGATGATGCGACCATGGCAGCGGCAGCGGAATACATTCGTCAAGAAAAGTTCGTCGAAGCGGATGAATTTTTAACCGACCTGCGTGAAACGTTTTCTGACAGCGAGCATCTATTCCTGGCTCACCTGCTAGGCATTCGTACGAAGCTGCGAATTTACGGCGGCCCGCGATACAGCAACTTAGTGCTCGATGAAGCCGACAAACTGATCAAACAAACGCGAACGCGGTTTCCCAACAAGTTGGCCGACCCAAAGTATTCCGAAATGGTCGCTCGCGCTGCTGCCGAAGTCAATTTCCACAAAGCGGACCGGATTGCCTATCGAGCTGATTACCGGGAAAAACGAAAAGAGTACGGTGCCGCGGCGTTCTACTACCAGCGTTTGCTAGACGATTATGGCGACACTCCGCACGCGGAAAAAGCCCGAAAACGCTTGGGTGAAATTGAAACGCTTCCCGAGGTTCCAACGCCTCGACTGTCATGGCTCAAAACAGTCTTCCCCGATTCCAGCGTCTCCAATCCGCTGATCATGAAAGATGGCAACAGCAGCAGTGAACAGGACGCCGAAGAAGATTCAGGGATCATGCTGCGATGAGATCGCTAACGTCACTTTCGATGCTGATCGCGTTGACATGCGGCTCACTCGCATGCGTGTCAGGATGCGCGGCCTATCGATTCGGTTCGGCTTCGCTGTTCCGCCCCGGAATCCGTACAGTCCATGTTCCCGTTGTTCGCAATGACACTTTTCGGCATGACCTTGGCATCCGTTTGACGGAAGCCATCGTCCGCGAAATCGAAACTCGAACGCCCTATAAAGTCACCAGCGATCCAAACGCCGACAGCCGACTGGAATGCCGCGTCATCAGCGAAAGCAAACGGGTGCTGACCGAAACCGGCACCGACGATCCACGCGGACTCGACGCAGCCATCAACGTTCGCGCCACGTGGCTCAATCGCAGCGGCGAAATGCTGATGCAAAACGCGATCGTTCCCACCGGCGATCTGGCGATCGGTTTTTCACAAGACTCACGCTTCGTCCCCGAAGCTGGCCAATCGATCGACACAGCGTCCGAAGCCGCCATCCAAAAATTGGCCAGCCGAATCGTGTCGCAAATGGAGATGCGATGGTAAGTTGTCAGGATGCACTCCTGGAAACTCAATCGCAGATCATTATCGCTGGCTAAAACTCCCTTGATCATGGGGATTTGCAATGTCACGCCCGACAGTTTTTCTGACGGCGGAAAACATCACAACGTCGATGCCGCGATCGCCGCAGCGATCCAAATGGAAGCCGACGGCGCAGCCATCGTCGACATCGGTGGCGAAAGCACTCGTCCGTACAGCGATCCAGTCGCCGCCGAAGAAGAACTCGCCCGCGTGATCCCGGTCATCGATGGCCTAAAAGGTCAATTGTCGATCCCTATCAGCATCGACACCAGCAAGGCCACCGTCGCGGCGGCAGCGATCGAAGCCGGAGCCGAAATCATCAACGATGTCACCGGCTTGGAAGGTGACCCCGACATGGTCCGCGTCGCAGTCGAATCCGGTGCGGGTGTCTGCGTGATGCACATGAAGGGCACCCCGCAAACGATGCAGAACGATCCGGCCTACGCCAACGTCGTCCAAGAGATCCGCGACTATCTGATCCAGCGAAGACAATTCTGCATCGACGCCGGCATTGATCCAGAAAAGATATGCCTCGATCCCGGAATCGGCTTTGGCAAAACGCACCAGCACAACTTGGAACTGATTCGATCAGTCGATCAATTCACCAACCTAGGTTCACCGATCCTGATCGGCCACTCCCGCAAAGGCTTCATCGGCAAAGTCCTCGGCAACAAAGACGCCGACCGAACCGCCGGCACCCTAGCTGTATCGCTAGCCGTCGCCGCCGCCGGCGCTCACGTCATCCGAGTCCACGATGTCCAAGTCACCGCCGAAGCCCTGAAACTGTTCGCCGCCTGCACCAACCAATCAAAGTAGGCCGTTTGCGGGACGTCTTGTGAATCGATGTAGACCGGAACAAGCTAGTTTTCCTCAACAGTCTTCAAACCTTCGCACGCATCTCAAACAACCAATAAACCGAGCACCCAATTTTTTTGACGCCAATTTTTTTGTCTAAATCCTCCCCCGCTTCGACCGCCACCAATTACGTTTCTGCAAGTTGCATCCAGACCGTATTTTTCAAGGCAATCTCACCTCTCCCGCCCCGGAGGTTCAACCGCCCCGCGGGAGAGGTCGAGCCTAAGCGAGGGAGAGGGTTACGATCATTTCCGTTTGCCACCTCCCGGCCGCCCGAGCGTCCGACATCACCCTGCGAAGCCGTCATCGGCTTGTTGATGTATTCGTTTAACAGTCAGCCGAAGGCGAACTACGCGCCCTTCGAGTACGCCTTCGGCTAACTGTTAAACGAAACGTGGCGACTATTTGAATAAATCAACAAGTTGCCATCGTGTTCCGTGAAAGAACTAGCTAGCCGACGCCTGACCGTTGGAGGCGAAAATTCGGCGGAACCGCGAGTGTGGTTTTGCGAGCCCGGCCGACTCTTGTTCGAGTTCCAAACGCGCAGCCCGCTTGGCGTCTTCCCACGCCGAAGTAAATGATGGAGCCGACAAAATCAGATGACGCTCGGCTCGAGCCATCATCTCAAGATCCTGGGCGGCCGACTTTTCGGGAGTGGCCTGCAATTGAGAGACCTTCAGTTTTAGATTCTTGTTCTCTTCGGAAAGTCGAGCCCGTTCCGCTCGAGCCAGTTCTTGATGGTCCGCTTCAAGTTTCATCTTGTCGTTGACCATGTGCCGAAAACGGTTGAATTCGCTTGACTTGTTCCATCGCAATACGAGTGCGAAGACAAACAGAATCAATCCAAGTGCGAATCCGACAATAGCACCGATGGCAAGCGGGTGGCTAAAGATTTCTTGTAGGGTCATAGTGGGAACCTCGGGTGTAAGGAGTTGCTTCCCTGCAACGGAATTTACGGCAGCGCGGCAATCACGCTGCGAAGCGGATCTTCAAGAGTGACAGGAAGACTAGGAAAACTCAGGCCGCTTTTTTTACAGCGCCCAAGACAAACCCGACGACTACAAGCACAACGGTGCCGCCGACAAGTCCCGAAACAATACTTCCTACGACAGCGGTCGCGGTCAGTGCACCACTGGGGCCTGCTGTGATGCCCAACAGTCCTAACAAGGTGCCTCCGATGCCACCGCCAAGGATTCCGCAAATTGCGTTGACAAGATGCCCGAGACTAATGTTCTTAATCAGATGTCCCGCAGCAAGACCACCAATTGCACCGGTGAGAAGTGAGACGATGAGAGGAAGCATAGGTTTCTCCAGAGAAAAGAGTCGGTGTCGCATCCTGCAAGAAGAGGGCGGCGATTCCATATCGTCCGTAAGAATACTAAGCGTCAACAGCGGTCAAAACCCGCAGCCAATGCTCTTCATAACTCACATTGAACACACCCGTAGCTTTGGTCATGTTCATTGCAAAACAAAGGTTTGACCCATTTGATTCCCCCCAACAGTCTTCAAACCTTCGTTGGCATCTCAAACAACCAATAAACAGAGCACCCAATTTTTTTGACGCCAATTTTTTTGTCTAAATCCTCCCACAATGCGACCGCCACCAAACGCGATTTCAACGACGATTCGACAAAACAAATTTCCGTACGAGCTGCATTTGGCTGCGAGCAAATCAAATACCGACTGAATTATTGAGTTTAAAAATAACCACGGATGGCTTTCGCGGGACCACGGATGATGATGCACGTGTGTTTTGTGCTAATCAGAAAATCCGTGGTCCCGCGAAAGCCATCCGTGGTTAAAGAGCAAAATCAAAGGGGCAGCAAATCAAAGGTGCAGAGGTTCATTTCCGATCAGGACTTTGCTGGATCTAGTGCGGCTTTGATACGTCACCTTAGAACAGCCGATTCAAACCGTTCAGCGCGGCGACTCGGTATGCTTCCGCCATCGTTGGGTAGTTGAAGGTTGTTTCGGTGAAGTAGGTGATGCAATTGTTGGCTCCTTCGGGACTCATCACGCTCTGGCCGATATGCACAATCTCGGATGCGTTGGCACCAAAACAATGGACTCCCAATACTTGCAGTGTGTCGCGGTGAAACAACAGCTTCAACATTCCCGTGGTTTGACCGGTGATCTGTGCTCGTGCCAGACTTTTAAACTGAGCCTGTCCAACTTCGTAAGGAACGCAGGCTGCCGTCAATTCGCGTTCGGTCTTTCCGACCGAGCTGATTTCGGGACTGGTGTAGATTCCGGTTGGAATGTCGTAGAGCCGCAGATTGCCATCGACCTTCCCCAAAATGTGCATCCCGGCAGCACGGCCTTGCGTGTACGCGGCGCTGGCGAGCGAGGGGACACCGATCACATCGCCGACAGCGTAGATATGGTGAACCGCTGACTGGAAGTGTTCATCGACTTCGATTTGTCCGCGGCTGTTCGGGACGATGCCAACATGCTCCAGCCCCAGGTCGTCGGTATTGCCGCTGCGTCCATTGGCCCAAAGAAACGCGTCGGTCTTCACACGCTTGCCACTTTTCAAATGCAGCACCACGCCGTCATCTTCGGGAACAATTTTCTCCATCGATTCGTTGTGACGAATGACGACGCCTTGATCACGCAGATGATAAGAAATTGCATCGATGATTTCGTCGTCCAAGAATTCCAACAACTTTGATCGGGTGTTGATCAGATTGACTTTGATTCCCAGGTTTCGAAACATCGACGCGTATTCGACGCCAATCACACCCGCACCGTAGATGCACATTGACGCCGGTTTCTCATTCATTCCCAGAATCGTGTCGCTGTCAAAGATACGCGGATGACTGAAATCCACTCCCGCTGGACGATAGGGTCGCGAACCCGTCGCGATCACAAATTTCTTTGCAGTGATCGGTTCGTCGCCATCAATGGAAACCGCGTTTTCGCTTACGAACCTAGCTTGCCCTTTGAAAATCGGGACGTTATTTCGGTCATAGAACGATTGCCGCATCGTCACTTGCTGGCCGATGATGGTTTGTGTTCCACGACGCAACTGTTCCAGCGTCGGTCGAACATTGATCCCCATTTCACGAAACGTCGGATTCTTCAATGCCGCCATGGTCGATGTAATGGCGTACCGCAAGGCCTTGCTGGGGATGGTGCCCCAGTGGGTGCAGCCCCCACCGATTCGGCTGTACTTCTCGGCAACCGCAACACTTAACCCGTCTTTTGCACACTGCATTGCGGCACCTTCGCCACCCGGTCCGGTTCCGATGACAAAAAGGTCATAGTCGTACTTTTGGCTGCTGTTGTGGTCGCTGCCGTTTTGGTCGCTGCTATTTTCGTCCATAATGTCACTTGTTGCTTTTTCAGAGTTTTGATGACCCGCCGAATGTTAGTGTTTTACGATGTTGTTAGCTTGCGTCCAGACCGATGTAAAAATTGCCGACATTTCGGCCAATCTAAAACGAGTTCAATCGTGGCTAGAAACGGCATCAACAAAGAAGGTGGAGTTGGCTGTTTTTCCCGAATGCATGCTGACTGGCTATGCGTACGACGACCGAGAATCCGCATTTGAGATCGCGATTCCCATTGCTTCGCCAGTTTTTACTGAGTTGACATTGATGGCCGAGCGACTGAACATTTTTTTCACGTTGGGATTTTTGGAAAAAGATGGCAGCCGGCTTTTTAATTCGTCAGCGTTGATCGGGCCGAACGGGATCGAGGGAGTTTATCGAAAAGTTCACCTTCCCAACCTTGGTGTCGATCGTTTTGTCGATCGCGGTGACATCCCCTATCGAACCTTTGACGCATGTCCGCAAACCGATGCGGGACCGGCTCGCGTTGGCATGGCAATCTGCTACGACTGCTCGTTCCCCGAACCGATGCGAGTCCTAGGCTTGGCGGGTGCCGACATCGTTGCATTGGGAACCAATTGGCCCGTCAGCGCATCACGAACCGCCGACGTTGTCCCGCCCGCTCGCAGCATGGAAAACCACTACTTCTTTGTCGCCGCAAACCGGGTCGGTACCGAAAACGGTTTCCAGTTCTGTGGACGCAGTTCCATCTGCGGCCCCGATGGATCCATCCTGGCGAGAACCGAAACCGACGAAGAAATCATGCTAACCGCCGAAGTCGATCTGACCCACCCGCGCAACAAACGAATCGAGCGAACCAGCGGAGCCCACTCGATCGACCGCTTCAAAGATCGAAGACCAGAATTCTACGGCCCAATTGCTGATTGAAATGAGTTTGCAAAATACGCGATTGCTAGACACTGCTCTGTGAAAGCTAACTCGCAGGCCGTGTGGAGCTCTGCGACACACGGCAACTGTCACACGGCAACTGTCACACGGCAACTGTCACACGGCAACGGAGGAACTATCACGGAACAACTTCCCGATTTCCCCGTAGCTGGCCCCGCCAGCGTTCAGTCCATCACTAGCTGCACCCGACGCCGCAAAGGGTTTCTAAATTGTTTAACCGCGTGGGCATCGCCCCGCGCGTTCGGGCCAGCACGACGCGCGGGGCGATGCCCACGCGGCTAAACGAACCAACGCGTGTTTTCTTCGCGGCGTTGTGCTGTACCCGACTGACCCCTGGCGGGCCCAGAAAGTAGGCCGTAGCGAGCCATAGCGAGTTACGGCGG
>NZ_LWSK01000084.1 GCF_001642955.1 Rubripirellula obstinata | reverse complement strand
CGAGCCAGAGAATTGATGTGGGGCAGCCATCCGGGTGCTCGCGCACCCGGCAGGGAGCTGCCGGCCCTCCGGGCCTATTGCGCAGTAACTGATGCGACGTCCCGAGCGAAAGGCGACTATAAAAAGTCGTACGTTCCAAACACGTGTTTTCCGCGACCAAAACTCGCCACGGCGTTGCATGCTACCCTACCGCGATTGAGCCGTGTTCGTCTCAGTGAGACAGAAACAACTAACAACCGCGGTACGAACTGGTTCATCGGGTGGCGATCAAACGTAGGCCGTGTGGAGCTCTGCGACACACGGCGTTCAGCATCGATGCCGTGTGTCGCAGAGCTGCACACGGCCTACGAGGTGGCGGTCACCCGGAATCGGCAATCAACCTAATACCACTGCATCGCGTAGTCCTGGAAACGCTTGATCGCAGCGTCGCGCGCGGACCGATTTTTATACTTTTCCCAATCCGATTGTTGACGATTCAAGGCATTGATCAGGCGGCTTCTTGAACCTTGGAACTCTGTCCAATGACCTTGCGGTTTTGTTTGCAGCTTCTCTTGTCGCTGCGCAAGCAACGCTTTCGTCCCTTCGCGTATGATCGGGTCGTCAGTTTTTGTCAGGTTAAGTAGCGGAAAAAATCCTTCGTCGCTGATCGGCTTGACCGCGATCATGACGGACGGATGCAAGTAGCCTGACTGGATTCGCGACACATTGTAACGCTGCGTGATGTAGTCAACCGGAAAGACGCTGTACGTAACCACGGCAAGCAACAGAGCAATCAACTGTCCTCGGATCAGCCACCAAAAGCTGCGGCTCTTCGCGATCTTGTACAACACCAACACAAATCCGATCACCACCAAAGTAATGCCGAAGAAACCGATTGTTCGCATTCGCGTCATGCCGTTGTACCCGACATAGATCATCAATCGATTGTAAACGGCAACGGCTAACAACAGATTTAGTCCCGACCAAATCCACGCGAGGTTCCGCACGCGATCAAGTCTGGGATCGCGAAGCATCGATTGGCGAAAGATCATTGAAAGCAGAGCTGTGGCGAGTGCCAGAGCAAAGGTCAGCCAAGCGGCACCCTGATGAGCGTAGCCGGCGTAGTAAAACCCGACGGGAAAATCGCGTGTCCAAAGCGTCGCGAATTCAAAAATCAGGTACGCTGCAAATAAACCAATCAACGTGACCAACGTGTTGCGAAAAGCGGGATACCACGTTGAATTTTCTTGGCCGGCGATGATTTCAAGCTTGCTTCCCGTTGGTCCGACGTGCGGCAATGGCCGCGACGGTCGCATCAGCCCGGTGCCAATCAACAAAGCGGCCAAGCAAAACGGTAACTCAAAAATTGAAATACCTTTCACCCAGTTCAGCACGATGTTGGATACCCAAGTCAATTCGCTCGATACCCAAGAAAACAGATTCGGATTCGCAAACACAAAGATACTGCCAAAGACAATCAATGCGGCGGCTGGGATCAACAACGCCAACGAATTGCTGTGCGTTTGTGCCGACCGATGAACACGCCGCGGCAAACTGTATTCGCTCAACCGGGCGGCTCCGTCAATCGCGCATCGTGCGGCCATCGACGCACCTTCGATAACCAAAGGCGTTGCCCCGGCCGCCGACATGGCCAGCCCGACCACCAGCGTGACTGCAGAAAAAATGGCTAATGAAGATCCCTGCCAGATCAGCCTGCTGACGACGATCACCAGTAAACCGATCACTAAGCCCGCAAAGTGCTTGCGTACAAGTTTGGGCTGCAGGATCGAAAAGATTGGCGGGACCAACGCGAAGAAAATCGCCGGACCACAGAAACCCAACGACCGAAAGATCAACAGGTCCGCGAGCGCCGTCCAAGCAACGACGGCTACAATTTCTGATGTTGTTACAGGATCGCTGGCGACGGCTGGTTTGGCCGCCGCTTTGCTCTGGCGTCCAGATGAGACCACCTGCGGAGCACGCTGTTTCGCCTGCTCGGCAGGATTGACCTGCTCAGAAGGTTTAGCCTGCTCAGCAGCATTTGCCTGCTCAGCAGCATTTGCCTGCTCAGCAGCATTTGCCTCCTCAATTGGCGGCGGGGTGATTTTGTCGTCGTCGGGTTCCTGATCATCCGCCATGCTACCCTACCGCGTTTGAGCCGTGTTCGTCTCAGTGAGACAGAAACAACTACGAACCGCGGTACGAACTGGTTCATCGGGTGGCGATCAAACGTAGGCCGTGTGGAGCTTTGCGACACACGGCTTCAGGATCAATGCCGTGTGTCGCAAAGCTCCACACGGCCTACATCGATTCCCATCCTCAGCCCACGCGGCTACTCGGCGGTCGCCTTTTGACGGGTTTCTGTTTCAGCCGGTATCGTTCCGCCGACCATTTTGTAGACCTCTGCACCGGCAGCTAAGAACGCACCGACGCCGAAAACTTCGGACTTATCCGGGTACGAATCGCCGGGTGCGGCACCGACTGGTTGCACGTAAACCAGCATGCCTTCGGGCGTCACACATTCGCTGAGCGCCTGCCAGCCTTTGACAACGGTCGGTCCATACTGATCACGATCCAGCAATCCGTTGTTGATGCCCCAGGCAAGACCGAAGGTGAAGAACGAACTGCCGCTGGTTTCTTTCATCGGATAAGCTTCCTGCCCGCCAAGAAGTCCCATGCTCCAGGTGCCGTCTTCTCGCTGAATTTCTTTGATGCTTTCTGCCATCTGTTTGTAAAGGTCCACATAAAACTGACGACCTTCCCAGTCCTTTGGCAGATCCGGAATCATCAACGCCAACCCACCGAGAACCCAGCCATTGCCACGCGCCCAGAAGAACTTTTTGCCATTGTCTTCGCGTCGTTTGAAGTAGCTGGAATCTCGCCAGAACAAATGCTCCTCTTTGTCCCACAACAAGTCATAGGTCGCGTGGAATTCTTGGTCCATAAAGTCAAGGTACTTTTGGTCACCAGTGATCTTAGCCAATCGAGCCCAAACTGGCGGAGCCATAAACAACGCATCGCACCATCCCCAACGATCATGGCAATCAGTACCCCGACCCCATTTCAATGATCCGGTTTTTGGGTTCGCAAGAATCCAGTCGAAATGATCCTGAGTCGGTTTCAGCATCGCTGGATCGCCGGACTCTTGATGCAATTTCAAATAGACTTGCCCAACGGCATGATCGTCAGCGTGATAGGGACGTGAATGCAGATTCCAATCGTTGCGTTCACCGATCGTGTTCAACCAATCGGCGTATTGAGGATCGCCAGAAACGTCGCTCCATTGCTTCATGCCGATGTAGAGCGCCGCCATCTGCCACATCAAATCGTGATAGCTTCCCTTGGCACTCCATCTTTCTCTTTGCTTAATCGGCAACGCGCGATATTGGCGGTGATCATCAAACGTTTCGATTTGCCAGTCAGCAACTTTTTTCGTGAGCGCCTTTACTGATTCCGGCGTTGGCTCTGGCGGCGCAGCAGAACTGGTCTGGGGGAACGCGAAGATGCACGCAGTTAGCAGCGCGGCGGCTAGGGGTTTCTGTAGCATAGTTGGGAACTCGGTAGAAACGTTGTAGGAACATGGGGTCTGTGATGGACTTAACATACCCTGAAGATAACCAAAATTCACGTCGCCGTGCGTTTTCGCACTCACCAATCTGCGTGACCGACAACTCAAAATTTGCTCCCTCGCCATTTGTTCGGCCCGAGCTTCGCAATATGGTATCGCTGGTAAGTCTAGCTACGATACAATCGAATCACGTCGCGTGGATTCGCGTCACGATGAAACGTTGCTTCAACATTGAGAATAAGGGTTAGAAATGATCAGAGCTTTCCTTGCATGCTTGGCACTGTTGGTGGTCGCCGCCAGCGTACCGATTCGAGCGATCGGTGAAGAAGCGGTTATCGCGGAACCTCGCACCGGATGCCGTTTTGTTCCCGAGCGATCGGATGACTTCGCTTGGGAAAATGACAAAATTGCATTTCGTGCCTACGGTCCTGCGTTGCGTGCGAAGCCCGAAGACAGCGGTTTTGATTGCTGGCTCAAACGAGTGGACTACCCAATCATCGACAAGTGGTACAGGGAAGCTTCCCAAGGCAAGACCTATCACAAAGATCACGGCGAGGGATACGATCCGTACAAAGTGGGCGCGTCACGCGGCTGCGGCGGTTTGGCGTTGTGGATCGATGGCAAGATGGTCGCGTCGGATGTCTTTACCGACTGGAAGATCGTCAAGAATGAACCCCAGGAATCCGTGTTTGTACTTTCCTATCAATGGGAACATGCAGGCGATCAGTATCAAGAAGAAAAACAAATTACGATTCGAATGGGCGAGCGTTTGTTTGAATCGCAGTCAACGTTCCGCAAGAACGGAGAACTTGCCGCTGACCTTCCAATCGCAATCGGTCTGGTCCAGCATCACTCGCACGATGCTGTGTCCAAGGATCTCGATAGCGGCTGGATGTCGATTTGGGAAACGATTGACGGGTCGGACCTTGGCGTCGGCGTGGTGATCGATCCCGACAAGATCGTTGAATTCAAAATGCTGAAATCAAAAGTAGACTTGGA
Organism: Rubripirellula obstinata; assembly: GCF_001642955.1. Lineage (GTDB taxonomy): Bacteria > Planctomycetota > Planctomycetia > Pirellulales > Pirellulaceae > Rubripirellula > Rubripirellula obstinata. The sequence goes on along the minus strand of NZ_LWSK01000084.1, from coordinate 19,903 downwards.
AAGCCATGCGTTGTTGATCACCAAGACTGATGAAAACGGGCAGTTGAAATATCATGCTGGTTACGGCTGGGAAAAAGCGGGCGAGATCAAGACCGATGATGAATGGCACAATTACCTAACTGAATTTGCAAGCAGCAAATAAGCTTTCAGCGATAACACAATCAAACACCAACTAAATAGGAACCATCGTTTTGGACGTTCGATACACCATTGGCAAAAATGAATACCAACGAATGAACACGCAAGAACTGCGTGATGCATTCATGATAGACATCTTCGAAACTGGAAAACTGAATCTGCTTTACTGCGAAGTCGAACGTGGAGTCGTCGGTGCCGCCGTGCCCACGTCGGCTCCGCTGGTTTTGGAAGCAGGCGAAGAACTTGCGGCGGATTACTTCTGCCAACGTCGTGAAGTCGGCGTGCTGAACATCGGCGGGACTGGTTCGGTCACCGTGGACGACGTCGAATATGCGATGGAGAATCTTGACGGGCTCTACATTGGCCGCGGAAGCAAGGCGATTTCATTTCAAAGTGCCAATGCCGACGCCCCCGCACGGTTTTACCTGCTCAGCTATCCGGCACACGCCGACTATCCAACCACTCATGCCAAGAAAGCGGACGCCAACGCGTTGGAATTAGGCACGGTCGAAGACGCGAACAAGCGAACGATCTACCAATACATTCACGAAAACGGCATCAAGAGTTGCCAACTGGTAATGGGCTTTACCGCCCTGCAACCCGGCAGCGTCTGGAACACGATGCCCTGTCATACTCACGAGCGACGGACCGAAGTCTACATGTACTTTGGGCTCGATGACGCATCGAAGGTGTTCCACTTCATGGGCCCCGGCGATGAAACTCGGCACATCGCGATGGCGAACGAACAGGCGGTCATTTCACCGATGTGGTCGATCCACTGCGGATGCGGCACCAAGGCGTACACGTTTTGCTGGGGAATGGGTGGCGAGAACCAACGTTTCGATGACATGGATCACATCGCGATCAAGGATTTGAAGTAATGGCAAAGGATCAATTCAGACTCGACGGTAAGGTTGCACTGGTGACCGGATGCAAACGCGGCATCGGTAAAGCGATGGCGATTGCACTAGCCGAAGCCGGCGCAGACGTCATCGGTGTCAGTGCGACGCTGGAAACCGAAGGCAGTGCAGTTGAAAAAGAAGTCAAGGCGATCGGTCGGAATTTCCAGGGCTACGCATGTGATTTCGCCGACCGCAAAGCGATGCATGCTTTCATCGCAAAAGTGACCAGCGACTTTCCACAGATTGACATTCTGGTCAATAATGCCGGAACGATCATGCGTGCCCCCGCGGCTGAGCACAGCGACGAGTACTGGGACACCGTGATCGAAGTGAACCTGAGCGCTCAGTTTGTGCTTTCGCGTGAACTTGGAAAACGCATGATCGAGCGTGGCAGCGGAAAGATCATTTTCACCGCATCACTGTTGACCTTCCAAGGCGGAATCACCGTTCCGGGCTACGCCGCCAGCAAAGGTGGTATCGGGCAATTGACGATGGCGTTGTCCAACGAATGGGCTGGCAAAGGCGTCAACGTCAACGCAATCGCGCCGGGTTACATCGCCACCGACAACACGCAAGCGTTGCAGGACGATCCCGAACGCAGCAAAGCGATCCTGGGACGTATTCCAGCCGGTCGCTGGGGTGATCCCGATGATTTTAAAGGGCCCGCCGTCTTCTTGGCATCGCCAGCGTCCGATTACATGTCCGGACACACCATGGTCGTCGATGGGGGATGGATGGGACGCTAAGAGACTGCTTCAACCGTAGCTGATCCCGCCAGGGTTCAGTCCACGATCAGTTCAGTCCACAATCAGATCAAGCTCGACTGAACCCTGGCGGGATCAGCTTCGGGCAGGCTGTTTCAAAACAGCTTCCAACGGAAAGCGAAAATTGTTCGCGGTGCGGTTTGTTTTCGTTTCGGTTACAATCCGAAGTCCACACAAACTGTCCGCGAATGCTTTATTTCGCGGTGCCGCCCACCGCCATTTCCCCTCCGATCTATGTTCGATCCGCTGCACAAGTGGCTTGGAATTCCACCGGACCAGCAGCCGCCAAACCATTACCGGTTGCTAGGCATTGATCTGTTTGAATCCGATGCTGATGTTATCGATGCGGCAGCCGACAAACAGTTGACGTTCTTGCATCAACTGACCAGCGACGAACACGCGGAAGCTGCCGAGGAAATTTCCAATCAGGTTTCGATCGCCCGGTTGTGTTTGCTGAACCCTGCGAAGAAGAAAGCTTACGATGATTCTTTGAATCGCAACCAACAGCCCGCTGAAAGTCCGTCCGCTGAAAGTCCGTCCGGTGGCGAAACTGACGCGGCGATCCCGATCATTGACGTGTCCGAACCTGAGAAGCCCGTATCCGTAAGTCGGCCGCGGCAGAATTATCGGACGAAGCCAAAACGCAAATCACCTTGGAGCACGGTCACGGCGATTTGCGGAATTGTGGTTTTGCTGACGCTGGTCCTGGGCATCCAGCAAGGCCGTTTAATACTGGACTGGTCAAAATTTGTGCCTGGTCAGTCGGCCAGCAATCAATCAGTGCCCACCAAGGCCGCGACGCCTGGGCGCATGGTTCCACCATCACCATCACCGTCTCCATCGCCAGCGACTCGGCCGCAAACCACGTCTTCGACTGCGGCTGCGGCTGCGATGCAGGAACATGACGCTAGCGAAATCGTTCAGCCCGAAGAATCGGTCGCCCCAACGCCGATTCAATCCAGCACCGACGACAGCGAACCGGCAAGCCAATCGACACCAGCACCCAAGCCAACTCCCAAACCCAGACGCAGCTTGGCGGACCTGCTTCACGACACGAATTCGGAACAAGAACCTGGCACCGAAACGGTTGCCGATCAGCCGGTCCAGTCAGCCGAAAAGGCACCAACCCCCGACAAAGCTTCGCTCGCTGAGAAAATGACACTCGTTCGCGATCTTTATCGCGATCAATACGTCAACGCCAAGTCCGGCGAACAACGCATTGAACTCGCCAAGCAAATGCATCGTGATGGCGAACTGACCACCGACGATCCAGTGGGACGGTTTGCGTTATGGCAGGTCTCGCGAGACATCTTCGCGGGCCAAGGACGTTTCAACTCGGCGATGGCAATCGCTGACAACTTTGCGACGTTTTACGACGACGTGGATGCCGAATCATTGAAGCTGGAATCGCTGAAAGAAGCTTCGGCAAAAGTCACACCATCAAGCTTGGGCGATTTCTACGAGACGTCCATTCAATTTGCTCAGCAATGTTGTGATCGTAATCGGCACGTCGTTGCCACCGACACCATCGTGTTCTTGTTACAGACTTTCGGCGATCGACTGGACTTTTCACAAGTTGAAAACGCCAAAGCGGTTCGTGATCGCGCAGTCGTCGAAGGCCAGCGTCATCGGGATTTCAAGAATGCGATTATGCAACTAGCGGAAAAACCAGACAGCAAAGCCAACGATACCGTCGGCAAATACCTTGCCTTCGTTCGCGGTGATTGGGAAGAAGCCATTCACTACCTCGCTGAATCAGCCAACGAATCACTTGCGGCAGCCGCGAAGACGCAGCTTGCTTTCCAGACCGACGAAGCGTCCCCGATCGACGTCGCTAGCGCCTGGGATGATGCCAGCGAGAAGATTGAGGCCCCGGAGGATCGAATGCAAGTGGTGCGGCATGCCCTGACGTTCTACGAAATGGCGGCGGAGTCTTCGGAAGGTTTACTCAAACGAACCGCCGAAGTGAAAATTGCAAAGGCAAAAGAATGGCTGGGTACGCAAACCGATTCGGAAACGATCGATCCAGCAGCTTCAGAAATCGAGGACGCCAGTGGCGAAGTGTTGGCGTATCGTGTTTATCAGTCGAGTGCTTCGAAGAGCGATTTTGCCAAACATCGTCGTAATAAGTTCACCGTTGGAATGGGCAATCGGTCGGGCGGTATCGGCGAAGCCGCGGTGGGTGTCGAATTGAAATCCGTCAAAACCATCCAAGTCGACGGAGCTGCTTCGCATGAAGAAATGATGGTGATTGATGAGTTCTCCAAGACCGGTTTCCTGATCGATTACCGCACGCCCGGTGGCTACACCAAGCGAGTCTTTTTGGGACTTGGAATCAGTCCCGGACGATCATTCACGGATTTGCCTGCTTGGGGAACGGGTGGCAAACCGGAAATAATCACGGACATCGGCAAGTCGGCCGAGTACGAAATCGACCTGACTCGCTGGGCCCCCAAAACCTGGGATGGACGCAGTTGGGTGACGCTGTACATGCAAAATGCAGGTGAAGATCGGTCAATTCAGGCGGACATAAAATGGTAACTCAACCCAATAACTCGAAAAACACAGTCACCATCACCGACCCAATCGTTGGCATCGATTTGGGCACAACTCGCAGTGCCGTTGCTTACGTTGATTTTAAAGGCGACGTCAAAACGCTGCCCAACAGTGAAGGTGACTTGATCACGCCATCGGCGGTTCTGTTCGAGGACGGTGGGGTCACCGTTGGCAAGGAAGCGATCAAGGCGTTGACCGTGACGCCGCAGTTGGTCGCTTTGCACGCCAAGCGAGAAATGGGCAACCCGACTTATTCCAAAACGATTAACGGGCAAACGTATCCACCGGAAATGATTCAGTCGTTTGTGCTGGGGAAACTGAGACGTGATGCGGGTGTTAAATTAGGCTGCGAAGTCACCAAGGCAGTGGTGACGGTTCCTGCTTACTTCAACGAACCCAAACGACGGGCAACGTTGGACGCTGGCAAGTTTGCCGGTCTGGATGTTCGCGCCGTTATCAATGAACCCACCGCGGCGGCGATCGCGTTTGGTGTGGATCGCGTCAGTCGTATCGTCGGAAAGCAAACCGTGTTGGTTTACGATCTGGGCGGCGGCACGTTTGATGTTTCCGTGGTGGAAGTCGAGGGAAAAAAGATTCGCGTTTTGGCGACCGACGGAAACTCTCGCCTGGGTGGAATCGACTGGGACAAGTGCTTGGCCCGATGGATCGACGCCCAATTTAGCGTCAAGCATTCCATCAAACCCTCCCAAAGCGAACTCGGAATTGAATTCTTGCGAAAGGAAGCGGAAGAATTGAAACAGTCGCTTTCGGCACGAAAGAAAGCGAAGGTGCGACTGTCTTTCCAGGGTAAAACGATCGACACCGAGATTACCCGTGAGGCATTCGATGAGATGACAGCTCACCTGCTCGATCGAACTCGCTTTACCGTCAACAAAGTGATCAAAGAATCCAAGTTGGAATGGATTGAACTCGATCGCATCTTGCTGGTCGGCGGATCGACGCGAATGCCGATGGTGCCTGAAATGTTAAAACGAGAATCCGGCATCGATCCTGATGCGTCGGTGTCGGCCGATGAAGTCGTTGCGCACGGTGCCGCGATCTATGCGTCAACCTTGTTGGAAAGCACCGACACCGAAGACGGGCTAGATTTCCCCAGCATCACCGACGTCAACGCTCACAACCTAAGCGTGTTGGCGACTGAACAGAAAACGGGCCGCCGCGTCGGCCACGTGATGATCGCTCGAAACACGACGTTGCCTGCATCACAGATCACTCGCTTTCACACCATCCGCGACAACCAGCCCAGCGTTGTTGTCGAGGTGGTCGAAGGCGGCAATACGACCGGTTTGGGTGGCACAAAAATTGGTCGCTGCGTGATCGATCACTTGCCGCCGCACTTGGCCGCTGGCACACCAGTCGATGTTGCGTTTCGCTATGACTTGGACGGCCTGATCCACATCGAAGCCATCTTGCCAACCACGGGCCAACGAACCGAAATGACGATCGATCGCGCCGCCGGTTTGTCCGGCGACGATCGCGACAAGATGCAAGACGTGTTCGATGCACTGGGCTTGAACGACTAAGAAATTGATGTCCTTCGTAGCTGATCCCGCCAGGGTTCAGCTACGATCAGATCAAACTCAACTGAACCCTGGCGGGATCAGCTACGGGCAGGGATCGCTCGCGCGTGCCTAACGTGCCATCCAGAATCCAAGCACTTCAGCCACTTGCTCTTCTTCCAACATTTCGTGTGCGGCCAGTTCATCAGCCAGTGATGCGATCGCGGGCCAGCAGGGTTCCTTTTGCATGTGACGATGAAGTTCGACAATGATCGATTCCATCAAGCGAGTGCATTTGACTGGGTCACGAGTGATTTCCAAACCGATCGCGCCGGCGGTTTGCCAATCGTGTTGCCATGGACCGTAAGTTGCCGGATGCAATTTTTCGCCACGATAAATCATTTCGGCAACCGGCCCAGCCAGGATGGTCATAATTTCGCGTTGCCGTTGCCAATCGGTATTCCCGGACACCTTTCCCCAATTGACGCGGCAATCCCCAAACCGCTCAGGCAAATAGTCATCCGCTTCGCCCCAAAGTTGCATCGAGTCAACTTTCCCACCCAGCGCATACCCAATCACAGCATGCCCCGATTCGTGGTAAGCGGTAAGCGTTTCGTCATCCATCGCAACTCCTGAGCCATTGTTGATTCGCTTGACTTCACTCGCAAGACACAGCAGTCTTGTATCAGGAAAAATCCCTTGCTTACGCTGCGGGTTGGGATTTCAGTGCTCAACCCAGATTGAAAAAGTGAGTTGCCCTGAGTCTTGTATCATGCAAGCTGGTTGAACTGTAGAGGAGACCCTATTGAGATAAACCTCGTATGAATCGTTCTGTGAGATAAAGACTTGACTCACTTGGTTTCTCGCTGAACACCCAACGCAAGGCCTGCCCCCAGAGAGACTTCCGCCAGAAAGGTTTCTCTGAAAGCCTTCTCAGAAAGCCTTCTCTGGTGAACGTACGGGGACCAAATTCGGTTCGCAGCGTTTGGTCGTCTGCCCCCCGCCCGACCGGCGCTCAATTGACCGCAATATTTAACTGGCTTTCGGTGAAGATGGTTGTGGTTATCGGTTAAGATGAAACATCATCAATGATGATCTAACGCTCCCGCCAATAAATTCGATCTTGTTCATGACTTCTTCATTGATTTATTCCTCGCTTCGTTTCTTTGCGTGCTTGGGTTCCTTGGTCCTTGGGTTTGGCCTGCCGGTTCGGGCCGAGTCGATCGACTTTGTTCATGACATCGTTCCGGTGTTGCAGCGCAACTGTGTTCACTGCCATGGCGGACGTGAAGCCGAAGGCGATTTCTCGCTCAACACCCGTGCGATGGTCGCTGATTCGGGATACGTCGATTTAGATTCACCGGAGGATTCTTATCTGCTGGAATTGGTTACATCGACCGATCCAGATGTTCAAATGCCGCCCTCGGATCGTCCTCGAATGAGCGATCAGGAGGTCGCGTTGGTTCGACGTTGGATTGAAGATGGCATGCAGTGGGATGCAGACTATACCTTTGCGATTGACACCTACGAGCCGCCACTACGTCCTCGCACGCCCCAGCTACCCGAAGCCAGCCAAGGGCGGGATCATCCGATCGACCGGATTCTGGATGACTATCTTGCCAAGACTGGTCTGCCGCTTCCCGCTTCGATTGACGATGCGACGTTCTTGCGTCGCGTCTCGTTGGATTTGATCGGAATGTTACCCAACGGCGAACGGCTTGAAACGTTCTTGGCCGATCAAAATCCGTTGAAACGGTCCGAGCTGATCGACACGTTGTTGGACGACCAGATCGGATACGCGGACCACTGGATGACGTTCTTCAACGACCTGTTGCGGAACGACTACAGCGGCACAGGCTTCATCACCGGCGGCCGTCAACAGATCAGCCATTGGCTTTACGATTCGCTGCGAACGAACAAGCCCTTCGATGTCATGGTGCGAGAGCTGATCGCGCCGCCGAGTAAAGCCAGCCAGGGGTACATCGATGGGATCAAGTGGCGGGGCGAAGTCAGCGCGGGACAAACTTTGCCCATCCAGTTCTCGCAGAGTATTTCGCAGTCCTTCCTGGGCATCAACATGAAGTGCGCGTCCTGTCATGACAGCTTTATCGATCGATGGACACTTAAGGACGCGTACGGGCTGGCAGCGATCTATGCCGACGAGTCATTAGAATTGCATCGCTGTGACAAACCGATCGGCGAAACTTCACAAGCGGCTTGGTTGTTTCCCGAACTTGGACGAGTCGATCCCGACGCACCACGAGAACAGCGTTTGCAACAGCTCGCGGACCTGATGACGCACCGCGAAAATGGACGCTTCGCCCGCACGATCGTCAATCGTTTGTGGTACCAGTTGATGGGCCGGGGAATTGTTCACCCGCTTGACGCAATGCAGAGCGAACCTTGGAACGAAGATCTGTTGGATTATTTGGCGGTCGAATTGGTCAACAATGACTACGACTTGAAGTCCGTGTTGCGATTGATCGCCACCAGCGCGGCCTACCAATCGGAATCTGAGGTCGCCAGCGAACAGAGCGTCGGCGACGATTATGTTTACCGCGGACCTCGCAGCAAACGGATGACGGCCGAACAATTCATCGACAACGTTTGGCAACTGACCGGTGCTGCACCAACCAAGTACGACGCCCCAGTGATCCGAGGCGCGAGCCAACACTCGGGCGAAAAGAATTCTGACCCAATCGACCTACCGGCAATCACCGGCCAATGGATTTGGGGACCGCTGGAAAACGGCACCGCTGCTGGTCAACAATCCGTCGTGCTGCGAAAGACCATCAAGCTACCCGCGGGTGTGGTTGCCGGCGGTGCCGTGGTCACGTGCGACAACGCTTACGAAATGTACGTCAACAAACAATGGGTCAGCGGCAGCAAGGACTGGACTCAGCCCCAAGCGGTGGATCTGCGTTCAGCTCTGAAAAATGGCGAAAACTCGATTGTCGTCGTTGTAAAGAATGAAGGAGAGTCGCCCAACGCGGCTGGCTTGTTCTTTCAGGCTCATTTGAACTTGGAGGATCAATCCAAGCTGGTCTTTCAATCCGACGACACGTGGGAGTTCAATCCGAATGCTCCCAAACAAGTGAACAACAAACTGAGTCGAATACGCGGACCCTGGCAAGCCGCTACCGTGGCTGCGACGTTGCCGGCTTGGGCGAAAGTCGTCAACCAACGTTGCCGGCTGATATTGGCGGAAGTGTCCACGATGGGCGACGCCTTGCCGATGGTCCGAGCGTCGTTGATCAAGAACACGGCGCTGATGAAATCACTGGGACGTCCGATGCGAGAGCAGATTGTGTCGATGCGTCCAGATCGGATGACCACGCTAGAAGCGATCGACCTAGCCAACGAGTCGTCGCTGGCTGAGGCCTTCGCGATGGGTGCAGACCGATTGATCGAGCAAAGCGATGGAGACACCGACTACATCATTGGCGAGCTGTTCCGATCAACGTTAACCCGTCAACCGACCGACCATGAACGCGAATTGCTGATGGGCGTTTTGGGCGATCGGCCCGATAAGTCAGCGGTCCAGGATGCGATCTGGGCCGTCTGCATGTTGCCTGAATTCTTTCTGATTCGCTGAGACTAGTGATGAACTTTGAAAAAGAACGAAAAGATGCCGCCGATTCCATCGGTAATTCCCGAACGCCCGAATCGATCGTGCGTCGCGACTTCTTGCGGGCACTATCGGCCGCTGGTGCCGCGGCGATGGCCACCGGAGCCCCACAGATACTCGCCAGCCCCTCGCAATCCGATTCACTCGGTAGCATCGAACATCCCCGCCCAACGGCCGACGCTTGCATCTTGTTGTGGATGGCCGGTGGCATGGCCGCGCCGGATACGTTTGATCCAAAGCTGTATCTGCCGTTCAAAAAGGGGCTGCCAGTCAAAGACATGCTCAGCACATTCCCCGCAATCGACACGGCGGTCGATGGAGTGCAAATCTGCAAAGGGCTCGAAAACATCGCTTCGGTGATGGACCGTGGAACCTTGATTCGGTCGCACGTCCAACCCGATTTGGGCAGCATCCTACATTCGCGACACCAGTATCATTGGCACACCGGATACGTTCCGCCACAGACCGTCGCGGCTCCGCACATTGGTGCCTGGATGTCACGCGTGCTCGGTGCCCCCAACGAAGTCATGCCGGCGTTCATCAACATTGGACAACGACTCGAAGGGGTCGGCGAAAGCGAAGAACTGAAAGCATTCACCACCGCCGGGTTCTTTGGCAGTGAGTTTGGGCCAATGAATCTGCCGTACCCCGACCAGGCCGCCGTGTCGGTTCGACCACCCAAGGGAATGAAGTCCCAGCGGTTTGCCAATCGTGACAAACTGTTTCGCCGACTCGTCGACGCTAGCCCTGATCGCGATCGGATGAGCGACTATCAACAGGAATCGTTGCTGCGGTCGATGGACGCGGCGTATCGATTGCTTAGTAGCAAGGACCGCGAGGCGTTCGACATTACACTTGAGCCGAAGGAAAGCTACGACGCCTACAACACCAGCCGATTCGGACAAGGTTGTTTGCTGGCTCGCCGCTTGGTCGAATCGGGAGCCCGGTTTGTCGAAGTCACGACCGAGTACGTTCCATTCCTAAACTTCGACACGCACGCAGGCGGTCACGCGACCATGTCTCGCATGCACGCTGAAATTGACCAGCCGATCGCTCGATTGATTCACGACCTGGAAGACCGCAAGCTGCTTGATCGCACCTTAGTAATCGTCGCATCAGAATTCAGTCGCGACGCGTTGATGGAAGGCAAACCGGGATCCAATGCGAATGATCAAGCGACTGAAAAGGTGGACGAAATCAGTGAGATGAAACACTACGGTTTGCACCGCCACTTCACCGGCGGATCCAGCGTGCTGATGTTCGGTGGCGGAATGAAACAAGGCCACGTCCACGGTGCAACCGCACCACAGCGGCCGTTGGTGGCGATCGAAGACCCGGTCAGCATCGAAGATTTGCACGCGACGATCATGACCGCGATGGGCATCAGCCCACGAATGGGATTTCAGATCGAAGGCCGTCCGTTTTACGTCACCGCCGACGGCAAAGGCCGCAGCGTCGACGCGTTATTCGCTTAAGCACGTCCGCAGAGCTTTCATGATGGTTTTGGCAGAGTGCTTTCCAGGTCACCGAAACCGAGAAACAACATCAAATTCATCGATTCTCTTGATGCCATATTTTTCAGATCCACCTAGCCGATGACTGTATGACCGGATTCGTGGTGGGCGGTCATTGGTTCGTCGCCTATCGCTAGGCTGCCCGATTCTTGATCGTTGCCACTTTTCCAACCAAGGCATCCAGCGTTCGCTTGGTGGCACCGCGATGGCTTTCGACGACTGTTTGGGCGGACCTTCCTAACGAATCAGCGGCGGGAATGTTGTTTAAGCAGCGGCGGACGAAGTGGTGCAGCTCTTCTTCATCGGCGACGCGGACTGCTCCGCCTGCGGCAATCAACCCGTCGGCGATCACTCGGAAGTTTTTTGTGTTGGGACCGAACGAGACGGCGCTTCCGTAACCGGCTGGTTCCAACATGTTTTGTCCGCCGCGGCTTCCAAAGCTGCCACCAACGGTTGCGATCGGTCCGACGCCCCACCAATCTCGCAGTTCGCCGATGGTGTCGACCAAGATCACTCGCTCGGCTTCCCAGCCTTGCCGGTGCAGCGATGGATCACTGGATCGACGATGAGGGATGAAACCTTTTGCCTTGATCAAATCAGCGACGGCATCGAATCGTTCGACGTGTCGGGGAACGATGACTAAGCGTAGTTCTGGCTGCTGTTCGGTCAGGCGTTGGTAGACCGAAAGTGCGATTGCTTCCTCGCCTTCTTGCGTGCTGCCCATAATCCAAACGCGTTGCCAAGGATCGATGCCGGACCATTGTGATAATCGCATCACGGTTTCGGTGTCACGGCGGTGCGGAGCGTTATCGAACTTGATCGAACCGGTCACTGACATGCGGTTTGCGGGCACGCCGCACTCTTCAAAGCGTTGTTTGATTTCTTCGTCTTGGCAGCCCACCCAATCGAATCGGGCAAAGGTCGGTCGAATGAATTTGGCGAAACGCTGGTAGCTTGCGGCACTCTTTTCGCTCAGCCGTCCATTGATGATCCGCACCGGGCACCCTTGATCGGTGGCCAAGCGAACCAGGTTGGGCCACAGTTCTAACTCCGTCAGGATCAACTGTTCTGGCTTCAAATTGGCCAGTGTGCGTGAGACTGCCCAGGTGAAATCGAGCGGAAAAAAGAAGACGTTGTCTTTGCCGAATGACTTGACCGCCAAGTCATATCCGGTGTCGGTCGAAGTACTGATCGCGACGGCCAAATCGGGGCGGCGTTCTTTTAGCTTGGCAACCAACGATGGCAGCAGATTGACTTCACCAACGCTGACGGCGTGAATCCAAAGACAGCCCTTTTTATCGCCACGAATTTGGTTCGCACGATCGCAAGACAAACCCAGAAACTTTTCGCCAACGCCTCGTTTGTAGCGGCCAAAACGAATCATCCGATACGCGATGATTGGGGAAACGAGCGTTAATAGGCAGGCGTAAAGAAAGTTGGCGAACATCGCAGTCCTTTGCGTTGTGCGGGTGATGGCAGCGTTTCAACGTAGCTGATCCCGCCAGGGTTCAGACCGCCGACCGGCTGAGTCCCGACTGAACCCTGGCGGGATCAGCTACGATTGATTATTCGGATTCTAGTGGCTTGTCTCAGCTAAGAATTAGGGTGTGCCGTAGTGGATCTTGTTAAAGATCCTCTCGCGATAGGATCTTTAACAAGATCCACTACCCTAAAATTAAGCTGTGACAGACCACTATACCGTTTTTCGCATGTGGCATTGCTTGTACTTTTTGCCGCTGCCGCATGGGCAAGGGTCATTGCGTCCGACTCTTGGTCCGTCCTTGCGAATGGGTTCGGGGCGGGCCTCTTCGCCATCACCGGCGGTCGAACGCGCCGATCCGGCGGCGGCTTTCTGTGCGGGCGACTCGGATGCAGCTTGACTCATTGCCGACTGGACTTCTTCGCGTTGTTCTTCGCCTTCGATGTAAGTGCTGCGAATGAACTCTTGATTCAGCGTTTCCATGCGGAAGATCAGGTCTGTCACTCGTTCGCCGATCGCTTCCCACATCGATTCAAACAGCTTCATGCCTTCGCGTTTGTATTCGACCTTGGGATCCATTTGGGCATAACCCTTCAGCCCGACACTGCTGCGCAGATGGTCCATCGTCAGCAGGTGATTCTTCCAAGCATCGTCAACGATGTTCAGCAACACTTGTCGTTCCATGCGACGCATTTCTGGGTGGAACTTGTCATCGACGGCACCATCGAGTGCCAGTCCCAGTTCTTCGCGATTCATCCGCGACAAGTCTTCCTTGACGGCTTTGTAATTCAGTTCACTTTCAAGCCAATCGGCAAAACTGTCCAGCGATCCGTTTCCGCCACTGGCGACAGCGACGGTCACCTTCGGATCCGCCTTGCCGAACAATTCGCTCAGCTTGTTCTGGGCGACTTGTTGTTTCTGTTCGGCAGCACCGCCGGTATCGCGGCTGTATTCGACCAGTTGGCTTTTCAATTCAGTCTGGTTCAAACGAACGTCATCCACATTGACCTGAACACCGAAGCGACGATTGATCCACTGGACCAAACCTTCGCGATCGAGTTGAACCTGAGTGCCTTGCTTTTCAGTGAACCGCGACAGTCCGGTCAGCACTGGGTATTCCGCTTCCTTGGCCAAGTAAGCTTCTTCGGCGCGAGCGAACAGGGAATCTGTGACGCGACGTCGATCTTCGACATCGCGAAACTCTTCTGGCGTCGTTTCAATACCAAACTTATGCTTCATCCAAGCCGAAAGCGTCTTGAGTCCAAAGTCGGCGTCGAGCGTCGGTTCGCCTTCGCTGAGATCAACCTTGCTAATTCGTTCCTGTGATTTTTGAATCAGCTCGTCGATCATGGCATCGCGATCCATGTTTTGAAGCTGATGTTCTTGGTAATTGGTGCCCAGATTGGTGTTTGACCAGTTTGCCAGCGCCTTCCAATTCCATTCCTCTTCCATGCCTTCGGGCAGATTTTCTTCGACGATTTCGGCCACGGTTACTTCGGTCGCACGTTCGGCCTGATCCTTGGCGTAGGAATCAGCCATCTCGAAATCCATGTTGGTGAAGTCCTTCGGTTCCAGCGTGCAACCGAGGTTGCCGCCCGCGAATGTTGCAAAGGAATCGACACCATAATGTGGGTCCAAGAACGTTTCGACGTACTTGTCCAGTTGACCACGGATCAGTTCCAGAACCATCTTGCGGCTGCTGTGACCGTCCAACAAGTTTTGGCGATAGCGGTAAACTCGCTTACGTTGCTCGTCCATCACTTCGTCATAGTCGAGCAGACTCTTGCGGATTTCGTAGTTGCGTTCTTCGACCTTCTTTTGAGCGGCCGCGATCCGACGGCTGACCATTTGTGATTCGATCGCATCACCTTCCTTCATGCCCAAGCGTTCCATCATGCTCTTGACGAAATCGCCAGCGAAAATCCGCATCAAATCGTCTTCGAGCGATAGGAAGAATCGGCTGCCACCGGGATCGCCTTGACGACCACAACGACCACGAAGCTGCAAATCGATTCGGCGTGATTCGTGCCGCTCGGTTCCCAGCACATACAGGCCACCGATTTTGCGAACGACCTTGCCCTCTTCGCTCATGTTTTCGCGTTTATCGATCTCATCGACCAGCTTGTTCCAAACTTCGTCGGGCACTTCCAAACGCGTCGGGTATTCGTGCTGCAGTTGTGCCCAGGCCATCGTGTCAGGATTACCGCCCAGGATAATGTCGGTACCACGACCAGCCATGTTGGTTGCGATCGTGACCGCGCCTAAACGACCGGCTTGCGAAACGATGTCGGCTTCGCGGCCGTGTTGTTTCGCGTTCAAAACGTCGTGCTTGATGCCACGTCGTTCCAACAATTCAGAAAGCCGTTCGCTCTTTTCGATACTGACTGTTCCGATCAATACAGGTCGATCTTTGTATTCGATCGAATCAATCGTTGACTTGGAAATCGATTCAGCCTGCTTCTCTCCCTTGGCAACGATCGACACCGATTCGTCGTCTTCTTTTTCGATCAGGCCCCAGAGTTCTTCGCCGTCTTTTAGGTTCAGCACGTCCCATTTGTGGGCGCGTTCGACTTCATCGGCCAACGCAGCAAACTTGTCCTTTTCGGTCAGGTAAATTTGATCCGCGTATTCAATCCGCTGCATGTGTCGGTGCGTGGGAATCGCGACCACATCCAGCCCGTAGATCTTCATAAACTCGGTTGATTCGGTCATCGCCGTCCCGGTCATTCCCGACAGCTTTTTGTACATCTTGAAAATGTTCTGCAGCGACGCGGTCGCAAAGGTTTGCGTTTCCTGCTTGATCGGAACGCCCTCTTTCGCCTCGACCGCTTGATGCAATCCGTCGCTCCACTGGCGACCTTCCATCAACCGTCCGGTGAATTCATCAACGATGACAATTTCGCGATCTTTGATCACGTAGTTGACGTCGATTTTGTACAGGAAGTGTGCCTTCAACGAGTTGTCGATCAGGTGCGGCCATTCCATGTTGCCAGCGGTGTAGAAGCTTTCCACGCCTGCGAGTTTTTCAGCTTCGCGAACGCCTTCGTCGGTCAACGTCACGTTGTGTTGTTTTTCGTCAACGGTGAAGTGCAATTCCTTCTTCAATTGACGTGCGACTCGGTCGGCTTCTTTGTAGCGTCCCAGATCCAAGTCGGCTGGTCCGCTGATGATCAACGGCGTTCGAGCTTCGTCAATCAGAATGTTGTCAACTTCGTCGATGATGGCGTAGTTGAGCGGGCCTTGGCATTGTTGAACTTCGGCGGGAAAGCGGTCATCGTTCTTTGCCGCCGGACGCATGTTGTCACGCAGGTAATCAAAGCCAAATTCGTTGTTCGTTCCGTAAGTGATGTCACAGGCATAAGCGGCTTGCTTGGCATCGGTGGACATGCCCGATTGGATCGCGTTGACCGTCAATCCAAGATTCATGAAAATGGGTGCCATCCATTCCATGTCACGACGAGCCAAGTAATCGTTGACGGTAATGACGTGAACGCCCTTGCCTTCGATCGCGTTCAGGTAAGCCGGCAACGTCGCGACCAAAGTCTTGCCTTCCCCGGTCACCATTTCAGCAATGTTGCCAAAGTGCAGCACCATGCCACCGATTAATTGCACGTCGTAATGACGCATGCCCAGGAACCGTTTGCCACCTTCGCGGCAAACCGCAAAGGCGTCTTCCAAAATGTCGTCCAGAGTTTCGCCTTCGCGCAGCCGCCCGCGCAGGACTTCAGTTTGGTTTCGCAACTCCTCGTCGCTAAGTGCTTCGTATTTGGGTTCGAGCTTGGTGATCGCTTCGGCGCGATTTTGCAGCTTCGATACTTGGCGAGCGTTGGCGGAACCGAATACGGCCGTGATGCCGCGTTCGACTGATCCAAATAAGCCGCCGAATACGACGCCCAGAGCGTCCCAAATTTGTTCAAGAACTGGCATGATGATTGAGTAACTGTGTGTATTTGACGGCCGCCGCTGTGTTGGTGGCCGGATCGTTGAAGGGTGCAATTGAGATTGGCTAGTCTTCCTGACCGCTCGGCAAGTCCTCGTGACCGCTTCGTTTGGCGCGCAAAACCCCTAACTCGTTCTCAAGGCTAAAGTTACGGGTTTAGGAAAAATGGGTCAACTGCGATTGACGTCTCAGGACGGATTACGCTGAGTTTCTATTAGGTTTCTGCTGAGCTTCTGCTGGGTTTCCTCTGGGTTTCTCGTCAGCTTTTGGTCGGTCTTCCGCCGCGAATTCGACGTTTCCGGCTTGGCCTACTAACATGGCATACAGCTTCGCCGATACGGTGCGACTGCTTCTCTTCTGCTTGCCCTCTTTCCATCACGGCGATTCGATGCGTCAGCTTCGATCCATGCAACGTCTTACCAGCGCTGCCCATCTCTCCCCAAGTCATTCGCGTTTCGGCCGAATACCTTGGTTAGCCTTATTTTTGGCTGTCGGATTGGTTTTGTCATCAGGCCAAGGTTTGAAGGCTCAGAATTCTCCATTTGATCAGCCTGAGCCGACTCCCTTCCAACGAATTCCCGGTGGAATTGGGCAGTTGGGTGGCAGCGAACCTGGTGGCCAGTATCCATCGCCGCAGTATTACCTTGGGCTAGAAATTTATCGCACCGGCGACCTGGAACAGGCGGTTGATGTGCTGGAAATGGCTCTGCGAAATTCTCGCCGCGATATCAATGGTCGCTGGGTCGATGCGATTCCGCCGCTGGCGATGCTGGCCGAGTGCTATTGGCTGCTAGGCGACATCGAGACATCCAAACAATATATCGACCAAGCGTTTCAGATCGCGATTCGAAGTCGCGGCTGGCTCGGACGCAGCGGTTTTGAATCTGCGATCCAAGGCAACGTCATACGCAGCAAGCCACCCTGGATTTGGCCCGCGGCTGCGGCGATCAACGTCATGCCAATTTCCGATCGTATGCCGTATCGGGCTGGCGATTTGTTGACTGAACAACGACTGGCCCAAGGCGGAACGATCCAGGAACAATCGATCCGGCCCATCGATATCGCCGAGATCATGCGGACGATCGCAGTCGCCGCGCACCGAAGGCGAATTATTTTGGGGCCGCTGGCCAAAGACGACCCGATGGCGACCGGTTTGCTAAACGCGACCAAGTACCCGACCGGAGTCGTGCCGCTTGGCCGCACCCTGATCGGTGCGATGCGAGCGTCGGAGTATTTTGCCGGCATCGAAGACAAACGTGTTTTTGAGAATGCGATCAAGTCAGCATTGCCGGGTGGTTCGGCGCATCCACTGACTGCGGTCACGCTGATGTCGAAAGCTCAAACGGCAGCGACGGGGAATCAGGTCAACGCGGTGTTGGACATTGCCAGCGTCGCTGCGAACACGGCGGCCGCACTGGAACAACCCGAATGGATCGGCGAGGCGATGCAGTTGGCGGCCGGTTGCGCGACAACTCAAAACGCAGCCGTCGTTGCCAAGACAGCGGGCATGGCAGCGGTCGCAACCAACCGTGAATCTCGACTTGCGTCACTGCACTGCCTGGTCGCTGCCGCCGACGCGTCGGTGACGGCGGGTGATTTGAAGTCTGCATCGGCATTCTTGATACAGGCCAGAGACCTGTCGTCTCGCCGCGACGTTTTGGTGCCAAGGCTGGATGCCTACCGAGCCTACGTCGCTGCTCGAATTTCCGCCAGCGCCGGATTGTCTCTCGCTTCGCCAACCACCAACGAAACCGATCAAAACGTCGCGAACGTGCGTGACTTTGCCATGAACCATCGATCCCGAAAACGCCCATTGGTGTCGATGCCGCGGCTGTTTCAAATGGGCCTGATTCGGGCATCACTGGGTGGTTCCGTCGGTGGCAAAACCGGCGACGCGTTATTGGCCGCCTACAGCAGTGAGCCGCCCATTGAAATCTGGCGACGTGATCCTGTGGACGCATTGTCTGCCTGCATGGCCGATCGATCTTTCCTGCGGACTGCGCGTGTCGAATTGGCTGCCGCCGGTGGATACACCGAACCGTTTATCATCGCTTGCGACAAAATGCTGGCTGGCCGATTTCTGGACCAGCTTCCCCTGGGCGGTCGCGTTTCTCAGGTGCGAACACTCGTCAGCCGTGACGCGGATCTATTGCCGAAAGATGTGGTCGCCTTTCGTGATGATGGCGGTCAAGCCCTGAAAGAATTACTGGCGTCGGTAGTCAACGAAAACAATCCGACACCGGTTTCCGTCGAAGCGATGGAAGCCAGAGCGACAGCCTTGGCGCTGGACCGAATCGAATTTCCCGAAATTACGATTCCGTCGCTTGATACGGAAAAACCCGCTTCAACT
Source organism: Rubripirellula obstinata (assembly GCF_001642955.1). Taxonomy (GTDB): domain Bacteria; phylum Planctomycetota; class Planctomycetia; order Pirellulales; family Pirellulaceae; genus Rubripirellula; species Rubripirellula obstinata. The sequence goes on along the minus strand of NZ_LWSK01000084.1, from coordinate 1,111 downwards.
TTGCCGGAGCGGACCGGATTGCTGACCTTTGTTTCCGTCGGCAACCGCGTCTACGGTTCGCTGGCCAGCAACGGCAAAATCGTGATGTGGGATATCGCGGGTGCGAGCCGATTACCGGGCGAGATCGGACGGTTGCTTAAAGCGATTGGAGTCGGCAAAACGCGTGGCAAGCGAATCCCCGAAAACGATGATTGGAAAGAGGCCGCGGTATCACTTCGCCAGCGTTTGATCCCCGACGAATCGATGCTGGAAAAATCTGGTTTTGACAACCTGATCGTCGTGCCCGATGGGCCGCTGTGGTATTTGCCGATGGAAATCTTGCCCGTTGGCGATGCGAAGTCACCTTTGGTGGGCGAAAAGATGTCAGTCCGCTATGCCGCGACGCCCGGGTTGGCAATCAAGCCTGTCGCACCGCAGTCAGACAACGAAGCAATCGGTTTCGTCAGCGCACGGTTCTTCTCGCCTCGCGAATTAGAAATCGATGAATCAATGCAGCAAAGCATGATCGACGGAATGAAAGAACCCGTTCGCTTGCCACTAGCCTCCGATGCACCATCCAGTTTTCTTGGCGGGCGCGTTGGGCATTTGGTGATCGCTGCAACGCAAAACGCAAACCTGAAACAACCGCTTGCAACCAACATTGCCGGTTACGATCGATCGTCGCCCTACGGAACACTGGGGGCATGGATTCGATTCCCAGCGGCTGCGCCGTCGTCGGTGGTGATGATGGGCATGCGAAGCCCGATCGATCAGGGCCAGATGGGCGACGGCAACGACGTGTTCATGATGTTGGCGGGCCTGCAAGTCGCCAGCGTCCGAGACATCCTGATTTCACGTTGGGCAGTGGGCGGTGAATCGTCGGCAATGCTGCTGCGAGAACTAACACAAGAACTGCCCTTCATCGGCCTACGCGAATCATTCACCCGAGCAAAAATCATCCTGCAGAACTCTGCACTGGATCCATCGGCCGAACCGCTGCTAGCCCCAGGGCGATTGCGCCACGATAGGTAATCTGGGAGACTGAGCGAAGGTTCGTGTTTGGACGGCTGATTTGCAGTTGTCGGGCGAATCGCTTCGTACTGGTGACCTTCGATGGAACGCTCCGCCTCGC
>NZ_LWSK01000083.1 GCF_001642955.1 Rubripirellula obstinata | reverse complement strand
GTAACTCGCTATGGCTCGCTACGGCCTACTTTCTTAGAAACTAGTCATGCTCCGCCAACATGTAGGCCGTAGCGAGCCAAAGCGAGTTACGGCAATCTGCGCACCGCCGTAACTCGCTTTGGCTCGCTACGGCCTACTTTCTAACTAGGCGGCTGATTTGTGGTTGACCGGCCTCGGCCATGACCGCAGGTGCAACAATCTGACGCTCAAGGCATGCCGAATTCATTTAGTTTCACTCTTTTGTGGAAAAAGCGTTCACCCACCATAGACGCCGCGGGCTTAAGTCGTAATCATCTGCCCTCACTTGAAACGAAGTCGCGACCAACGGTTGTCGGCCAAGGCATCAAGTAACCGATCATTGACAATTTGGTGATGGAATTTCTGTTGAGTTCAGTTGCGAGATCATTTCTCGGCACTGGCTGCTGTTGATGCAGTACGGTGTCGATAAAAATGGCGAATCGCTGTGGGATGTTTACCGACATCCCAAACAGAGCAGATCAACAAACTCGGTTTTAACTTTGCTTTCTCCCGGTGGGATTGAGGCTTTCGGGCTTCGGTTTGACTGGTGAATCAATACAAAATTGAAGGGTTTGATCCTGGCTCAGAATGAACGTTGGCGGCGTGGATTAGGCATGCAAGTCGCACGAGAAGTCTCAATTAGCTTGCTATGAGAGACGGACAGTGGCGTAAGGGAGAGTAACGCGTGGTTACGTACCTCAAAGACCAGGATAGTAGCGGGAAACTGCTAGTAATACTGGATGATATCTTCGGATCAAATGGTGTGATTCCGCTTTGAGATCGGACCGCGTACTATTAGTTTGTTGGTGAGGTAATGGCTCACCAAGACTGCGATGGTTACCGGGTGTGAGAGCATGACCCGGCTCACTGGGACTGAGACACTGCCCAGACATCTACGGATGGCTGCAGTCGAGAATCTTTGTCAATGGGCGAAAGCCTGAACAAGCGACGCCGCGTGCGGGATGAAGGCCCTCGGGTTGTAAACCGCTGTCAGAAGCTAGGAAATGCTAGGTGGTTATCCATCTAGTTTGACCGACCTTCAGAGGAAGGACGGGCTAAGTTCGTGCCAGCAGCCGCGGTAAGACGAACCGTCCAAACGTTATTCGGTATCACTGGGCTTAAAGCGTGCGTAGGCGGCTTGGTAGGTGAGATGTGAAAGCCCACGGCTCAACCGTGGAATTGCGTTTCAAACCCCCAAGCTCGAGTAAGATAGGGGTGATGGGAACTTATGGTGGAGCGGTGAAATGCGTTGATATCATAGGGAACACCGGTGGCGAAAGCGCATCACTGGATCTTTACTGACGCTGAGGCACGAAAGCTAGGGTAGCGAACGGGATTAGATACCCCGGTAGTCCTAGCCGTAAACGATGAATACTGGGTTGAGGGGACTCTCACATCCTCTCGGCCGTAGCGAAAGCGTTAAGTATTCCGCCTGGGGAGTATGGTCGCAAGGCTGAAACTCAAAGGAATTGACGGGGGCTCACACAAGCGGTGGAGGATGTGGCTTAATTCGAGGCTACGCGAAGAACCTTATCCTAGATTTGACATGCTTGAGAATCCCTATGAAAATAGAGAGTGCTCTTCGGAGAGCTCTTGCACAGGTGCTGCATGGCTGTCGTCAGCTCGTGTCGTGAGATGTCGGGTTAAGTCCCTTAACGAGCGAAACCCTTATCTTTAGTTGCCAGCGGGTCATGCCGGGGACTCTAAAGAGACTGCCGGTGTCAAACCGGAGGAAGGTGGGGATGACGTCAAGTCCTCATGGCCTTTATGTCTAGGGCTGCACACGTCCTACAATGGTACGGACAAACGGACGCAATACCGCGAGGTGGAGCAAATCCTAGAAACCGTGCCTCAGTTCGGATTGCAGGCTGCAACTCGCCTGCATGAAGCCGGAATCGCTAGTAATCGTAGGTCAGCATACTACGGTGAATGTGTTCCTGAGCCTTGTACACACCGCCCGTCAAGCCACGAAAGTTGGAAGGGCCCGAAGTCACTAAGCTAACTCGCAAGAGAGGCAGGTGCCGAAGGTCAGTTCGACAATTGGGACTAAGTCGTAACAAGGTAGCCGTAGGGGAACCTGCGGCTGGATCACCTCCTTTCTAAGGATTCTTAGATATGATTGTTGTGGTGACACGACAATCGGATCCGTGAGAATGATCTCCTAACAACTCAACAGAATAGAAACTTCTTCGGAAGCAAAACCATCACTACGTCGTCAGACGAAAACCCAATCAGGCCCGTCGCCAGCCTGATTGGGTTTTTTCGTGCGCGCATCGAAGTGGGCAAAACGATGGTGAAGGCAAAACGATGTGCGCGGTCGTCTTATTCGAGCGCACCATCGTTTTGCCCCCTCATCGTTTTGCCCAAATATCCTGGTAACTTATTCAACACGTTGCACCAAAATCATAAAACCAACTCAGGAAAATCGAACATGCGAAACCTCCTCGCTTCGCTAACCATTGCCGCATTCGTTTGCAGCGTTTCATCTCCTGTTCAGGCTCAGTTTGGGAGTTGGTTTGGTGGCCCCAAGGTCGAAACGATCGACACCGCCCAGCTTCAAAAGATGCTTGCGGAGAATCAAACAAAGATCGACGAGGCCAAGGCAGCGGACGCGAAACTACCTGAGCCCGATTTTGTTGTCGTCGATGTTCGATCCGACAAGGAAATCAATGTGTCGATCATTCCTGGTGCGATCTCCAAAGCTCAATACGAAAAGGACTCGGCGAAGTATCAAGACAAACTTGTCATTCCCTACTGCACTGTGGGCGGACGCAGCGGAGCTTATGCGAGGGAGTTGGCCGGCAAGGGTGTCAACGTCAAGAATTACAAAGGCAGTATTCTGAAATGGGTCGATGCCGGTTTGCCCTTGATCACGCCGGAAGGTCAGCCAACCAACCGCGTTCATACTTACAGTGATCGCTATCGAATCCCAGCGAAGTACGAACAGGTGACGAAGTGAATCGCGACGATTCAAGTGTGAATCGAAGACGCGTTGTTTTACTGGGGATCGGACACACCAATGCTCACATCGTGAAACAGTGGGCAACGGATCCGATTCCCAATTGTGATTTGGTTTGCATCAGCAACCATCCAACCGCGACCTATTCAGGAATGCTGCCAGGAACACTCGGATGGCAGTTTGACGATAACGAAATGCGAATCGATCTCGCATCGTTGGCAGCCGATAGCGGTGCCGAGTTTGTGATCGCCGACACCATCGGGCTTGACCTGAGTTCCGGAGACACGGGTTCCGGCGACCTGGGATCCGGAGACCTGGGTTCCGGCAAATTGAGCTTCAGCGATCGCGAACCGATTGCCTTTGACGCACTTTCAATCGGCGTCGGCTCGGTGCCCGGTGGCTGGCAACAGCACGCCGAATCTCCGCTGCTTGTTCCTGTTAAGCCGATGCAAACTTTCTTGCAACGTCTGGACGATCGGCTTGCCCAGTGCATGGACAAAACGAAACCACACAAGGTCGCGATCGTCGGAGGTGGAGTTGCAAGTGTTGAGATTGGGTTTTGTTTGCTACAGCAATGTCAGAAACGAAAACTCGACCATGATTTTTCAATTGAGATTTTCACGAGTGGAAAATCAATTGCCCAAGGAATGGCACCACGCAGCATTCGCCGCCTGCAACGGCTTTTAACGTCTCGCGGCATCAAGATTGTCACGGGATACCGGGTCACGGAAGTCGATGACGATGGCGTGATGACGGACGATGGAATTCACCACGCAGCCGACGCCGTGATTTGGGCGACCGGAGCGGCCGCCCCGCCCGTGTTATCGAAACTTGGCTTGCAAACGGACGACCGTGGTTTCATCGCCACCAATCAAGCTCTTCAATCGCTATCCGACCCGCGCATCTTTGCGGTCGGTGATTCCGGAACGATGATCGAATCGCCGTCCCCCAAGGCTGGCGTCTACGCCGTCCGGCAGTGTCCGATTCTATGGCACAACCTACGTGCGTTTTTGAGTGATGGAACGCTTCGCGAATTTGTTCCACAAGACGATTTTTTAAAGATTCTTAACACCGGCGATGGCAAAGCTTTCCTGCAATACGGTTGGTTCACCGCGCATGCCCGTTGGTGTTGGGAGCTAAAGACTTGGATCGACCGCCGGTTCATTCAAGAGTATCAAGTGCCGAGACAAGAACCGAGCTTATGAAATGCCTTTCGAGACAAACGATTTTCTGGAAAAAAGAAAATCGGTCTTGGGAATTGATTTAGAATTCAGGCAGGCTGAAAAGTATGTTTCAAACGAATAATCCAAAACAAGATGAGATCAACGTGAATCCGAGCAAACCGTTATTTGGACGACGCGAGCTGATTCAAGGCGGCATTGCGTTCGGGGCAGCCATGTTCGCCACGCCGGGGCTTTATGCTGAGTTGGTTGAAACGGCGACTCAAGCAGAAGGACCGTTCTACCCCAACCGACTGCCCTTGGACACCGACAATGATCTGTTGATCATCAACGATTCAATCACACCCGCCGTCGGCGAGATCACTCATCTTAGCGGTCGCGTTTTAGACATCCGGGGCAATCCAATCCGAAATGCGTTCGTTGAAATTTGGCAAGTCGATAGTAATGCGGTCTACCTACACACCGGTGATCGAACAAACCGCGAAAACCAAGATACCAACTTCCAAGGCTACGGAAGATTTCTAACCGACATCAAAGGTCAGTTCTACTTTCGGACCATCAAACCGGTAGCCTACCCAGGACGAACGCCGCACATTCACCTCGCCGTCAGCACAGGCGGCAAGCGAATTTTGACGACTCAGCTTTATATCAAAGGCCATCCACAAAATTTGCGAGACAGAGTTCTACAGCGTGTCGATGCAAAGTCTCAAGCGACAATTCTTTGTGACTTCACACCCGTCAACGGATCAGCGATCGGTGAACTCGAAGCCAACTGCGACATCGTGATCGGAGCCACTGCGTTCGAGGATCATGATGGAAAGATGCACGGCATCGGAAAGTCCGTTCGGCAAGGGCGCAGGCAAGCGAATCGGTGAACCAGAGATTGGCCGTTAAGAACGAGCGGTTATTTATAGTCGCCTTTCGCTCCGCGAAAGTGTGATCGGACGCACTTTCGCGGAACGAAAGGCGACACTTATTATCCGCTCGATCCTTAATCTCAACTCGAATAATCGGGGTTAACGGGTTGCCCAAGAGTGACAATTCATCCAGTCTTTAGGACAGACTCACGAATTTCGCTACCTTCACCCAATCTACTATCTCGATGCTGACTGACCTGAAACGCAGTTTACAAAACGTTGATCCCATGCCTCTTTCGGATCAACGGTTCGATGAATCGCACGAGTGGTTTGAGGGACAGAGCAATCAACAGGCTCAGATTCTGGGATGGCTCAGGCGGTTCGGCAAGTCTCAAATTGAACGCCGAGCAGATGACTTAGCGGCAAACGGCGAAACGTTTCGCGTTCTGAGTGTTGGTTGCGGAAGTGGAATCTTAGATCTGCCCCTGATCAAAACTTTGGCCGATCAAATCGAATCGGGGCGGAATCAGACCGATGTCAAAGATCCAGTGATTCATTACACCGGAATCGATCCCAATCCGGTTGCCTGCGGCCGGTTTCGAGATGAGTTCGACAACCTTGGCACCGAATCAGTCGAGCTATCAGTGCTTGAAGAAACGGTTGAGTCCTACGATCACAATCAATCAATGGATCTGACGCACGTCGTGCATTCGATGTACTACTTTGGCGACCCAGCAGTTTCATTGCGGACGCTGATTCAGAATGTTGCCGATGATGGCGAGTTGGTGATCTTCCAAGCTCCCAAAGGCGAACTCAATCGGTTGGCCGATTGTTTTTGGCAAGGGCACGTCAGTGATCCGATTTGGTTTAGTGCCGATCTGGAAAAACACCTGCAAGAAACCGGAATCTCGTTCACGCGGTCATGCCTTGAAGCGGAAGTCGATGTGACCGACTGTTTTGATGACAGTTGCCCCAAGGGAAGGCTAACGTTTGACTTCATTGTCCAATCAGATTGCGAACAACTGTCGGCACCGATTCGCAGAAGCGTCTTGGAGCACCTGCGATCGATCAGTCGTATCGATGGCCAGAAAATCTACGCTCCGCATCCAGTCGATATCTTTGTGATTCATCAATCCGACGAAGCGCAAATCCAATCCGATGCGCGTGTCGCGTGTTCGCCGTAAAACATCATCCAAGTCCGCTGCCGAAACCGCCAAACGTTGTTGGCTTCGTCGATGCAACCACGCAGGTACGGTCCCAGGTGCTCGTCCGCCATCATTTCATCCAGCGTCAAATCATCGTCAAACAAACAACGTTGCAAGTACCGCTCGGCCGTCTCGGTGTCGGCCAAGTCCACTGTCCCGTCGTATTCGATGGCGTGAAAAAAGCATTGATCAGACAAGCATTGATCAGACAAGCATTGATCAGAGCTCAGTTGCGATTTGAGCGTGTGCATCACTTCCTCGGCCGTGCAGTACGGAACGGAACCGCTTGAATGCTTCGATTTCAAGTATTCTTGGTGGAACTTTAGGTAGTGAGCCGACTCGCTTGCGTGCGCGATGAACCCAAGACCAGCCAGATCTGTCGCCGCTACTATTTTCTCAATCGCAACACCAAGTTCCGCCGTTGGAACACAGTACAACGCATGCGTCGCCCAAACGATCGGAAAGGGCTCCGATGACAGTTCCAGTTCTTGTGCGGTGCAGAGCAGTTCGTCGGCTGCAACAAACGGAGGCGTCAGCTTTTGCTTTGCCGTGTCGATTGAAAACTGGGAAGGGTCCAATAGCGTGTACGGAATTTTCAGATCGCCAGCCGCGGGATCGCTTCCGCCCCAACCACCGTATTGCTGCAGCGCCGATGGGAATTGTCCGCTACCACAAGCCACATCCAGCACCCGCAAACGATCACTAAACTGCGTGCGGAGTGCAGCAATGACTTCGGCCCACTGAACGCTTTGAGCGAGTTGTCGATAATCCTTCGCAGCGAGCCGGTAGAAAGCCTCCATGCCCAGTCGCCCTTCTTCGCTCCAGTGCTGGCAACTGCGATCGAAGGTGGAAATCGTTGGGTTTTCGGATGACATGCGAAGCTTGGTTGTGATTGTGAAAGGAAGATGTGGTCGCCGATAATTGTTAGCCAGCTTGCCACAAAATCGGGTTATTGGGCGTGTCGATTACGTCACCCGGATTCAGGCCAGGCATGAATCGTTGCCAATCGCCGTTGACCATGTGCGGAGCGTCGATCACCTTCGCACCGTCACCAAAATAAGTCGTCGCCAACACCATCCGCGGCGTCGTCGTCAAGTTTCCGCCCGCAGTGTGGAAATTGTAGTTGTGATGAAAACTGATTTCGCCCAGATCAAACGGCGTGCTGTTGATTCGCACGTTGCGTTCGCGGAATCGTTCGATGATCCGCGCGTCGTAGCTGGTGTCAAACTTGTTGAACGGAATGTCCGCGACCATTTCGACTAAGTCCATGCCTTCGGCAAAACCCAGCGGTCCCATGTTTAACGGAATCGCTTGCAACGGAATCCAGACGGTGCACACGTCTTTGGTTGCGATCGGAAAATGGTGACCGTCGTAGTGCCAGGGCGTGCGTCCGCATCCGGGTTGTTTGGAGAGTGCGTTGTCGTGATAGAGTCGGATCTTCTGGACGCCAAGCAGTTCGGCTGCCAATCGGGCCAGTCGTTTGCTGAACACCAACGCACGAATGATTTCGTTGTCAGGCCACATCATTTCCAGGCTGCCAAAGCGACTGCCCATTTGATCGCCCGCCGCATCAAGCAGTGTCGTCAGTTCGGTTCGCAATAGCGTCAGCAAACCGGGACTGATGACATCTTTCAGCTTGATGAAACTGTTGGCTTGAAACGATGCAATTTGATCGTCGGTCAGCTCAAACGCTTCATCGAGTTCCCGCTGCATCGCATCCGCGTCGGGCGTTGGATGCGACGGTGGTTCGGGTAATGTGACCAAGTCGGTTTGCGTTTCCGATGAATTTTCGGCCAACGACATGTACCAATCCCACCACTGCTGGTTGTCCTGGTCCCATTGTTGGTTGATGTCATCCGTGGACGCATGGTCCGACGAAAGGAATTCGTTTGCGTTGGGTTGAGTGTCGGGCATGCGGTGGAATGCTTGGGTAGAGTAAAGACTGACGCAATAGATCAAGTCAATGAGCGGCGTTTACTGCAAGCTAAGGTGCATTACGGCGAACAGGTTTTCATCGTCGGTCCAGCATTCATCCATCGCAAATCCGGCCTGGGCCGCCATCGACTCAAATTGGTCGATTGAATACTTATGCGAATGCTCGGTCAAAATTCGTTCGCCTTCGGAAAACGAGAATTCAGCGTCGCCGACCGTGACGATTTGATCGGTTTGGCTTTCGATGTAAATCTCGATACGCGAATGCTCTTCGCTGTAAATCGCAACGTGCTTGAACTGATCCAAGTCAAAATCGCCATCAAGTTCGCGATTGATTCGGCTTAGCAAATTGAGGTTGAACTTCGCTGTCACACCGGCTGCATCATCGTAAGCAGCCACCAACCTATCGGGGCACTTATCCAAATCAAAACCAATCAACAACCCGCCACCCGAATGACATTGCTTGGCGATTTCGGACAGCAGATCCACCGCCAAGTCCGTCCGCAGATTCCCGATCGTTGACCCCGGAAAGTAAACCGTCACGGGCGTCGTCTCGAATTCGTCGGGCAGGTCAAATCCCGCGGTAAAATCGGCCACGATCGGATGGATGTCTAGTCCCGGATAGTCGGATCGCAGTTGATCGGCCGTTCGCATCAGGTGTTCGTCGGAAATATCGACTGGCAAATACGCACGTTGATCGTCCAAGTGATCCAATAGCAACCGAGTCTTGGTGCTGCTGCCGCTGCCGTATTCCACAAGCACGGCGTCGTTGCCGATTCGATGACCGATCGCATCCGCATTTTGCTGCATAATGCTGGCTTCGGTTCGTGTGGGGTAGTATTCCGGCAGTTCGCAAATCTGATCAAACAGTTGCGAACCTTTTTCGTCATACAAGTATTTGCAGTGCAGCTCTTTCTCTCTTTTCGACAAGCCCCGGATAACGTCATCCCGAAAACCAGGTGTCTGTTCCTCCAAAGTTTGAGATTGCGATTCAGTATTACCAAGGTCCAAACAGTCAGATTGACGCATAATTCAGTCGTATCGAGGAAGGGGTATCTAACGATCTAAATTGCCTAGCGGAAATAAAGAATCTTGACCCCACAATCAGTCCGCTCCTTTTTGCGAACCTTTGCCAGAAGTCTAGGGCGCTGAGAAGTGGTGTACAACCGAAGCCGATTCATTGCACTGCTGATCGCAAGCCAACAGTCGCTGGTGATGTGCGATCAACAACTGGATCCCGGTCGTTTAAGCAATCGCATTAAACACCAAGCCGCGGCGATTCCAATCAGACAAGCAACGACCAACACTCCAAAAAGCACTTGATATCCGGTGATTCCGCCGTCCCAATGGTCAATCAGCACTCCGCCAAGAATCGGCATGAAGATTTCCGGCGTGTAGCCAATGAACGAGACAACTCCGACAGCGGTGCCAGTAATCCGCATCGGAACCTGTGATTCTTCCAGTAGTGCAAAGTAGATTCCGCGAAGAGCGAAGATTCCCAAGCAACCCACCATGATCGTCGCCCAAAGTAGCCACAACGGAGAACCACCGGCGATTCCCCCAACAGAACCGTCAAGATCAACAGATAATGTTGGCTTCATCACGGCCATCGAAATCGAGGCGATTGCGACAATCACAAAGGCTGCGATCACGGTGCGAGAAGGCCGGAAACGATCGGCGATCAAACCGGCTGCGACCGTCGCAATCGGCCGCATCCAAGTGCTAAGCGTGCTGAGCGTCGATGCTTCGACGTCGGACCATCCCCAAATGTCTTTGGCGTACTGCGAATAGTAATCGATTCCTTTGAAGGTGCAGTAAGCGCCGACGATCACGATCGCCTGAAACCAAACCGCCGGCATCCGCAGAACCGACACCCAGTGCGATGCTGATTCTGTTTCGCCGGGTTTCTTGCTCGAGCCTGTTGATTCTTTTGGCAAACAAATCAGGACCATGATCGCGGCAATCCAGCACGCCGCGATGTAGGTCATAATGGTGATTCGAATCGCGTTTGTCTTTTCAGCAATCGAAATCTCCGCATCCGATGTCGGCAACACCAAAGTAAACAACACCAACGCGAACGTTGCCAACACCGCGGCCAGCAACCCACGCCCCGCATCGAGCAAACCGAACGCACGACCTTGTTGTTCGCTGCCGCCCCAATCCCGCGTCGCTCGAATCAGCGCGGACCAGAACGGAAGAATCGTCGAGGCCCCCCAAAACGCATAAAGACAAAACAGTCCGGTCGATGACGGAATCGTCAGCATGTACAGACCGGACAGTCCGGTAATCACCAGCGAAAAACAGAGCAGCCCGCGAGCGGGAAACCGATCAGCTAATCGCCCGCCCAGCAGGTAGCAAACCGTCGCCACACCACCGTACAGCGAACCCATCAACCCGAGCTGGGTTTGCGTCAAAGCAAAGACATCGACAAACGCTGGACGAAAATATCGCGACACGTGAAACGGCAATCCAAAGATCGCTTCACCCGCCAACATCAAACTGACCAACGCCAAAATTCGCGACGAGTAATTCGCTTTGTCTTCCAACTGTCCACGCTTGCCACTGTCCAAGTCGTGAGTTGACGGCATCGGGAACGAACGTGGGAAGCAGGAAGCGAAACAGAAATTTGGCTACTCAGCGAGTCTATGACGCAAGCACCCCGTTTTCAACCGACTGCCGCGCAAAGACTACAACAAGAACATGTAGTTTGAAAAAGACTCGCAGCAATCAATTGGTGCAGGCGAGCTTCCAACTTTTGTATTCAAACCAGATCCAGACACGCCGTGCGAAGTTGTCGCATCGTTTGGCAGTGAATCACTGAGTCATGCCGCAACACATCGGCATCATTCGAATGGCGTCCACCGATAACCAATCGCGTACCTGTGTCTGCTGTCGCTTCGACTAGTTTTTCAAATTCAAGTGCTTGTGATCGGCTACGAAGTGGTTCTCCGATGCAAAGCCATGCTAGATCTGGTTTCTCTTCGATCACCGCGTCTGTCAAAACGTCGATCGGCGTGTTTGGCCCCAGGTTGATTTCTTCAAAGCCCAATTCGTGCAACACCAGCGACGTGATCAGGGTTGGTAACAAATACAGGTCGCCTAAGATCGCAGCGCCAATTGCTTCGGGAGCGTCTTCGTCGGGTTCGGGCATCGACATGCGAAGCTGGTGTAACGCGCGAGCACAAAGCAGCGTCGCCCGATGCTCAACAAAGATGGCTCGTCGATCGTGTGGCCATCTTTGACCGATCTGGTCCATCGCATGACGAATCGGCCCGTCACAGAGATCCGCGATACTCATTCCCGACGCGTAAAGCGATTGCATCAACGAGATCGTGGTAGCGGCCTTGCCGGCCTCCAAGGCTCGCAAAATTTCTGTCTCGGCGGACTCGGGCACCACGTCCTTGGGGGCAACTTCCAGGCCTAACAAATCTGGATGCGTGACCTCGGTTTGTGTGGCCCGGACGTACCGAATCGCTTCCGAAACCGGAATACGGCGATGCCCACCACGCGTTCGATGAATCTCGATTTCGCCTGCGTCGGCCAAACGGCGGACCGATGAATCGCTGACACCAATCGCGCGGGCGAATTCGGAAGTGCTGAGAGATCGAATCATCGATTTGAGAGTTTTGAGAGGTTTTACGGGGTGGAGGGCCGGTCAATAAGATATTCGCAACCGTGCGAGTCGGGGGCTCGGGAGCAAGCAATCAATCGAATTCAAGAAAACATGCTTGCAAAACCATTAAAGGCCTGAATTATCTCTTGACATGCACGTAACGTAATGCAGTTGACAGTTTTGGTGGATTTGGGTTCGCGATAACTTTCAATTCGCTGGTGGGGATGACAATCATTGAGTGGTCGAGATTGATAGCACTGAGTTGCTGAAGACAGAGTTTCTGAACACTGGGTTGCTGAAATCGTACCGCAATGCTGACCCAGCACCGGAGGGGAGCAAGGCGAAAACTGGGTTCACCGTTTTCTTTTCGTTTGGAGGACGTTCCGATGTTCGATTCGTTTTCGTTGTTGGCGGTCGGGATGCCCGACCTATCGGTGCTGCAGTACAGCATCGTCGACAACATTTTCTCGATGACCGTCGCGACCATGGGTGCCGCGGCAATCTTTCTGTTTCTGTCTCGGCCGTCGGTGGACGAGGCGTACAGACCGGCTTTGATGGTCAGTGGGTTGGTGGTGACCATTGCTTGTTACCACTATTTCATGATTCGCCATTCATGGTCAGACGCGTACATGTTGGCCGAAGGTGGTGAGGGCTACGTGGGCACCGGTGCCGCGTTCAACGATTTCTATCGTTACGCTGACTGGATTCTGACCGTGCCGCTGTTGATGGTCGAGCTAATCGCTGTGCTGCGGTTACAGGCAAGCAAGGCGCGGTCATTGTTGACGCGTCTTGTGATTGCGGCGGCTTTGATGATCGCGCTCGGCTATCCGGGCGAAGTCATTTCGAGCCCCGAAGGTTGGACGACCCGAGTGATCTGGGGAGCTCTTTCGTCTGTTCCGTTCTTCTACATCCTGTACGTGTTGTGGACAGAACTTACCGCGTCGCTCGACAGCCAACCGGCCGCGGCTCGCAAGTTGATTGAGATCGCGAGATTGGTGTTGTTGATTACCTGGGCAGTCTACCCGATCGCTTATGCACTTGGCGGAACAGTGACGGCACTCGAGGCCAAAGCCGGTGGTGCAGTTGATGCTGGCGGGATTGTTGGATTGCAGGTCGGATACGCGATCGCCGACATGACGGCAAAGGCCGGCTTCGGCATGCTGATCTACTTCATCGCTCGAGCCAAGAGCACCGGAGTGCAGAACAGCGTGGTTGGAAAGTCGGCCGAGTCGCCAGAAGTAGCGGCGACTTAGAACGCAGTTGAGCAGATCCCGTTCGGGGTCTGCTGGACGGTTTTGATTGAACCGCGTGAGGCTCATTGAAAGTCTCACGCGGTGGCTCGGTCTTCCCCGAGCATCGAACTTGGTGATGAAAGCCAGCTATGTCACATTCGAATCTCTACACGATTGCCGCTGTTACGCTCAGCATTTTTGCGATGGCAGGTTTAACGGCCTCGCCCGCAGTTGCACTGATGATTGCTGCTCTTACTGTGGCTCTGATTGGTGTTCCGCACGGCGGATTGGATCATTGGGTCGGGCGTCGTCTGCTGGGACCGCGTTTTGGAAATGCGTGGGCTGTTGTGTTTCTACCCATCTACTTGGGTGTTGGTTTGTTGGTCGCCGCCGCGTGGTACGTCGCTCCGCTGCAAACCATTGTTCTGTTCTTTCTAATTTCCGCTTGGCATTTTGGACGCGAAGACGGATTAAAGCATCTCGAAGCCATGGCGGTCGGCGGTCTGATCATCTGGATTCCCGCACTCGCTCGCCCCGCCGAAATGAATGCCATTGTCGAATCGCTCATTCTTAGCGAAGGATCCGGCGCAGAATTCGTAGCGGCCAATGTGGTTGGTTTCAGCCAAGCGATTGCATTCGTTTTGTTACCGGTCGCCGCTTGGTCATTTCTGTTCGGATCCGCCAAGAAGCTTCGAGTCATGGGAACTGCGACGACACTGCTGGCAGCGACAACACCGATTCTCTGGTCGTTTCCGTTGTTCTTTTGTGGGTGGCATTCCATCCGCGGCCTAGCACGAATGCGAGCTGAAGAAGATTTGTCGTGGAAGCAATTTGCATTCTACGTTGCACCACTTTCCATGGGTGCTTTGGCGATCGTTGTCGGTGCGGGGTTCTGGTTGAGCGAGTTTATCGCCGCGCCGAGTACGCAGATGCGAATGCTGTTTATCGGATTGGCATCGATCGCTGTTCCGCATTTGTTTTTGCACGAACTAGAAAACGCTTGCACACTGGGACGACTTGCACACTGGGACGAAGCGACGGGCAAAGCAAACTACAAACAAGCGAGGTGATTCATGCCTCTTAACGCAAACCATTTTGACACGATCCTGGTCGGCGGCGGCCTGCAATCGGGCCTGATTGCAATGGCACTTCGGCACGCCGATCCGAACCATTCCATCCTGTTGATCGAACGAGATTCAACGATCGGTGGAAATCATACCTGGTCTTTTCATCTGTCCGATGTCGAAGAACATTTTCTGGCCGCAATTGATTCGCTAATCGAAACAACTTGGAATCAGTACAGCGTTCGTGTGGGACGAACACGCCGCACGCTTCGGTTGCCCTACGCCTCCATTTCGTCAACTCATTTCGCAACGGTGATCGCTGGGATTTTAGACACAACCAGCCAAAGCAAGTTGTTGACCGGATGCGTTGCACGGGATGTCGATGGCTCGAGCGTCCAACTCGAAGACGGACGCACGTTCACCGCCGACCTGGTGATCGACAGTCGCGGTCCAGGTGCTCAACGCGTTGACGCCAAAGCCAATCAGGATTCGCAAAATTTCTATCAAGGCGGCTATCAGAAGTTTTGGGGATTTGAATTCGAGCTGAACAGTGATTGGCCCGATATGAATCCAATCATCATGGACGACCGCACGGGCCAGGAAGACGGCTTTCGATTCTTTTACGTTTTGCCGTTCGATCGACGCCGAGTCATGATCGAGGATACGCGTTTTTCCAACACAACCGAACTGAACCGCGACGAATGTTTGGGCCGTGTGGAAGCCTATTTAGAAACGCGAGGCATCGCTGCTGGCAGAATCATTCGCGAAGAACACGGCGTCTTGCCGATGCCAATCGATCATCAGCACCGCCCATCGGTGAATCCGAACCCATCGCGTCCGATTCTTGGCGGCTACGCGGGCGGTTGGTTTCATGCGGCGACGGGCTACTCGTTCCCACTGGCTGCTGCCGTGGCAATGACAATCGCCGAAACGTCAACATCGTCAAACCGCCGATTGGCTACAGGGCAATCGTTGGAAAAGCTGGCGGAGGATTATTCATTCCAGGCGACGTTTGGTCGGTTTTTGAACCGCTTAATGTTTGAATTGGTTCGCCCGGAAAGTCGTTACCAAATCTTCCAGCGATTCTATCGTGTCCTCGGTGAGCAACAAATTAGCAGGTTCTACTCACACCGATTCCGTCGCAGCGACGCGGCTCGCATCGTCATTGGGATGCCACCGACTGGATTGCGACCGATTCGGTTTGCGCGATCATTTCGCAGTGGTGGTTCTACAAAGGTTCATCAAACGGTTGGCGGCCAGTCAACGACTGGTTCGGGGAATTCCAAAGGTCATTTTCGAAAGGCTTCAGCATGAAATCAGTGACGCAAACTCTGCTAGACGAAGCCCTGATGACGCCGGTCAATGACTTCGTTGATGGAGGCGGAAAGCGAATTCGCGGAGCCTTAACGCAGGTCGCCTACGAGATCGCGGGTGGCAGCGGTGAGATTCCAACGCCGATTTCAAACGCGATTGAATTTTTGCATGCGGGGTCGCTTGTGATTGACGACATTCAAGACGATTCGTGCAGTCGTCGGGGCAATCCAACGATGCATACCCAGGTTGGCGTTCCGCTGGCAATCAATGCCGGAAACTGGATGTACTTTCGCGCCTTGGAAACGCTTGCCGCTGCTCCGGTCGAATGCGGCGTGCGTTTGGAAATGACGACAGCGATGATCAAAGCCAGTCGCACTTGTCACGAAGGTCAAGCATTGGATTTGGCCGCACGCGTCGATCAGCTTCAGCCAAATGACTTTCGCGAGGTTGCCACCGAAATCAGCAAGCGAAAAACAGGCGAATTGGTTCGATTGGCGATGACGCTGGGTGGACTAGCCGGCGGTGCGTCTCGATCGTTACTCGCCGCGACGGATCGGTTTGGAATTCGCATCGGAGTGGCGCTGCAGATGAGGAATGACCTCGATGAATTGGCGGCATTGGCTGGATCTGATCAGGAATTCCGTGACGATGATCTTCGCAACGCTCGAGTGACGTGGCCCTGGACTTGGCTGGCCAACATCGATGCATCGCACGCCAAGCAGCTTTCTCGAAGCCCGATTCACTCGCTGGATCAATCGCGGAGCGTTGCACAAACGATTCTGGCTCGCGTTGCATCGGTTGGTGATGCGGCGATCGGTGAATTGCTGGACCGCGAGCTTCGTTTGCTTGGCGAGCATGTGTTGAATTTAGATTCGTTTTACTTGTTAGAGAAAAGTTTACAGCCGATCCGTTTCGGCAAGAATTCGACGCAACAAAATCAGGAGCTTCGTGATGCCTGCAACCGTTAATGCTCCGTCCGAATCGGATCGCCAAACGTTTCAAAGCAAGAAAACGGCAGGAAATTCTGCCAGCCATCGCGGCCGCGCCGCCGTGATCGGTAGCGGCTTTGGCGGTTTGGCCGCAGCGATCCGTTTGCAGGCGATGGGTTTTGAGACGACGTGTTACGAAGCACGCGATCTGCCCGGTGGTCGAGCATACGTTTATCGCGATCAGGGATTTACCTTCGATGCCGGACCAACGGTGATCACCGCGCCGCATTGCATCGAGGAACTGTTTGCACTGGCCGATCGCAGCATGGACGACTACGTCGAAATGCTGCCGGTCGATCCGATGTATCGGTTGCAATGGAACGACGGGATGAAGTTCGACTATACGTCGGATGAAGATCGGTTGGTGAAACAGATCGCGTCGATTTCGCCAGGCGACGTTGATGGCTACCGACGGTTTGCCGACTACACTCGGCGGGTGTTTCAGAAAGGGTACGTCGAACTGGGATCGACGCCTTTCTTGAACTTTCGTGACATGGTTCGCTGTGCACCGGACTTGATGAAGCTGCGTGCCGACCGCAGCGTTTACTCGGCGGTGTCGCGGTTTATGAAAGACGAGCATCTACGACAAGCGTTCAGCTTTCATCCGCTGTTGGTCGGTGGAAATCCCTACGAAACGAGTTCCATCTACACGCTGATTCACTGGATCGAAAGACAATGGGGAGTGTTCTTTCCCAAAGGCGGCACTGGCGCTCTGGTTGCGGCGTTGGTCCGATTGTTTGAGGAATTAGGAGGCGAACTGCGTCTGTCTGCGCCGGTGGATTCGATTCGCTTGATCGATGGAAATCGTGGGCAAACGATGCACCGCGTCACTTCGCAAGACGGAACAACAGACGACTACAACTTGGTTGTTTCTAACGCTGACATTCATCACACGTATGCAAAGCTGTACCAAAATGAATCGCGAAGCCACGCCGTCAAACGCAAGCTGGAAAAGATGGACTGGTCGATGTCCTTGTTCGTCATGTACTTCGGAACGTCGCGGCGATTCGATGATCTCGCTCACCACACGATCCTGTTTGGAAACCGGTACAAGGGCTTGCTAAACGATATTTTTCACGGCGATACCTTATCGGACGACTTCAGTTTGTACCTGCACGCTCCGACGGTATCCGACCCGACGCTTGCACCGCCCGGCGGCGAAGCGTTCTATGTCCTCAGTCCGGTTCCGCATTTGGGCAACGTCAATGTTGACTGGGAAAAGGCATCACAAGCCTACGGTGACGCGATCCTACAATCGCTTGAATCGCACCTGCCCGGCCTTCGAGATTCGATCGTGACGCGGCGGCACTTCACACCAATCGACTTTCGCGATCAATTAGCGGCCCATCAAGGATCGGCATTTTCAGTCGCACCCAAGTTGACTCAAAGCGCCTATTTCCGGCCGCACAACAAATGCAGTCGGATCCCCGGTTTGTACATTGTCGGTGGCGGAACTCATCCCGGTGCCGGTGTCCCCGGAGTGATCAATACAGCCAAGGCGACCACCGGAATCATCGAACGTGATTTCGCGGAGGTGTCACGATGAATGCTTCCAACGCCAATGCCGCGGATGTGTTGCAAAAGAACAGTCGTTCGTTTTCGATTGCAGCAAGATTTTTGCCAAAGCGAGTTCGTCACAAAGTTACGCAGCTTTACGCATGGTGTCGCGCGGTCGATGACGCGGTTGATCATGCCGAATCTCAAATCGCGGCGAGAGAAGAACTTGACCGTCTCGAACAGGATCTTCGTTATCTGACAGATCTTCGTTGCCAGTCGGGCGATCAAGGTTTTGGTGACGTCGGATTACAACATCCTGCATCAAACTGGATCGCGCCGCTGATCCTTGCCGGCGACATTGCAGTTTGTGATGCGGTTGATTTGATCGCAGGCATGCGCATGGACCTCGACATTGATGGCGGGCACTGGTCGATTGACCGTGAACAAGAACTACTGCATTACTGCTATCACGCGGCGGGAACCGTGGGGTTGATGATGACGCAAATCATGGGCGTTCGCGATCCCGCCGCTCGATCGCACGCGGTGGCACTTGGTGTTGCGATGCAGTTGACCAATATCGCCAGAGACGTTCGCGAAGATGCCGATCGAGGCCGGTGTTACTTGCCCGGTATCGCCAGCGTGAACGACGCCAGCGATTCATCGATTCGCCAAGCGGTTCACAAGACGTTGATGCTGGCCGAACGTCGTTATCAAACTGCCGAGGCAGGATTGAAGTTCCTGCCCATCGATTGCCGCCGAGCGATTCGTGTTGCGTTGGCCGCTTATCGCGAGATTGGACGCGAGTTGATGCGTCGTGATTGCGATGTCATGGCCGGTCGAACCGTCGTCCCCAAATTACGTTTACTTTCCGTTGTTTCCCAAGCCGCTTTCTCAGGAGCATTTCCCATGTCTGAAGTATCCAACCCATCGGTTGACTCAACCAGTGTTTCGCAAACGACCAGTTCTATTTCGCAGTGCAAGAGCGCGGTATGGCTGGGGCTTTCGCTGACCGCTTTCATGGCGACCGCATTGTTTGTGATGGTCTACATGAATCCCAAAAGCGACGTCTACAGCACGTTACCGCTGCTGTACGCGACCGGCAGTCTAGTGTTCGCTGTCGCCGCGAATCGAGTTTCGGTTCGTTACGAAAATTAGCTCGATTTTAGGGTAGGTCCGTTTCCAGCCGATCGAAAAATCGTTTTGCCCCTCCATCGTTTTGCCCAACTCTTGAAGGCTCCCCGTCCAGCTTTCATTCTTCGTTTCACAATCTCAATTAATCAGAAACACAGCATCACTCGGCCGATAGCGCTCCGGCTAACTGAGGTCTTGGATCGTTAGCGAACTTTTTTGAATCAGCTTCGGTGACTTCTGCATCGAACGCGCCGTCGTGCAATACAACGCGGTAGTTCAGCCGCATCGTCTTGCCTTGACGCAGCACGATTCCACGTCGTTTGGAACCACCGTCGAATTCGTGAACACCAAACGGGTTCGCTGCGAACAATCCGTAATCTCGAACATGCCACCGGGCGGGATACCCAAAACTACTCGGGCAATCATGAATGGTGATTCCCGCAACTTGGGATGGCTGTCCTTCAATGTAGACCGGGCCGCTGTAATCGACCCAAGGCGATCGTTTTCCCCAAGCGTCCGCGTTCGTTTCGCCCTCGGCATTGACAATTTTGCCGCCCTGGTTCGCCTCCACTTTCAAGCTGCCAGCGACGCGAACACCAAAGATGCCTTCTTTGGTGTCACCGAAATTGACGTCTCCATCGGTGGCAACTAGCAAGATGTCAAAGTCGATGACTCGGCGTCCCTCATCGACAAAAAACGCAATCCGCCGAACATCGCTCAGCACTCGCTCACCATCCGGCGACAACCAATCGTTCTCAGTCGTCAGCACCGCAGCGCCACTCTTGATAAAACTAGATTCATTGACTTTCGCCGAACCAGTTCGTTGCACAATCGTTCCGGTTGCTTCGCCAACAGCCCAGAAATCGATCCCGTTAACATCGCCATGTGCAAACCACAACGACCGGTGATGTGGATGATCCCGCTCTTCAAACGGCATTGAAGTCACCATCGGAAAGTGACGCGTCATCGACTGTCCGCTTGGTCCGATGACCGGATAAACGATCGGGCGACCGCTGCTGTCGTCGATGTAGCCAGCGACAAGTTTTTCTCCGTCAAGAACCTCCCAGCCCGATGGATCAGTTGTTTCTTCCACCTTGAAGTTACCTGCTTTTGGCTTCTTCGCCCAGATTTGCGAACCTGCAAGACAGGACAACATACAAGCGACAACGGCCGAGAAGCGAATCATTTCAATGTTCATTCTGTGCCTTTGCGTAGGTAAATAACAAATCCAATCGTAAGACCATCCTAGTCAAATCATTTAAAGATGTTTTCGTCGAACAACCCCCTACATCTAAGCTGTTTAACCGCGTGGGCATCGCCCCGCGCGTCGTGCGGCTCCGAACGCGCGGGGAGACGCCCAACGCGGTTAAACGGTTTAGGAGAGCGTCAAACTTGGGCGGCCTCGGATAACCACTTCTTCGATCCAGCGGTCGTCCCACGCCCACATTGCCATCGAAAGAGGATCCGCGCCGCCGGCAAGCCAAGCAATGTTCGGCCGCGCGACAACGAGATCCGCAGAATGACCGACCTGGATGCTTCCGACTTCGCTTAGCCCGAGCACGTTGGCGTTTCCAGCGGTAATGCAATGCCAAGCCTGTGCCGCGGTTGGAAATTCATCACCAATCATTGCGGCTGCTTCGATCAGCGCCGCAGCTACGCGAACCATGCTGCGGTGGTAACCCGCACCGATATCGCTGCCGATCGCCACCCGCACTCCGGCTTCGCAGCGCTCGTGCCGGTTCATAATACCGCTACGCAAAAACGAATTCGCGGTCGGACAATGAGCGATCACGGCCCGCGATTCTGACATCTCCGTCAGGTCCGAAGCCGACAAATGAATGCCGTGCCCGTAAATGCTACGCTCGTTCAACAACCCCGCATCTTGATAAACCGACACATACGATCGTCCATCAAAAAGTTGCCCGACCAGATCGCATTCCGCTTGAGTTTCCGCCAAATGCGACTGCACAAAACATTGATACTGTTCTGCAATTCTTCCGGCACCAATCAACAACTCCTCGGTACACGCGATCGCAAACCGAGGCGTCACGGCAGCCGACAATGGCCTTGCACCTGAATCGTTGCCGGTTGGAAAACGCTCTTGCAGAACCGCTGCTTCGTCAATCAATTGCGTCGCCGGTCGGCAAATTTCGCTAGGAGCTTCCCGATCCATCAAGACTTGTCCGACCAAGCCATGCATCCCAAAGGATCGCAGGATTTCGATCGCCGCGATCGCTGACTGGTGATGCACCGTTGCGTACGCAGCGATTCCGGTCGTTCCGTGGCCGATCAATTGTTTGGCGACTCGCCCGGTCATTTCTTTTGCGTAGTCAACATCCGCCCATTTGGCTTCGGCGGGAAACGTTGCTTCCATCAACCAACGCAGCAAAGGCATTCCATGGGCACCGATCAAATCAAATTGCGGAAGATGCACATGAGCGTCAATGAACCCGGGTGTGATCAAAAATCCCTCACCGCCAAAGTCCGCGTGTTCGCTGATTTCGTCCCACTGAATCTGTTGGATTAAACCGTCAACAACGCGGATGGTCCCCGGCCGCAATGAGCACTCGTGTAATCCGCTGGGGACCAACAGATTCCCAGCAACAATCATTCCTCGTCACCTTCCGATTCAACCTGCTTACCCAACAATCGGGCGCGAATCCGGCTGCCATGCGGCCGCGGATTTTGATCAGACTTATACAACTCGATCGCTTCGTCCGTCTTACCGAGCCGTTCCAACGTGCGAGCCAAATTGTAGGTGGCTGATGGTTCCCACCGCGACGGTTGGCCGTCGCCGAGCACACGTTTGGTGAACCAGGTTTCAGCGGTGTCGAATCGGTTATCGTCGTACTGAATCAAGCTAATCCAATACGTTGCGGTGCGTTTTCCCATCCGCATCATCTGTTGCGCTTGCTGGATTTGACGCTGATAAACTTCCGGTGAGATCCCCAGTTCTCGTCGAACGCCGTAGAGCTTTTGCAGGTTCACATCGATCGACAAATCCGCAATCTCAAACTCAGGTGCTCGCTGGGACAGATACAGAACTCTAGCGCCTTTTTCGTTTTCAATGTCGTCGTTATCAAACACACCCTTTAGGTGTTTCCATCTCGCCTTGGCCAACAATTGAGCCGATGACATCGGTGCTTCCAATATCGCCCAACGCGACTTGTACCAGAACTGAAACACAGGATCTCGTTCGGCGGCTCGGACCAAATCGGCAGCGTAGATCTCGGCAAGCAACGACTTTCGCCACAGTCGCACGCCAGCGATTCCCCGAACCGCGTCGATGTCTTTCGCCAATTGATCTGCATCGACAAACGTCACCATTCGCCGATCGCCGGTCAAACCGGATTGCAGCAGTTTCATTCGCGGGCTGATCGCTTCAGGCGTGACGTGCAGCAGTGCAACACACTGCGTGACCTTCTTGCTGGTGAACGGATAGCTGAAAAAACCGGGCACCTTCAAGCGACGCAACACCGACGCATCTTTGCGAGCTTCGGCAAGCGTGGAGATTCCCGTTTGTCCTGGACCGGGAACAGCACAGCCCAATTGGGGTTCAAACAAATAGACTTCTTCGCCAACCAAAACGCCCAAGCACCAAGGCTTCAATTCACCGGAACCGCCATCGTCACTCGCCGCAGGCGGTAAAGCCAGAATGAATGCGGGAATACCGGACTGCCTAGCAAGCAAGATAAACACTCCCGCTTGCTGCCATGCGTCACCGGTGCCACGCCAAAGAGTTTGGTAGTCGGTTTGCCGGTACGCTCCACCGCGAAATTCTAAGCCATCCGACATCGGCGGCGCGGGCGGACCGGGCGTCGCATCGATTAGCGGTTCAATTGCGATATTTCGGACTGTCCAATCGAACAAGCGTGCGGCCGTCCGCAATTCCTCGGTCTCGTCCTCGCCAATTTTTTCGGGAAGTTGAGAGAACCATTCTTCCAACAGCGGGTCGTCGTGCTGCGGGTTGTCCACCCATCGCGTGATCTGCCGACACAGATAGCTGTCTCGCAAATGATCAACGTCGCTGGCGATATACGAACTTCGTCCCGGACGATCTACTTTTGAATCGGTCGGCAGCAGGTCGGCAATGTTCTTGACCAACGGCGTGACCGGCGTCTTGATGATTGCCTGGTCCGCCGGGCTGGTTCGTCCCTGCCGCCATTGATTCAGGTGATAGGTGATTTGCCGCTTGGATTCTTTCGGATTCAGTTCGACCAGGTTGCTGAGCAAATCAAACGTCTTGCCGAGATGATCGACGGTTGATTGCGACTGCAACCGATCTTGGCGTTTCGCTTGGATCGCTCGGACCGGATCGACTTTATCGGCGCAACCCACCAGCAAGCAGGATGCAATCAACGAGACTCGCAGGAAGCATCGCCCGGCCATTGAACCAACAGTGTTCTGTGAACCAACAGTGAAGCGCACGGTGGACGGTCCTCTAAAGCGACATGACGGTTTGACGCAGTCGCAACAAGCGATCGATCATGGACTCAAAATCCGCCAAGTGAATCATGTTCGCACCGTCGCTGGGCGAGGTGTCTGGTTCGGGGTGGGTTTCGAAGAAGATTGCGTCGATACCGATTGCTACGGCGGCGCGAGCAAGTGGTTCGACCATTTCGCGGTTTCCACCGGTCGAACCCGCCAATCCGCCGGGTTGTTGCACGCTGTGAGTGGCGTCGAAGACGACCGGAACGCCCAATGATCGCATCAACGGAAGCGACTGCATGTCGTTGACCAGTCGGCCGTACCCAAAAAAGGTGCCGCGTTCGCAAAGCATGACGCCGCCGGAATCGCCGGTTTGCGGGACGGTACCACTAGCCTTATCGACGGCGTACTGCATGTCGGCCGGCGACATGAATTGGCCCTTCTTGATATTCAGCGGACGTCCGGTCAGTGCCGCCGCAACGATCAAGTCCGTTTGCCGAGCCAGAAAAGCAGGAATTTGAAGCAGGTCACAAACCTGACCCACCGCCGCCGCCTGGTCGGGCGTGTGCAAATCAGTCGTCGTCGGCAAGCCCGTTTTCTGACCAACGTCTTCCAACATCCTTAGCCCTTCATCGATCCCCGGACCACGCAGTGCATTCAGGCTGGTCCGGTTCGCTTTGTCAAACGAGGCTTTGAAGACGACGTTGATGTCTTCTCGCTGATTGACACGACACAGAACGTCAGCGATCTGCATCGTGATTTCGTGTGTCTGCAAAACGCATGGACCAGCGATCAGGGTTAGCGGCTGCGAATCACCGCAAAGAAAATCGCCAATGCGAACTGGCGAGACCGAACCGGGCGACGGGCTGTTTGGTGAATCATTCATTCACCTAGTTTGAATGACCAAGCCGCCGTTGGGGAAGCCCAGTTGTTTTTCCGGGTCGCTATTCGGCAGCAGGCCCAAAGTAGGCCGTAGCGAGTGAAGGGTTTCTAAATTGTTTAACCGCGTGGGCATCGCCCCGCGCGTCCACCCGGAACGAAACGCGCGGGCAGAAAAGTAGCATGGCGGCCCCCCGCCGTGGACTCACCCCGCGCACTGCGGGGCCGCACGACGCGCGGGGCGA
>NZ_LWSK01000082.1 GCF_001642955.1 Rubripirellula obstinata | reverse complement strand
CCACGCGGTTAAACAGTCCAGAAACCCTTCACGGCGTTGATGGCTGCCCCACATCAAAGTGAGATACAACGCTGCCATCCGGGGATTTACATCCCCGGCAGAGAGCTTCCGTCCCGCCGGGACTATTCACGAACGTTCACAGGTGATGCACTCAAAGCCAATTGAATTGAAGACAAAAAAATTGGAAGCCCTCGGGAGAGTCCGCACTTCGTAACCTCGTGGTGGATCAGGAACTTCGCTAACCCTTTTCCATTCGTGCAACCGTCAACTCGATCGCTGAGATCAACGCTTGCGCCTTGTTCAATGTTTCTTGGTACTCGGCGGTTGGATCGCTGTCGGCGACTACGCCGCAGCCGGCTTGGACATCGAACTTGCCGTTTTGCACGACCATCGTTCGCAGGGCGATGCAGGTGTCCATGTTGCCGCGGTAATCAATGTATCCGACCGCTCCGCCGTAGGGCCCACGTCGATGTGGTTCGATGGAATCGATGACTTCCATCGCGCGAACTTTTGGTGCTCCCGAAACGGTTCCCGCAGGCAACGCTGCCTTTAACGCATCGAACGCGTCGAGGCCTTCGCGAAGTTTGCCTTGGACTTCGCTGCTGATGTGCATCACGTGGCTGTAACGTTCCACCACCATTACTTCGGTCAATTCAATCGAACCAAACTCGGCGACTCGGCCAACATCGTTTCGACCAAGATCGACCAACATCACATGCTCGGCCCGTTCTTTGGGATCGGCCAACAGTTCTAGTTCAAGTGCTTTGTCTTCCTTGGCGTTTTCACCGCGCCGACGAGTTCCCGCCAACGGTCTGACCGTGACGACATTGTTTTCAACGCGGCACATGATCTCGGGCGAACATCCGACCAGCACGCACTCGGGCGTGCGAACAAAAAACATGAACGGACTTGGGTTCACAACTCGCAGCGATCGATACACTTCCAACGGATCAACGTCGCTTTGGACTGACAAACGTTGGCTTGGAACGACTTGGAAAATGTCACCGGCGCGGATGTATTCAACGCACTGGCGAACCGCGTCTTCGAATTCGTCTTGAGTGAAGTTCGATGTCACCTCCAGCGAACTTGATTGACGCCATTGATCAGGATTCCACTCGGCCGGTTTTTCAGTTGCCGAACCGGATAGCTTTTTGACTGTTTGATCGACCGAGGCAACTGCGTCTTGGTACACCGCTTTGGCGTCAGCGGGATTGTTGACCGATCGGCAATCCGCCAGCGTGACGACGGTGATCGTTTTGGCAACGTGGTCGAAAACGCACAGCGTGTGATAGAACGCAAAATCCAAATCGGGAAGCTTACGATCATCGCTGCCGTGGTCGGGAAGTTTTTCGACATAGCGAACGACGTCATAACCGGCGTAGCCGATCGCTCCACCGATGAACGGCGGCAACCCATCAATCTCGGCGACTCGGTAATGAAAATGCCCGCGGAATTCATCCAGCGGATCGTCAGCAGTGCTTGTTTGAATTTCCGGTTTGTTGGTGTCCAGTTCGGTGGTCCAGTGGACTTGGGATCCTTTGGCCGAAAAACGCTGGGTCGGTCTCGATGCAAGGAAACTGTATCGCCCGACCTTTTCGCCACCGATGACACTTTCAAACAAACACGCAGGTCCACCGTCATCGAGCAGCCGAAATGCGGTCACCGGCGTGAGCGTATCGCTGAGCAACCGCCGGAAGACTGGAACGAAATCGTTTTCGACAGCCAGTTTGGCAAATGTTTTTTCATCAGGCAGATGCATCATGGAAATCCGCGGAGGACATTTTCTTTTGATCCAGTTTGCTTGCAAGCAACGAGGGCGCGTAGGGGGGACTTGCGGTGGGGACTTGCGGTGGGGACTTGCAGTGGGGACTTGCAATGGGACTTGCAGTGGGACTTGTACCGGGCACTTACGTTGACACTTCAATGCTCAGCGATAGAATCCGACCCACGGGTTAGATGTGTGATTCAGCGTCGGGAAAAATAGCATGAAATGTCAATACTGCGAGAAACCGGCGACGTTTCATATCACCGAGCTGACCGAACCGGGCGGCCCCAGCGTGATGCATCTGTGCGAAGAGCACGCTCGGTCTTTTCTGCACAAGGACCAGGGCAGCCCCGCCGCGTCGATCGCTGGTGCCTTGGCGAAACAGTTGAATCTTGGCCAAACTAAGGCTGAACTCGCCGAATTGGACCAAAAAGAATGCCCGGTTTGCGGAATTAGTTTCTTTGAATTTCGCAGCACCGGTCGTCTCGGATGCCCTTACGATTACAAACACTTCGAAGCGGATTTGACGCCGCTTTTAACCAACATCCATGATTCGCTTCAGCACGTGGGGAAACAACCTCGTCGCGCTGCTGCGTCCGCCGACAATCAAGCTCAAATGATTCAACTAAGACGAGAAATGGAAGAAGCGATCGAAAGTGAAAACTACGAACGTGCTTCCGAGATCAGGGACGAACTGAAGCGGATGGAAGAGGAAGCCGCTGGCAAAGCTGACGCCGCCGAAAATCAGGATTCAGCCCAAAACGATCTCTCCGAGAATGATTCGGATTCGGGAGCGTCCAGCTCGTGAAAAGCGACGTTGATTTCTCGAAACTCGCCAACACGCCCGGCGAATGGCTACGCGGAACCGGTCCTGAATCCGACATCGTGATCAGCAGCCGAATTCGCCTCGCCCGCAATCTGGCCGACTTTCCATTCATTCGCCGCTGTAGCGACGAAGATCGGCTCAGCATCGAGCGAACCGTGCGTTCGCGAATGGAACAAATCGATCAATGGGACGACATCAATTACGTTGACATCGATTCACTATCCGAAATCGATCGTCAGTTCTTGGTCGAACGCCAATTGATCAGCCGCGAAATCGCCGACGCAGACGGATCGCGAGGCGTGGCGATCGACCCGCATGAACAGTACAGCATCATGGTCAACGAAGAGGACCATCTGCGAATCCAGGTCATGCACAGCGGCCTGGACCTGATCTCGGCGTGGAAACAGATCAATCGGTTGGATGACCAGCTCGAATCCGCGGTCCTGTATGCCTACAACCCGCAATACGGATACCTGACCGCGTGTCCGACCAATGTTGGCACCGGGCTGCGCGTCAGCGTCATGTTGCACCTGCCTGCGTTGGTGATCACGCAGCAGATCGAAAAAGTGTTCCGCAGCATGCAACGTATCAATGTCACGGTGCGTGGTTTGTACGGCGAAGGTTCACAGTACACCGGGGATTTCTACCAAGTCAGCAATCAAGTGACGCTGGGGCACAGCGAAGAAGATCTGGTGTCGTTGGTGGGTGAAAAGGTGGTGCCGGACATCATTCAATACGAGCGGAAAGCTCGCGATTTTTTGATGGGCAAAGGCGAAAAAGACCTGCATGACGACGTTAGCCGGGCGTTGGGGATCTTGAGTACGGCCAAGAAAATCAGCAGCGAAGAAACCATGCACTATCTGTCAAAGGTACGCATGGGAGTCAATTTGGGGCTGATCAGCGATGTCGAAGTTGCCACGATCAACAAGCTGTTTATCCACACTCAACCTGCACATTTGCAGAAACTGCACGGTGGTCTGCTTGGGACTTCGGACCGAAATGTCAAACGAGCCGGCTATCTTCAACGGCATCTTCACGGGCAGCCGGGCCAGAGTGAATTGAATTAACCCAGATTTGATCCCTGCGTTTCCAAACCAGGCTGATAAACTGAGCCCACGGACCTTTGTTTGATTCAGCGATTTAGCATTTTGGGGTACAACCGGTCGTGGCGGAAGAGTCTCAGTTGATCGACGCAGCATTAACGGGCGACCGTACTGCGTTCACGCAATTAGTGACCGATC
The DNA here is from genome assembly GCF_001642955.1 of Rubripirellula obstinata. Lineage (GTDB taxonomy): Bacteria > Planctomycetota > Planctomycetia > Pirellulales > Pirellulaceae > Rubripirellula > Rubripirellula obstinata. The sequence continues at coordinate 20,810 of NZ_LWSK01000082.1, read as the reverse complement.
ATCAAGACCGCCTGTTTGCATCGATGCTGCAAGTCACCGGTTCACCCGACGAAGCCGAGGAAGTGGTCCAGGAAGCGTTCATCCGGGCCTTCTTAAAACTGGATACCTTCCAACGCCAAAGTCAGTTCTTTACCTGGCTGTATCGGATCGCGTTCAATACGGCGCTGACACGAAAACGTCGCAAACGAGCTCGCATCTCGCTGGATTATTGCCGCGAAGAAAATGGTTTAGAAATCGCCGGCGAAGATGACGACGTCGACGAGCGACTACTGCAACAGGAACGCGTTGAGATGGTCCGCGCAGCGCTCGACACATTGACCGAAGAACATCGCTGCATTCTTGTTCTGCGAGAAATGGAAGACCATTCCTACGAAGTCATCGCCGAGATTCTGGTGATCTCCATCGGCACCGTCCGCAGCCGACTCAACCGCGCCCGCAAACAATTAAAGCTGGCGATTGAAGAGATGGCAAAGAAGGAAGAAACACCAGGGCAATAAACGCGATCGCTAGTGGTCTGTCACAGCTTAATTTTAGGGTAGTGGATCTTGTTAAAGATCCTATCGCGAGAGGATCTTTAACAAGATCCACTACGGCACACCCTAATTCTTAGCTGAGACAAGCCACTAGTAACACTACGGCAGCGTCTTACGAGCTTTTAAATCGTAGGCTTGTCCGGTTTGCAGAACGACGGGGACGCGCGGTTTGGGATCGTCGCGGTCCACTGAATCATAGAACCATGCGGAACCTCGGCCCAGGACTTCGGCTTTTTGACCAGTGACCACAATCGCGGTTGCTTCATCGATCCCAATGCCCAACATTTGCGGGTGCTGATTCAAAAGGGCGGGAAGCGTTTCTTCGCGACCGCGTTCGGCAAAGTGAACGTCCACGATGACGCCACGCAAAAATGCAAAACCAGTATCGTTGCCGGGATACCAAAGCGTTTGGTTGGTTCGCGGGTCGCCTCGTACTAGAAAATCGCCTTGGATTTGGGCACCTGCGGAAGTGCCGGCGATCACGCCACCACGCTTCAGCACATCCATCATCAAACGATGCGCGGTCGTGTGTTGGTAGGCGTCCATGAATCGATACGTGCGACCGCCACCCAGGAAAACAGCGTCGGCGTTTTTAAGTGGTTCTAAAAACTCCTCGTCGGATTCGGCCTTAGATCGCAGGTCTTCGTCGCTGAATAGAACCGTCACATTCTTGCATCCCCGATCGCGAAGCTTTCTTGAACTAAAAGAATCATTGGACTGGGGAATGCAAACAAAATTAGCGTCGGTTCCGCCTGCGGAATCAATGAATCGATCCCACATGTCGTCGGTACTTCCGCCACCGCCGATCAGGATCAATGTTCCCGAAGGGACTTCGACCGCAGGCGGATTGGTGGGGGGAAACACCGGACGGGTCCGAGATTGGGCTGATCGAGTCCAGGACACCAGGTCGGTCGTGAATGGGAGTGCGACGACGCGTGCGCCGAAGGTCTCGACACGTTCAGCCCAGCCATTGGCAGCAGGCACCCGCGCGGTGATTTCCGCTTCGCCGATCACCGCAACCTTGCGTCCGTCGTGCATGACTAAAACACCAGACGGCGGAATTTCCCAATGCACCAGATTCGCTTGGCCGTCACCGATCTTGGTTGCACTTTCGTCATCGCCCATCGTTCGCACGCAGGAATGCGGTAACAGTCCAAAACCAGGACGCATTTGATCATCGTTAAAAATTTGTTCGCCCAGACACTCTGCACCTGAACCGTGACCACCGACCGCGGCACCGTTCTGGAACGCTTCACCAAGTTCTTTGGTGAAGCATGTTTCCAATGCCACCGAAGTCACATCGCAAGCGAACCAAATTCCAGTCGCATCGGCAATCGCCATGATCGTTTCGTCAGATTCGGCTTGCGATGCATCGTTTATTTCCAGAACGGTCACTTTCCCCATCGCGCGTTGCCAGGGTCCGGCGTCAACCGATTGGTCACCGTTCGTCACAATCACAAGATTCCCTTCTTGCTCCCCCGCCAACCACGCAAACGTTCTTAACGTCACGTTGGATAAGTCAGCTTTCCCGGCCAACATCAATGAACCCGAAAGGGGCGTCATTGGATCAGTCACGCCAGCGGTCGGCAGCGGTTGCGAAACGGCATGGTGTAGCGGCACGGCGCAAAGAACAAGCAGGCACAGAAGTCGTGTCATTAGATTTTCGTTGGATGAGTGTTTTGCGGACAAAAGAGAGTCTCGATCAGTATTCCAAAGCGGTGGCAACGTCACCATCACTGGTCGCCCAACCACGACGCATCCATTTCGTGGTCGCATGCATGACGATTTCACCGGCGGCTCCAACCCCAATCATACCTCCCGACTGAGCGGGAAGGATATCATTCAAAACCGATTCGACGGCTTGTTGTGGTGAGCAACCAAGGTGCTTGATCATCCAAGCGACTTGCGCCGCGGCAGAGTGACGAAGAAACCGTTCACCGAACCCCGTCGCACTGACCGCGATTGAACTGTTTTCGGCGTAGGTACCAGCACCAATGACCGGTGAATCACCAATGCGTCCGGGCAGGCAACGCGTAACGCCGCCCGTGGAAGTCCCAGCCGCTAGGTTGCCGAAAACGTCCATAGCGACCGCGCCAACCGTGCCCAAACTTGGACGCTCGGAATGTTCGATTTGTTGATGGTCCAGAAAGTAATCCTGCGAAACCGGTTCGCAACCATGATTGATCGCGAATTGTTCTGCGCCTGTTCCGGCAAGCAGGCGATGATGTTCATCCTGCAAAACATGCCTCGCAGCCAAAATCGGATTCGCCAACCGTTTCACCGATGCAACTGCACCGGAGTTGCCGGTCAGTCCATCCATCAAGCACGCGTCCAGCTCGAAAGAGCCATCGAGTCGAACCACCGATCCACGTCCCGCGTTAAAAACGGAATCGTCTTCCAGCAACACCACCGCCGCTTGCACCGCATCAATCGCGCTGCCGCCGTTGCAAAGCACACTGCGGCCCGCATCAAGAGCGATGCGTAAGCCGCGATGATACTGATCCGTTTTCGCTTCGTCCAAATCCATTACAGTGGTCGCACCACCATGAATGACGAGCGACCATTTCGGGCGCACGTCATTTTTATCTCCGAGATGAATCACTGTCGCTGCATCTCTTTCTCGTACTCAGCTTTGTAGATTTCTTGCTGTTCCGGTGTGGCTTCAATCACGACTGGCTCAGAACTGCAGCCGCCCATCATCAGAAGAAGGACCAGCATGGGGGAAAAACAAATCAGGCGAATCATCTTGAATCCTTGGTTTGAAAAAACAATTGAAAATTAAAGGCCGCTAACACCGGCCCTCGGTTTGTTGATTTCGTGAGCCGCAGGCGCGTAAGCGGCCGGGCCCTATCGCATTGCCCGAGGCCTTACGGCCAGCGGTTCACGATTGCCGTCGGTGTATCGATTAAATCGACAACCCGGCCCTACGTGAAAGCTGGCCTTGAAACTTAGTGGTCACAGACCACTAGAATTCACCATCGATGACTTCGCGACTTGCACGCGATCCAAGCGAACCCCAAAGGCCATAAGGGCTTCGTGATCCTGGCGTCCTCGGCCCGATTTGGTCTAGGCCGACGCCACCGTTGGTCGCTGCACCGGCTTCGATGGAATCGGTCACGAACCGAACCGCACCATCGCCCATTAGGATGTGAACACCGCCTTGGTGCTGACTGCTGGGCGGCAGGATTCCCGAATCGCTGGAATTGCTCCGTAGGCAGGTGACGCTGTTGGGCGGCAAGATCGTGTTCATGGTCGTGTTGAGGTAGTTTCGGTCAGACCAGGAAAAACCTCGCAAGAAACTGGCACTGGCGACTCGCGATGGAGCGGTACCACCATCTGCACCATCAGACCAAAATCGCGGTCGCAACGGACTGGTAAATCCCTGACAGAAACTAGGGTTGTCGAACAGGATATCATCGTCCGATCCGTCGGGGTCTGCCCAGTTCAGTGGTTGAGTTCGGACGTCATTGTCGCCCAACCCGGTCGCAAATTCCCCCATCATAATGGTGTTTGACAGCCCGTCCAAAATGTCGCGGAATGCGGTTTTGGTTCGCGGAACAAACACACCTCTGGCGGATGCGCGAAGATGTGCAACGTGACCCGTATCCAATTCTAGAACGTCGTTGTACGGCCCCCACAGAAAGAATCGGTGTGTGGTGTCACCCATGCAAACGCCGTAATTGGTTCGCCCCATCGCGGGCAACCCAACACCGGGATCACTCGGGCATCGGAACGAAGGAACTTCGGTCACCCATGGTCGGTAATTGAATTGCCGAAACGGCGTCGGCCCCATTTGTGGCCACGGAACAGGTCGTATCGTCCCGTCCGCGTTGGTTCCCATCGGATTAGCAATCTGTTCCCAAAGTGCCTGCTGTTCGATGAAAGGCAGCAGACCCACCAACGCACTCAAGTTTCGCTGCGAAGAAATCTCTGACTGAGCCCACGAACCACCCGAAACATCATTGCCAATGTCCGAGAAACCTGCGCCTTGTTCGGGCAACTGTTTAAACGCGCTATGGTAATTGTGAATCGCCAACCCAATCTGCTTGAAGTTGTTACTGCAACTCATTCTTCGTGCGGCTTCGCGTGCCGCCTGCACCGCTGGCAATAACAGCCCCACCAAGACACCAATGATGGCGATGACCACCAACAGTTCGACGAGGGTAAAACCCTTGGTATTTCGTTTCGTCATGACAAACCTCTTCCCTTGGAAAATTGAACAGCAAACAGATATCGAACATCAAATTCGGTAAAACAACTCATTCTTCCGCCTTGTACTTTTGGATGTGTTCCCGCAATTCGGGCATTCCTTCAACGTCGTCAAAGAAGCGAATTTTTTCAGCTACCAGTGAATCATTCGTTGGTAGATTTGCGACCAACATGTAAGTCGTAAAACACTCGACCACTTCTTCATCACCGCCGGTTCGCTCTGCATACGACGTCACAAAATCGCCCTTCAATTTTGGCGAACCATCTTTGGCGTAGTCGTCGGGTTCTTCACGCCGCCGAGGTTGCGGTTTTGAATCGCCATCAAACACTTGCGAAAATTGCTCGATCGAATCGCTACGCAAACACAGGTAGTGACCCATTTCGTGAACCAGAGTCCAGTCGAGCGTTTCGCGTCGGGGCGTAATGCTGCGAGACGGGTTGTGACGATTGCTTTCCTTCAGCAACAAGAACTTTGCGATCGACAATCGGTATCCCTTGCGATCAACATCATTGGCCCCATCGCCGCTGAAGAAGCCCGCCCAACGTTTTCCGTCCAGAACATTGAACTGAACTAGTTCATTCCGATACTCGAGCGGGAATAGGGTTTCAATTCTTTGCCAACCGTAGAGCCCCAGCGTTGCCGCCTGCTCATCACGAACAACCTTCGCAATGAAATCGTCACCATCGATTTCAAACACCGCTAGGAATTTGTCAGCGGCAACCTGCAAAGAATCTTTGTCCGGAATCTCTGACAGGCTTTGCAACTTGGGCTCAATCGCAAAACTAACGCACGCGAAGATGCAAAAGCTAAAAGCGAAAAAGGCTAGCGAAGCCACTCGGCGTTTGTTTTTTTTGGACATGGATCGCGGCATGGAATCAGTGCTCGGGAAAACAGAAAAGGCGAATGGTGTGATGGATCAACAGTGGTGACTCAATGATCCAATCTCATTGTGTTGCTGGGGTACTGATGTTGTCTTGGAGGTTTTTCTCCAGTGTTTGAACTGCCATGTTCTCAATCGTCGCACGATAAAAATAAGACCAATTCAGTGCGGCTCGGATCGGTTGGTAGTATCCAAGGTATTGAACCTCTTTCTCGCTTCCATGTACTTCCATGCTGGCATGGATCTGATCGACCAAATTGTTGATCACCAGTTCAGCGTCGGTGTGACGACCGGATCGCCCCAAGGCCATGGCAAGCGCCGTGTGGACGTCCCATCCGCTGGTTGCCGCGTAGCTGTTACCCAAATCGCTGACAGCGGAATCAAATGGATACTCAGCGCCGTTTGCACTTGGCGGGATCTTGTCCAAAGGCGGGATTTCCAAGTGCGAACGCATACTTGGATCGAGCGGTTGTAGGAACAAAAGCAAGAAGTCCGCCTTGCTGCTTGGGACACCACTGGTCACCAATGGCATGATCTCCGTTGCCCATTGACGACGCAGTCTAAGGTGATTGCGGTCGGACGGATTGCCTATTTCGTCTTGATAGACTTCAAGCAACCGCCGCTGGGCGCGAAGCTCTTGCGAGCTACCGACCGGCATTTCTTTCCACTGGTTCCAAAGTTGATCGACTGACAATCGGTCTAGGCCATCGACCACGATCTGGTGGGGAATCATTTCAACTCGATGAACGTAAGACGGTGACTCACGAATTGCAAAAAAGTTCGCTGCACCCAAAATCACCAGCAAGATAAAACCCAACACTGCGACCAGCCAAGTCGTGGAAACTCGCGTGCGATCAATCAACCGATGATCGGTTTGTCGGATGGTTTCCAGTGCGACTGGCAACGCGACCGAGGTGGGCTGCTGAACGTGGGCCAAGCACCCTTGCAATAAGTCAGCCACTTCGCGTGCTGATTCAAATCGATCCACCGGTTCTTTTGCCATCAGCTTAGAAACGATGTCATCTAGCCACGCGGGAACATCCGGATTGAGTTCTTGCATGGGACGCGCCGGCTTGTCGGTGATCAAGCGAAGTACGCCATACGCCGTTTCAGCATGAAACGGTGCTCGCCCGGTACACATCGAATAAATGACCGTTCCCAAGCTGAACAGATCCGAGCTCGCGGTGACGGTCTCGCCACGGGCCTGTTCAGGCGACATGAATTGGGGCGTGCCAGCCAACAAACCAGTCTTGGTCAAGCTTGGATCGTCCAGCGCGACCGCGATCCCAAAGTCCATCAACTGAGCGCGATCCGTTTCGCCATCTAAGAAGATGTTGGCGGGTTTGACGTCGCGGTGAACGATTCCCTGTGCGTGTGAAGCCGCCAGCCCCTTTGCTGCTTGCATCGAAATGCGAAGCGCCTCGCGAATGCCCAGGGTTCCGTGATCGTCTAACCGCGTTCGCAACGATTCGCCTCGCAACAGCGGCATCACAAAATATGGAACTGACTTCCATTGATCAACGCCGTGAACAGCCATTACGTGGTCATCGACAACCGCCGCGATCGCTTTGGCTTCGCGAGCAAAGCGTGCTCGGCTTGCCGCTGAAACCGCCAAGTGCGGAAGCATCATCTTGATCGCAACGAAGCGGTGCAAAGAACGATCGAACGCCCTGAAAACGCCGCCCATTCCACCATGCCCAAGTACGCCAGCGATCTCGTAGGGCCCGAGTCGCCCCAACATGTCGGGATACTCTGTCGGAGCCAACAAATCCAGCAGCTCTGTAATAATTGGATTGCGACTATTCTCTTCCGCCGCGTCATCGTCATCCATGCCATCGATATTCAATCCGCGATCTTCGACCGATTGTGGATCAATTTCATCCTGCAGCCATTCGCTCGCGTTCCCCCACCAATCACCTGATCCGATGGTGGCTTCAAGTTGCATCCGACACGTCTCACAAACGGACAGGTGTGCTTCCACTGCCTTCAAAGCCGGCGAGGAAAGATCACCGCTGATCAAAGCTTCGATTCGAGAAAGGTCCAAACAATCGGTGGATGGTTTCATTTTGATTCACTCCAAAGATCAGACAGCTCAAGCGTCTTTTCCTTCAGACGCTGCATCACACGGAAGCGAGCCATGTAAACGGCACCAACACTTTTGCCATAACGTTTCGCGACCTCCGCGACCGGACGTGATTCGATCGCAGTTTCCGAAAACATCTTCCAAGTCACATCGGTGAACTCGTCACGAATCTGACGAGTGGCCCAACGCATCGCCTCGGCGTGGGTTTCGCGGTTGACCTCGGTTTCGACCGCCGTGAAATCTCCTGGGACGGCGTCCAAAATCTCAACGACGCCAGTTAACCCCGATCCAATGTCCGGCTTCTTCCGTGACAACGCATTAATGATTCGATTCTTGGTGATGCGAATCAACCAAGCACGGAAAGGCGGCTGATCGGGCGCAGGAACCCAGTTCTCAATTGCCTTCGACACGGAAACAAAAACTTGCTGCGCGAGATCTTCAGCATCCGCATGTTGAATGCCCCGCTCTCGAGCCATTCGGTAGACCGCTGGTCGGTAGATGTCCATGAACGTTGTCCACGAATCTGCATCCGAAAGGTTTTTCACTCTCGCAATCAAGCTGTCGTTCGTTTCTGGCCAATCTTTCATGTGTTTCTCCGTAGAGTTTCACACTGAATCTGATCCGATCTTTCCAATCGTCGAATAGATTTCTGAGAGTTCGATCGCGCTTGAATCGTTAAGGCATCTCGCTCTACCAAGACCGCTCGCTAGCTTTAAATCGGACGCCCTAGTGTCTCGCAATTTTTTTGCGAAAACTTCATTTTGTTTAACAGCTCATTCGATGACGCTTGCAACACTCTTTCGAATCAAGGTTTAGCTTTTACACGTTTTAAGCCTTGCCTGAATGCAGCGAATGAACTGCATGGATGCGCATGTGGGTGCCAACCCCCTCCTTGTTCTGATCTTAAAAATCATGTTCTTCAAATTTTTATTTAGGGCCGATCATTGGACCATCTGGGTTGCAAAATGAGCTGTCGCGAACCAGTAAGCGTGCAACTCAGCAGCGATCAAGAGGTTCGCTGAAACAACTTCTGAAAAATCATCTCAACCAGCGTGTGAAACTCATCGGGTAGCGGGGTTAAACCGCCGCGTGTGTGTCGCACGAGGCAACTTATGTAAGTTTCCATGCGTACGAAGGTGATTCGAATGATTCGTAGAATTTCAAGTTTGGTTTTGTTGGTTGGGGCTCTTGCTGTTTGTTCGCCGATGGCGGCGAAGGCAGCGTTGTTGGCTGAGGTTACCGAGGGGCCGTCGTCCAACGAGGTCGTCTGGACGTTCAGCGGCGAAGTTGTTGCAGAAGGGTTTGGTTTCTTTAGTAGTTCAGGTGTTATCCTGGAACAAGAACCCGTTGGAATGTGGGGAGGTTTTGACAATTTCACCTCGGTTGCTGCTCCCCCACGCGTTGATTCGGCAACTCCGTTGCTAACCCTTGTTTCAGGATCTGCAACACTGACCCACGAGTCTGCTGCAACCGGAACGATCACTACCGCTAACATCGTTCAAGGATACTTTGACGATGGTGACAGCGGGGTGGACGGCATCGAAAGGTTCGGAATCGGGATTGATACCGACATTTCGTTTACCGATCCAGATATCGTTACCCTTGCTGGTTCACTCGTCTTTTCGGGTGCCGGCATCAGCGACTTCAGTGCGGGTGGGATTCCGTATTTTGGCTCTTCTTCCGCATTCGGTAATGAAGGAAACAACCTGCCTTTGAATCTTTCGATCGGCGCGACGGTCATCCCAGAGCCAAGCAGTGCATGCTTGCTGGGTTTGATCGCGGTCGGGGTTGTCTCACGTAGGCGTGTACGCAAGCGCGTCACCGCTTAACGTAAGCAAGAGAAGGTGAAAGTTTTTTGTGAGCGTCTAAGCTAAACTCTCAGCGAGATAAGGTCCGCATCGAACTTGTTGGTGTGGACCTTGTCGAGCTAGACGCTTCCTTGCTTTTGCTAGTCAATTTTTCAGTGTCGATGATCCGCGAGATCACCGGCACTTTTGCGCCTTTGTACAGAAAGATGTTGACTTGGCTTTGTGTTCTGGAAATCGGAACAACCTCGCCATAGGCACTGCGAAGCGGCGATTCTTTATCGACAAGCATCAGTTTCGCAGTGGGATCAATCCGCAATTGTGCGACCGCCCGTTGCATCAGTGCATCGGAAGCCATGCGAGCTTGCACGGAGGATTCGGTCGACTTGGTCATCGCCAAATGTCGTGAATGACTTTGCAGAATTGCTAGGCCGCCTAGCGATAGCGTGACGGCAGCCAAAGTGCAAAGCAGCAACAGCGAACCGGTGCGCGAACCCGCGTTTCTGATCCGTTTTTGATGTTGGAAATTCTCTTGGAAATTCATCACATGGTCCATCAAAACTGAGTCGGAATGGAAACAACACTGGTCAGGTTCTTCTTGTTGCCGGTTGTTGGATCCAGCACATAAATCGCCATCTTCACACCAATCACGTTGCCCGGTGCAGTGGCCTGTTTGATTTCACCAAACTCCGCGCCCAGCACGTCGGTCATTAATACGACCGCTTCTTTGCCGTTGTCCATGACCAGTTCATCGTTGGTCGCATAGATTTTGACGTAGTCGCCTGTATTCAATTTCAGCACGACAACATCGGAATGAGTTTCAACCAAGGTGTTGTCTTGAATCAAACGTCGAAGCCAGCGTGATCCGTCGCGAAGATCGGTCTCGGGGCTTCGGCTTTCAGCATGGGTGACGGCTTGCCGTGACGACCGCATCACGGACGAAATCGGGACCATCATGATTCCAACGATCGCCATGCACGCAATCACTTCGATCAGGCTGATGCCATCACGTCGATTGCCGGGCCGATCTTGGTCGGCGTTGTCGCTGGAATGATTCATGAACAAAGTTTTGCTTAAGGGGCCGCGAACTGAGTGCGCAAGGTGGCCGACGCTTCGCCGGTATCAAGTCGGCCGTCACTATCATCGTCATGCCACACATCGACCACGATCGTGACCAGTTCGGCGGGCAGGATCGACTTGTCGGGTGTGACGCGTGTGCGGGCAACCGAAAAAGGGCCGTAGGCCGTGGTGTGTTTATTGACGGTGTCAATTCCGCCGGAATAGGCTTTGGAAAAGGCAATCGGTTCGGACAAGCCGATCTTGGTCGCTTCGATCACTTGCTCGGCATCGTCAAGCAACGATTGTCGAACGTTCAAACGGTGTGTGTTGGATCGTGATTCATTGATCAAATGCGCCGATGGAATTAGCAGCGCTGACATGATCATTGATCCGGCGATCACGTCGATCATCGTTGCGCCTCGGCGAGCCTTGGTTTTCTTTCGCAGCGCGTTTTGAAATGTTTGCATCAGGGAGTGCTCCATTGGACGTTTCCGCTGACGGGCGAGACGTTTACTTTGCCGTAGGCGTCACCGTGGTACACGCCCCAACTGAGATCGCGATTGGCCGAACCAACGGGCTTGAAGATGATCTCGCTCGCCGAGCCATCGATCTTGGTACCGGCTGGCAGTTCAATTAGCCAAGTCCGTTCAGGTTCGATGGGACCAGCTTCTTGATGTATTTTCAGTTCCGTTGATCCACGACTGACACGCACATAGGTTTGATTCGAGATCGCTGTGTTGCGAGCAAGTTGCAAAACTTCGCCGACCTGAATCGTCGCCGCGGACGCGGTTCGCCGAGCCAAGAAATCGTTGTCCAAGTAAATCATGCTGGTCGCTGCCGCAGCCGAAAGCAGCAAGATGACCGCAATCGCTTCGATCAACGTGACCGCACGCCGACGGGCGATGCCGGTTCGTTTGACGTTGTAAGCGAGTGGTTGGAACGAAGGTTTCATGGGTTGTCAGTGAGGCAATACGTGATCATCGAATGTGGTAACTGAACCCTGGCGGGACCAGCTCGCTTGGGTCTGGTAGGCGGAATCCAGCGGACTGAACCCTGGCGGGATCAGCTACGGAAAACTTCGCCAGTGGTGACGCCGGTGAAGTACCTATCGAAAAATCTCGCTTCGCATCAGGCACTCGCGTTTCAGCGGTGCCTCATGCATAAGCGAGATCAGTCGGAGTCAAACTCTCGGAATGACTTACGGCTTGACGGTGAAGATGCCCGTCGTTGGAACGTAGTTGTACTTGGTACGCATTGCGTTGACACGAACTCGTTCTTCACGAGTGGTGTAGGGCAAGTAGTCGGCACGAGCCAATTGAATGACGTTGGTTGGGTAACGTCCCATTTCAAGGAAGTACGTTTGGGTCATCGCGTTCAGCGTGGCAACTTGTTGAACATCAAGCTTGTCTTCGCTCTTCTTTTTCATCGGTGCGACGGTAGCAACGGTTGCTGCTGCGACGACGGCCAAAATAACGACAGCCGCGATGACTTCCAAAAGCGAAAAGCCTTTTTTCTTGTTTCGTTTCATCTCTGATAGACTCCGAGAGGTAGATTCCGAGTAGTAAGTCAGGTGCCTAAAATGAACGCCTGATCTACTGGAAACCTAGGTCACGTTTTGGAAGGGGGACGGATGAACTCGAAAAATAATTCTGCAAATTTCACCAGCATCAGCCCAATCAATGGGCAAACGCTTTGGACAGGCGAAACAACCTCAAATGCAGTGATTGGCGATGTTTTTGCATCTTCCGCGGTCGCTGCGGACCGTTGGAAACAGCAATCTATCGACGCCAGAATCGCGATTGTTCGCCGATATGCCGAAATTCTTCAGCAGCGAAAAGGCGAAATTGCATCCCTGATTACCAGCGAAACTGGCAAGTTGCCCAGCGAAGCGGCGGGCGAAGTTTCTGCATCGATCGCCAAGGTGAAATGGTCGATTGAGGCGCTCAGCGACCGTCGAAGCGAAACCATCGTCACACCAAACCATGGTGCTGACGCGGATCCTGTTCGCCGGATTCGATACAGCCCGCTCGGCGTCACCTTGGTGCTGGGGCCGTTTAATTTTCCGCTTCACCTGCCCGGCGGCCAGATCATTCCAGCACTGTTGGCGGGCAACAGTGTTGTCTTCAAACCAAGTGATCAATCGACTGCCGTAGGAGCATGGATGACCGAGGCGTGGTCGGCGGCGGGGCTGCCCAGCGGTGTTTTGCAAATGATCGTCGGCGGCATCGAGGTTGCCCAGGCGGCGATTGATCGCCCTGAAGTCGCAGCCGTTTTCTTGACAGGCAGCCGAACCGCGGGACAGTCGATTCATCGTCAATTAGCCGGACGGCCCGAGGTCTTATTGGCTCTGGAACTTGGCGGCAATAACCCAATCGTGGTGGATGCAACGGCTGACCCGGCGTCCGTCGCCAACCATGTTTCCTATTCAGCGTTCGTGTCGTCAGGCCAAAGATGCACGTGCGCAAGACGAGCTGTTTTTGTCGAAGGAGTAAACACGGAACAGCAATTTTCAGCACTCGTCGAAAAGACTTTGTCGTTAAAGGTTGGGATGCCAGATAATGATCCACCACCGCAACTTGGCCCGCTGGTGTCCGCCGATGCAGCAGCCTCGCTAAAACAAACTTACGATGATTTGATCGCGATGGGCTGTCGTGCGATCGTTCCGCTTTCGATCGATCCTGGTCACCCAAGTTTGGTCAGTCCCGCCATCGTTGATGCGACTGAACTTTCATCCGAGCAGACAGATGCCCTGGGAGCGATGGAATGGTTTGGGCCGTTGTTAGCTGTTGTGGAAGCAGCCAACTTGGAAGACGCGTTTCAGGTCGCCAGTCGCACGCCGTATGGGCTGGCCGCGTCATTGCTCGGTGGAACCTGCGATGACTTTCAGCGGTTGGTGGACCAGGTCGGTGCCGGGGTGGTCAACTGGAATGGTCCCACGACGGGAGCCGCGGGGAACTTGCCGTTCGGCGGACGCGGGCACAGCGGCAACCATCGGCCAGCCGGCTTCTTCGCGGTCGATTTCTGCAATGAACCGGTATCATCGATCGAAACGGATGCGTTAGCAAAAACTGATTTCTGGAACCCCAAAGCATGAACTTGATTGAAATTCAGATCGATCGTTTGGTTGGCCCCACTCATCATTTTGGTGGGTTGGGTGTCGGCAATTTGGCGTCAGCTCAGCACGCTGGCAATGTTTCCAATCCCAAGGCGGCGGCGATTCAGGGGTTACAGAAAATGAAGCAGGTGGCAGACTTGGGGGTGCCGCAGTATGTGCTGCCGCCACAACCTCGCCCCGATTTAGAACTAGTTCGCAAATTGGGTTTCAACGATCCGCAGCACGCTTTTCAAGAAGCCCCGCATGTGTTCTCCGCTGCGATGAGTTGTTCCGCGATGTGGACAGCTAACGCAGCGACGGTGACGCCCGCAATCGATTCAACGTCCAATCTGTCAACCGCCAGCATCGCAAACCTGTCCGCCAGCCTCCATCGTTCGATTGAACCGGATCAAACCGAAATCGACCTGAGGGAAATCCTGCCACAGTCGATTTCGGTGCAATCCGCAATCCCCGGCGGTGCCGCGATGCGAGACGAGGGGGCGGCGAACCACATGCGATTGTTTTTTGGTGAAACGCCTGGGATTAACTTGTTCGTTTACGGTGATGAATCACCATTACCGATGAAGCACTGGCCCAGGCAGACTCGTCTTGCATGCCAGGCCATTGCTCGGCGACATCAGTTGATTGGTGACAACACGTTCTTCTTAAAACAGCATCCTGCCGCGATCGACGCGGGTGCATTTCACAACGATGTCGTCGCGATGAGTCACGCAAACGTCTGGATCCATCATCAATTTGCCTACCACGATGACGGGATGGTTCAGCGAGTTGAACGACGGGCAAGAGAAATGCCCGGTAACGATCTGGTTCGGATCGAGGTCGCTGAATCGGAATTGCCAATCGATCAGGCGGTCAAATGCTACTTGTTCAATAGTCAAATCGTTGCACCCATTTCAAGCGATGGCGCACCGGTGGTCTTTTGCCCAATCCAGGTGCAGCAATGTTCAGCGGCAAAGTCTTTGGTTGATCAATGGATCGGTGGCGGTTTTTTCTCGGCTGTTCATTACGTTGACTTAGATCAAAGCATGGCGGGCGGTGGTGGACCAGCTTGCCTGCGACTGCGTGTCCCGATGCCAAGCGATCAGGTTGATGAAATGCGAACGACCGCACGCTTGGACGATTCAAAGTATCACCGACTCTGCAAGATCATCAGCGAAGGCTATCCATCGGAAATCACGCTTCGCGAACTGACGGATGCGAATCTGATCAAACAGGCTTGTCGGGTGACGAAGCAACTGCATGCTGAGTTGCTCGGCAATTGATCGAGTGGACGACATGCTTGTCCACACGGTGATCTAGTACAACAACGGTGCGCCCATGCGGTGATGGATCGAGTTCACTTCTTGCGGTTGCAATCGCATGCATTCGCCGAGTGCTCGCAGGTAGCGTGCTTCGGCGTTGGTGTCCAAATTGATCGCCATCAAAGAAATACTGTAGACCTCGTATTCCATTCCGTTGGGGATCTCGTGAACGAAGGCTTCCATGTTGTGCCTGGTTTTGAATTGCCGCCGCAAAAAATTGGTCTCGTTTCGATCGAGTGGTTGTAGTTCTTGAATGATGCGATCTTGTTCTGCTTGGTCGAGCTGCCCATCTGCCTGAGCCGCCATGACCATCGCCGTAATTAACAGCTCACCACGTTGATTGAAATTACAGCCCGAGTGGTGCTGGCCATGATCGTGGTGCGGTACGGGGACTCGCTTGACGGGTTGATTCCGGATCCATTGATCTGCGGCTTGGGGAAACCGTCCACCGCGGTGATGGTGTCTTTGAACAGAATCACGAACGAGATGTTCAAAGGGCTGGTGATGAGATGGCGGGAACCGATTGCCCTGGTTCGCAGCTTGGGTGATCGCGGCGACTCCCCCAAGCACTTGCCCGAGAATTTGGCCGTTCCCCGGCGCTCGGCCCGTGCGATTAGCCAGCAGGCCACCCAGAATTCGTGCAGCATCCATTTTTGGTTCCTTTAACGTTAGAAAAGTGCGACTCGCCCGTTCGAGCCGACCACGAGTCTTCGTTCGGCATTCTAGCTATATTTTTCGGAACCTGTGCGTCTGGCCGGTGTTGCACTCAACGCCGTGAAGAGTATTGGTCCCGGAAAACACGGATTAGTTCGTTTAGCCGCGTGGGCATCGCCCCGCGCGTTTCGCCCCGCATGGACGCGCGGGGCGATGCCCACGCGGTTAAACGGTTTGGAAACCCTTCACGGCGTCGTGTTGCAAACAAGGCCTTTGCGTGTAACTAAACTTGCATGTAACTAAGTTATGGAACGTTCAGCACGTTCGAGGGGCGTGCAGATTACCCGCCGATACCATTTGTATTTCCGCAGTTTCCAGTTTTATGAAAACGACCCAGCCAATCCTACGCACCGTGTTTTCGATCTTGATCGTGGGAGCTGCCGTTGTCGGGTTTATCATGCTGGGCGAAAACAAGGCTAGAAAGCGAAAGCCCGAGCGGTCCGCTTTGCCGAACGTCGAGACCGTGATCGCTGTCGATCATCGTGGCGGGATCGAGTTTGATGTCGATGGCGTGGTCGTGCCGTACCGGCAAATCAACTTGGCGGCTCAGGTCAGCGGTCAGGTCGTGATGAAGTCGAATCAATGTCGTCTTGGACGCGTCGTCAAGAAAGGCGATTTGCTGATGAAGATTGATCCCGCCGACTATGAATTGGAAGTCCGGCGTTTGAAAGAAGAGCTTAGCCAAGCCGATGCCAGTATCGGGGAACTGGATGCTGAACTTTCGAGTGTCGAAAACCGAATCGAAGCGGCCAGAAAAGAGCTGGTGATTGAAGTCCGTCAACTTCGTCGGATCGAGGACTTGCTGAAGCGTCGCGCCGGTTCAGAGTCTGAAGCCGACACCGCGCGGCGGGCTGAATTAAACACTCGCAATGCTCTGCAAACGCTGTTGGACGAAAAGCAGTTGATTGGTCGGCGAAGGATTCGCTTGAAAAGTGCAAAGGAGTTGGGGGAAGCGAATCTGGATCGGGCCGAGCTTTCGCTGCGTCGAACTGAGATCCGATCGCCCATCGATGCAGTCGTTGTTGCTGACAATGTTGAACAAGACAGCTATGTTCAAACTGGGACTGAAATGGTCACGCTGCAAGACAGCGCTCGGTTGGATGTGACCTGCAAACTGTACGCAAAGCAAATGAACTGGCTTCGGCAAAGTCAGGCCGGATTTGACGCCAACTCAATGGCGGATCAGACGACGGCTGACCGTGACAATGTTTATCACTTCCCTGAAACCCCCGTCACCGTCACTTACCAACTTGGCGGCGTTCGCTATGCATGGCAAGGCGTGATCGACCGCTACGACGGTGCCGGCGTCGATCCGCAAACACGCATGATCCCTTGCCGTATCCATGTCGAAAATCCTGAATCGGTGACCGTGATGCCATCCGGCGATGGTGCAGACGCGACTGGGCCAATGCAACGGGTTTCTCAACCGCCGACGTTGATGAGCGGTATGTTTGTCAACGTGATTGTCAACGCGAAGCCACCCATTGCGTTGGTGCGAATTCCTGCCCGAGCCGTCGGGCCGGGCGGCATCGTCTGGACCGTGAATGATGGAAAACTGAAAAGGAAAGTCATCACGGTTGCTACATCGGCGGGAAATGACGTGATCGCCTATCAGCAGTCCGGTGGTCTGGTCGCTGGGGACGCGATCGTTGTTTCGCCATTGGCGTCTCCTGTCGATGGGATTCAGGTGCAAGAAGCTGCCAGGCAAACGGTTCCAGTGGGAGCAATGCCGACCGGCAAACCAAGCGCTACCTCTCCAACATTGGAACCTACGCAGTGAAAGCGATCGTTCGATCATCGATTTTGAATCATTCGGCGCTGAATCTTTGCATGGTCGCCATGATGGTCGTCGGTTGGCTCTGCCTAAGGCGGATGAACCGCGAATCATTCCCCGAATTTGACCTGGACCGGATCACGGTGGCGGTGCCCTACCCCGGTGCGGCACCCGAGGAGGTCGAACTTGGCGTCGCACAGAAGATCGAAGAAGCGGTGCGTTCGATCGAGGGCATCAAGAAGATCACGACCACCGCGCAAGAAGGAATGTGCAGTGTGCGGTTAGAATTGACACCAGGCGGACGTTCCGCTGATCGGGTTCTCGATGAAGTGCGAAGTGAAGTAGACCGCATTCCCAGTTTCCCGCTGGAAGCAGAAGAGCCGCAGATTTCCGTGGATTCAAGGCGGCGAGCTTCGATCAGCGTCGGTATCATCGGGCCCCAAGCCGAAGTAGCAGATGGGAAGTTTAGTGCTGCGGAAAAACTAACAGTTGAAGCGGAGCTTCAGCTTCGTGAAGTCGCCGAGCGGGTCCGCGATGACTTGCTGGCGATTCCGGAAGTTGCCGAGGTTAGCTTTCTGGCTGCTCGCGATTACCAGATTGACATTGAAATTTCCGAAGAGAATCTTCGCAGCCACGGCATGACGCTCAACGAAGCGGCGGACGCAATTCGCCGTGAAAATCAAGAATTGCCAGCCGGTACGATTCGCAGTCGGTCGCAAGAGGTTCTGCTGCGTGGCAACAATCGACGCAGCAATGGCGAAGATTTGGCCGAATTGCCGCTGGTTTCCGAACCTGGTGGCGGTGTGTTGACAGTTGGCGATCTGGCGATCGTTCGCGACGAATTTGCCGACACGACTGCGTTCAACTTTATCAACGGAAAACCGGCATTGGCAATGTCGGTTCAACGAAGCACGTCCGATGATTTGTTCACCATGATCGATGCGGTCAAGGAAGTGATCGCGGCTGCGGAATTGCCGCCTGGTTACGAGTTGATGACTTGGGGTGACGAATCGATCGAAGTTCGTGGCCGATTGGATCTGTTGATCAGCAATGGGTTTCAAGGACTGGTGATTGTCTTTGTCCTGTTGATGCTGTTTTTGGATCCGAAACTGGCGTTCTGGGTTTCACTGGGGATTCCGTTTGCGCTGTTGGCGTCTGGAGTGTTCTTGTATGCAACGGGACAAACGCTCAATCAGATTTCGATGTTTGCGTTCGTGATGGCGCTGGGCATCGTGGTCGATGATGCGATCGTGGTCGGTGAAAACATTTTTGCCCACCGTCAAATGGGTAAGCCCTATATCCAAGCAGCCATTGACGGAACAGTCGAGGTAATTCCATCGGTCTTGACCGCGGTGCTGACGACGGTGGTGGCGTTTTCACCGTTGCTGTTCGTTGCCGGGACGATGGGGAAGTTTACCGCAGTGATGCCCGCCGCAATCATCGCGATGCTGTTCGTATCGTTGATTGAATGCGTGACGATCTTGCCATGTCACTTGGCTCATAAAGAAAGCCTGCTGTTTCGATTTTTCAACGTGGTCTTTTTTGCGTTTCGTTGGTTGCTGATTCCTGCGGGGATCGCCAATCGGGTCGCGACCAAGGCGTTGAATCGGTACATCGCTGCGGTCTATCGGCCGTCGCTGCTATGGAGTCTTGGTAACCGTTCGATCGTGATGGCGATGTGCGTGGCTTCGCTGATTTTGATGTTCGGTTTGAAGCGATCAGGTGTCTTGCAGTTGAGTTTCTTTCCCAAGGTGGATGGCAATACTTTAACCGCGAACGTGACGTTCCCTGATGGGACGCCAGAAGCAGCGGCGATGACTGCAACAAAGCGATGCGAGGACGCGTTTTGGCAAGTGGCGGCTGAATACGAAGACGAGGGGACGCCGATCGCCCAGAGTTCCTATCGAGTGGTCGGTGCGTCGGTGTCGAGTCGCGGGGCAACGCCGGGTGGGCCCGGCGGGCACCGTGGCAGCGTCGAAGTGGAATTGATCAAGGCCGAAGACCGCGGTGTATTGAGCAGCGATATCGTCAAACGTTGGCGCGACGCGGTTGGGACGATCGCTGGCACGGAAGAATTTAATCTTGGCACCCGTTCGTTTGGTCCCGGTGGCACGCCACTGGAATTCAAACTGCTCGGACCGTCTGATCAACTTGATCAACTCAATGCAGCGGTCGAAGCGTGTAAGAAACAACTGGCCAAGTATCCCGGTGTTTCTGATATTCAAGACGATTCGGTGCCCGGTAAATGGGAATACCGATTTCGAATCAAACCCGAAGCCTTTGCGATGGGCGTTCGCACCGCCGACTTAGCGGAAACTGTTCGTGCGGCCTATTACGGTGCCGAGGTGATGCGAGTCCAACGTGGCCGCCATGAAGTCAAAATCATGGTGACCTATCCGCGCGAAGATCGTCGATCGCTTTCCAATTTCGACGAAGTTCGGATCCGTTTAAGCGATGGGGTTGAGCGTCCGATTACCGAGTTGGCTGAAATTGATGTGGTCCGCAGTTATGCAGAGATCAATCGTATCGACCAATCGCGTGCGATCACCGTTTCATCGGACCTAGACGAAGACGTCGGTAACGCTGATGAAATCGTGACCGACTTGAAGGCATCGTTCTTGCCCGATTTGCTTGCCGAATACCCTGCACTGCGAGTTCGCTGGGAAGGTCAACAAGAACGACGCACGGAATCGTTTGGCAGTTTGTTCAACGGTTTCTTTATCGCGTTGCTGGTGATGTACATCTTGTTAGCGATCGAATTCAAGTCGTCGTTCCAGCCGCTGTTGGTGATGTTAATCATCCCGTTTGGCGCTCTCGGTGCCGCGATCGGCCACCTGGTGATGGGATTGCCGCTGACGTTATTCAGCTTTTACGGAATCATCGCACTGACGGGCATCGTTGTGAATGATTCGATTGTCCTGATTGACTTTATCAACGCGAAAGTTCGTGAAGGCGTTCCCGTGAACCAAGCGATCGCAGAATCAGGTTCACGAAGATTCCGCCCAGTGATGCTAACCACCATCACCACCATCGGTGGCCTAATTCCCATCTTGCTGGAAACATCGATTCAAGCACAGATCTTAATCCCGATGGCAACCAGCATCGCATTCGGCGAACTGTTCGCCACCGCAATCGTGCTGTACTTGGTCCCCGTCACCTACTCGCTCTACCACAGCGCCGGCGGTCATCTTGACGTGCAGTTGGTGACCGAGGATCCGACTGCGGCACTTGCATGATTGAGTTTCGACACGTCTCAGTGAACACCGGCAATGGTCACCATTCCCTGATCGCCAGCAAGTAGGCCGTAGCGAGCCATAGCGAGTTACGGCAATTTGC
>NZ_LWSK01000081.1 GCF_001642955.1 Rubripirellula obstinata | reverse complement strand
TTGTTGTGTTCATTTTGCAATTTGCAATGTTCGACTGGTTCGCGAATAACATCACCCACCGCATTTTCATCAGCCCAGGCATCGCCCCCGCGCGTGGTGCTGGACTCGGACGTGTGGTGCTGGCCCTGGACGCGCGGGGCGATGCCTGGTCCGCTAAAAGTTTGGGGTTGCAGCAGTTCTCGTTTGCGCAGATTTCATTCTCATCGCGATGGTGACTGCTTCCGCCGGGCTTGCCCCGGACGGAGCGGCAACTGGGAGCTACCTAACTGCAGATATTCTTCGAAAGCGTACTCTCACGTAGGCCTCCGTTGCGGGCTTGTCCCGGCGGAGCTAACGACTTGGCTGCCTCCATCGCGATCGAGAGCGCGATCGAGCGAAATTCGTTGATCCCGCCGGGGCAAGCCCGAAGCGGAGATCGTGGCTGAAGAAGATTGGAACTGGCGTTGAAGCGGAGCATTGGTAGCCGCCAGTTGTGATTCCGCCGGGACAAGCCCGGACGGAAATTGATCGAGTTGCCTCCGACGATTCGAATGGCCGCATTAGACTCAAAGCGGAACAAATTCTGAATTTCAAAATACTATGTCAACCCCAAACTTTTAGCGGCCCAGGCGATGCCCAACGCGGTTAAACAATTCATCGCGTTGGGTTTTGGGTGCGCACGAAAAAAGCACCCCGTGAAGGGTGCTTGTAGAACGGAATTGATTCCGTTTTCGATGAAGGAGGCCTGCTGTTTTAGCGAAATTCCGTTCGACGTTAGCTGCTTAGCAACACGGCGAACGCTTGCAGATATTTTTCGACGGTTTCCGCAGAGACCTTTTCCCACTTCGATGTCTTGTGACGCAGAAGAGCGAGCTTGAACGATTCCACGGCGTCGGAAAGATCGTCGGGTAGCTCTGGCAATCCCGAAAACGGTTGAACGGAAGCGCCCGGTGGCTGGTCGGGATCGGCGACCGCGGCAACGCCGCCGCTGCCGTCTGGGCTTGCACCGCCAAGCGACATCAATTCGTCTTCCTCGCCGAAGTCGGGTGCCTCATAAACCGGTCCGGATGCAACGCCTGATTCGTCGCCGTATTCCTTGGTCCGCCCACCACCCTCGGCTGGCAGAGTCGGTTCGACGTCTTCGTCCAAGTCGACTTCGACGATTTGTGAATTGGTGGGGCGGTTCGATTCGACGGCTCCGTGTGCCTGCCAACGTTGTTCACGCATTCCTGCGACCGACCAATTTTCCTTCGTCGCACCTTCCAACCACATCGGTGCGTCTTCCCAGTCCAATGCGGCCAGGAAATGGCTCCAGTAAAGACCGGCATAGGTTTCGTAGGTCGAAGCGAAACGATCGTACACGCGGCGAAGTCGTCCGACGTGGGGCGCGGTCACGCCGCCAACCCGTCGTGTCCACGCTTCGTCGCTGTACTGGCTGGACTGAACACCGGACTCGATCAGCGCCGAACGCCAATCGCTGATGATGCGACCCTTTTCCCAATTCGATGTGCTGATCAATTGGTTCCATTGACCAACAAACGGAACAGCTAATTCAACGAGTTGGCTTTCTTCTTCGACAGATTCAGTCGCATTCGATTCATCGTCAGCGTCGAACGCGGCTTTGGCTTCTTCGATTTCGACTGATGCTTCGGTATCGGATTCAAGGTCTTCTGCTTCGGCCACGGCTTGTTCCGCGACGGGCGAATCGTCGGCGTCCGCGACATCTTCGTAGCCGTCTTCGTTGCCATTGACAGTGACAGCATCAGCGTCGTTGGAATCGTTCATCTCGCCGGCGGGAGCGTCCTGAAGATCGTTGGCAGTGTTTGAATGGGAGTCGGTCGAATCAGTGTTGGTCGAATCGTCGATGTTGGGATCAGCGATATTGGGATCGGGAGTCATGGGCATCCATTGCAAGAAAAAGTGTTCGCAAAATCGTCTCCTACACGCTACCGATTCGAGGCCAAAACGGGGAGCGCTGAGCGGTCGATTTGCCGCGAACTTCGTGATTTACGCCGCGATCGAACGAGTCAGCAAATATCTGCGTTGTGGAAAAGCTGTCAGCATGGAGCCGATTGCAACGGATGCGGCTGATATGACGCAGTTTGCAGTTGTGTCGTGGTGGGCCGCAGGCCGTAATTCCTCGGGGCGTGCGCGGAGGGCCCGGCCGCTTACGCGTCGCGGCTCACGGGAAGTGAGCTGGTTTTCATTGGTGGGTAGGCCCGGCCGCTTACGCGTCGCGGCTCACGGGAAGCGAGCTGGTTTTCATTGGCGGTAGGCCCGGCCGCTTACGCGTCGCGGCTCACGGGAGGCGAGCTGGTTTTTATTGGTGGGTAGGCCCGGCCGCTTACGCGTCGCGGCTCACGGGAAGCGAGCTGGTTTTCATTGGTGGGTAGGCCCGGCCGCTTACGCGTCGCGGCTCACGGGGGGTGAGCTGGTTTTCATTGGCGCTAGGCCCGGCCGCTTACGCGTCGCGGCTCACGGGGGGTGAGCTGGTTTTCATTGGCGCTAGGCCCGGCCGCTTACGCGTCGCGGCTCACGGGAGGTGAGCTGGTTTTCATTGGCGGAGGGCCCGGCCGCTTACGCGTCGCGGCTCACGGGAGGCGAGCTGGTTTTAATCGGTTGCGTATTCTGTGCGAATACTGATTGCTTCATCCTGGCGACGCATGAAGGCGTCTAGAACGTCAGGATCGAAGTGGGTTCCACGGCCTTCGAGCAAAATCTGCAGGCACTTTTCGATTGGGAATGCATCTTTGTAGGGACGTGATGAACTGAGAGCGTCAAAGACGTCGGCCACTGCGACAATTCGGCCTTCGATTGGAATCTCGGTTCCCGCAATTCCGGATGGGTATCCGTTGCCGTCCCATTTTTCGTGGTGCGAAGCGGCAATGACTGCTGCTAGTTTTAACACGGGCGAATTGGTCGAGCCCATAATCTGCATGCCAACCGATGTGTGGGTCGTCAAGCGAATCGATTCTTCGTGCGAAAGCGGATTGATGATTTTTCGCCCAACGTTGCAATGCGTCCGCATCAAATCAAATTCTTGCGGATCCAACTTGCCCGGTTTGTGCAAAATGGCGTCCGGGATTCCGATCTTGCCAACGTCATGCAACTGTGCGGCCTGTTCGATCAGGTCCAAACGCTCGCGTGCGAACCCTAGTTCTTCGGCAATCAACCGTGCGTAACGACCGACACGAGTAACGTGATGCCCCGTATCGTCGTCGCGATACTCGCCGGCGCGTGCCAGGCAGTGAATCGCTTCTTGTCGTGAAAGCACCAGTTCTTGGGTGCGAGCCATGACCTTTTTTTCTAACTGGATTGAATAGTCGGCCAGGTGATCTTGGTAAGCCTTCACGGCCAAAACGTTCTGCACCCGCAGCATCAATTCACTGGGGTCAACCGGTTTGGCCAGGAAGTCTGATGCACCCAGGCGCAGAGCTTTCAGCTTGACTTCGGGATCATTGGATGCGGTTAAGACAATTGCGGGCACCAGGCGAAGTTCTTTGCTTGCTCGCATCTTTTCCAGGATTTCCAATCCTGAAACTTGCGGCATGTTGATATCCAACAGCAAGATGTCTGGCTTTTCGGATTGAATTTGTTCGACAGCGGTGGTCGAATCGGTTGTCGTCAGGAAGTTTCTAAAGCCTTCTTCTTCCAGGTAAGCCTGGACGATTTCAATGTTGATCATTTCATCATCGATGATCATGATCCGCGCGGTGCGAGCGTGCTTGGTTTCGCAGAAACTCGGCAGCTCCGTTTCACCCAGATCGCGCGTCAGCAGCGATAGTCCGCCGTCAATGGATTCCGCGAGTTCGGTGAAAGTACTTGTTTGAAACACTGAGGCTGCCCGCTTCTGGTCATCAATGAAAGGTTTTTTACTAGTGAAATTTATGCTACGGATTCAACGGATGCGTTCTTGGTTGGGTGAACGCATGCTGTGTTGTTGGAAAGGGGAAGCGGTTGTTCGCTTTGTGTCAGTCCTAACGCGCAGCTGGTGCCGACGGCATTTCGATGCGAGATTGGATCGATCGCATTTGTTTGACTAGGTCGGTTGCCGTTTCTAGTTCGCCGACGCGTGCGGTGGCTTCGAGTTGCCCAGCGGTTTCCGCAAGTTTTCCAAACCCGCAATTGCCGCTGGCACCCTTGATTGCGTGGGCTAACTGCGTCAATGAGTCATGGTCGCCTTGCTGCAACGCGTTTTCAATCGCATCGAAACGTGAATCAAGATTGTTGACAAAGCCTGACACAATGGTGTGGAACTTGGCTTTGTGAACGGGAAGGGTCGATAAGATTGGGCCGATTTCTTGCGATTCGTCGATGACCTGTGATTTGGGTTCTGGAACTTCCGGGGTTGCATATTCGCCGTTGTCGTCGGGAAGTTCAATGCGTGATCGGACGCTGCGTATTTCGCTGATCAGCAACGGTATCTTGTCTGTCTTATTTTCGAGGGCCGATTTCTTTAGCTCCGTCGCCGATGTGGCAAGCGAACCGAGGCCGCAGTTTCCGGCTGCGCCGATCAGCGAGTGGGCAAGTTCGGCGACCTTGGTCGTGTTGCCCTGGTCATTCGCTTCGCCCATTTCCAGGATCCGTTGATCCAGTGTTGCAACAAACTGAGCGACGATGGTTCGGAAGCGGTCTTTTTGAACGGGTAAGGTCGAGCGAATGGCCATTTTTGAATCTTCAACTTGGGACTGGATGTTTTGCGATGACTGGATGTTTTGCGATAAAATGGGTTCAGGTTTTTTGGCAACGGAGACTTCGATGCCGGCGATCTCTGCGAGCGCGGTGATCAATTTGTCAAAGTCGATTGGCTTGGTCATAAAGCCGCTGCATCCTGCGTCGCGGCATTGTTGTTCGGCCTGCTGCATCGCATGAGCCGTCAAGGCGATGATCGGTTGGGTGTATCCTTCTTCGCGTAGCTTGCGAGTGGCGGTGTAACCGTCCATGACGGGCATTTGCATGTCCATCAGGATTACGTCGTACTGGTTTTTCGTCGCTAACTCGAATGCCTGTAATCCGTTTTCGGCGGTCTCGTAAGCGGTTCCGGCTTCTTCCAGAATCAGGCTCATCAGTTGACGATTTTCTTCGCCATCATCGACCAACAAGACCTTCATGTTGGGCAAGCTGATTGCTAGATGTTCGTCGTCGAACGCGCCGGTGATCAATTCTTGATGCGTTGGGCGAATCATTTCAACATCATCGATGTTGCCGGTGTCGATGATGGCTGCAAAGACGCTGCCGACGCCGATTTCGCTGGTCACGCCAACGCCACCACCAAGTGCTTCGGTAAAACTCTTACTGATGGAAAGCCCAAGACCTGTACCGCCAAATTTTCGCGTCACGCTGGCGTCAGCTTGCGAAAATGGATCAAAGATTTTTGCTGCTGCTTCATCGGACATACCGATTCCCGTGTCAGCGACTTGCAGCAACATCTGCGGTCGTCCGGCTTCGTGGATCAGCGAGGCGATGATCTTAACACCGCCCTTTTGAGTAAACTTGATTGCGTTGCCGACAAGGTTGGTCAAAATCTGACGAATCTTTGCTGGGTCACTTTGAATGGTCGCCGGAATTTCGCTTGGGAATTCAAAGTCGAGTGAAATGTTTTTTTCTTCTGCACGCACTCGCATGACGGTCACAACTTCCGCGATCACTCGATGGACTTCGCAGGGAATCGTTTCGACTTCTAATCGTCCCGCTTCAATTTTGGAGATGTCCAGAATGTCGTTGATCAGGTTCAGCAAGTGGGTGCCGCTGGAATGGATCGTGTTGAGGTGTTGTCGGCGTTTGTCTTCGTCGCGTACGAGGTCGCGACGTAGGACTTCGGTAAAGCCCAAGACGGCGTTCATCGGCGTGCGAATTTCGTGACTCATGTTCGCCAAGAACGCACTCTTGGATTGGTTGGCATGTTCGGCTGCGTTGCGAGCCTCGGCCAAGGCGATCTTGTTTTCTTCCAGCAACGTGATGTCTTCCAGCGTCACCATCACGCCGGACCCAAGAATGGGAGTGCTGTTCACGCTAAAGGTCATCCGTCGATCACCCACCAAGAAATGCAGCACCCGGCCGCTGACCATTTCACCGGTGCGTTTGGATTCGATCCATGGCAGTTCAGCTTTTCCGTTGTCAGCTTCATCCGCATCATGGATCCAGGCCAGCTTTGATGGGTTGGTGCCGACCAAGTCATCGTTGTTGGCATCAATCGCGTCGGTGAACAATCGATTGACCAGGATGATTCGGTCGCGATCGTCCATCAACATGATGCCGACGGCCATGCGGTCGAAGGTGTCGCGCACGTGCGCGGGAACGGCACCGTTGGGATCGAGGCTTTCGAGTGTCTTACGCAGGAAAAACGAAAACTGAATCAGGCAACCCGGGACTAGGATGATCAGCAACCAAGCGGGTGCCCACAGGTTTAATCCCATGAAGCCGTTGTTGACTGCGAATGCAACTTCCAGTTCGCCGAACTTGTTTCCACTGCGGAAAACGGGGACGCTCATGTATCGCGTATGGTCGGTGGATTCTGCGTCCCATTTGGTGGCGTGCGAACCGGCCGCTACGATCAATTCTTTGTTTTCTAAACGAAATCCGATTGATTCAATTTGTTGATCACGTGCCACGATGGATTGGATGATCAAGTCAAACGCGTCCAGACATTCTGACGATGCCATCGCCGTTCCGCTGATCGCAAGCGATTCACAAAGCTTGGCGCGACCGCGTATGACTTCACGTTGCTCGTTTGGGAAAAATCCAAGCGCGCTTGCGAACAGCAACGTTCCGACCATCAGTCCAACGAGTCCGAATGAAATTCGGATGCGAATTGGGATGCGGTTGTAGAGTTTTTTCATGAGATGGTTTTTTTGATGGAATCGTCAACTTGGATTTCAGGGACTTCCAAATCGTCCAGTTCGTCACTTCGTCGTTTGATTAAGTCTTCCAATGATTCATCGTCGCCGTCCCCGGATCCTTGCATGATCAGCAGCGGGTCAACGGCTCGCCACGCGGGCAATTGGGCCATCAAACCGGATGCCAGGAAGCCGGTGCGAAGTCCCCATGCGGCGACACCGACCATAAAACTGGACGTTGCAGCGCCCGCGGCACCGACCATGATCAGGTCACCCTTGATCTGAGATTCGAGACCCTGCAAACGCTGGTCAAATTGGTTCCACATTTCGCCGGGTTTCGCCATCATCGCAAGGTTGGCCTGGGAAGTGGCAAGCGAAGTCGTGCCCAATCCGTAGCGGATCAGTCCGCTGGATACGCGGTCGATGGTGATGTTGCTGGCGATCGAAGACGATGTGCCAAAGGCTGATCTAAAGTTTGAAAATGAGTTGGCGGTCGAAGTGTTGCCGGATGCTTTTGAGTCGGATTCGTCTCTTGACTGAACGTCATTGACTACGATCGACGACGACGCGACATTGGCGGCCGTGATTCGATTGTTGATCGTTCCGGGGGCTATCCCCAATCTTCGTTTTGACGTGGCGGTTGCTGCTTCGTCGCCTGATGATCCGGTTTCTTCTTCATTGGATCGTTCACTTGAATCTGATTCGGCGGCTTCTGTTTCGCTAGAATTCTCTGCCGCAGATTCGTCGGCTGGATCGTCCGTGTTTGATGGTTCGGCTGGTGGTGGATCTGTGTTTCCAGAATCACCGACAGGGGCAATCTGTAACGGAATCGCTGGCGGGATCGCGTCGATGGTTAATGATTGGTTGTACGTTAACCCGCCAGCGTCCGTTGCCGTGATGACGAGATTGATTGTTGGTTCAAAGCTGGCATTGATGACCTGGTTCGATTTCAATTTCAGCGAGCCGTCGATGACCGTAAATCGTGAATCACTGATTTGCCAAGTGTGGGTGTCGCCGTTGTCAGGATCGATTGCCGCGACCTGGCCAACCATCGCACCGAATTCCCCGCCTTGGACGGTTGTGTTGTCCAAGGTGATGTCGGTGGGGTTTTCGTTTTGGTTGCTGGTGACGATCGTGAAGGTTTCGCTATAACCGAGTCCCATTCCGGCTTGATCGGTCGCGGTGATCGAGATTGAGACACTGGGTTCAATTTCGTGATCCAGTGATTGACCATCGCGCAGTTTCAACGTCGTTCCATCGAGCTCGAATCGGGTGTCATCGACGGTCCAGGTATGCGAATCCGCAGCATCGGGATCGGTAACGCTTACGGTTCCGACGATTCCGCCGTCGGTGTTCTCAGCGACGTTGGCATTGGTCAGCGTGATGTCGGTGGGGGCTTCGTTGACGTTGCCAACCGTGATCGTGAACGATTCGTTGTAGTTTAAGCCTGTTCCATTTTGATCGGTCGCCGTAATCGTCAAAGTGATGGACGAAGCTGATTCGCGATCGAGCTGTTCACCGGTTTTGAGTTTCAGGTTATTTCCAACGACCTCGAAGCGATTGTCGTCTACCGCCAAAGTGAAGGTCTCACCGATGTCGGGATCAGTCAGGCCGATCGTGCCGATGACTGCGCCGGCGACGTTTTCATCGATCGATGCATTGGACAGCGTGATGTCGGTCGGAGCGTCGTTGACCGAAGTCGCGACTACGGTGGATCCGGAATCGGTGGTGGTTCTGCCGTCGTTGACCGTGACTTGGAAGGTTGTCGTGACCGATGATCCCACGGCGACTTGGTTGGGCGTCGGTGTGAAGACAAGTCCGCGAATGGCGGCTTGTGCTGCGCCGGTGGTGCCGAGTGCGAGCGAGTATTCGCCGGCATTGGTTTTGGTGAATCCGGTACTGGTCAATGACGATGTGGTGAATTGTCCGTTGGCATCGCCGCCGCTTAGCGTGATGACGACTGTGACAGAATCGTTTTCGTTGTCCGTTAGGGTAAGCGTGCTGAGCGGGGCTGTTGTTTGATCGTCGTTGATGGCTTGGTTGGAAACGGTCCCGCCGATGACGGGGGCGACGTTCGCTGTGACGGTGGTTGTTAACGTTGTTGTTGCATTTGAAAATGCTGATGTTGGTGTGGCTGAGCTTGTGTTGACGACTTGACGGTTTTCAGTTCCGGCGGTGCTAGAGAAGTTGCCGGTGAAGGTGTTGTCCAGAGCACGAACGACCAGCGAAGTGGGTGTGCCATTGAAGTCGGTGACAGGGACAAAGCGAATTTTTGAACCGGCCGTAACGGCTAGCCCGTTGCCCGCGTCGTCTACCGATCCGATGTCAAACCACTGAGTGTTGTCGCTGGTGTATTGCCAAACGCCTTCATTCGTGTCGTTCGCATCGTTTGCGACAACGATGATGCCTAGCATGCTGGACGAATCGTCGACGTCGGCAAAGTTTCCACCAAACAGATTGGCAACGGTTTCGCCAGCGGGGTTGGCGGTGTCTTCGCCAATCGCGGCCAACGTGGCCGATCCAAACGTGGGTGCATCGTTAACGGCTAATACTGTGATGGTGACTCCGATCAGGTCCGAGTCGTTGGTTCCGTCAGAAATGCGATAGGTGAAGGTGTCGGTGCCGTTGAAGTTGGCATCGGGTGTGTAGGTGAACGTGCCGTCTGAATTGAAATTGAATGCAGCGGCGTTGGCGGGATCGCCGCCGACCAAGGTTGCAGTCAGCGTGTCACCGTCGCGATCGGTGTCGTTGCCGATCACTCCGGCGGCTGTCTGTTGGTATCCAAAGGTGACCAAGTTGTCGGTCGCTGATTCGTACAACGCGGTCACTTGTTCGTTTGACAGAGCGTTGCTGGACAATCGCACTTCATCAATCACGCCGTCGAAGGCTCGGTTCAGTGCTGTGTGATTTCCAATGTTTATATCAAGGCCGGCGTCGGAGAGTGCTGTTCCGGTCGGAGTGTTAGTTTGGTTTAGCGATTGTGCAACGCCGTCCAGGTAAATGGTCGGGGCATTTCCTGATGAGCTGGCGTCGTAAACGACGGTGACCTGGTGCCATTGTCCGAGCGTTACCGAGTTGGATTGGACTCGCCATTGAGCGTGGTTTCCTGAGAATCCGTGGTTGAAAAGCAGCGATTGTCTGTTTCCGTCTAGCAGTAAGCTCCAACCATTGGGGCTTGGCGTTATGCCGCTAGGTTTTTCGACAATGCGACCAAAGTTGTTTTCGCCCCAGCCTGACGCATTGAACCAAGCCGACACCGTTCCGCCGTTTGAAAAGACGTCGTCGATGCTTGAACTAGACGGAATGGTGACGATGTCGTCGGTACCATCAAAGCTAAGCGCATCACCGAATCGACCTTCCACGAACGTCGCACCCGCGTTGGTGCCGCCGTTGTTATTGCTGGTTCCGTCGAAAGTCGAATTGTCCAAGTGGTACACCGCTTGGTTGCCGCTGGACCAGACGGCATGGCGATCCTGACCGTCGCTTGCACTGCTATTCCCGTAGTACATCCAAACAAAGTCGCTGTTGGAACCTTGGTCGATCGTTGGGACGTTGACCCAAACGTAGGAGGTTCCTGATGCATCCCAGGATTCGATTTCGTGCGCCAGCACCGTTCCATCGCCATCGACGAAGCGTAGGTCTTGACCGTTGTTTTGCGTTTGAGCGTAATCAATCCGCGACGCATCTAATTTGATTAGTACAGGGAAACCATTCAGGTCAGTGGTGCGATTGGAATTTTCAAATGTAATCGTGCGACGAAATCCCCAATCGGCATCGTACCAAGCGTCAATCGAATTAAGAGTTGTGTCTTCGCCGATGACGTAATGGTCGGAAAGCCCCACTGGGACGTCGTCGTCGTCGAGGTCAATTACCGAGACTGAAATCGTTTGGTCGTGATGGTTGGACGCCGAATCCGTCACGCGTACGATGACTTCGTAGTCGGTGTTGTTCTCGAAATCCAGAATGCCGTCCGTCAGGATCAGTTCATCGCCACTGGTGCCGCCGATCGAAAATTTCAGTTGATCTGCGCCGCCGACGATCGAGTAGGTAAAGGTTTCTGATGCGTCAACGTCGGTGGTGGTTAGCGTCGCCAACGAATAACCACTGGTTGCGTCAGTATTTTCGTTGACCGTGATCGAACTTGGCGAAATGCTGGTCGGAGCAGAGTTGAGGTAGGCGTTTGGCCCGAGCGCGATCGCGTCAATGCGTTCGTCGTTGCTGTTCAAACCAATGTCACTGCCACGCAGCAGAATGAACGCGTTTGCGTTGGTGTCGCCGCCGCCGGGAATGGTTTCAAGGACTTCTAAGACAAAAATGTCTTTGTCGGTTGTGCTGATCGATACCGCGTCACCAACGCTGTTGTTGTTTCCGGTGGCTTGCAAAAGCAGCATGCCACTGGTCAGCGATTTTCCACCAACGGTGATATCTGTTTCGATCAATTCAATGCCGGTGATGAAACTGGAAAAGACGCCTAATCCCATGTCTTCGCCTTCGAGCAACTTGGTTCGCGTGCCCGATGTTGTTCCAGCACCGGCGTCCGTGGTTTGGTACCAATAGACGTCGTTGTTCGTGAAAGCACGCCCGCTGGCGTACAGGAAATCGCCAGCTTGCAGCGTAACGTCACCAACAATCGTGTCCTGTTCAACCAAACTGAACGCCATCAATTGGTTTAGCCCCGCGTCATCGATTTCTTCCATCAAAATCGAAAACGTTCCTGAACTGTAGTCGCCCAAATCGGTCGGACGAAACAACACAATGTCAGTCCTGTCAAACTGCAACCCACCGATGCTGATCTCTTCGTCGGCCTGAGTCGAAAACAGAACGTCACCGATTTGCAGGTCAACGGCATTCGATCCACCGACGGTCACGTTACGTGAAACGTAGTGCAGGCCATCAATGTCAGCCGTCCCGTCAACGAAATCGTCCAGGTTAAACAAGCTGGAAATGGTGCCATCACTGGTTGCCGATCCCAAGTTCAAATTTGGGTCGCCCAGTGTGATCGCTTCGCCGCTGGTCCAGTTTTGCAGTCCCGTTGTTCCGCTGTTGGAAACGTCATCGCTTGTCGATAGCCACAGACTTTCCTGGTAACCGATCTGAAGCTCAAAGGATCCGATGTCCACCGGACCATTGCGGACTGCACCACGTTGATCTGTCGAGGCCGAGCCGTTGATGGCGCCCGCGTGAATCGCTGGACTTCCGGCCAACAAAGCGTGCGAGTCCGTTTGGCCGCCGTTGTCAGCAAGCGAACCTAAGCCAGCGGAAACGCCGCTGATGTCGTTGTTTAACCCAAGCGTTCCGCTTATCGATCCAATTAAGTTTGAACCGTCGCTGGAAAATCTTCCCAGCACATCCACATTCAAGCTGCCAGCCGTGTTGCCGGCCACGATCGTGTTGGAGAGCGAGACGGTGCCGGTCGCATTGCGAATGCCTCCTCCATTACTAGCGTGGTTTTCGGTGATGGTCGAGTTGTTGACCGTGATGATACTGTCATCGTTGTAGATCCCACCGCCCTGCGACGTTGACGTGTTGCCACTGAGGGTGACGTTCGTCAGCTTCCCGCCTTCAGCGTCGTCAAAGTAGATACCTGCACCTGAAACGGCGGTGTTGCCCGCGATGGTGACTCGGTTCGCGTTGAGCGTTCCTTTTACATAGATGGCACCGCCGTCACCGGCATTCGATCCGTTGTCGCCGTCGTTGTTCAGCAGTGATACATCGGTCAAATTTAGCGTGCTTTTGTTGTCAACAAAAATTCCGCCTGCGTTGTCTTCCGCTGATCCACCTTGGATCGTCAAGTTCGATAGGCTGACAACCGTGGTGTTTTGGCGTAGGTGAAAAACACGATCGATGCCGCCACCGTCGATGATGGTCGAACGGGCATCAACGCCGATAATCGAAACAGACTCTGTAATATCCAGGTCACCAACAAGACCATTGTTGTCATCGCCGGTAATTGCCAGCGTGTACGTTCCAGAGCCAAGAAGGATCGTATCGCCGCCCGAACCTGCGTTGGCAGCCAGAATTGCCTCACGCAGCGAGATCATGCCATCGGCACCTCGATTGTTTTGCAGAATGCCGACTGAACTTGTGTCGCCATCGACGACATCTAAGTTGGTCGTCACCGTGATCGTTGCCAGTTTTCCAATCCAATGGTCTTGCAGTTGATCGCTAAAGACGGCGTCGGTTTCAATCAAGCCGGTGGCGTATTCGAGTTCCCAGTTTGCGTCGAACGTTGCATGTCCCGTGTCATCATCGCTGGCGGCAACATCCGCGCCGGTCAGCGCACTGATCGAATCAAGAAAGGTTTGACCGCTTTGCGTTTGTGCGAGGTCACATCCGTAAAGCAGGATGTCAGCGTCGGTTGTCAACGACGATTGCCAAGCAGCCAATTGACCGGCGTAGGCATCAAGGTTGGATTCGCCGAGCCACAAATTGCCGAGTTTGACGGATCCGTTTTCAGCGTGAGAAACGATGTGGATCGACGATAGATCGCTGCGCGAATCAAGGACTTCGGTGATCTGATCGATTCCGTCGCGATCGGCGTCTAAGACAAACGCTTCGAGGTTGCGTCCGGGCTGATTGAGGTCATCGAGCAGTTGTTGCAAGTCTGGAACCGCTGAATCGATGAACACAATTTCAGTTGCGGTTTGATCAGCATTGGATTGGTTGGCGAGCGTCTCGATTGAATCTGTTTCGGATTCCGTCGCCGTAAATTCGGCCGTGACCTGGCCTGCGTCACCGATGCCGGTTTCTTCTGCGCCTGCCATTGCGGCGACATCAAACGGCGTGGCACTGAACAAAAGTCTCGGTTCAAGTTCGTTCAGTTGCAACGCCAGCTTGCGACGCCCAGAGCTTGGTGAAGCATCAAAGGCTTCGCTGGCGCGGGTGCGGAACTCGTCTGTCGCAATCATCCATTGCTGCCACCAGCGATTGATTTTCTTTGACATGTTTCGCGCCGCGTATTGCCGCCGTTGTTTCAGGACGACGCCGTTTCCAACGTGAATGACGGTCTACGTCGTCCAGAGGAACTGTGCGGGATAGGTAGGCCGTAGGTCGCAATTGATCGCCAAGACGGCGAAAGAGAATGAGATCCTTGGCCGACTGAATGATCTTTGTGCAATAGTGCGGCTCGAAACGATAAGAATCGCAAATTCGGCGTGGAGCGGTTGGGAGGGTTTTGCCGATTTTGACTCCGTGCGCTCTGCCGAATTGGGGACGTCTGTTCGCACAAAGACATCGCCCGCGTCACGACCAGTCCAGCGTGAAACTCGTTTTATCCAACCGCCGTTTGTTCCTCGCCATCCGCGTCATGCTGTTAGCTGCTGCGCCGACGGCGATCGATTCGTTGCAGGCACAAGAGTTTGCACCTGAACCGTTAACGGACTTGGGGCTGATCGAAGAGGTCAACAATCCCGCAGCGGAAGGCGGCCGTACTTTCGGACATTCGATGTTACAGGGCGAGACGCTTGGCGAGTTTCGCTACGGTGTCACGCAGCAAACAAATACTGGGCCGCGTTGTGTCGCAGAGATTCCTGGCCCTGTGTCGCATGGTCCGCAAGATTGCCAATTGGCCCCGTACCGAGCGCGTGCCCAATCCCTTGACGCGAATCCGCCGGTCCCGTTTTGTGGCCCGCTTGATCGCATCGATGACGACTTGGATACAGCGATTCCCATTGATTTGGCCGCTTGGTGGGAAACCGGCGTATCGGCACCGCTTGGGTTCGCTTCGGCAACCAACAGTGTTGATGTGGCTGGATTGACGCAGTCGGCACTGTCGATGTCGCCGCTGGTGAAGGGCGTTTTGACGGAGCCGAAAATTCGGCAAAACGATCTGGTGATTGAAAATGCCGCCTTCGATTCCACTGCGTTTGTGGAAGGCAAGTTTGCCGACACCAATGAACCGGTCGGCAGCGCGTTGACCACCGGTGACAATTCCGAACGGTTCCGCGACGAAACGTTTTCCTCCGCGGCCGGTGTCCGTCGAAGCGCAAGGTCGGGCGGGACGTTTGAATTGGCCCAGCGTGGCGGATTCCAGGAAAACAATTCGACGTTTCTGATTCCAAATCCGCAGGGCACGACGCGACTGGAAATCAATTTTACTCAGCCGTTGATGCGGAACCGTGGTCGCGCGGTGAATGAAACTCGCATCGTTTTAGCTCAGATCGATTTGAAGCTGGCCGAAGCCGAAGTGCGAAGCGAGCTTGAGGATCATCTGATCGATGTGACGCGGGCGTATTGGTCGTTGTATCAAGCGAGGACTCAGTGGTTGCAACAAGATCGACTGTACGAGAACGCCACCAAGTTGCTAGAAGTTTTGAAAGCTCGCAATGGAGTCGATTCGCACACCCGCCAAGTTTTGCGGGCGCAGGCGGCCGTCGCCAGCAGGCAATCCGATTTGGTGCGAACCGAAACAAGGATCCGAAACTCGCAAGCCAGGCTGCGGTTGTTGACCGGCGACCCTTCGTTGACCGGAAACATGGGGCTTGGCCGATCCAATCACATGGAACTGATTCCGCAAGACATGCCGCTGGCGATGCCGGTCACGATATCCCCGCGTGATGCCACGATCACAGCGCTGGACAACCGACCCGACATTACTGATTCGATACGAAAGATCCAAGCGGTTTCTGCACGAGTCGGCGCGGCGAAGAATCAAGTGTTGCCGCGGTTGGATTTGATCCTGCACACCCACGTCGCCGGTTTGGATGCCCAACGAGATACCTTTGGCGCGTTCACGAACCAGTTCTCCGAAGGACGTCCCAGCTATGCGGCTGGTTTGTTGTACGAAGTACCGATCGGAAATCGTGCCGCCCAAGCCCGGCTGGCTCGCAACCGCTGGGAAATGGTACGTGCGATGCACGAGTTCCAGCAAACGACCGAAGAAGCGTTCACCGAAGTGGAATTGGCGGTACGCGAAACGCAAACGACTTACTGCGAAATGGTCGCCAAAAAACAATCGATCGATGCAGCGAATCGTGAAGTCGATTATTTGGAACAGCGCTGGGAACTGTTGCCCGATCCGAATGAGTCGGCGGTGTTGTTGATCGAGAATTTGCTAGACGCGCAGGAACGGTTGGCGGACGAAGAACGATCTTTCGTAGCCGCGCAGGTCGGTTACGCGATGTCATGGGTGCAACTGCGCAAGACAATGGGAGTGTTGCTGAGGTTCGACAATCCAAACCTGCCGCCTTCGTCGCCTGAAATTTGGTCCAGCGATTCTGACGTTTGGAGCCAATCACCGTGATTGCGATATCTCCTACGCAGCAAGATCGATCTGCGCTAGCCCGTCAAACCAAACGCTTGCTGCGCCAACCAGATTGGTTGCCCAGCATGATTGGTCGCGCAAGAAATGTTGCGCAGAGCCTGCAAGACGCGCCACCAACGGATCTACGGCGGCACACCGAATACCTGCGACGTTTTGTTCAGTCGGGCCAAGATCCGCGAACGGATTCGGTGTTGGTTTTGTCAGCCGCAGGCGTGGTCGAAGCAATCCGTCGCTCGCTTGGATTGACTTTGTTTGACGTTCAGATTCATGCTGGTTTGATTGTCAGTTTAGGTGCGGTCGCGGAGATGCAAACCGGCGAAGGCAAAACGTTGTCGGTAGCGATTCCGGCCTACACTGCATCGCTTAGCGGGGCCGGTGTGCATGTCGCGACGCCGACGGACTACTTGGCAAAACGCGACCATGAAAAGCTGAAACCGGCGTTCGAGCTGCTGGGGGTTTCAACCGGTTTGGTAATCGATTCGAGTACGACGACCGAAAAACAGGCCGCGTACCGAGCCGACATTACCTACGCTGCGGCTAACACGTTTGGTTTCGATTATCTGCGCGACCAGATCGCCTTTGATGCAGGCGACCACCATCGACGTGCTAAGCGGTTTTACTCGCTTGCCAAGCCAGATCAGCGTCAGGAAACGAAATTGCAACGAGGTCTGTCGGCGGTGATTGTCGATGAAATTGATCACGTTTTGATCGACGATGCTGTCTCGCCGCTTCTGCTAAGCGGATCAAAAGACGGCCAGTCGCCTGATGCACCGATCCATGTCGCCGCCAAAGAATGGGCGGATCGATTGTCGGTCGGTGATGATTTTGAATTCTTTGGTCGTTCGCAAGTTCGGTTGACTGACCAAGGATTCGATCGCGTTTACGATTCGGATGCGAGTACATGGATAGTCCACCCATCACTGATCCGGCCCTGGCACGAATACGTGATCGCGGCCCTGCGAGCAAAGCACCTGTACCAGCGTGACATTCACTTTGTTGTTCGAGACGAAAGCGTTCAAATTGTTGATTCGTCAACTGGTCGTGTTTTCCAAGATCGCACGTGGTCTGATGGACTGCAGCAAGCGATTGAAGCCCGCGAAAGCCTTCCGATTCAACCCGAGACCCAAGCACTGGCTCGGATCACGCGGCAGCGGTTTTTTCGTGGTTATCGATTCATTGGCGGCATGACGGGCACGGCAACCGGATGCGAATCAGAATTTGCGTCGGTGTACGGGTTGGCAATGGAAACGGTTCCGCCAAGATTGCCATCGAAACGTGTTGAGATGCCGATTCAAGTTTCGCTTGATAAAGATTCAAAGTGGGCAATGATCGCTGAGCAAACGGAAGCGATGATCGACGTTGGTCGAGCGGTGTTGATCGGAACGCTTAGCATCGCCGAGAGTTTGGAAGTTGCGTCGGTGTTGGAGTCGAAGGGGATCGGGTTTGAATTGCTGAACGGGATTCAAGATGCCGATGAGGCGGCGTTGGTGGCTTTGGCGGGGCAGTCGGGTGCAGTGACGGTCGCAACCAATCTGGCCGGGCGTGGGACCGATATTCCGTTGAGCGATGAAGTGAAGCGGGCCGGCGGTCTGCATGTCATCGTCACCCAAAAGCACACACTCGCTCGCGTGGACCGGCAATTAGTCGGCCGCTGCGCAAGGTGCGGCGATCCAGGATCATCACAAACATTTGTCTCAGCCGACGACGCCCTGGTCGCCAACCATGCCCCCTGGATTGCGCGTGCCATTGGCCGATACAGCAACAGTCCATCGTCCGAAATGCCAGACGTTTCAAAGAATTTGCTTCGCGTGCAAACTCGCCAGCAACAAGCCGCCAGTGCAAGTCGCAAACGGTTGTTAGCGAGTGATCACGATGTTTCAAAGTTGTGGTCAAGCAGCGATCAAACGCCCGCTAGATGTTGGCAACTTTGACGATGAACGCCACCATTTGTTGGCGATTTACAAACGTAGGCCGTGTGGCGTTCACTGACGACTGTCATGTTTCTGAACTATTTTGATCGATTCGCCGTTATGCAAACTTCACAAAACAAATCTTGGACGATCGCTTTCGTTGCAGTCTTATTGGTTGTTCCAACAGCGGCTAACGCCGAAACGATTGAAGCATTTACTGAACCGTATTTGCGAGTTGCGTTGCCGTCGCCAGAGAACGGTGTGATTGAGAAGGTGTTGGTCAAGGAGGGCGATTCCGTTACGAAAAAGCAGATGTTGGCAAAGCTAGACGATGCGGTGTTGCGTTCATCGCTGGAGCTCGCATTGGCTGCCAGAAACGCTACCGGTGCATTGGAAATCTCTGAGGCGGATGTCGAAATGAAGCAGCAGCAGTTGGACAGCTATCGAACGCTTCAGAAGAATGGAAACGCAACGCCACGCGAACTTGCACGTTCGGAAATGGAACTGAGTCAGGCGAATGCAAGGTTGCAGAGCGTTCGCGAAGAGCAGGAATTGCGGCATCTCGAATACCAGCGAGTCAAGCAACAAATTCGGCAGCGTCACCTTGAATCGCCCATCCAGGGCGTTGTGATCGCGATTGAAAAACAGGTTGGTGAATTCGTATCAATGACAGACCCGGTCGTGATGCAAATTGTTCAACTGGATGCGTTGAAGGCGGTGTTTTCAGTTCCACGACGGGCTGCGATCGGTTTGGAATCCGGTCAAATGATCTCGTTGGATTTGGGATATGACGGCGAAACTTGTCCGGGCGAGATTGTGTTTGTGTCGCCGATCGCGAACCCGGAAAGTAATACGGTGCGGGTGAAGGTACGTATCGCGAATGGCAAACGAGAAATTCCCAGCGGTGTGACGTGCCGATGGACGTTGCCAAGCCGATCGATGGAAGCGACGCCGATCACGACGCAAGTTTCACGCAGGTAATCAATGCTCGATTCATCCATCCTGGTTGGTCATAACGCGATTCCGTTGGGATCCGGGATTGCTGCGCCTGTGGTGACGCCGGAGCAGAACGATGCATCAGAGCAGAACGATGCAACAGAGCAGAACGATGCATCGGAGCAGAACGATGCGTTGGAGCAGTCGCAGCAGGTTGCCAGAACGCTTGCGTCAGTCATTGCGATGCAATCGTCTTGCGACCGTTGCAGCACATTGCATCAAGCGGCCGAACAGGTCGTGCGTACCGTCAAAGATGAATGCTTGGCTAGCGAAGTGGTTTTGCTTTGGCGTAAACACAACGGACAGGGATTGGCGATGATCGCTCGGACTGGCGATCGTTCCAAGCCACAATCAGACCAGCAAACCGATGCAGCAGAAGATGCGATGATCATCGCTGCAGCCGAAGAGAGTGCTGCACGCGATTCGCTTACCACTTGGCCCGTTACTGACGACATCAATCGCCACGCGTCGATGTCGATTGGGCAACTCGCGAAAACGCTGTCGATCAAGTCAATCCTTGCCGTGCGACTTTCGGAAGCCGATTCGATTGACGAAAGTCTTTCAGGTCGGGGCGTTTTGATGTTGATGAATGCACAGAGTTCATCCGCCCAAAGCTTCCTTCGTGTCGCATCGATTCCGCTGAGCAGTTCGCTGACGCGGATTTGCGACGAACAACCGTCATGGATTGATTCAGCACTGCGGTCAACGATGCAAATGACGCGTGGACGTCGCGGCAGAATCATGGGTGGTTGTTTGGTGTTGCTGATGATTTTGATGCTGTTGCCTGTTCGCTACCGAGTTACCGCTTCGCTGGAAATGCAACCTGTCCAGCGGCGGTTCATTGCGGTTCCCTTTGACGGCCCGCTTAAGCAGGCTCATGTAAAGCCGGGTGATAGCGTCGCGGTCGGTGACTTGCTGGCGTCGATGGACCCGCGAGAAATTGATTTCGAGATCGCGGGAAGCCGTGCTCAGTGGGATCGGTCAGAACAAGAGCGGAAAGCTTTGATGGTGGACCATGATTTTGCGGGCAGCAAGCTTGCTGCGCTTGACCTAGAACGTTTGAAGAATCAAATCGAATTGCTGGAACTGCAACGACAGCGATCGGAAATACGAAGCCCGATCGATGGGGTTGTGGTCAGCGGCGATCCGGTGCAAAGCGAAGGTATGCCGATGTCGCGAGGCGAATCGTTGTTCGAGCTTGCACCGCTGGGCGAGATGGTTGCGATGGTCGCGGTTCCCGAGGCTGATATTGCCGAAGTGCGATCCGGGATGGAGGTCACATTCTTTGTACACGCCTATCCGAACCGTAAGATCAGCGGGATCGTTGAACGTGTTCATCCCAAAGCCGAACTGCGATCAAACGAAAACGTTTTCGTTGCCGAAGTCCTCGTAAAAGACCCCGGGGGGCTTTTTCGGCCTGGGATGCAGGGCAGGGCATCGATTATTGGCGATCGACATCCGCTTGGATGGAATTGGTTTCATCCTGCGATCCATGCCGTCCGCCATGCGATTGGGTGGTAGGCGATGATGCATCGAGATCCCAATACGCTTGATCTATCACAACAGAAATTGTGTCTGGCGAGTGACTTGAAGTTCTGGCCGATTCATCAACGCGGTGAATTGGTGTACCGAATTGAAATCCCAAAGCTGCATAAGTTTTTTCGCGTTGGCTATGAAGAGTATGTGCTGCTGTCCTTGCTGGACGGCAAAACGACACTGCCGCAAGCGTGTGGTTTGGCAGCCGCAAAACTCGGCAAGCGTGCTCCGACGACTTCGGACGCGACCACGATCGCTCGATGGCTGATTGCCAACGAACTTGCTCATTTGCCTTCGGTTCCATCGCCTAGCCGAACAGTGAAACGAAGTTCTGATCACGGTGTGTTGAAGAGCCTAGGGAAATGGAATCCGTTCTGGATCAAGGTTCCGTTGGCGGGTTCGACGTTGATCATCGATCGAGCGTCACGGTTTATGAGTGCGTTGTTTTGTCGTGCTGCAACGTTGGTTGGCGTGTTGTTGATCGCAGCGGCGATGGTCGTTTTGGCGAGTCATTGGGCTGAGTTTTCGGCATCATCGGCGGCGTTATATTTGCCGGGCAATTGGTTTGGGATTCTGGTTGCCTGGGTTGTGTTGAAGGTGGTGCATGAATTTGCGCACGCAGTTGCGTGCAGGCGACTGGGCGGCGAAGTGTACGAGGCTGGAATGGTGTTTGTGTTGCTTGCGCCGTTGGCGTATGTCGATGTCAGCAGTTGTTGGCGGATGAATTCGCGATGGGCGCGGATCGCGGTGGCGTCGGCGGGGATGTATGTCGAGTTGCTGATTGCGGCGATTGCGGTTTTTGCTTGGCTGGCCGCGCCTTCAGACGCAGCTCGGTTTCTGTTGTTCCAGGTCATCGTTACCGCAGGCGTTTCGACGTTGTTGTTTAACGCAAACGTTTTAATGCGTTTCGACGGTTACTTCATTCTCGCTGACTTGATTGACGTTCCAAACCTTGCGGCGGAGGGATCGGCGTCAGTGCGTCGCTCGTTGGCTTGGATTCTGACCGGCAAAGATTCAAACCAGCCAACTTTGGGTTCGTGGCGACAGCCCTTCGTCTTGTTTTACGGTATCGCGGCGATCCTTTGGCGAGTCGTCGTTTGCACCACCTTGTTCATGGCCGCTTCGGCGATGTTTTCAGGGGCCGGAATCGTCATCGCGATGCTTGGGATGGGGTTATGGCTGGGGCCGCCAATCAAGGTGATCGTGGATGCGATCAGGCGGCAGTTGGCCGATGGGGTTTTCGCTTCGTTGCGTCCTCTTTTGATCGGAACTGGGTTGCTGGTTGCAATCGGATGGCTTGTGATTGTT
Organism: Rubripirellula obstinata; assembly: GCF_001642955.1. GTDB lineage: Bacteria > Planctomycetota > Planctomycetia > Pirellulales > Pirellulaceae > Rubripirellula > Rubripirellula obstinata. The sequence continues at coordinate 4,120 of NZ_LWSK01000081.1, read as the reverse complement.
TGCCCCGTTCCAACTTCGATTGGTGCGCCAGCGGTCGTTCAATTCTTGCCGGAAACCGTCGTGCGTGCTCAAGCGGCGGGTTTCGTTCGTGTGATTCACGTCGGTGATGGTGAAAACGTCAAGCAGGGACAGGTTCTGTTGGACCTTGAAAACCACCAGTTGACGAATCGATTGGCTTCGATGGAGTTGACGAGGCAGCAAAACGAAATTCGACTACGGCAAGCTACGGAAGAGCATGATTCTGCATCCGAACAGTTGATCCGTCGGAATCAGATATCGCTTGATGAACAATTGATGCCGCTTCGACGTCAGGTGGCTGCGTTGAAGGTGCTTGCGCCGCGTTCGGGCCGCGTGATCGCTCCGATGTTGAGTCAACGAATCGGTGACTACACAGAGGAAGGCGAGTCGATGTTGATCGTTGCGGCTGATACGGACAAAGAAATCGTTGCAGTGATTGGCCAAGAAGTTGTCGAGGATTCACGCAGCTACCTGGGGCAGCAGATTCGGATTTTGGATGCCGGTGGTCAGTCGCTGCGAGGAAGGCTTGAACGAATTGAACCGCGAGCCACGGATCGATTGCCGTCGCCGGCAATGGCGGTGACCGAAGGTGGTTCGCTGGCAGTACGCCGTGCGGATTTTGGTGACAATGATGCGAAAGAGGACGTCGCATCGATGCGATTGATCGAACCCGCGTTCCGAGGTCGTGTTTCATTGCATGGCAAAACCGCGATGGAAATACCGGCTGGAACACGAGTCACTGCATTGCTTGGTTATCACGCCGAATCGTTGGCAAGCCGTTGGAAGAATCGAATTCGCGAATTGTGGTTTCAAGTTCAACGGGCGAATTGAGGTTGCGTGGTGATTTTCTAACTTGGTTCAAGCAAGCGGGATACGTGCAGGAACCGCACGCTAGCTGATTTGGATGCTGTCCTGAAACAGGTTCCGTACCTGGCGAAATATTTCGTAGCTAGGCCCGCTAGGGGTCAGTCGGGTAGAGCTCAAATTGTTTAACCGCGTGGGCATCGCCCCGCGCGTCGTGTAGTACGCTGGGTGTGTCCACGGCGGGGGGCCGCCATGCTACTTTTTGTTGTGCGGTGCGTGGGGTGTGGTCACGGCGGGGGGCCGCCATGCTACTTTTTGTCGTGCGGTTCGCGGGGGTTGGTCACGGCGGGGGGCCGCCATGCTACTTTTTGTTGTGCAGTGCGCGGGGTGTGGTCACGGCGGGTAGACAATTTAGAACCCGTTCACGGCGTTGGCTGTTATAGCTGCGCGGTAGAAATGAAGGGGTATCGATAATGACCGCGTCTTTTTAGCGGTCTACCTTCGGCGTTTCGGTTTGGTCTGCTTGGGATTCCAGGCTCAGACGCAAGAAGTTGCTTTGGGTGGATCGGCAGGTGTCGACCAGGTCACGTGCTTCGCGAAGCAGTTCAGTGCTGGTGACCAATTCATGGTCGCGGCCAGAGAGATGACTTGCTGCCTCGCTGATGCTGCTTAGGCCAATCGAATCGGCCATGCTGGTCAACGAATCGGACAGTTCTTGGATTTGGTTTACATCCGATGCGGTGATCGCGGTTGCCAACAGCTCAATTTGGCTGCCGATTTCGATGGCGGCTAGTTTGCGAATTGCCATCGCACCTGATGCGGTTTCGGGCATTGCCGCGTCGATTTTTTTGATGAAGTGTTCGACCAATTCAGGATCGAATTGCGTGCCGGCGCAATCGCGAAGTTCGGTGATCGCTTCGGCGTGGCTGCGACCTTTTCGGTAAGGACGATCGGAAACCATCGCATCGTAACTGTCGGCGATCGATAGCAAACGAGCACCCACGGGGATGTCGTGTCCGGTTGGCAAATCGGTTTCGCGGCCTTTTCCGTCAAAGAAGGCGTGGTGATTGGCCATGATCGAGGACAGTTCAGGACAGTCGAAGCCACCGGTGACAATTTCGACTCCGATGTCATCGTGTCGGCCCATGATTTCCCATTCTTCCGGTGTCAGTGCGCCGGGTTTGAACAGAATGTGATCCGGCACGCCGATCTTGCCAATGTCGTGCAACAGTCCAGCGACTTCCAGGACGTAACGATCGCTGATGTCCATCAATCCTTCGGACGCGCGAGCACAAAGGTCGGACACTCGTCGTGAATGCTCGGCTGTCTTGGTGTCTCTGAACGACAAAGCGGACATCAATGCTGTGACGGCCTTGTAGGGAATTTCGACTCGGCTAACTGTAATTGTTTCTTCGGGTGCCGCGTCTTCTTCAACGACCATGCTGCTATTGAACAGCACCGTTTGGTTTCGACCGCCGCGTTTAGCGACATACAAACACGCGTCGGCTTGGTTGATCAAATCTTGTGGCTCGGTCGCATTGAAACGCAGTTCTGACACACCCAGGCTGGCGGTAAGACGCAATTCAGCGGGATCTTCCAAACGCACTTTTCCGATCGCGGCGCGAATTTTTTCGGACTGCATGACCGCTTGTTCGGAATGATGTTCCGGCAGCAAGACACAGAATTCTTCGCCACCGTATCGACACACCAGACCAAATTCTTGGAACAGTTCACGGACGACTCGGGAAACTTCTCGCAACACTTCGTCACCGATATGGTGTCCGTAGGTGTCGTTGACCGATTTGAAATGGTCGATGTCGATCATGATGCAAGACAGATACTTGCCTTCGTTCTTGGCGTCTTCCCAGATCGTTTCAAACTCTTCAAAGAACGCACGACGATTCAGGCAACCGGTCAACGAATCTCGGGTGGCAAGGATTTGCAGTTCTTCGTTTTTGCGATTGATCTCATCCCGGCTGTGTTCCAGCAGGTTCAGCATTCGTTCCAGCTCAATCCGGTGCTCTTCGACGTGGGTGACGTCACGGAACGTGGCCAATGCACCTCGACCGGACTTGCCCTTTCCAAGCGGCGCGGCGTTGACGCTGAAGATTCGCTCGGTGCCGTCTTCCAGTTCGTAGCGGAGCATGCACTCGCTTTGCAGGATCGATTTTTCGATTGCCAACGACCAAGGCGACGCTCCGTTCTGGTCAAGGTCTTCCTGGATCCAGTCCAGGTCGTCAGCCAGTTTGCTTTCCAGTTCTTCGGCGGGCTTTCCGACGATTGCTGCGAAGGCTTGATTGGCGAGCACAATTTTTCCGGATTCGTCCAGAACCAGCAATCCTTCGGCCAACGTATCGAGTGCTTGCCGGACGCGGTCGGGCACGACTTGCGTGCTACTGAACACGCCCAGCATTCTGGCAACGAAAAGGGTATAGCTGAACAGTCCCGCGACAATGAAGAATGAAACCAGCCGTAACAACGGTTGCGCGAGTGCTTGACCCAGCGTTGATGTGATCGGTTGGTGAAAGCAGTATTCGATTCGACCCCACGGGCGACGATTCAGATGGATCGGAACAAATGCGGTTTCCACGCCGACCGATTTCTGTTCGTTAATGACAAGCTTTTCAGGATTTTTGAGCGACAAGTCGTCCATCGAGATCACTTCGGGCCAGATACCGGCGTGGTGTCCGGCATCGACTCGCAACGTTCCCATGTTGCTGCGAACGCCGATCGAAAGCAGCGTAGGATGGTGATCGACGATGGCTTGCAGGTTTCGCTGCAGATCGATCCATTGCTTGTTTCGGATTTGATGGGTGGCCGTGATTGCGATGGTTTCGCTGAGGTCACGGCGCGCACGCATCTCTAGCTTCGCAGCGTCGGGAACGAACCCCAACCACTGAGCAGCCAATATCAAGCTGGCACCAACGCACACCAGTGCGAAAGCCAGTCGAATCGATGCGAAGTACTTCTGTAACAAAACGAATTCTCGAGGAATTTTCAGTGTCGGTCATTGCGCATCCGTGCGCGGAAACCTATTTCTTTCTAGGCGTATGGAACTCTTGCCCACAGCTAAGAACACGCTACTGTCAAACTCGTTTGCGAGTCGTGGGGTCAGGAAAACCAGAGCGGTGGTTTGGGTGTTGCCGATGGTGAGGGTTACGCTGGGCTGATGAAAATGTTTGCGTGGAGGGAAACTGGACGACTTTGGGGGTTTGTGGCTGACCGGCCTCGGTGTTGATTGCAAATTGCAAAATGAACACTGAAAAATGTAAATTGACCAGCAAATACCGCTTCCCAA
>NZ_LWSK01000080.1 GCF_001642955.1 Rubripirellula obstinata | reverse complement strand
CGCCGTGAAGGGTTTCTAAACCGTTTAACCGCGTGGGCATCGCCCCGCGCGTCGTGCTGGCCCGAACGCGCGGGGCGATGCCCACGCGGCTAAACGAACTAACACGTTTTTTCCGGGACCAAATCTCTTCACGGCGCCCGGGCCCTACCGCATTGCCCGGTGGCCCCAAAGAGTGCCTTACGGCCAGCGGCTCACCAATGACTTCGGCGTATCGATTAAACCCAAACCTGCTTAGGCCGTTCCACGACCATTGAAAACCTACTTCGATGTCTCACGCGAACGAATGTCCGCTGATTCGTTGGTAGGCGTCGATGTATTTCGCACTGGTCTTTTTAATGATTTCAGCAGGCAACATCGGTGGATCGCTTTGTTTGTCCCAACCACACGACGACAACCATTCGCGAACAAACTGTTTATCGAACGAAGGTTGAGCTTGGCCTGGCTGATAGGTATCGGCTGCCCAGAATCTTGAACTGTCTGGGGTGAGGACTTCGTCGATCAGCACGACTTCATCGCCGACCATTCCGAATTCAAACTTGGTGTCGGCGATAAGAATGCCTTTTGATTCAGCGTGCTGGCAAGCGGCCGCGTAGATCGACAGGCTGCGGTTTCGCAAATCCAAGGCCAAGTCGCTGCCGACGTCAGCGATCATGCGACCGATCGTGACATTTTCATCGTGTCCTTCTTCGGCTTTGGTTGCCGGCGTAAAGATCGGACTCGGCAACCGGTCGCACTGCTTTAAACCGGCTGGAAGTTTGTTGCCGCAAATCTCGCCGGTATCGTTGTACTCGCGTAGGCCGCTGCCTTCCAAGTAACCACGAACGACGCATTCAAACGGAACCACGGACGCTTTTTCGGTCACCATCACGCGGCCGACCAGCGGTGCTGTGTCAATCGATGACGGCAAGTCGCTGGGAACTTCGCTGGAAATCAGGTGATGGCGAACGTCTAAAAGGTTGAACCAAAACTCGCTCATCGCCGTCAGCAATCGCCCTTTTTCTGGAATCCCAGAGGGCAAAATATAGTCGAAGGCGCTGATCCGATCGGTGCTGACAATCAACAGCCGGTCACCAAGGTCGTAGACATCACGCACCTTACCGCTGCGGCGTGGTAGCGGCAGTTGCGTGGTCAGCAACGCGCCAGCCGTATCAAACTGGTAATGGTTGTCGTTCTGGTATTGCGAATTTGGTTTAGCGTTCATGGCCGACAAGTGTGCCAAAGCGGGCTGGTCCCGACAAGTAGATCCTAACGAGACAGCGTTTTTTCGAGTGTGGCAGATCGCTTTTTCCGACATGATCAGCCGGCCGCGCGATAGCGCGCGTCCGGCTTAGATCCGGTGAGACGGAAGCTCGGCATCGGGCTGTCGGCCCGCTGGGCCTGAACGATACGGATAGTGGGACACCGGTGGCTGCGCCACCGGCATTGGGCTGTCGGCCCGCTGGGCCTGGACGACATGGATAGTGGGAAACCGGTGGCTGCGCCACCGGCATTGGGCTGTCGGCCCGCTGGGCCTGAACGATATGGATAGTGAGACACCGGTGGCTGCGCCACCGGCATTGGGCTGTCGGCCCGCTGGGCCTGAACGATATGGATAGTGGGACACCGGTGGCTGCGCCACCGGCATTGGGCTGTCGGCCCGCTGGGCCTGAACGACATGGATAGTGGGACACCGGTGGCTGCGCCACCGGCATTGGGCTGTCGGCCCGCTGGGCCTGGACGATATGGATAGTGGGACACCGGTGGCTGCGCCACCGGCATTGGGCTGTCGGCCCGCTGGGCCTGGACGACATGGATAGTGGGACACCGGTGGCTGCGCCACCGGCATTGGGCTGTCGGCCCTCTGGGCCTAGCAGAACCTGGACCGGTGGCAGAGCTTAGGACCGCCGGAACAATTAGTGGCGGGAAAATTGGTAGCGAAAGTCGCCAAGACTTTCGGTTTGTCGAACTGCCGAAACTCTTGGCGAGTTTCGCTACGCCACTTATTGTTCCGACGGTCCTTAGGCTCCTGAACTGGGCGGCCGCTTGCTTGTTGTGGGCCACTTTAATCGACGAGCTTTCATGCCGCCGGCGGAGACTTTGACGTCAATGTTGTCTCAATCTCGCAACAGGTTGAGATCACTTTGACTGCGCGTCGAGGCTGCGAGATCGGCTCAGCGATCGGTTTCACGTGTTTTACGCGGTTTTTTGGGTTTGGCACAGGCGTTGCAAAGACTAAAGCTGTTTCCCCCCTTTTCCCATTTCCAAGGACTCAGAAATGTCTCACTACAAACTTACCATCGCCATCGCCGCAGTCGCCGCAATGTCGATCCCCTCGTTGGCTGAAGCTCAGAATTTCACACAACGAGGCACTCGCACTGGTGCACTCGCCGGCGCGGTCATTGGCGGCGTGATCGGCGACCGTCGCAACAATGCGTTGGGCGGGGCCGTGATTGGCGGCTTGGTCGGCGGAGTCGCTGGCCGAGCGATTGGCAGCCAGAGAGACGCTCGCTTCTATGGCAACCAGTTCTATGGCGGCAACCGGTTCTATGGCAATCAGTTTCGCGGCCATAGCAACTTTGCTCCGCAGCGATCGTTTTACCGTGCCGGCTTTGGAGTGCCACAACCGCAATTCAATCGCGGCTTCGGTGTCAGCAACTTCGGCGGTCGCGGTTTCTATGGACGACCCAGCTACGGCGTCTACCGTCGCGGTTGCCGTTAGTTCATAAGAGCCTGAAAAGGTGACGCGAAAAGGTGACGGGGCATATTCATCGTTTTGAATAAATCCCCCGTCACCTTTTTCTATTCTGGTTGGGAAATCGTTTCGCTATTCCAAAGTAGGCCGTAGCGAGTGGAGCGAGTTACGGCGGGCGGGCGCGGGCCGCCTGTACGGGCGACCTGTACGGGCCTGCGCGTCAGTGCCGTAACTCGCTCCGCTCGCTACGGCCTACGACAAGGCCGACCACAAGGCCGACCATAAGGCCAGAAAAAACGGAATGAATCCGGTCTGCGTTAGCAGGCGCGGGCCGCTAAAATTGGCTTAGAAACCGCAGGTCGCCGCTGTACAGATCGCGGATGTCGGTGATTCCGTGGCGTCGCATGCAGAGGCGTTCGACGCCAAGACCGAATGCGAATCCGGACACTTCGTCGGGGTCGTAGCCGACGGCGGAGAAAACCGCTGGATCGACCATTCCCGCACCACCAAATTCGATCCACGCACCGTTCCAATAGAAATCGACTTCGACGCTTGGTTCGGTGAAAGGGAAAAACGACGGTCGAAAACGAATCTCGACATCATCGCCTAGGTAATTGGTCGCGAAGACTCGCAGCACCGTTTTTAAGTTCGCCATCGTGACGTGCTTATCGACGTACAGGCCTTCCATTTGATGAAACATCGGGAAGTGCGTCGCGTCGGGTGCGTCGGGACGATAAACACGGCCCAGCGAAATGATTCGGATCGGTGGAGCTTGCTTTTCCATCACACGGATTTGAACCGTGCTGGTCTGGCTGCGAAGCAACTGACTGCCTTCGGAACCGGCGGCGGCTTCGGCAGTCGATAGATAGAAATTATCGAGCGGATCGCGAGCCGGATGGTCCTCGGGAATGTTCAGCGCGACAAAGTTATGCCACGGATCTTCGACCTCGGGGCCTTCGGCGGCACTGAACCCCATCCGCCCCATGATTTCCATCAAGTGGTTGATCGTTTGCGTGATCGGATGGACGTGCCCCAGTTCCGGACGCACGCCTGGCAACGTCGGATCGAATGTGGGATCGACGCCATCGGATCCACCACCGCCTAGTCTGGCAGCGGTTTGTTCGAACGCGTCTTGAACGCTCGACTTGAACGCATTCAATCGCATTCCGGCCGCTTTGCGGTCATCTTTGTCGATGCCGCCCATCTGCTTTTGAACGTCTTTGAGAGCGCCTTTTTTGGCACCTAAAAACTGAACGCGAACCGATTCCAATGCTTCTGAATCGGCCGCATTTTCAAACGCATCCTTGGCTTCGCCTTCGAGCTTATCGAGTGTGGCGAGAAAATTGTCGAGCGACATATTCGCTAAGCAGCCTTGGCGGCGAGCGATTCCTTGACCTTGTTACAGACTTCGGTAAAGCCTGCTGCATCGGTGATCGCCATTTCGGAAAGCGTTTTACGATCCAGTTCAATTCCGGCCAATTTCAGGCCGTAAATGAATTCGCTGTACCGAAGATCATGCTGACGAGCGGCAGCGTTGATTCGGATGATCCACAGCTTGCGGAAATCGCGTTTGCGGACGCGGCGATCGCGGAACGCGTAGGCACCACTGCGAAGCAGGGTTTCTTTGACACTGCGAATCAAAGTACCACGTCCACCGCGGAAGCCCTTGGCTCGCTTGAATAGACGTTTCTTTGACTTATGTCTGGCTGAACCGGTAGTGGTACGCATCGATCAAATCCTGCAATTTCTTTTGTGTTTCCGATTCAGGCCCCGACCGAAGGCAAGCAATGCCGACGCCGAAGTTTTGCCCAACCGAAGGGATGTAATTAGCTATTAGCCTTTAGCGATTAGCTATCAGCTTTTAGCTTTGGGGGGGATCGTGTTCGGGGAAAAGCTAATGGCTAATCGCTAATAGCTAACTGCTGCTTCTCTAGCTGCTGTAGCCGTTCAGAGCGGCTTTGATGGTCGCTTCCATGCACTTGTCGACCGAAGTCGTGCCACGCAGGTTGCGACGACGCTTTGCGGAAATGGCTTGTGCCAGGTGGCTTGTACCGCTGCTGCGGTGCATTGCCTTCCCACTCGCGGACAAGCGGAACCGTTTCTTGGTTCCCTTGTGCGTCTTCATTTTCGTCTTTGCCTTGGCTTTGGTCATTTTCCTGCTCGTAGATAACTGGACAGATCCCAGCAGTCTGGGATCGTCCGTCAAGTCACTAAGTTCAATTGAATCGCGGATGTTACCGAACTAGCGTCCGCTTGGGAAGTCCTAACGGAGCAACTTGAAGGCCAAATCGGTTGCTGATTCTTCAGAAATTTCGTCAAACGCTTCCGAACCAGCATCCTGGGCCAGCAAATCGACCAGCGAATCGTCAACAACGTCGCCGCTGGGGGTGTTCTGACCAGGGGCAACTGAATCAGTGCTAACCTGTTTCGATACTTGCAGGCCTGGATCGATCGCTAGCCCCACGGGTGCGTCCAAACGATCATCCGACTGGTTTGGCAAGGCCACCGATGGCAGCGAAGTCGAAGGTGCAACCAACGTTGGTTCTTGTATTGATTCGCCTTCAAAAATCGGTGCTGGACGACCAATGTTATTGATCACCATCAATGCATCGAACGCTGTGATGTCGCCGCTGCCGTTGACGTCGAAGAAATTCGGGCCTCGATCAGCACTATCGACCGGAACCCGGTTGGAACTCGCCCGATCGAGTCGGTTGATGATCAACAACGCGTCGAACGCTTCCACGCGGCCGTTGGCATCAACGTCGGCAAAGCGGACGGGGTTTTGCATCCCGTTGGCGGTTGCGTTGACGACGACCGTGACCGGTTCGCTGACGTTGCCTTCGCTGTCCGCGACCGTGTACTGGAACGAATCGGTTCCAACGAACCCAGGGTTGGGAACATAACCAACGGTTCCATCGGAGTTTGCAGTCGCGACTCCGTTATTCGCAGCCCTGGAAATCATCAACGAAGATAAATCCAGGCTGCCAACAACAGGAACATCGTTCGCAAGCACGTTAATGGTGATTCCATCCGCTGCAACACCACCGCCGATATCGGGGCCGGTGACGGGAGCCATTGATGGTCGGATTTCGATCGTCGCTTCCACACTCTGTTGCCCCAGATCATCTGAGACCGTGTACTTGAACGAATCCGTTCCAGCAAACTGAACGAACGGCGAATAGGCGAGTTCAACGACTTGGTTTCCGTTGCCATCGTCCACCAATCGTCTGGAAACGGATCCGAACAACGGTTCTTCGGTGACGATCAACGAATTGATGTCAAGCGTTCCATCAACGTCGCTGTCGTTCGCCAATGGACGAACCAATAACGGTGCCAACGTGGACGGATTCGCTGGCAACGGTGGCGAACCGATGACGTCATCGACGACGGTCGGTGCGTCATTGATGCCTTCGATCGACATCCGAACGGTTGCCGATGGCAAAGGTGCCGACAACGTTCCATCGTTGACAAAGTAGGTGAAGCTGTCTTCGACAAATTCGCCCGGTGCAAGAGCCTGAAGCTGCGTTGCAGTGACCGGGTCATAAGTCAGTTCACCGGTCGCTGTGTTCAGGGTCACCGTCGCACCAAGTGTCGTTGTGATCGTTTGCGTCGCGTCGTCTGGGTTGTCAGCATCCAAAATCACGCTCAACGATTCGCCTGGCGCCAAGTCCGGTGCGAAGTCGTTGTCGGTCAATTGATCGCTATCAATGATGACTGCCAAGTCTTCGTCGCTGTCAAACGCGTCGTCCGCAGGTTCCGGGATATTGACGATGTTGATGACCGATAACGTAATCGTTTCGGTCGTCACGCCGTTATCACCAGCGGTCGCCAAATCGCCGTCCAGCCCACCATCGGTTAGCGTGACCGTCAATGTGGTCGTGCCAGCCCGGTCGGGCAGAAGCGAATAGGTAAAGCTGCCCGTGGTATCGGGGTCGGTGTAGTCGACCACAATGTCTTCGTTACGCACCAGCGATTGGTTGCTGCTGGTGACGGTGATCGCCAACGGCTGAGTTTCCTGAGGACCGGCGGAGATGCCTGTTAGATCGACGGGCAACACTGTGTCGTTTTCGGTCACGCTGAAGTCGTCAATCGCATCGATCGTCGGTGCATCGTTGACCTCCAAAACGTTGACGTTAATGTCAAGTGAAGTTGAGGCGTCGTCGGCGGTGTCAAAGATTCCGTCAAATCCGGCGTCAGTCACGGTTACGGTGACGACGGTGGTGCCCGATTCAAACGGCCGCGGTGTTAGCGGAATCGTCGCGACTTCATTCGGGCTGGTGTAGACCGGCGTCAACGCATCAAACGGAGATGGTGCGGACGAAGTTGCTGTGACGCGTAGCATTTGGTTTTCACCGCCACCGGCACTGATTCCAGAAATCGTCGCAACCCGGCCGACTTCGCCCTCAAGCAATGTCAAATCTTCGATCTGATCAATCGTTGGCGGATCGTTCAATGCGGCAACATTGACAGTCACTGTCCCGGTTGACGATCGAGGATCGCTTGCTCGGTTGCCATCGCCGCCCACGGTCACGCCCTGGTCGGTCGCCGAGTAAACAAAAGTGTCTTCACCGCTGAATTCAGCGGGTGGCGTGTAGCTTAGGTCGCCATTGGCCAGGAAGTTGACGATGCCGCCAGCGGTCGTTGTGATTGGCGATTGTGAATAGGTTAAAACGCCATCATTGGTTCCATCGACTTCGTCGGCTGGCCCAACCGAATCGTTTGCTGAAATGGTCGCAAACGGAATTAGCAACTGAACGTCTTCCACAGCGTCAACCGTATCGTCGCCCAATGCCGGTGCGTCGTTGACCGGCGTGACCGTGATCGCAACCGTTGCCTTGATCGACGCTGGTTCAATTGGGTAATCACCGAAGGGATTGCCGTTGAGGTCAACGCTGGGTCGTTGGTCGATGCTAATGCCGTCATCGCTAAGTGTGAACGCGAACGTGTCAGGCACGCTGACCAGGCCCGCACCCAAATCTTGGGCCGAGTTAAAATCGTCCGCCGGCGTGTACTCGACGCGAATCAAATGTCCGAACAAAGGTCCGGCTGTCGCATTGAAGAACGGGCGGAACGTTCCCGACGGCGATTCAAACGTATCGGGATCGGCCGGGTCGCCGACTTCGGCGATCGTGATCTCATTGTCATCCTTGTCAAACACTCCGCTGACAAAGAAAGTTTGGTTGGATTCGTTCTGCGGTGCCCCGAAGAACGCTGGAGCCGCATGTCCGAACGATCCTTCTGTCAACGAATTGGCGGTAATGATAAGCGGCGTCGCGGGGTCTTCGGTCGTCGTGAACACACCAGTCAGCGCTTGTGCAGCCGTTGGCTTGTTCGGCGTAAACGGTGCATCATTTTGGGGACGCACATCCAGCACGACGGTTGCCGTCGTTGTCAGCATGCTGGGGGTATTGATCTCAGCACCGCTGCCGTCCAACGAAACGTTGTTGCCGTTATCGGTGATCGAGTAAACAAACGAATCGATGCCGTAGAAATCGGGCCTTGGTGTGTAGATGAACTGAGTCGGGTCGGCTGGGTTGTACGAAACCACTCCGAAACCAGAAGTAAATACAGACACGGTCGGGTCAGGGCTGGCGAAGGCCGGATTGTCGATCAGGACAGGCATACTGAGCGTGATGTCCGTGGTGCCGTTGTTTTCGTCGATCGACGCATTGCGACCTTCGGCGTCCGCTTTGGCACCCGCAGTATCGTTTCCTAAAATCATTGCGTGATCGATCACGAATCCGCCCACGGGATCTTCCACGGCGATGATCACATCGTTGCCAGCGACAGGGGCATCGTTTCGTTCAAGCAGTTCAATCGTTGCCGTTTGAGTAATGATTTCCGGAGTCACTGACTCGGTCGCGTCGGTACCGTCGGGCAAGGTCGTTTGTCCATTGTCGGCGACGACATATTCAAACGGAACCGGTGCTGGACTGGTTCGGTTGTAATTGTCCAAACGCACGACATCAAAGATTGGATTTCCATCGACATCCAATTCACCAGAATCCACCTGGATCTCCGGTGCAAAGGTTAGCTCGGAAACTTCGGTAACCCCAGTCACGGAATCGGTTGCCACATCGACGGTCAACGTTCCGAAAGGCTCAAAGACGCCCGCGGTGACTTCGATATAGACCTCGCGTTGGACCGAGCCTTCGCTGATTGAGAACGGGTCGGTTGGATCCGTCAAATCCAAGACAGGAACCATCACTCCCGTTTCGTCCAACACGTTGATGTTGATCACCGACAGTGTTTGTTCCTGTTCGTCAAACGGGCTGATTCGAACATCCGCATCGTCCTGCGGTAACGCTCCGTCCAAAAGATCGTCAGCCGTGAACGACAGGTCTTGGTCTTCGATGCCCTGAATCACTTGCACCAATGCCGACGGCGCGTCGTTGACGGGGTTGACCGTGATCGCAACCGTCGCCAGTTCACTACGCACCGGTAAAATGGTGCCGTCAACGTTGACGTTTCCGATCACCTGATACGTGAAGGTATCGGTGCCAAAGAAATCCTCACGAGGCTGGTAAGTGAATTCGCCTGTGTCGGTCAAATTCAAGGTGCCGAACGTTGTATCGCGTGCGACGACGTAGCGAACGTTGGTGAATGCCGACGTGTCGGTCGTTAATGGTGGATATTGAAGCGGGAAGGCCGTTGTATCCAGTGGATCATTGCCGATGTTGTCTTCGTTGATCGTGTACGAAGCAGAAACGGCTTGCGGCAACGGAGCGTCGATGATGGTGACCGTGTAGTCTTCGACTTCGCCACCAATCGTCAATCCATCAGGCGTCTGGTTACCCGTACTGCTGATGCGGAACCGGGCCGCGACCTCTTTCGATCCACCGCTAGGCAAACTAACGTTCGCTGGCGTGATGATCTGAACGCGGTTGGAATCGCCGTCGATGACTGGCTGGTTGAACAACACTTGTTCGCCAACGTCATCGAAGTCGTCGTCATCGTTGAAGTCAATCCAGGCATCGACCAGGCCGTTGCCCTGAACATCCAATGCCAGGAAGACGCCGTTGGTCGCGTTTGGATTCAAGAAGTTCAGAACCTCTTCGCTTGCCGCGACCGTTCCACCCATCGAATCAAATTCGGGATCAATGAACATGCCGGCAAACGATCCGGAACCGAAGATCAGCACGCCGTCTTCGTCGTCCACGGACACGACCTGTAAGCGTTCGGTTTCGCGGACGTACTGAACCGATGTGGCCGGTGGCAAAGCACCACCGACGGACTGAGACAGATTTTCGGTGATGACTGATGCGAGTCGTTCAGCGGTACGAACGGCCAATGCACTTGCCGAGACACCAACACTGTTGGGGACCAACAGCACGGGTACGTTTGCAGGATTGGTTGGCGCGTTGCCAGCCAACACCAATTCAAAAACGCGTAGCTCACCACCACCAAGGTCGATCGTGACGGTGTCGCCCGGTCGAACCGTGGTATCGACAACCAATTCAATTCCGTCGTCGATTGTTGTGACAGTCAATCCGCCGGTGCCGTTGCCAACGACAACCAAACCAGCGTCATCTGTCCCGCCATTCAAGCGGCGACTGTTCAATTCCGAATCGATAAACGTACCGAACCTTGGGGCACCCGCTGCGATGGTGTGACGAGCGCCGTTGTCGGCGACCAAGGTTGGGAAGCTCGTATCGGCGTCACCAAAATCAAGCTGGGTTCCTGGCAACAAGATCGTGAATTGTGTTTCGCGATTGACACGGTTGGCTTGCAAGTCGTTCCCGGCCAAGTCAACGATCGCACCGACATCGGCCGACACCAAATTGGTGACTGACGCGACATTATCGACAAACACTTGTCCGCCACCGGGCGTGAACGCCGAAGCATTCAAGTCCGAATTGGAGATCGCAGCGATCAGTGAGCCTGCCGTCGATTCCGCACTGAAATCTGCGGTTGGAAGGTACGGTACAGCAACTGAACCATCCGCCACGCCTGCTCGGCTGGCAACTTCGACGGTTGTCGAAACCACTTCGGCGTCCACATCAGGATCAAAGGTGATGGAAGCCAGATCGCCGTTTAGCGAGACGGCAGTATCAAAACCAAAGTCGCCGTTGCGAAGTAGGTTGGCAAGTTTTACTGACAACGATTCCGCATTGTCGGCGGGATCGATCGCGATTACATCGGTGGTGGCGGGATCGAGGTCGCCATCAATATCGAATTCAATTTGAATGGTCGGACCACTGGTGAAACGAATGATGTCGCCATCGTTGGCAACATCATTGAACCGAAACGCCAACCCGCCATCGAATTCAAATTCAACCTCGGTGCCATCGTTGTCGATGATGCTGAACGTTTCGCCATCATCGATTTGGTCGCCAGATTGCAATTGCAATCCAGTGCGATCGCGATTGCTGAGCGTGATTTCGTAGGCGGAACCAGGCGTCCAGATGCCGCTAGTCGGAGTCAAGATGATCGTATTGTCGGTTGCTGAATAAGCAAACGTGTAATCCACACCTGACGCCAAGACGCGGCCGTCCTGAGTCACGGTGATGCGATCGGGACCGACGGTTGAATCATCAATCCCGGCACCGCGAATGTCTTCTAGGCGGATCACGAATTCATCCAACGTGCCGCTGGATAGTTGAACGATCGTCGGCAATCCGTCTTGGTCTGCACCCAACGCATCGTTGTCTAGCGGCGTGATCAAACGAGCTGATGGTCCAACGCGATCGACTCGGTCGAACGCACCGATATCGATGAAGACGCTGCTGCCCACACCACCGCCGGTCGCTGGGTCGCCATCGTCGGCACGTGTGAAACCGGTAATGTCGGTCGCGGGTGCCAAGATCGGCGATTCAGCGATCCCGAGTGATCCACGAAGTGTTCGCAAACCTAGACGATCCCCCTGAGCCGCGTTTCCGTTGTCGATCAACTGCGAACCGATCGATGGGTAGAAATTGTCACCGGTTCGATCGACGAACACTTGATCGCCACCAGCGATTTGGGGAACACCGCCAAGTCCGACACCAAAGACGTTAGTGCCATTGTCTCCGTAAAGAGTGTTGAAAATCTCCGCCGCGTTGACGGAATTGTCAGCAAAGATTCCGACGGTGTTGCCAACAACTGCGTTATTTAGCAGCGTCGGGGCAGCCCCCGTCGATATGGCAATTCCGAATCCATTGTCGACGATCGTATTGTTGATCACGCGAACAAATGGAGCGGCAGCGGGAAGGTTTCCATTGCTAGTGTCGCCCGACACTCGAATTCCGCCACCGGTGTTATTGAACAGCACGTTGTTACGCAAAACCGGGCCCGGCACCAAGTTTTGCGGGTTAGGCGTCGGGAACGCTCGCGTAGCGCCTGGCAGCGGTTGGGTTGCGCCGATGTCCAACGGAGTGTCGGCTTGGTTGGCGCGTTCAAAAGTGGACTCAATTCCGAAGCTGGATGAGCTTGAGATGAACGTGTTTTCGATGATGATCTGGCCTTGATCGCGGAACCGATTCTCATCGCCGGTCGCGGTGCCCGCGTTTTCAAACTCTGTCCCAAACACGAAGCTGAAAAGCGTTGGAATCGCGGGAGCAAAATCGAGTCCACCGGTGAGGTCGGAAGACACCAAACCCGAAAGTAAGAAGGTGTCCGAGGTTCCAACGCCAGTCGTTGTTGAGCCATCAGGCGAGAACGCAGTGATGTCCAAAATTGATTGGGCCGCTGGTGAATTAATTGCATCACGAACCACCGTCGCAATTTCGATCGACGTCATGTCGCTGGTGAACGAGACCGGAATCGCTCCCGTTGCCACGCCACTGCCGACTCCATCATCCAGGTTGTCAAATTCGAATCGAGCGATGTCGTTTCCATCGGACAAAGTGATCACTGCACCGTCCGAAATATCCGCACCATTGGTCCGGACGAAATCGAAGGACAGACCGCGACCAATGATGTCGTTGGTATCGAAGTTTCGAATTCGTTCAGAGTCAGTACCGCCAATGGGAGCGACCGTATCAACCGACAAACGAACCTCTAGCTGGAATGCACCTTGATCGGGCAAGTCAGTGACCCTGCCACCGATATTGATCTCTTGTTCATGCAGCGGATTGAGCGACAATTGGTTGCCGGGGGTGGCATCGTGAACCAGTTCGCCACGTTCGGCAAAACCGATAATCAAATCGTCTAAGTAGAAACCTTCGCTTGTGTTGTTCGACGCACGACGGCCGGAAGTCCGAAGCGAATCAGCCAACGAGTTACCAAATCCGGTTTCATTAAGCTCGGGATAGACACCGCTGTCCAAGCCCGGGTGAGGCGTCGCGACGGGCAACCCCGTGATCGCATCCACGAAAAGTCCCGTCAACGGATTATCGGTATCCGGTTCTGCAGCCGGGATAATGTTGGTTGGATTCTGGAAATACCCGAGCGAACCTGGATCGTTGATCGTGAAGCCAAACAGACGCACTGATTGACGAGCCAACGGGAACTGGTTCAGGTTTGCAACTGCATCGTCAGCGGTAAATTCGTCTGCGATCGCCATTTGCATGGCAAGCTGAACGTCTGTGGCAACGTCATTGATTCCAATCGGAATCCGAACCGAAGATGGGTCCACGCCAAATGCGTCGACAACGGCCACTCCACCCGAAATCAACGAGACTTCGGTCGGCGTCAAGGCATTCTCCGATGCAGCGACGGTCATCGTGAATCCGGCGGCAAGCAAGGCTTGGCCGATCGCGACACCGACTTCACCACTGGTATCGGTGGCGTTGAAGAAGACCGAGTTGATGTCGGTGTCTCGCAAGACAATCGTCACCGGCAGTGGGGCCGGAACGGGTGGCAGATCCGGGTCGGCGGGAACCACTGGGGGAAGTGTGACGGTGATTGTGTCACCATCGACAAGTCCCGCGCCATCGACGGCGCGGAAGGAAGTGGTAAGCAAGACATTGTCACTCGCGACCGCCGAAATCAGTGTCCCATCGGCATCGGATAATTCCACCCGATTCGCATCACCGAGATCCACCGAGGCCGACAGTTCGACTGTTGCATCGATTGCCGCTGCGGTTGCTGCTGCGATCGTGGCCGCGTCATCGCCAACGGTGAACGGAATCAAAATCTCTGTTCCAGGTTGGAACACGAGCGTTTGATCTCCGGCACCCGATGACAGTGTGATTTCCTCACCACCGACTGGCACTGCGTTAAGCAAGAAGCCGCCCAGGTTTACCGTCGTGGTTTCAGCATCCAAGAACACTGGATTTCCGTCGCCATCGACAACGGTAATGGAAGAAGCCGAAACAGCGTTCGCGGTTGCCGTAAATCCGGCTGCATTGATCGCGTCTGATACGGCGGTTGCGACGGCACCAGCACCGCTGGCTGGGTCGTAGACGATGTCGGTATCCAGCAACGGATCGGGGGCGACATCGCGGAATGTAAAGGTCGTCGGACCGGCGACCGAGTTCAGGGTAAAGGTGTCTCCATTGGCAATCGACGCTCCATCGCCCAGCGTCAACACATCGGTCAACAAAACACCAGTGGGATCGACCAACTGGAAATCATCCACTGCTGGATCGCTGATCACAACGGTTGTTCCATCACCTGTGCCGATCGTGGCGGCACCAGGAATCTGCAAGTTGATCGCATCGACCAGATCCGAGACCGCGTCTGCATCCGTGCCGGCTGGATCAAACACCACGTTCAGATTAGCGGTGTCAGTGTAACGGAACACAATCGGTGCCCCGCCAAGCGATGGCGTCAACGTCAACAAGTCGCCTTCGCTGAGCTGCGCCGCGTCAGAAACGCTAATCAGACTTTGCACTGCACTGAGATTATTTGACGCCAAGGCGACCTGAACCGAGTTTCCGTCAGCATCAACAAAGCCAAACACGCTTGCGTCAACGAGATCAACTTCGGCCAACAAATCGCCAGCGACAAACCCGCCTACCAAATTGGCGGCGACCGTTTCGGCGTCATCAACGGTGTCGGCGATGGTTGCACCATCGAACTCGACCGCCAGAACATCGTTGTCACGGAAAACGAATGTCGTTGTTTCCAAAGAAACTGAATCAGTAATTTCCAGCGTGTCGCCTTCGATCAAATCGGTCCCGGGGACCGGAGTGATGATGGTTCCATCGGTCAAATCCGCGACGGAACTGGCGATCGTGGTGTCGTTTCCAACAGCCGTCGTCACTGCCAACGCATCGGACGCCGTAATTTGGATGCGAGAGGTGTTGGATGAATCGATGACTGATGTGTAGCCAGCGTTTTCCAGCACCGTTGCAGCGCTTGCAGCGACCGCGCCCGCCGTATCGGTGGCTTCGTAGGGAATGTCGGTGCTGCTTGCGAACACCAACGTGATCGGATCGATTTCAGGATCGGCCACGGTCAGGGTCAACGTATCGCCAGAGGCAAGCGATGCCCCGTCGATCAGTTCCACCCGAACACCATCAATGATTGCCGCGTTGTTTGACGCCACCGTGACAACGTTCCCGTCGGCATCGGTGATATCAAGGAATTCCGGATCGACAGCGTCGGGCGTCACGGTCAAACCGGCTGCTTCGATTGCCGCAACCAATTCAACGCCGACATCCGCAGCGGTATCCAGTGCATCGAACGAAACCGGGCTTGAACCGTCTAGTTGCAAGAACGTAAACGTCGTCGGAGCCGCGCCGTTGGTTGGGGCAAGCGTGAACGAATCACCATTGGTGATCGACGAACCGGCCGCCGTACGCAGCACCAAACCGAAATCAAATTCAAACGTCGTCGTCGTTGCTCCGCCAAAGGTTCCCGCAAGGTCGTCTTCGGTGATCATGAACGATCGATTCGGTTCAGCACCGGCAATTCCTTCCAGCAGCACTCGAGCGTCAACGGCTCGTAATTCGGCAACGTTGCGTTCGGATTCGCCAGCCGAGTTGAACTCGATACGAATTCGAACGTCATTGTCTCCGGCCCACGGTTGCAACGGCACTCGTGCTTGTCGCCACTGGGCCGCGTCAAACAATTCGCGCGTTTGATAGGCTTCACCTTCACCGTTTTCATCCTGAGTGTACCTTGATTCACCGCGATCGAATTCGTCAAAGTTTCCGCCACCGGTGTCCGCCAGCGTCCCTGCATTCCGCGAATTATTCGTTGCGACTAACGTCCAGGTTTGACGTTCTTCGCTGGCGACAAAAACGCGAACGCTGTCACGGCTTTGACCACCGTTGATGTTGCCTTCGGCGTCTTCGGTGTCGAGGAAGTAGTTGAAGTACAATGTTGGTTCATCGTCCGCACCGTAATCGGCTAGGTCGAAGCCAAAGCTTTCGATGTTGCCGTGAGCACCACCGGCAAAGTCGTAGCTGGGACGCCTGTTGTTGGGCATGTTGGGGATCGGTTTCAGGGCGCGATCGCTCGCAAACTGACCTTCCCAGTCGCCGAGCTGAGTATTGTCGTCTGGACCGCCAGGTAGCTCGTATCCAAAGAACAGACTCGTTTGTCCGGCTTCGGCGTCCATTCGCGTTTGGTCATGAGTCGCTGGTGCGCCGTGGCCAGCATCGCCGCCGCGTTCTACGGTTCGGTGGAACAGGTTGACATCCAGATTACTGAACGCAATTCCGACGGGGTCTACAGCTTGGGTTTGTTGCTGCGACAAACCGCGTTGCAACAACGGTTGCAGAACGCCGCTGGTGTCAAACACGTACATTTGACCGGCGTCGTCGGTCGCAAACAGGAAATTGGAAAGCGGCAAACCACTCGTTGGGTCCGTGATGTTTCTTGGACCAGCATCCAGCGACGTGAAGACGACGGGTTGATCGGTAACCGGGTCGATGATCGTCGCCACCGGGGCACCGATCAAGTTTTCAGGAAGGTTACGATTACTAGCAGGGGTATTGCCTGCGCCTGGATTGTTGGTGTTGTGCGTGATCCCGGCAATTGAAATCAATTCGCCGAGCGTTGTCACGGCGAAAAGTGTTCCATCCACATCCGCGATCCCGGTGACGATCGCACCTGGGCTGGTTTCAATTCGACCGATTTCGATCTGAGCGGTACCGGCACCTTGGGCTCGGGAATCACCTTGACGTTCTTGACCACCGGGCGCGGCGCTGATCGCTGCACCGGTTTCAGGGTTCAATCGCCATAGGAAGTTGGTCGCTGGGGTGTCGGGAACTAAACCGTTGACGTTTCCGTTGGCTCCACCGACCGTTACCGACGTGTAGGTGTCCCTGCCATTACCCAACGAACTGACGCCAAACAGTGCAAGGTTCTGCCTGTTCGCTCCGCTGACTTGATAGGTCAACGCCGACATCACATGCCCGTTGCCGATTCGTCCGCCTGCCACAGATTGTTGGCGACCGACTGCGTTGTTGCCATTGTTGACGAAGCCTTCAAACGTAAGCAGCCCCGTGTTGCCGACCGATTCGACGGTTTGACCGTCCTCGTTGAGTCGGAAGAAGTTCCCGGCATTGGCATCGTTCACGTTTTCTGTATTACGAGTTCCGGCCGAAGATGCGTAAACAAATCCATCGGGACTTTGAGCAATATCACCCAGCGGATTTTGGTCCGTTGTGTACAACGCATCACGGACACCGACTTGCGGATCAATCGATCCGACTCGCGCCGAATTGTTAGGACGCGAACCTTCGATCACGAACAGGGTGACGTCACCGAGCGAGAACGGAATCGCGTTCTCTTCGCCTTGCAACACCACTTGTACGGGTGAATTGCCCAAAAAACCCGTCGTATCGACGGTGTTGCGTGGAATGTCGTCGTTGTCACCACCAGGTCCGTCAAAGCGGTCTTCGGCAATTCGTGCGATATTGCCAAGCGGTTCCAAACGGATGTTCGGATTCGTTGGCGAAGGGATCAGCGATTGAAGCAATTGGGTTGGAACTTGAGCGTTACCGGTGACAACGACTTCATAGTCTCCGGCCAACAATTCCATCGATCCAAGAAAACCATCGCGGCTGCCGACGCTGCCGCGAGACAGGTCATCCAGGTCGCTGCCTGATTCGGTTGTGTCGCGACGGTCCGAGGAAATGTTGCTGTCGTTGGCGACCGCGATCAACGTCCGAGTGTTTGCCTCAACATCGCGGCTGTACAGCAAGATCGTCGTGTCGGGGCGTCCCAATCCGTCGGCGTAGTCAATGTCAAAGGTGGTCGCGATGTAGTCGCCTGGTTCGGTAATGCCCGAGGCGGTTGTCGTGCCAGTCTGCAATCCGGCGCGACTGATGCTGAACTGATAAGTCCGCTCGTCAATGGCATCCTCCAATTCTCCGGCAATGCTGATCACGGCACGTTCGGTAGTAGCCAAACTTCCAAGGTCTACCGTGGCGTCATTTCCGTTGTCACGGAGTTCACCGACCAGCGGTGAATGAGCAGGTCCGCCTTCCAGGTTGATGCCGGTTGATGCGTAGCGGATGTCGGCGTAGCGAACGGTGGAACCGGCGAATTCATCAAGTTCACGCAGTCGAACCTGCAGTTCATAGATTCCGAAACTGCCGTTTGCACCGGAGACGCGAACGAAATACTGTTCCGCACTACCCGCAGCACCTGGCAACTGGACTCGCATCCCGGCGTCAAGCGTGTTGAGCGTGTAGAGGTCCCGGTAGGCATCGTTGATCGAGTGGCGGGGCGTTAACGGATCTTGCGAAAGTGTCAGTCCACCAATCGAACCTGGATTGGAAATCGCTCCGTCGGCGATTTCTTCAGTGCTGTTGTCGCTGGCCGCCAAAACATTGCCGGATGCGTCAATAATCTCGATCACGCTGTCGAGCGTTTCATCGGTGCGATCGATGTCCAACCAGACCGTGGTCCCCGCGGTCCCGACGAACGAATAGACGTCTTGATCACCAGGGAACTGAATCGCGCCATCGACAACAAATCCCAATCGCAGATTCTCGTCACTGGATTTTTCGCCGCTTGCTAAACGGCCAAGCGATTGAGCACGATCAGGATTTGAATTTGGATCGCCTTCGGCACCGCCACTGGATTCATTTTCCACGATCGCGGCGACGTTGCGGTCATTGGCGAAATGCGAAATCAACAAGCCTTCGTAATCACCAGCGATGGGATCGCTGTCGCCACCGGTATTGGTCAGCGACAAGCCGTCGGGCGTCAGTCCCGCACCGACGCTATCATCGTGAATCGACGTCAACACGACGGGGAACCCAGGCTGCCCCAACACCTGCAAGGTGCCTCCGATACGGTCTTCGATTTCAAGCGGCGCACCGTCCGCCTGTAGACTGCCATCAGTGGTATCAAACTTGACGACCAACGATTCGCCGCCGCGGGATCGCAGTTGCAAACCGCCAAAGGTGTGCAAGTTTGGATCGACGATCGATCCGCTGACAACGTGCGTGATGTCAGTGTCATCAAAGACAACACCAGTCGCAACGATTTCGGGTCGAATGTGCAGACCAGCGGTGTAGGTGATTCCTTCGGCAAGCCGGTTGCCGCGAATCAACGGCCCAACGTTGATGGGATGTTCGACCAGATCGATGTCGCCAGTTTGACGGCCTAGGTCGTTCAGTGGTGTGTCGGTCAACGCGTTGGTGTTGATGTCGATCGCAGCGGTACTGTTGCCACCGGCACTGACCGTGCCGACAAAAGTGTTTTCGACGATGATCGGCTGCGCACCCGCGACGTAAATCACTGCAGACGAATTTTCAAGCCTGGTTCCGCGGTTGCGGTTGTTGTTCGATTCGGAATCGCCACCGGCATTCGATTCAAACAACGTGTGCGCAATCCGCGCATCGGCTTGGCGGATTTCAATGGCATTGAAACTGGCCGTGGTTTGTTCAACCGTTGACGTACCACCAGCGTACGCGATCACAGCCTGATCGATCGAAAGCGATGCGTCGGGTCTTGCGTAGATACCGGCCCATTGTCCAGGAGCACCGGAGGTTTCGCCGTTGCCGGTCGTGTCAAACGTGCCGCCCGCACCGTAGCGGTCATCCGATCGCGATGTGAAGACAACGGGACGAACGTCAGTTCCTTCGGCAATCAAGTCAGCACCAAAACCTAGTTCGATACGAACATCATCGCTCTTAATCGTCACGCCGGGATCGACTTGCAATCGAGCGTCCAGACGTGTTCGAACCGCTTCGGGGGACAACGTTAACGGTGCCGTTCCAATATCGGCCGAGGAATCGACGTGCGTGGTGTCGCTACGATCCAGTTCCGCGACCAAGCCGACGCTACCATTGGGATTGACACGGTACAATCGTCGGCTGCTGAAGTCGCCCGTCGCGACAGGCAGGCCATTGAGCTGCACCGATTGTCCATCCACAACCGTGACGCTGGTCGTCGGCAATGATGGCGGCGTCTCGAAACCGTTGTCGTCAACAAAACTGATGTGGTACTGATAGCTGCCGGCAGCCAATCCGCTGACACCCGCAACGGAAACTGCTGATAAATTCGTCAGAACTGGCGCGGTCGCGGGCGACTGGGTCATCGCACCGGCGGGGTTACCCCGAATGAGAAGATTGTCGCCGAGCACGTGAACAATTTCAGTGTCATCAAACCTCGCTGAAACCAACAATTCCTCAGGCGTACTTCCCGCCGCCGTATCGATTCGGATCAGCAGTCCGTTGACCGAATTATCGACCATGTGCTGACCATAAATCACTGGGCCGACACGGTCGTAATCAGGAACGAACGATGCATCACGCTGCGAACGCAATCCGGTGAAGCGTGTTTCTTCAAAACTAGCCGGGTCAGCGGAGACCGCCGCGCCAGAGTTCCTGGTGATTCGGTTGCCGATCAAGGTTGGTCTTGCCGAATCCAATCGAATCGGATCGACCGCGACCAGTTGTCCGTTGATCGGAACCACTGCACCGCCGTAACGGATATCGGTCTGGAAAATGTTGTTCAGGAACAGCCCTTCGCGTTCAGCGTCGAAGCGTCCTTCGGCGCGGTCAATGCCGCTGCGAATGTCGATCCCGCCGTAATCGCCCGGCGAAGGCGCCAGGCCTAGGTTTCCGTCTTCCAATCCGATCGATGTGTCATTGTGACTGGTGATAAAGACTGGCAAGTGCGGAACCCCGAGAACTTGCAGCGATCCGCCCGACGCGTCCACGCCTCCGGGAACACTGCCCACGGCGATGCGGCTGTTGAACATTTTCAGGATCGCACCAGCATCAATGACAACATTGACACCGGCTGGCACGATCAGGTTTCGACCGTCGTCAAGCGTCGTGTTGATCGAATCGATACGCCCGATTTCGTAAGCAAAGTTGTCCGCGGCGGCTGAGAAATTATCCTGTTCCAACCCGATGATTCCGTCGGCACCGGCGTTGCCAACAATCCGAACGGTTTGCCCGGGTGTTGCCGCTGCGATCGCTTGATCGATCTCATTAAACGGCGTTAGAGCTGATCCGGCGGTGCCCGCTGGTGGGTCGGCTGCGCTTGCATCGACGTAAAGGGTGTCGCTTTCAGCGGCTACTCGGAAGAAGTAATTGAACGCGCCGCCGGGTGTTCCGTCGGCGTCGCCATCGAAGGCCGTTCCGGCTGCGTCGCGGATTGTTGAGGTCTCAGTTTCGCGGAACGAAACGCGCAGGTCATAACTGCCCTCGGAATCTCCGCCTGTCCCGCTGCCGGGCTGCTGAGGATCGTAGTCTTGGTTTCCGTTGGCGGTAACGCCAATCAAATAGTCACCAGAACCAAGTTCCAGTCGGAGCGCAGAATCGGTGCCGAACGAATCGTTATTGGCCGCGATTCGTGTGATCGTTCCCCCATCGTCACGGAACAATGCGATATGCGTATCCAGCAGACTGCCGCCGGTCGTCCGCTGGGCAAACGCTTCGATGTCAATCGTCCCACCAACACCATCGGGCACATTGAACCGATACATATCGACGTCGCGATTGTCCGGTCGGTGGATCACATTGGCGTGTAACCGATCAATGACGCCGGGGAAGTTTGTTTCAGTGTCGCGTGGGAAGAAGTCGGCTCCGCCCATCACGGTTGATGGTTGCAATTCGTAAGCGTGACCAAGTCCGATCGCATGCCCAATTTCGTGAAGCGCTGTGATAAAGAACGACTGTCCAAGTCCGGTCGAAGGACCATACCCGTCGAACCAAGTTTCAGCCGCGTCCATCGTCACTTGCGCCGGGCCGCCCAATCCGATCGTTCCACCGGGTTCACTGACGCTGCCGACGGCCGCGAAATCGCCAACCACAAAGGTCGTGTTCGGACTGCTTCCGTCCGGTGGAACGGCCGAATCAGTTTCGACAAACTGAATTCCGGTACGGCGTCCCCACAACGCAAATGATTCACGAGCACGTTGCATTTGTTGCGGGTTGATCGACGTAAAGTACTCAACACCATCGGTGACCAAAAACGGTCGGTTCAATGCGAAGTTGTAATAGTGCGTTGTCAGCCGCCCTGTTTCGTCGATAGCGTTGAGGTGCCTTTCCTCTGCGATATTTCGATGGCCGGGTTCCAGCGGACTGGCACCTGGGAAATCAAAAGGCAATCCGTCACTGACAATCTCGCCCGATGCAATCACGGTGGTTCCGCCAGCGAAGTTCAAGACTTCGGCCGTGGACGCGAGTTCGCCGATGTCGGCTAATTCAGATTGAGTTGCAATGTCGTCGGGATCGCCAGCGACGGTGACGGGTTCGCTGCTGCCAATTTTAAGCCGGTACGCTCCGCCGCCTGTCAAATCGTCTAAGTCATCCAGGAACGTCAATTCAACGCGATTGACTCGCACCTGAACATCGATCGTCGCACCGGGATTAACGGGATCGGGAACCGTTTGCGTTTCAAATTCGACCGCGCGAACCGAGATTGGCAAATGCAACTGGTCGTCGGTATTTTCAACCGAATCCTCGGTGCGAATCAGTTGATAAAAAGCGGGATTTACCAGCGAATCGGTGCCGGGATCGGCGGGATCGAAACTGGCAAATAGATCGTTGTCGTCGAAGTAAACATGAATCGTTTCTCGCTGCGGAGTCAGGACGCCCGCGCTGTTTCGTGTGACGGGTTGAGGGACGACCGAGATCACTCGCGCGCCGAGTTCCAATTCAAAATCAATCGCATCACGATCGGTTCCGTTGACGCGCGGAACAAAAAGCCCGCCATCACTTTCGCGAAGCGCCGTAACGCCCTCGGATTCAATGTCAGCCCCAAACACCTCAATGCGATAGCGGCTGTCGGCAAGTGGTTCGGCGAACCGAGCCACAATGGTTTGTTCGTTCTCACCAAATCCGATCCAACCCGGTGTGATCACCACATCGTCAGGCGTTCCACGCAATTGGTCTGCACCTGCACCGCTAATGCGAATGCCGCCGGCGAGTGATGCTTCGTCGATCGCCGAATCCGAAGTGAACCGCAGCGTCAGTTCCGACGGTGAAGTCTGCAACACATTGACGTCATCGGGGCTGAATAGATCTTCCGCACTTGGATTGACGCTGATCAAACGCAAGTCACCAGATTGCGGATCGAACCCGAAAGGTCGCCCGACGCGAAGAGCCAAGTCGTAAAGCTGAGTGTCGCCAGCGCCGAAAACTTCGACGAAATAGGTGCCCGCTGTCGCCAATTCGACTTCCGGCAGACTTTCGGGGCTGCCCAATCCAGTGTTGTTGATCGCCTGCAGCACGTTGCCGTCCGCGTCCAGCACTCGAATCCCAAGATCGCTTTCGGCCGCACGATTGACCAAGGTGGACGCCGGGTCACCGAACTGGCCCTCTTCTAAATACTCAGTACCGGTCGGCTGCACGCTGCCTGAAATGAAGGTTGGAATCGCCACATCGAATCGGAAAACGTCAACGTCCAGGTTGTTGCTGATCGACAGATCCGTGAACTCGGCGACTTCGTTTCGAAGCGGCCCCAGGTCAAACGGTTGGTCGATCGAGTTATTGGACTCCAACCGATCGCCGTACAATGCATGCGCGTTGTAGAGGTCGTCTTCTTGAGGACCGTAGAACCCAAGGTTGATAATAGGCTCCATCAACTTGGTGCCGTTGACGGGAACGACGTGCAAAAATCCTAGACCGTGCCCGACTTCGTGTGCCAGCACATTGTGCAGTCCTGTGTTTCGGCCCGTTGGTCCGTCGGAGTTTCTTGCGTAAAAAGTGTCCGAGGTATCAACGACCATGTCGCCGTCTGCACCACCGTTACCGCCATTGGAGGGAATGTAATTGAAGGCCAACACGTTGCCTGGTCCGTCAATGGCCCGTCCGCTGACTCGCATGTCGCCGCGGACGCCTAGAACACCGACACTGGGGCCCGCGGCCATCGGTGCACCATCGTCGAACGGTTCGTATTGAAATGACAATCCAGTCGTGTCAGCCCAAGAATCGTAAACACGCTCGAACAATTCAAACCACGGTTTGTTGGCGATCACATCGATCGCAGCACCGCCGTAAATGTTGTCCAAGAACCCGACCAGATTGCTGGTCCCTTCGACTCCACCGGTTTGAGGATCAATGATGTCGGTGCCGTCGGGAACGATACTCCACGTCAACCCAATCGGGTCACCTTCGTCGGGCGAGGTTCCCAGCGCTGACGTGCGCCAGCGGGTGCCCGACAGAATCGGTTGCGGGCCGTCTAAATCGTGATGCCCAGCCTGATTGGCGTGTGCCTTGGCTTCCCATGCATCGATGATCGACTGAGGCGTCCCCTCGGCGAACAATCCGTGGGGCACGATATCCGCGTTTAGGATTTCAGCGGCCAACAATTCGCGGCGTTCGAGTGTTTCGACCTTGCTCTGTCGATCCATCGAAATCTTTGAGCTGCGAAGTGTTTTTCGCTTTCGTTTTGGCGATGAATTATCGGTGGTGTGATTCTGTGAAAAACGATCAGACTTCTTGCTGAGTCGGAAAAACGCCATGAGTCGACAATTCAATGAAGAAAGGTAATGAGAAAAAGTCCGGCCTAAAAATCGGCAAAAACTCGCTGATTAGACCAGCTTAGAGGGTACTTCGCCGCCGCAAAAATTCAAAGAGAACGCACGATTGCAGGGAAAAATGCGACAAATGGAACTTAGGACGATGCCTTTGACGGCAAAGTTCCGATCCTGAACCGCATTTCTGATGGCCGATCCAGGATTTGCGACCTAGATTTCCTTACAATCCGCTTTCTTAACGCTGCCAGAGCCCAAAATGTCTTCCGAAGAATTTATCGATCACTACGAAATTCTCGAAATAAGCCCCAACGCTAGCTCCACGACTGTCGAGCGAGTTTTTCGCTTTCTGGCCAAGAAGCATCATCCGGACGTCTCGGACCAAAATGACGTTGTCTATTTCACTCAGTTAGTCGAAGCCTTTGACACACTGCGGGACCCCCAGCGGCGGGCCGCCTTTGACGCACGTTACGAACAACAGAAACAGTCCAACGCTGAATTGAAAGAGACCGCCAGCAATTCTAGCGATGACACGATCCAGCGATTCGAGCTGCTGTCATTGCTGTACGCCCAGCGAAAACGCAATTTCAAGCAGCCCGGGATCGGGATCGGAACGATCGAAACGCTAGTCAAGTTCCCAGCCGAGACGGTCAATTTCCATCTCTGGTACTTCCGCGAAAAAGGCTGGGTCGGCCGCGAAGAAAGTGGTCAGTTTTCGATCACCGCCGGCGGAATCGATCAGGTCGATTCGATGAACATCGCTCAGGCTTCGGAGAACTTACGTCTGGGACATCGACCAGAAAGACTAGCGGCGGTTTAGGCGTCAGCTGGGCCGCTAAAAGTTTGGGGTTGCAGCAGTTGTCGTTTGCGCAGGTTTCATTCTCATCGCGATGGTGACTGCTTCCGCCGGGCTTGCCCCGGACGGAGCGGCAACTGAGAGCTACCTAACCGCAGATGTTCTTCGAGAGGGTACTTTCACGTAGGCCTCCGTTGCGGGCTTGTCCCGGCGGAGCTAACGACTTGGCTACCCCCATCGCGATCGAGAGCGCGATCGAGCGAAATTCGTTGATCCCGCCGGGACAAGCCCGCAACGGAAATCGATCGAGTTGCCTCCGACGATTCGAATGGCCGCATTGGACTGAAAGCGGAACAAATTTTGAATTTCAAAATACTATGTCAATACCAAAGATTTAGCAGTTTAGGCGTCAGCTTGAATGCTCGTACTCGGCGATCATGTCTTTCACGGTCATCGGCGTAAACTCGATCCCGTCGTAAATGTCGCTCATTGCCATGCATGCAACGATGCGAAACAATTACCTGCAATATCATTGTGGCGAAGGATTGAACCCGACATTGCCCGAATCCAGCCGTCTTTATATTCGCTCTTGGTGGCCGCCTTCTCCTCGGCCGCCAGATACTCTTCAACAGTGACGAATCCGGGTTGTTCTGCTGCGCTCATCGTTACCACCAGGGTTCTGTGCGTTGACCGGACTTCTCGATTTTCAGGGGCTGACCCAACGCCGTGAAGGGTTTCTAAATCGTTTAACCGCGTGGGCATCGCCCCGCGCGTCCATGCGGGGCGTAACGCGCGGGGCGATGCCCACGCGGCTAAACGAACTAATCCGTGTTTTACTGGACCA